>NZ_JBHSMI010000001.1:0-110549 GCF_042655525.1 Cohnella soli
GCGCTGGGATTTGTTCTTTGGTCGGAACGTTCCCCAGTATACAGAAGGTGCTTTTTTCATTCAAACCTCGAATTCATTCATTACAGGAATGGCTCCTTTACTCTCCTTGAAGAATAAAGAAAACTGTTAAAAAAGAAATAGGGGCAAACTTAAAATTTTTCTTAAAACAAGAAAGGAGTACAGTCTCGCACGGGCGATTTACTCCGCTTGTCGTTAGCCGAATATAAGGGCAACATTACAAAACCGCTCCCGTGGTATAACTGAAATGAAAAACGGAGGAGATGAAAAGGATATGAAAAAATTGCATGGAAAAGTGGCTCTCGTTACAGGTGCGAGCCGGGGGATTGGACGTGCTATTGCGCTGCGCCTGGCGCAAGAAGGTGCTATTGTAGCCGTCCATTATGGCAAAAATCAAGCTTCCGCAGATGAAGTCGTTCGCGAGATTGAGCGGGATGGAGGGCAGGCATTCACACTAGGAAGCGATCTTGGATCTTCTAATGGCGTAACAGCTCTCTATGAAGCATTAGACAAAGCCTTAAACAAACGCACGGGGGACAATCGCTTTGATATTCTTGTCAACAACGCTGGAATCGCCCTACAAGCATCCATTGAAGAAACGACCGAAGAAGCCTTTAACGAAATCATGAATATTAACGTGAAAGCACCGTTCTTTCTGATTCAACAGGCTCTTCCGCGTTTACGGGACGAAGGCCGAATTATTAATCTGTCCTCGGCGGTGACAAGAATCTCCCTCCCTGTCATTGCGGCGTACAGTATGACCAAGGGGGCCATTAATACACTTACGCTAACACTATCCAACCAACTAGGCCCTCGCGGGATTACCATCAATGCCATTCAACCCGGATTCGTTGCCACGGATATGAATCTCGCAATGATGCAAGATCCTTCTGCGCGGAAATTTGGGGCCGATTATTCGATCTTCGGAAGATGGGGAGAACCACTAGATATCGCTGATGTTGCAGCATTTCTAGCCTCCCCGGAAAGCCGTTGGATCACCGGTCAATGCATCGATACAAGCGGAGGATCTCATCTGTAATTCCTTATAGTTGTCTAAGTGTATAATGATCACCTCATTTCAGTATTTACCCGATTTTGGCGAAGTAATTGCAGAAAAGTCACTTGTTTCAGCCCAGTTGCTCACAATTGGGGTGAAGTGGATTAATCAAATGTTATTCATGCAATTAAAGGGCCCAGTTTCGGAAAAAACCTTGAAAGAGATGCTCTTTGTGCAACTGCACAAGATCGCAAATAACCGCCAAACCCAAAAGGACCGTCAGCTTCACTGACGGTTTTTCTTATAACGCGTTACACGATTATTTCATAGCACCCAATGATAATTAACAGGATACATCCCAGGAAATTAGAGTACTTACCAATCCACGATTTCGCAACTCTACTCCCCAGCCGAATCCCAACATCAACAGATAATAGAGAGAAAAGGCCGACCGAAACCGCAGTAAGTATGGGAGAAACCCCGCTGGCACCGGCACCTAAACTACTCGCAATGCAGTTGATAGCGAGTGCGAAGCCTAGTGAAATCGATTCGCCCCATGATATAACTCGGTCATTATTTTTATCGGTTCTATCAACCAAACTGTCAGATACATGATTAGGGTCATTATATTCGGTATTCCCACCAGAGTTTTTACCTGATGCCAAGGCAGCGCGAATCCCCCAAATGCCGAGAAAAATGATAACAAAACCTCCGGTTAAGTTGCCCCAAAACGGAGAGATTAAGTGAGATAAATACAATCCTGCGGACATTGCCAGATACGTAGCTGCCATGGATAACAACGCAATAAGAATGTTAGATAGCAGTGGCACTTTAATTGAACGGGCTCCAAAAGTTACGCCGATTCCTAAATTGTCTATGTTGGCAGCAATCCCGATAATGAGAATAGAAAACCAGTGCATCACTTTGCCCCCAATGCAGTTATAGCGGTGAGATTAACCTATGCATGAATTCGCCTAGATGATACAGGGGCGTTCTGGGTGTTACGATAACGTGCAAATGATTTCTCCTCAGTATTTCTGTATAATCGATTCATGAGAAATAGATATGCTCCGTCAAGTAACGCGAAAATAAAAAGATGGCTTGCTTTGCTTTTTTACGCATTAACGATAAGCATGCTTATCGTTTATAAGTCCGAGCTTCTGGCTTGGATGCAACACGGCTCCCATTCCGTCTTCCTCATGCTGTTGATAACGATTTGCTTCACCTTTTTTCCTATTCTCCCTTATAGCGTTGTCATCGGGATCATGGCATTTATGTACGGCACTCTCCCAGGGGCCTTACTGTGTTGGACCGGTGCTTGGATATCTTCCCTTCTCATGTACGCCTACACTAGAATTTTTTATAGTGATCAAGCGAATAAATGGCTGTCGACCAACGAACGTATTGTTTCCTTTCATGCAAAAGTGAAGAAAAATCCGTTTGTTTCCATCTTATTGGCGCGTCTTATCCCCGTGCTTCCGCAATCGGTCGTTTCCATTTATGCCGGAGCCGCTTGTATTCCTTTCCCAGTCTATGCATTTGCATCGGCAATAGGCAAAATTCCGGGGATGCTCATATATGCTTTTATCGGCAAGCATCTGCTAAGCCTTTTTTAATCCTCGGAAACCTATTTACCTTTATCTACGTGCCTTTATTATAAATCGCTTTGAATTTGTTCGAATCCCCTTTTCAGTTTGATTGTCACCAATAAATGCGCGAAGAATCTCAAAATCATCCTGATTTTGTCCAAAACCAGGGATAATCGGTGTGTGTTTAAGGAGAAACATGAAGTCTTCAGGCGTCTCATAATATTCCGCCGAATCATATTCAAACGACTGTATTTCAATAAATCCTGCTTCTGATAAGTCATTAATATACTTCTTCATCAAATTACCGTCTGATTCACCATAACTCTGGCCTCTTCCAAACGCTTGTTTCAGATTTATTTTATCCCCCTCACTCACCTGCTGGGTGAAAAATGTTCCACCGTTGGATAAAACTTTTGCCACTTGATGTGCGCTAAAATCCGAATGTCGGCAAGAGATTACGTCAAAGAACTGTTCAGGAAAATCAAGCCTTTCGGCACCCATTTGAATAAAGCGTACGTTTGTTGCTCCGGAATTTCTTAAATTAGCATTCGCGGTTTGAATCATGCCTGACGAGAGGTCGATTCCAACCAAGATTAGCGCTGCCTCGCGGAGTGCAAGAATGGCCTCACCACCACCGGTACCGATGTCGAGCAATAGATCTGAACGTTTACAACATTTCTTAACTTCTTCATACAAGTTTGCTTGTGTTTCCTCAACTCGACACTTCAACTTACTGAAATCCCATCCGTTCAATTGCCCAACTCTATCATAAAAGTCTCGATATTCTTTTTCATTCATGGCAAAAATCCACCTTTCTTGAGGTCACCTCATTTGAAAGATTAACGTTAATCATAAATCATGGTACCTGTAAAGAGGGCCATTGGTCCACACACAAGTTCACCCTTCAATTTTATGTTACTATTTTGTTATATAACGTTACATAAAATCGAGATTTGTAGTTTAAATTTGAATTTTGTTGTCTATATCAAATTATTATGGTACTTTTATGTTACATATCATTACATTGAAATATTCAAGGAGGTTACCTTCGCTATGAATGTGGCTTTTATCGCTCATGATCAGAAGAAAGAAGATATGGTTCAATTCGTCATTGCTTATCAAGCATTATTCGAAGATCATAACTTATTCGCAACCGGCACAACGGGTGGCTTGATTATGGAGAATACAACTTTGAATATTTTGAGATTCATGTCAGGCCCCCTTGGCGGCGATCAACAAATTGGAGCTATGGTGGCCCATAATGAACTGGACTTGTTGATTTTTTTCCGGGATCCCTTGGTTTCGCAGCCGCATGAACCTGATATTACAGCATTGCTCCGCCTATGCGATGTGTACGGTATCCCCGTAGCCACGAATATGGCAACTGCAGAGTTACTCGTGCACTCCCTTCAACGAGGTGAATTTAATTGGCGCGAAGTCGTTCACCAATGCCGACCGACGAACATTATCCCCCTCAATATAAAACCAACCGAAGCTAAGGGAACGAAACAAGTACTGTCTGCCAAAGATACCCGCCTTGCCGCCGCAGAAACCCGCCATTCATAGCTACTCAGATTGAATAAAAAAGCCGGGGCAACCACCAGAATGGTGACCGTCTCGGCTTTGACTTCGGGGTTTAACATTCTTCCAACCAGAATTAGTCTAAATCATAACCTGCGGGAAGCTTCAGAAGGATGCCCTCGCCTTGTTTGAAGGAAAGCGTCAGTTGTCCGGTTTTCTTGTCATAGTTCGTATCAATGGCTGTCCCGTTAACTTTCGATATTTCTTTGATCCATTTAGGCTTATGTTTCAACGTAAACGTACCCACTCTCGCATGATCGAAATCCCGATTCACAATCATCACATAGGGATCCCCATTCTGATGTTCGAAATAAGAAATAATATAGGGCTCGTTGCTATCCGCAGGTTGAACGGCCGATTTGGCCGGAAGTCGGTTCGTTGCCGCGGGTATTGTGCTGCCTGTATGATATACCGCTAGCGAAGTTAATTGTTTCAGGGTTCCCCCCAACTGTAACAACTCCGCGTTATTCTGCTGCGCATAGTAATATTTGTTTGTTTTTTCACCATTCGAATTAAGCAACCCATCTTGGAAACCCGGAATCTGCGGCGTACCATAGGTGAAGTAGATGATTCCTTTGACACCATAAGCCAAATTCGTGTAGAGATTATATCTCATCTCGCCTTCATTCGGCACCCGCATCGATTCGGTTCCAACGGATTGCATATAAGACCATAGGTCCAGATTATGCTTCAAAGATTGACGCCGCACGATTTCCAATGTTCTATAGGTGTGTTCATAGATACCGCTGTTATGCCCGAAAGGATAATAATCGAAGCTTAACATATCCGGGTTTTTACTTGCCCATTGAGATACGTAGTTCTCATAGAAAGAAGAATTGACAAAGAAGAAGAAGTCCGAATTTATTGGTGTCCCTTTCACATAACCTGTTCCCTGCGGATACCAGTTCTCGCCATCCTTCGACCGTATGATCCAACCGACACTGTTGTCGCCCCCGCCTTCATGGACGATCTCCCAGTAATAATCGGTATTTCCCTTGACCTTCGCATCAAAATTAAACGTTGTGAATAATCTGGCCGATTCCGGAGTGAGTGTGCTGCTATCGATAAGCTTCTTCTTTTGGGGAGAATCCCAGATGTTCATCGTTAACTTCTCGTCATCCTTGAATTGATTGTAGTCGAGCCATACTTGAATGGACGTTATTTTCTTCTCGTCCGGCATTGTCCGGAAGCTTTGACCTAGCGGAGAATTTGGCGTTGCAAATTCCCCAGATACGTCTTTCGAATACCCCGTATGATTATAATTATCCCAGTAACCATTCAGATTGACGAAGGTCATATGATCAGGATCATGCGCTCTGAATAAGTCCTGTACTTGAGCTACATTATCGATTGACTCATAGCCGGTTGGTTCGTCAACAATGTTGTAACCTAACAATCCCGGTCTCCCATTGTAATGATCTACATTATCTTGAGGAGCTGCGAGTACTTCAGCGGATAGGGGCTCGCTTTTGTTGGTGAATTGATAATTGAAGCGTTCATCGAAAGCCATTACTTTCAAATCATGAGCTTCAGCAAAATCCATGACTCGATCATTCGTAGAGAAGCTATTCGTGCCATTATGAGGGACTAGGAAATTAACATTCATATTCTTGATATCTTCCATACTGGCATCGGTAATTTCGCCGGCAGGTTGAATCCAGAACACCCCAATGGGGAATGGCACATCCATTTTCTGCACGGGACCGTTGGGCCTTGGGGGAATCGACCCGTTCTTCGCTTCAGACTCATTCTGCGCAAAAAGAAACGTTGCAGCCAATGCAGCAATGAGCAGCATACTTGTGTTCTTCTTCATGTTTTTACCTCTCTCCTCTACATTCATTTGAGCTAGCAAACCAACTTCTTCGATCACTCCTTAAGAAATGATAGCGTTTTCATCAAGTAATATACCATGCCTTGCTGCCTGGAAATGTACACTCAGGGACTGAAAATGTGCACAGATAGATTTTTTGAAACAACAACAAAATAGCCTCCGCTTCAAGGGATGAAGAGGGGGCCATTTTGTTTGCGGTAGTCGAGGGGCGGCATGGAGAAGCTTCTGGTAAACAACCGTGAAAAGTAACGGGTATTCGTGATGCCGACAGCCTGGGCCACCTCGTATACCTTCATGTCCGTCGTTACCATGAGCTGCTTAGCCATTTCCAATTGATAGGATTGAACAAACTCGTGAAAACTTACCCCCGTTTCCTTGCGAAACAATGTTTTGAACCAGCTAGGGCTTAGATTGACGTATTCAGCCGCAGAAGCGATATCAACATCGCGATAATGTTTATGAATGTAGTGGATTACCTTCTTGATTTCCGTACGCATCGTTAGGGGGGAACTGTTCAACGAATGAACGAATTGGATAAGCGTTTGCATAATATCGTATACCTCGGAAAGATGCAAAGCCGCAGTTAACCTTCCCATTAGCGAAAACTTGAGTTCAGGAAGTGGTTCGTAGTGGCTGCCAACCATTCCGACATGTCCAGCAACAATATGAACGATTTCCTTGCCTAGCTCCTTGACGCGATCTGGATGCGGTTGTAATTGCTTGGTCAGCTCCAACCATTCGCGAATACCGTTTGCTGCCTCTTTATAATCCCGTTCTGCTACCGCTTTCCGGATGCTTTCGGTTTCTGCCTCAATCGGCTCCGTACTGTCAGCGGCAAACACCCTGTTATCGTGCTCCTGTAACAGCTTCCCTTGATCTAAATAAAAGCCGGTGTCGAACAGTTCGACGCTATCCTTATATGCCCTGAATAATTCCATTAAACGGCGTCGGATCGGGATGAATGACATCAAATAATGATTCCGTTCCAGCGAATCACTCATAATAGCGCTAATCGAAGAGCATTGCTGGGTGCACCAGCCGTGAAAATCGCATGTGTCGTTTTCCGCGAATGAAACAAATAGGATGCTCCATAGGCGGTCCGGCATGCGTATGACGATGGAGCGATACGGCTCGCACACCGTTTCCAATGAGGGATGTGTGGCAATTAGCCATTGATCGGCTGTCATATCGGCACGGATCGTCGCCAACGCGAATTGGCGCGGCTTAAATGGACTCTGCTGAAGTTGCAATAGTGTACGCTCCGATGGAAATAAGGTTAGCTCTTGCAGCATGAAGCGGATCGTTTGTTCAGAAGCATTTCTTTCCTTGCGTAATTGGCATGCTGCTTTGTCCAAACCGCTAAGAAGGTCCTCCTCGCTGAGCAGAAGCTTTGTTAAATAATCGAAAGCCCCTAAACGGATAGCTGTCTGAGCTTTGGTAAAGTCTTCATAACAGGTTAGCATGATAACCTTTGGCGGCTCGTTCCGCTTCTGAATTTGCATTAAAAGCTCTAACCCATCCATGACCGGCATCCCGATATCCGCGAGTATAATATCCGGCTTAAGCCTGTCTATCCGTTCAAGCGCCTGAACGCCATTTTCAGCTTCTCCGATAATTTCATAGCCATGCTCGGCAAGCCCAAAGCTGCGCAATTTGCGCCTAGTCAACGGCTCATCATCAACGACCATCAGCGTGATCGCTTTTTGCATCCCGCTCTCACTCCTTCTCCCTCAGGATCTTGAGCCTAACCGTTACGGTCGTACCGACATCCTCCTCGCTGTCAATCTGCAGGCCGTAGTTCAAGCCATAATACAGCCGAATTCGCCTATTTACATTTTGTAATCCTATGCTATTCTCCTGCGGCATTCCTTCCAGCTCAAACGCTGTCCGTAACTCGCGGACTTTGCTCTTCGACATCCCAACGCCATTATCTTCCACAACAATTCGGATATCGTTTCCTTCTGCCACTGCTGTCACCAATAGTCTTCCTACGCGATCTGCGAGCGGATGGAGACCGTGGAACACGGCGTTCTCCACAATCGGCTGCAGGATAAGCTTTAATACCATGCTATTGGTCAGTTCACCCGGATCGACCACATTGAATGTGAATCGGTTGCCGTAGCGGATTGATAAAATGTATAAATAATCTTTAACGTTAAGCAATTCTTCGTGAAGCGTACGCAAATCCGTCGAACGGTCCAAGCCATATTTCAGAAGCCTTGTCAGTCCGGACATCACTTGATGAAGCTCGCTTTTCTCTCCGAAATCGATCAGGATATCGATCGTATTCAGCGTGTTGTATAAAAAATGAGGGTTGATCTGTGACAGCAGAACTTGAAAATCCGCCTGCCGCTTCTTCTCTTCCGTCGTCGTCAAATCAATGATTAACTGTTTGATCGTTCGCATCATCCGGTTGATCTCAAGCGCCAATTCGCCAAATTCATCCTTGCGGTTGATGGGAAATGTATAGTCCAAATTCCCTTTAGCGACAGTTCGGATACCACGAGAAATAACTAGGATCGGCCGCGTAAACCACCAGGAGACAATAATATAGATGAGCGCGAGTCCAGCGATACCGCTTGCACAAACGAGGATAGCTAATTGGATGAACGGATCGAATTGCTGCTCTAGCTTTTGTACATCTCCGACAATCACGATTTTCCAGTTCGGTTGATCCGATAATATCGTTATCGCGTAGTACTTGCTATTGCCGGAGAAGTACTTAAGCGCTTCCGGGAGCGTTTGGATATGCTTGTCTTTGTAGCTGGTCGGCTGAGAAGGATTATCTCTGCTTATGGTTAATGTATCGATTAGCTGGTTGTTGCGGTCGAACAACAGGGTCTGCGTATCGTAATTGCCTGTGAAGGCGGCACTACCCTGTAGAAAGTATGTCAAATCCACAACAAACGCCAACTTGCCGATGGAAACGCCGTTCTCATCATATACGTTTTTGCTAATGATGCTGACCGGGCTAAAAGCATTCAAACGGCCTATGCCGGAGCGAAACGGTTCGGACCAGACGATGGCGGGGCCGCCTTCCCCGGACTGCTCTTGGATCAGCTTCTGTTCCTGTTCGGAGAAATATCCCCAGAAATACTCGGGATATCCGGTTATAGAACCGCGCTGATCGATATATACGACCCCACGAATCAAATCGCCGCGAATCCGAATAAGCGTATTCATCGATTCCAGCAGCTTGTCCGGCGCATTATCTTTACTGGCCGTTTGTTCGATCTCAAGCATGTTAAGTACAACATCGTCCATTTGCTTCTCGATTAGGTATGCAACCTGACGACTCATCCCGCTTAACGCTTCGACCTGCGTTTGGTGCAGGTAGCGAACAGTTTGATGCTGCGCGACATAAATGACGACAGCTACGAGAAGCGTACTCGGGATGATTAACAGCAGGATTAGCTTCATCCGCGAACTGATCTTCTTCCCGATTATCATCCATTCCTCTCCATTCGGTTAACGAATGTTGCCCCTTAACAAAAGTATACTTACCGGATAAGAGCATCTACAAGATGCGCTAAATCCAGTAAGTATATAAATGGTTATTTCGGCAGGGACACTTTCAGTTGTTCAGCCGCCTGCTTCATTAATGCATCGCCGCCTGAGCGCTTCCATTCATCGACATATTTATCCCACTCGTCAAAGCTTCTCTTGCCGAGGACGAAAGCAATCTCATTTTTCTTTACAAACTCCCCTAACCGCTTCGTGGTTGGGCCATCCAAAGTGAGGAACATGTCATAGTTTTTATACCGCGGCATCGCCATAACGTCCAGGGTATATTTGTCCCCGAGTTCATTATAGGGAACGAGATCGGAATGCTGGTGTACTTCCCAAATCAGGGAGTAAGCGAGATTTTGCCAGTCGCCGGCTCCTTTCAATTCCGGTTTATTATCGATCGGTGTGTTTTTGGGATCCTTGATAATCGTATAAGTGCCGTTGTCATGTTTCTCGACCTTTACCAGATCCGGATAAATTTCCGGTCCGCCGCCCTGCACAGGAGCCCAATAATTAACGTTAGGATAGATAACCGAATCAAGGAAATGTGCGATCCGTTTTAATTTACCCGGATCTTTTGCTGCTTCTTTGGAAATCAGGTACAAGCCTTCCGGAGCCCCAGTAGGTAAGTTCATGCCGCCCTTACCGTCGTTTGATTTTAAAGGTTGAATCGGGGCCCAGTAATCCAGTGTTGCCTTATCATTCTTCTTGGCCGTGTATTGTTCACTCAGCAGGTTATAACCTGGATAATTGACCATACCGATCTGGTCATTCAGCGTGTAGGATTTGAATTGTTCCCAGCCGATCGTGTACCAGTCAGGCGATAACAGCTTGTTATCATTCAATTTTTTGACGAATTCCAGGTATCGTTTGGTCGAACCGTCAAGCATAGGATGATTGAGCGTCCCGTCTACGACATTCCAACTCGCATGGCCATACATGGCTCTTAAAGCATCCATCATGCCGAAGCCTTGGCCATTCGCGCCGGTCCCCATAAAGTAAGTATCGGCTTTGTTATTTTTATTAGGGTCTTTCTCCACGACAGCCTTCGCATAAGCAAACAGCTCATCCTCGGTCGTTGGCATACTCATGCCAAACTGCTTGAGCCAGTCTTGTCGGATGAACAGGCCCCAGCTCGAAGGAAATGTGGAATAACGCGGAATGCCGACCATATGGCCATCTAGCGTTGACCAGTTCTTGAAATCCTTCGTGACATAGTTCATCATCTGCGGCATGTAAGGGAGAACTTCCAGCGCGTCGACCAATTGGCCTTGTTTATAGAGCGAGAAGGCTACATCTTTATCGCCGATATAAGTCAAGTCCGGCGCTTGCGCCGATGCGAAACGAACCGTTATTTTGTTGATCAGATCACCGGAAGCCATATTCGTTAGCTTGAGCGAAACGTTCAATTGTTTGTTCAAATAGTCGGCGATTGGGTCCTCCGATGCCGGCGTATTCGTATTGCCGACCAGTGCGACCTCGATGTCATAGTGCTTGCTCATGTCGTCATAATCGTAGCTCCCCGGATCAACCGCCTTCGGCACCTCCGGAAAAGCATCGGGAAACGTCAGTTCCTTCTTTGGCTCTGTACCGTTTGTGGAATTACCCGTCATGCTGCCGGTTGCTTCGTTGTTGCCCTTGCTGCATGCGCTTAATAACAGCGATAACAGCAATACCATAGCAAGTGAGACTTTTAATCCTTTGCTCCTCATTGGACGACCCCTTTTCATATTTAATATATTGTAGGAGATTCCCCGGAGGAAATCTCATCACAACCTACCCTTTTACCGCGCCCAAATACATCCCTTTAATAAAATGCTTTTGCAGAAACGGGTACACGCACAAAATAGGGAGGATACCGAAAATGACAGTCGCCATCTTCATCGATTCCGGCGTGATTCGCGCCGAATCCTGAATCATCGTTTGCCTGAATTGGTCACCGATTACCTGCCCGGTCAGCATATTCTTCAATACAAGCTGTAGGGGATACTTGTTGGCATCGTTCAAGTAAATGAGCGCATCGAACCAGCTGTTCCAGTGGCTTACGACGCCGAACAGGCCAATCGCGGCCAAGGCTGGGGCGGCAAGCGGAATGACTACATGGACTAGAGTCTGGATTTCACCGGCGCCGTCAATTTTAGCGGAATCCATTAAGCCATCCGGCAGATTCTCGATGAAAATTTTAATAACGAGCAGGCCGAAACTATCAACTAGCCCAGGAATGATGAGCGACCATAGCGAGTCGATTAAATGCAAGTCTTTCACGACCAGGTAGGTCGGGATCAACCCGCCGCCAAACAGGATTGTCGCAAGAATAAAGAACAGCATTGCGTTCCGTCCAGGCAACGTTCTATGGGACAACACGTACGCGCCGATCAGCGTAAACACCAAGGTTAGAAGCGGACCGACTACGCTGCGGATCACGGATATAAGGAAAGAATTCCATATTAACGGAGAGGTAATAATCCGCCTATACGCTTCGAGCGTAGGTTCGTGTGGAATGATGACGAAATAATGGCGCGCGATCAGCTCGGGCTGTGTCGTTAGCGACATGCCAAGAACATAAATGAGCGGAAATACGGAAGCGATGGCTACAATAATAACCATGACGTGCAAGATGACTTGATACATGGTTTCCGATCTAGATCTAACATACATAAGTTTGCCTCCTACCAGATTCCACGGTCGGTAAATCTCTTGGATAAATAGTTGCTGACCAGCACAAGAATCATCCCGATCAACGATTGGAATAATCCCATCGCAACGCCTAAGCTGAGCTGTAGACTTGCCAGTCCCTCACGATATACCCAAGTATCGATCACGTCCGCGACAGCTAGTACGGCTTGATTGTAGAACAATAGAATCTGTTCGCCGCCTGCATTGAGAATATTCCCAAGGCTTAAGCACAACACAAAAGTAATGACGGGCGTTATTCCTGGAAGCGTTATATGCCATAACCGCCGCATCGGTCCTGCACCGTCCATAACGGCCGCTTCGTAAAGCATAGGATCAACCGTCGCTAATGCGGCCAAGTAGATGATGGTACCCCAGCCTACTTCCTTCCATATACCGGAACTGATTAATATGGGACGAAACCAGCTTTCATCCAGTAAAAACTCATGGCGGTCGAATCCGAAAAAATCGAGCGTATTGTTGATGAAGCCGGATCCTACCGAGAAAAAACCGAAGACGATTCCGAACACGATAACCCACGAGAAAAAGTGGGGGATGTACACAAGAGTCTGCATCCATTTTTTGAATCGCTTTGTGGCCAAGTCATGGAAAACGATAGCCAAAATGATAGGCGGAAAGAAACCGAATACAATACGCAGCAGACTGATTTCCACCGTGTTTCTGATGACTGTCGGTAAGACGGGATCGGTATACATCATTCGGAAATTGTCTAGTCCGACCCACGGACTTGCAAATGTGCCGCTTCCTAGCTGCAGATCTTTGAAGGCGACGACCCAGGCCAGTCCAATCGGCCAATAACGAAGGACGATATAATAAGCGACAATAGGTAAGAACAACAAATACAAGGTGCGGTGCTGAACGATTCTCATCCATAATGTCTTTTTTCGATAAGGCAGAGACACGTGATGACTCCCTTCCGAAGTAATGGTAGCGTTTTCTCGGACTAAATATACCATGCCTCTCTGTCAGGAAATGTGCACTCAGAGACTGAGAATGTGCACGGACAGATTGTTTGTAAAACCTTTCGCTATGTTCGGGTATAAGCGAAAATGGGCACAGAAAACAATGGCTGTGAGATCAGGGTCGACAGTTGACGTGATCTCACAGCCATTCTCGCGTGCTTTATGCCGTTATGCTACCGAATGTTCATTAACCAAATCGTAACAGGAAGGAACAGACAGCGTCTTTGACCTTTGCGGCTAATCTATTGTTCCTTTTATGCGATTGTCGATCATCCGTTGGTAATCCGTCGGGGATAATCCGTAGCTTTTGCGAAACGCTTTGCTGAACGTATGAATGGATTGATAGCCCAGCCTTTCGGCGATTTCCGTAATACTGTAGGCCGACTCCTTCAGCCATTCCACCGCCTTTTCGAAGCGTCTGCGATTAAAGTATTGCTTGATGGTGAACCCCGTCTCTTGGGAAAAGCAGTGAGAGAGGTGGGAATAACTATACCCTAGCGCCTCTCCCAGATCTGGCAACTGAATGATGGCCCCGTTCTCCAGATTGCTGTCGATATATTGGATGATTTCGTATGCGATTCCGCGATTGGCGTCGGCTTCGTTCCGATCGGAGTACCGCTTCTCCCAGCTATCGAAATAATTCCGGTAAGCGAGTAAAATAATTTGAAAAATATACGATTTAATGAGCACGTCCGAATATTCCTTCAGGTTGACCAGCTCGTTGAAAATACCCAAAAACGGAGTTTCGATTCTGAATTTATCCGGGGTTACCGGCAGATCCACTTGATCGAACATTCGCTGCACGCGGGCGAAGCTGCCGTAATCGCTGCCCGAAGGATTGAAGTCGAAGCCGATATAGAAGTACCGGAACGGATCCTTGGCATCCGCATGGCCATCGTGCCGTTCTCCCGGCAAGCTTAAGTAGAGATCGCCAGCCTGGACCGGATAGCTCTTGTCGTCGGTACAGTAATAGCCGCTTCCGGACAGGATATAACTGATTTCGTAGCAAAATTGATGATGGCTCCCGATCGAAAATCCGGAACCGCTGCTGAGATCCCCCACCTGGTACAGAAGGATGGCGTCGTAGGATCGGGGACTATTGTAATAGACATTATCGAAATGAAATTTGGTCCTTCTTCCTGCGACTTTGATTTCCTCGGACATTTTCGGGGACCCCTCGCAATCTTATTAAATGGTCAACCGCCGCTTCCCGCTGTTATCAATATAACATCTTTATTCGTACGTTGCGGAAAGAACAAAATCCATCAGACACAAAGACAGAGTGATATATTCAGCTTATAGTAATCCCAAAAAGATTTGAGAATTTCGAAAATAGAACGTTATACTAGGATTGGTTTGAAACAACAAAACGTATCCGGAAAAAGGTGCCTTCATGGAAGATAAGAATGCTATTCATAAGACAAACAGCTTCTATTGGGATACAAAAGGCAATGACTTCTTAAGAGCAATCGTTCTTCCTTATTATGGAGCGTTTATCTCAGAAGAGAAATACCAGCTCTTTGGTGATATTTCAGGGAAAAAGTTATTGGAGATAGGTTGTGGCAACGGTCAGTCCTTACAATATCAAGCGGAGCGAAATGCATCTGAACTATGGGCTGTTGATATTTCAGAAAGACAAATCGAAAAGGCAGCACAGCATTTGGAGTTATCCGGTGTTTCCGCGAAGTTGATCTGTTCCGCCATGGAAGAAGAATGCGGCATACCGGAGGAATACTTTGACTATGTTTATTCGATTTATGCCATCGGTTGGACAACCGATCTTGAGGGTACTTTTTGCCGGATCGCTTCTTACCTCAAAAAAGACGGTGTATTTATCTTCAGTTGGTCTCATCCTATACATAGATGTGTTACTGAAGATAATGGTAGGTTTGTTTTTAAGAAGAGTTATTTCGATGAAGCATGGTATCCGGTAGCTGTTGAAGGTGAGCTATTACTAGCGGACCGTAAGCTATCAACCTATGTGAACGCGTTGGCGAAAGCGGGGTTTGTAGTTGAGCAAATGATTGAACAGAATGACGGTGAAATGATGCAATCGATGGAAGACAAAAGCGATTTGGCATATAGAGCAAAGATGTTTCCTGTAACTTTCGTAATTAAGGCAAGAAAACTACAAATTTGAATGCGGGAACGTTTCGTGGACAATCCCATCCAAGCCAATCGTATAGGCCGAGTGTAACCAGCACTCGGCCGGAACACTTGAAAAAAACTATTAGATATGAATTGAATAATGAGAATTATTGGTATTAATGTTATAATGATTCACGTCGATATTCGACATTATTCGATGAGTTTTTTTCGAAACTACGTCTTTTTCTATGAATCATTCTAACCATTTATTAGCTGAAAGAAGTGGGAGATACATATGTATGTTACGAAGAAAATAGGAACGCTTTTTCTGGTTTTATCCATCCTAACAGGGCTGTTCGTTTTAAGGCCAACCAACATAGCCTATGCCGCAACAACAGCTGACTTAGATGTGAAATTAACAGTGGACAAACCAAAGGTAAACATGGGCGATACTGTTACCTTTACGGCAACAGTAAAAAATTTAGGCCCTGATACAGCGACTAATGTATCCATCTTAGCCGAACTCCCCTTATCGTTAACCTATGTACACGATACTCCTTCACAGGGCATGTATTATTATGGATCAGGGGTGTGGCGGCTAGGGGACGTTACATCAGGTAATTCGTCTACACTTACAATTACGGCGAAAGTCAGCTTTCTCAATCCAACTCCATTTTCAATATACTCGTACTTCGATCAAATGGACAATGACCCGAATCCAGCCAATAATATCGCTTCTAGCACAATAACTCTACAGCAGGCTGATTTAGATTTGAAATTAACAGTGGACAAACCAACGGTAAACATAGGCGACACGGTTACCTATACGGCAACAGTAAAGAATCTAGGCCCTGATACAGCGACTAATGTATCCATCTTTGCCGTACTTCCCTTAGAGTTAACCTTGGTAAACGCAGTTCCTTCACAGGGTACGTATAATTCGGGATCAGGGATGTGGTGGGTAGGGAACGTTACATCAGGTAGTCAGTATACACTTACAATTACGGCGAGAGTCAGCTTTCTCTATCCTTCTACATTTTCAATATCAGCGTACTTCGATCAAATTGTAATTGACCCGAATCCAGCCAATAACATTGCTTCTAGTACAATAACTCTACAGCAGGCTGACTTAGGCGTGCAATTAGCAGTAAACAATCCGACGCCAAACGTAGGCGACACGATTACTTATACAGCAACAATTACGAATTCGGGTCCTGATACAGCGACGAATGTATCCGTCAATGCCTTACTCCCCGCAGGCGTAACCTTTGATAGCGCGACTCCTTCACAGGGCACGTATAATTCGGCGACAGGTGTATGGACGGTAGGTACTATTATGACAGGAAACCAACCTACGCTTGGAATTGCTGCGAAAGTCGTCTCGCTTAATGCAAATACGTCCACTATAACAGTGGCGCACTCGGATCAATTTGACCTGGATCAAACGAATAACTCCACCTCCAGCACAATAAATCCGAGCGATGACTTAGGTATGCAATTAATTGTGAGCAATCCGACGCCAGATGTAGGCGACGTGATTACTTATACAGCAACCATTTCGAATTCAGGCCCCGATGTGGCGACAAATGTATCCGTCAATGCCTTACTTCCCGCGGGCGTAACCTTTGATAGCGCGACTCCTTCACAGGGCACATATAATTCGGTTACAGGGGTATGGACGGTGGGAACCGTTACAGCAGGAGACCCGCCTAAGCTTACAATCACGACGAAAGTCGTCTCACCTAATGCAAATACATTTACAACAACACTGGCGCACTCGGATCAAATTGACCCGAATCATACGAATAACTCCGCTTCCAGCACAATAACACCTAAGCAAGCTGACTTAGGAGCGACTTTGACAGTGAGCAATTCATCGCCAAATGTGGGCGACACGATTACTTATACAGCAACCATTTCGAACTCAGGCCCTGCGTCAGCGACAAATGTATCCGTTAATACCTTATTTCCCGCAGGCGTAACCTTTGTTAGCGCCACTCCTTCTCAGGGCACGTATAATTCGGCGACAGGTGTATGGACGGTAGGAACTATTACGACAGGAACCCCACCTACGCTCACAATCACGGCGACAGTCGTCTCACCTAATGCAAATACGTCCACTATAACAGTGGCGCACTCGAATCAATTTGACCCGGATCAAACGAATAACTCCGCTTCCAGCACAATAACTCCGCAGCAAGCTGACTTAAGAGCGACTTTAGCAGTGAGCAATTCATCGCCAAATGTGGGCGACACGATTACTTATACAGCAACAATTAAGAATTCGGGTCCTGATACAGCGACGAATGTGTCCGTCAGTGCCTTACTTCCCGCAGGCGTAACCTTTGTTAGTGCCAATCCTTCTCAGGGCACGTATAATTCGGCGACAGGTGTATGGACGGTCGGGACTGTTACGACAGGAACCCCACCTACGCTCACAATCACGGCGACAGTCGCCTCACCTAATGCAAATACGTTCACTATAACAGTGGCGCACTCGGATCAATTTGACCCGGATACTGGCAATAACTCATCTCTTACTATGGTGAGTCCAATTGCGGCACCTATAGTTACCAGTATATCTGTTAATCCAACAAACTTTATGAGCATTGGCGGAAGCACGACTGCTACAATTGTAGGCACTAATCTTACCGGGCATAGGGTAGAAGTATATCTTGATGGAGCGGCAGCGGCCACGGCTATTGTAAACAGCGCCACTAGTGCCACAGCAACAGTCGTTATTCCGCATAACACCACAACAAGCGATGTTAGCCACAGCTTAACAGTTTATGTAGATGGCGTAGCGATTGTGGGTAAATCGGCGACAGTTACAGTAAAAGGCACGTCTGTTGAACCAACGACGACAATACCGACGACGCCATCCCAACAAATCGACCAAAATGGCGCAGCGCTTGACCCGAATACAGTCGACACGACGAAGCCATCCGTCACGCTTGAAGCTAACCCAAAGGACGGTGCAGCCTACGTCAGCATACCGGCAAGCATTTTTGCAAGCTTTGAAGAGAAAAACGCAACCTTCATTATTGAAGTTAAGGCACCTTTCGGCAGCTATCAAATACCGGTCGATCTGGCTTCACTAATACCAGAGCTAAAGGACTTGCTTGCTGGAAACAACCTTAAGGCCGAGGATATTCGGTTCAAGATCACGCTGACAGACAAGTCCGACAGCAAGGATATAAAGGCTGCGTTCGGTCAGAGCCTGCCCAATGGTAAAGTGATTGGCCCGATTGTTGATTTTCACATTGATATCATTAATACCTCGACAGGAAAAACAATCGGATAGGCCGATAAGTTCAGCAAGGCGATTACAAGGATTATTCCGATGCCGAAAAATATGGGAAGTATGCCTGAACAATGGGGCGCATTCCGCTACAACGAAACGACCAAGAAATTTGAGTTTGTTGCCTCCAAGAAAGTACAGATCAACGGTGTGTGGAATGTGATCATTAGCTCTTATTCGAACAGTGCATACCTTGTGGCAGATCATGCTGTAAACTTCACCGATGTGCAAAAGCATTGGAGTCAATCGTTTGTCCAGCTTGCCGCGGCCAAAGGGCTTGTGGAAGGCGTTGGAGACGGTAAATACAATCCCAACAAAGCGGTGACGAGAGCGGAATTCACAGCCATGCTGGTCAGGGCGCTGGGCCGCGGCATACCGACCGGCAGCGTAACGCCCTATGAAGACGTTCAACCAGGCGCGTGGTATTTCGACGTAGTCGTGCAAGCGAAGGAGCTTGGACTGCTGGGGTTTGCCAGTGACAAACGTTTCATGCCCGATCAACCGCTGACCCGCGAGGAAATGGCGAGCATGTTGGCGGCTGTAATTACCCTGGAAAAGCTGCCGATCACAAAGGAATTCATTAATTTGAACGGGTACAAGGATATCGGAAACGTTGACGCAGCCTTTTTGGAGAACGTTCGCCTTATGATCAAGCTTAAAATCATGACAGGGACAGGTGCGGATACGTTCGATCCGAAAGGTGCAACGACACGAGCACAGGCAGCAGTCGTATTCATCAGGTTGCTGCAAGTGGCTGGATGGATAGATTAAAAGGGGACCGGGGGCCCACCTTGCAGGTGGGCTTACCCGGCCCTTTTTTGTATACACGCAAATGATCACTAATTCGTGGGGTATCAAATCACACCGAGCAACCAACAGTCACCAAATCCAAAGAGCACGGCCCGACCAAAAGTCTGGCGATTTTATAGACGATAAAGAGTATCATTTTTTGATACATTAGGCCAATACAATCAACCTTGTAGAAAATTAATCCTCAAGGAGCGAAAAAAAATGTCTAACTACTCCATCAAAACAATCTCGGAAAACTACAAAATGACGGCTTTCGGTGTTGAACTTGAAGACTACAACGACTGGGCAGGTAATGCAGCAAAAACGGCAGCGAAAAAAGCTGAAATCACTGAAAACGGCAAACTTGCTGAACTTCTAGCGCTCGCTGACGGGCAAGAATATCAAATCAACTACGTCCTCGGAGGGAAGGCTTGGCGCGGCTTCGGCGTTATGGGTGAATTCGAAGCGGAAGGCGCGATCGTCCTCAATTTCCTCGCAGGCGACTACATCGTCGTGCCAGGAACTGGCGCTGACAAAAACCGCCTTGCCGACGAAATCACGGGAAAAGTTTTCAGCGGCTTGTTGGAAGAAATCAAAGATTACAAATACGTTGGTCCTGGTAACTCCACATTCGTCAAAGCTGCTGATAATGGTGAATTCTACGGCGAAATGTGGCTTCGTGCAAAAAGAGTCGAAGGCTAAAAACTCGCTAAATGAGGAGCACTCACATGGCAGATTACAAACGCCGCAAAAGACGATCGCGATTGTTTGATCAACTGACTTACCGTGCTTTTGGCGAAGTCTTGGGCCAAGTCCCTGACTATGCCTACATTGGCGGTCCGAATGCGACTTATCGCAAAGATAATGGCGACGGCACTTTCTGCGGCGAATTTTTGGTGCCTGTGGTTAAAAAATAATCTAGTAGATCTCAAGATAACGAATAGTTAGGCTAAACAGCCCTTGGTTGCTCCAGTAGGAGCGGTTGAGGCTTGTTTATGTTTCGGGGCATTTCCCAGCATCCACGCCGGGCGTTTGCCATCAACTTCTTGGATCGTTTGTTGACTCCGTGTTGACTTGGGGGCATAAAAAATACATCCCCAAGGCGTGTAGACCACATGGCGATGTATTCATTAAGTACTGTTATCCGTTTTTCCGTTCTTCTTCGTCTCCGGTCGCTATTGAATTGTCGTTAAATGAACCCCGATCGCGAGGTTAGGCGCCCTTTTACTTTTCGTATTTCCAGAATCGGCCTTTGCCTTCGGCGATCCATTCCAGTGCTTCATCTATTCGCTGTTGTTTTGTGGCATCGGTCTTTGCACTTTCAAGCCATACGATGTAGTTCTTGCGGAATGACGGTGATTGGTTCTCAAAAACTTGTTGAGCAGTAGGATTTTTCGATAGTGCTTCTAGGAAATATGCCGGAGTTTCCACTGGGTTGCTGCCCGGCGCTGCTTTGGCTGTCTTGTCAAGTTTCACGCCTCGGTCATTTAAATCCATCGCTTCTTTGATAAAGCCTGCGAGTTCTTCATCTGATGGCAGCTCAGACATACTCGTGATTCTGCTCATAAATCGCTGGCCTGGCTTTACCTTCTTGCCACCAGCAAATCGGGGATCGCTCATGAACTCAGATTTTATGAATGTGAGCGAACAGTGGTTTTTAGTTGAGGCTAAAACGCACATGAAATCGTTTTTGTAATCAAAATGCGGGATGGCCCACTTAATTGATTCCACTACATTAGGGCAGTTTTTGTGTATCTGCTCTCTAAGATGATTGAGGATTGGTTTGGCAAAATCCTCAGAGTTTTCGATGTACTGTGTAACTTTTGGGTCAGTGTTCTCTAGTGACATTTAATATATTCTCCTTCCGTTACATTGTTAAACATAGCGCAAATGGGCTTTGTAAACCCGATCGCGCAGGACCCGGGTTTACATAATGTTCGACAAGTGATTGTTCACTATCCCAGATCATAACTCGCCTAATCCTATAAAATTCTTTCCGTTCAAATCACTTTTACACTATTCGACAAATGGTACGAGTTTCCTTTGTCTGCAACGTTATTGTTTGCAGGTTGTTGAATGGTTGTTTGCAAGCCATCACAATTGAACGCTATCTTGTTCCGTTAGTTTAGCTCCCCGTAGGCTAATGACGATAAACATGAATGAATTCCGAATGAGAGAGCAACATTTCAAACGTCACCTTGCAATATAATTGACCATGAATTCCAAACAAGGAGATGAAGGCATGAGTAAGTTGAAGGGTAAAATCGCTTTAGTAACCGGTGCAAGCCGGGGGATTGGTCGTGGCATTGCGTTGCGTCTGGCGCAGGAGGGCGCAGTGGTTGCAGTACACTATGGAAAAAGACAAAACGAAGCAGAGGAAGTTGTTCATCAGATAGAGCAAAATGGAGGTGCCGCATTCGCGATCGGTGCTGAGTTAAGTACCCTTAACGGCATTCATGATTTATATGCGGCTTTGGATGAAGCCCTTCGGAAACGTACAGGCGATAATCGTTTTGACATTCTTGTGAATAACGCTGGAATCGGACAAATTGTAACCTTTGAAGAGACGACGGAAGAATCTTTCAACGAGGTCATGAACATCAATGTCAAAGCACCGCTTTTTGTTACCCAACAAGCTTTACCGCGTCTGAGAGATGGAGGCCATATTATCAATATCTCTTCGTTTGTAACACGTGTGGCCTCCCCCAGTGTTTTCGCCTACAGCATGTCGAAGGGGGCAGTCGACACGCTTACGCACGTCTTGGCTCAACAGCTTGGGAGCCGTAAGATTACGGTGAACGCCATCCAGCCTGGCATCATTAATACAGAGATGAATGCCGGGACGTTGCAAGATCCCAATGGACAGAAATCTGCCGCTGGTCTTTCAACCTTTAAAAGGTGGGGGGAGCCTGAAGATGTTGCAGATATTGCTGCCTTTCTGGCCTCGTCGGACAGCCGTTGGGTCACTGGTCAATTAATTGATGCAAGTGGCGGATCTCATCTGTAAATTAACCTCCGAAAACCTGTCCGAAGAGCTAGGCTTTTATGCCTGACGGACACCTTAAACCGAAAAATTATACCATCGTGGCAGTCACTTGGGTGCATCTTTGCTCCGGTTGATTGCCGCTTGTCATAGCGATGGCAGCGAACGGAAGTCGTGACGAAAGTTTGGTGGAGCAAGTTTTGCTGCGTTGTTACCAGAAGAAACCAATTGCCGGAAACGTCTCCAAATGCAATCGAATCGTTCCGCATGAAGATCTTGCACTTGCTCCACACGAAAGGATTCACCGTTCCTGTTCTGGACGGACTGAGACAAGGGGGACAAGCATTCAAGAACAACCTGTCCCGACCGCCCTGCTGTGGCTGACTCCGGGCTTCCTGCAGCCACTTTCCTCGACTTCATGTTGGCAAGCTGTTGAACGAGAAGCCCAAAAAGGGCCGCAACAGCCTGCCTCCCGGAAACTTTTCACAGCCCCCAAACCCGCGTCCGACGCGGCCTCTCGGCTCTTACTCTTCCCCCGTCGCAATCGGATTCTCGCTATAAGAAATCCAATCACTCCAACTCCCCGCTTACAGCCCCACCTTGTCCACCGGCGGATCCCACGAGCAGTCTGCGCGCAGGCGAGGGCCTGCATATTGGCTCAACCTCTCTATGATAACGGGCGTCGGGACATTAACAAAATGAAAGAATTCGGCCTTCGAACCAGTCTGCCATTCCTCATAAATAGTCATAAAGTTACAATGGATTATTTTCTATTCATTACCAAAGTAATACGCTAAAATAAAAGAGTCGTCAAAGTTCGAGTCAAAATTCTGTATAAACAGAGAAAGGAGTACGAAGTTCATGACATCGGGAGAAGCAGCCGGATTTAGCAGCAAGAGTCGATTTACGCGGCGAGTAATAGCTATAATGTTAGTCTTCTTTATCGTCATTTGGGGTACTTCATCCGCAGTAGGGAATGTGCATGCGTCTTCGGGCTTGGAAATTACCACGGAACCACAGGATATTATACTGGATGAAGGCAACTTCTGGTCGCAAACGCTTTCTGTTGTGGTGACAGGCGGTGTCGGCACAGTGCACTATCAATGGTATCGCTCTTCCGGAGGAAACACTATCGCTTTAACACAGAGCTCTTCCTTAGTCGTTCCAACCTGGGAACCCTTTGAATCCGACTACTATGTTACGGTTACTGACGATGTAACCAGTGTAACAAGTCGGACAGCTCACCTTAAAGTAAGCGCGCAGCCGGGAGCTCCGGAGCCGTCGATCACAGCGCAGCCTGTGGGCAACGAAACGTTGAATGTGGGCGATCCGATGGTTCTAACCGTTGGGGCGAACGTCACGGGAAGCGGGACGCTCAGCTACCAGTGGTATCACAACCCCGCGGACAGCAATAACGGCGGCTTTATACTGGATGGCCAAACCGGCCCCTCCTTAACGGTGCTGACAGGTGCTGACCTTGATTCGTACTACTATGTAATCGTAACGAACACGGATAACACAGTCGCAGGCCAGAAGACGGCTAGCATCAAAAGCAACACCGCTCATGTGAAAGTGAGCTCGCTACCAAGTGCTCCGACGCCGTCGATCGACACGCAGCCAACACCCTACACTGAAGTGAGCGAAGGAGCACCGAGCCCGGTTATTCTAAGCGTTGAGGCGCACATCACGGGCGGCGGGAGCGGGACGCTCAGCTACCAGTGGTACCGCAACACGACGGACAGCTACTCGGGTGGCTCTGCGGTTTTTAACCAAACCGGCCCCACCTTAACGCTGCCGACTGGAGCAGCCCTTGATTCGTATTACTATGTAGTCGTTACGAACACTGTCGCAGGGCAGCAGCCTGCAAGCATCAGTAGCAACACCGCTCACGTATTAGTGAACGCACTGCCGAGTGCTCCTGCGCCGTCGATCGACACGCAGCCAACGCCCAACACGGATGTAAACGAGGGAGCAACGATTCCGAATCTAAGCGTTGCGGCGACGGGAACCGGTACATTAAGCTACCAATGGTATCGCAACACGATGGACAGCTACTCGGGCGCCTCTGCGCTTCCCAACCAAACCGGTCCCACCTATACGGTGCCAACAGGTGCAGCCCATGATTCGTATTACTATGTCGTCGTAACGAACACTGTCACGGGGCAGAAAGCATCAAGTATTACGAGCAACACCGCTCACGTGAAAGTTAACGATGTTACATCGCCATCAGTAACGATCTCATCGGGAATCTATTGGCCGACCGCTCAACATACTTTTGGCATCACGATTCTATTCAGCGAGCCGGTAACGGGATTCACGGGGGCAGACATCACCATCACTAACGGCACCGTTAGTAATTTTCAGGCAGTAAACAGTCAAATGTACACCGCAGACATTACTGCAGCAGCAAACGGCCCGGTTACCATTAATGTTCCTGCCGCAGTGGCAGCGGACAGCTATGGCAATTTGAATACGGCGGCAACACCGCATGTCGTCACCTATGACACAATTGGACCTACAGTGAATATTTCGTCGTCGGTTGCGAATCCGACGAATCAGTCGTCGTTCGTTGTTACGTTGGAGTTTAACGAACCTCCGCAAAACTTCTCTGCTGATAGCATTGCAGTGACGAACGGGACCGCAAGCCAATTGCAGTCCGCAGACGGTTTGACGTACACCGCTGTCATCACACCGACGGCAGACGGACCAGTTACCGTCGATATGGCTGCAGGCGAAATAAACGACTTGGCAGGCAACGTGAACACTGCTGCAGCAACTTCGGTCAGTACGGTCTATGACGGTACGCCGCCGACGGCAACCATCACATCGTCTGCGGGGAATCCGACCAACCAGTCCACGTTTGGCGTCACGATCACGTTCAGCGAAGCGGTTACCGGATTTACCATCGGTGATCTCTCGGTAACGAACGGAACCGCAAGCATCCTGAGCACGTCCGACAGTCGGACATACACTGCAAATATTACGCCAGCGGAAGAAGGCGAAGTCAAGGTGTCGCTCCCCTCCGGCAAGGTAGCCGACGCGGCAGGCAACGGAAACCTCGCGGCGACGCCTTATGAAACGGTCTATGACAGCACCTCGCCGACGGTCATCATCACATCGTCTGCAACGAATCCGACGAACCAGTCACCGTTTGGCGTAACGATCACGTTCAGCGAAGCGGTCAACGGTTTCGATATCGGCGATCTCTCGGTAACGAACGGAACCGCAAGCAACCTGATCACGTCCGACAATCGGACATACACCGCAGACATTGCACCAACGGAAAATGGCACGGTTGCGGTGTCGCTCCCCTCCGGCAAGGCAGCCGACGCGGCGGGCAACGGAAACACTGCGGCGACGCCTTTCAGCACGGTCTATGACGCTACGGCTCCTGTCCTGACAGAAGTGAGCATTGCCAGCGATAACGCGACTCCTTCCCTTGCCAAAGTCGGAGACACGGTTACGATAACGTTCAGCGCTAGCAAAATGCTGCAACACTCGCTTGCAGTAACCATTGCGGGGCATGCAGTAACGACCGCTGAAGCTAACGGCGTATACACGGCTGTCTATACGTTGACTAATGGCGATACGGAAGGCGCAATCCCGCTGCGGATCGAATTTAGCGATTTAGCTGGGAATGCGGGCATAGCCGTCGTTGATACGACGGATGACAGCTCTGTTGTTTTTGACAAGACACCTCCGGAGCCGGTCATTGTAAGTCCAGACAACAACGCGTATTTGACCAACAGACGTCCGGACATCAAAGGAACAGTAGAGCCTGGAAGTACGGTTACGATTACCATCAACGGCGCAGAAAGCCATGTGCCAGCGGACAGCAACGGCAAATGGCAGTTCACGCCGGAAAACGACTTGAGCGACGGTAAGTATACCATCACAGTCGGCGCGATAGACCCTGCCGGGAACAGCAGTGAAGTTCAAGCTGAGCTCGTCCTCTATATTTACACGCAATCCAATGAATCTGCTAACTCAGTGGATGTTCTGATCAACGGAAAACCGTTCAAGATCGGAAAGCTGACAACCAGCTGGAAAAACGGCCAGTCCGTTACCACGCTCACGGTGGACGAGCGCGAACTGGCGCGTATGCTTACTGGAGCCGGGAAAGGCGCAGTGCTCACTATTCCGATGAATACGGACTCTGGCGTTCTAATCGGACAATTGAACGCTCAAATGATTAAAGATCTGGAGCAGATGAACGCGGTAGTGGAGTTCAAAACCAAAAACGCTACGTATACGCTATCTGCTAAGCAATTTAACATCGACGCCCTGTCCAAACAGCTTGGAAGTCAGATTAACCTGCGCGATATCGCCATACAGGTTGAGATTGCAGCTCCGTCTGAAGATATGTCGCAGCTGCTGACGCGGGCCGCAGAGGCAGGATCGTTTACCGTTGTTGCTTCCCCGGTAAGCTTTACGATAAGAGCGCTGCATGCGGGGACGAGCACGGAAATTTCCACGTTCAGTGCTTACGTTAAACGGACCATCGTTCTGCCGGACGGCGTAGATCCGAGCAAAGTAACGACGGCAGTCGTCATTGAGCCGGATGGAACCGTACGTCATGTTCCGACCCGGATTGAAGTCAACAATGGAAAATATACCGCGCATATCAGCAGCTTGACGAACAGCACATATGCGGTCGTATGGCATCCGCTCGAATTTATCGATGTGGCGAACCATTGGGCGAAAGAGGCCGTCAACGATATGGGTTCTAGGCTGGTCATCGACGGGATAGGAAACGGGCAATTCAATCCCGATACCGAGATTACGCGTGCGGAATTCGCGGCGATTATCGTTCGCGGTCTGGGATTGAACCCCGGCTCTTATCAGAATGAGTTCTCCGATGTGAGCTCGGCCGATTGGTACAGCGGAGCCGTTCATACGGCATATGCTCTTCACCTGATCGACGGATTCGAAGACGGAACGTTCCGACCGAATGACAAGCTCACGCGCGAGCAAGCGATGGCGATCCTCGCCAAAGCGATGCAAATTACGAATGGATCGGCAGAAGCAACGATGACTGATGAGGTAACAGAAGAGACGTTGCGTTCCTTTACGGACGCGTCCGAAGCATCCGCCTGGGCACGCAGCGGTATAGCCAGCAGCATTAATGCGGGTATTATATCCGGCAGAAGCAAATGGTTGCTCGCACCGAAAGCCAATATGACAAGAGCCGAGGTTGCAGCCATTTTAGAGCGCCTGCTCAAACAAGCTGGTTTGATTTAATTCCTTTTACACAATCGGCAGAACAAAAGACGCCTCCATTTCCACTGTCGCAGTGGTTTGGAGGCGTCTTTGCACTCGTTATGAGCGTGATTTAAGGGCCATCGCTTTAACAATAACCGTAACGGCTTCTGCACGGGTGGTATTGTTTTTCGCCCTAAACGTACCGTCCTTATAGCCGTTAATTAGTCCGTTGTCGGCAGCAGCAGCTACCCCTTCAATGGCCCAACTGGAAATCACCGAATTGTCCGCAAAGCCGATAGATTTACCCGAAGCATTCAGCCCCAACGCACGGACTGCGATCGTCGCCATCTGCTCGCGAGTGATCAGCTCGTTCGGACGGAACGTATGATCTTCGAAGCCGGAGACCAACCCCAGCGCCGCAGCAACCCCGATCGAATCTTTCGCCCAATGGACGGTTGTATCGTCAAAGCTAAGGCTATCCGACGCTTTCAGCTTGAGGGCCTTTACCAGGATAGAGACAAACTCAGCCCTTGTAATCGAGTTATTCGGTTTAAAGGTCTGATCAGGGTATCCGTTGATTGCCCCTGTTTGGACCAAAGCTCGAATATCGGATTCCGCCCAGTGACCGAAAATATCGCTTATTTTCAAGTCCGTATCGGTTGGCACTTCCGGAGTCCCTTCGACGGCGAACACCGCGTATTTCGTAAAATGGTTAACCTTCACGACGATGTGTGTACCGTCTACTACGCCACCGACTTCTACCCATTCTTTTTTCATTTCGTCATAGTAGAACACCGACGGCTTCTGGTCGCCGGTCAAGCTTGACGGATCGAATACGAAGGTTAACGTTACGGGCTGATTGAAGTTCTCCGAGAAGTTTTTCAGTATCTCGAAAATCGGACTGACTAGAACTTCCTTCGGGCTAATCAGGTTTTGGGCATCCAATAGTTTGTCTATCGTAATATTCAAATCTTTGGCGGTAGCATCCGCGGGTATGGACACTTTAACTTCATTCCGCAAGCTTACCTCGCCTGCCCCGCCCTTCGGAATGGATAGCTGCCCATTATCCGATGTAACAGGCGTGGAGCCTGGCGCAGTGGGGCCGCTTCCTGGTCCTCCGGAACCGCCATCGCCCGGTGACCTTGACTGTTCATCACGCGTCACGGTAACCGTATACGTCTTCTTGCTTGTACCATCCTCGGCCGTCACGACGATCGGAATGACGTTGGGGCCTACGTCAAGACCGATCACCCCGCTTGGTTGACCGCTTGCTGCAGGATTCCCTTTCACGGTCATCGTCGCCTTGCTGTCATCCAAACTAGCCGTAAGAGTGAGATTAGATACAGTGTAGTCCACGCGAGAGGTATAGTCCGTCGTTCCGGATGCAAAAGCAGGAGACAGAGTCCCGCCCAATAGCGTGATCCCTCTCAGATCCGCATTGCCGCTTGCTGCCGGAGCACGATTGACAAGAAGGCGATACGGATTGATGGTCGTTCCATCCTGCGCCGTTACGTTAATGGCAATCACGTTCGGCCCCTCAGCCAAATGAGTAGCGCTATACGCATAAACGTTGCCTGTTACCGAGACTTCATCTGCTCCCGTAACCGCTAAAGTTTGATTTGAATTCGCTTTGGTTACGTAGAAACCGATGCTCGTCGTACCGTTAAGCACGTTCACGCTGTACTCCAGCTGCGACGGTACAAACGTTAAAGAGCCTTGATCCACGGCCATGTCGGAAAGCAACGCGTCATCGCTGGCCCTGATACCTTCGATATCTTGATGAATCGTCGCATCCGAATAATTCGTTGCCGTTATCGTGAGTGTATGACTACCCTCGGAGAGCACGCCGGCGTTAAACGTAATTTTCCCGGAAGTGACGGCGTAAGCCTCCGCCGGCAACGTTGTCGCACCATCTTTCACCGCCGTAATCGCTCCGCGCCAGCTCGGGTCGTCCGGGAACTCGATCTCTATTGCGTTCATAACATCGTTATTCGTCGTATCCGCCGTTAAGGTCGGAGGCTTCATTCCAACGTTCTGGATGACCGTCGCATCCTTATAATTATCCGCCAGTATCGTAATCGTATGATTGCCTGCCGCCAAAGCACCTGCTTTGAACGTGATGACCCCTGCGTCTATCCTGTATTTGGATAACGGCAGCGTCGTCGTACCGTCCTTCACCGCCGTAATCGCATTGCGCCAGCCTTCGTCGTCCGGGAACGTGATCTCTAACGCACTAGCCGCATCGTTATCCGTCGCGTCGGCCGTTAACGCCGGCGAAGGGATGAGCGTAACGGCCTGATTCACGGTGATGTCCACATAATCGGTTGCCTTAATCGTGAGCGTATGATTGCCTTCCGCGAGAACGCCCGCCGGAAATGTAATTTTCCCGGGGCTGACGGAATAGCCCGATATCGCCGACGCCCCGTCCTTCACGCCCGTTATCGCTCCGCGCCACGCGGCGTCATCCGGGAACGTGAGCTCGATCGGATGTCCGACATCGTTATTCGATGTATCCGCCGTAACGATCGGCTTCCGCAAATAAACGATCAAGCTTACCGATGTCTCTTTATATCGCGGCGACGCCGACACCGTGATCGCATGACTGCCTAGTCCCAGCGTGCCAGCGTTGAAGGTAATTTTCCCTGCGCTAATTGTATACGTCTCGGGAGCCAGCGTAACCGCTCCATCCTTTACCGCCGTAATCGCGCTTCGCCATGCCGCCGAATCCGGGAAGGTAACCACGACAGGGCTCACCGTGTTATTGTTCGTCAAGTCCGCAGTTAAGACAGGCGTATCCAGCAGAAATTTATACACGTCCGGACTAAAGTTTTTAGCGCTGCTATCGCTATTGCCGAGGCTTGTCGATGATGTTACGAGATAGGGAACCTCGTTCTCAGCGTATAAGGAAGAATTTGCCTTCCCGATCACCGTCATTCCCGAGTCGCCTACGCCGGTCCATTGGCTTCCGATCAGTTTCTTGACGGCAGTCTTGCCATTCGTGCCGATGTAAGTTAAGTAAAGCTCTCCCCCGGAGACATCGAAGGAATAGGCCGTCCCATTGCTGATCGAGCCGTAACCGTCTACCACCGTCCACCCGTTGGCCTCGCGCTTCTTCACCGCGATCGTAGTCCCGGTTCGTCCGCTTAACATATCGACATAAGCTACATAGGGGACACCGTCCTTCACGACCATCGTCGTCTTCTCTAACTGGTCGTTCGTGAATTTGCCCAGGTCGGACCAACTATTGCTTGCTTGATCGAATTTCTTCGCCCAACCCGTAGGCCTGTAAGTCCAGCCAAGGCCGTTCACGAAAATCGGAAATTCATTACGATAAGCGACATAGGGGATGCCTTCGGAAATCGCCAAAGAGATGTGCGAAACCGCGTCTTGCGATATTCCGCTAACGCCTAACAAGTCCCAGCCGGTCCCGTTGTAAGATTTCACCGTCAATCGATTGCCGTTTGCCTTGTCCGAATAAGCGATGTAGGGCGTATGATTATAGATCGCTAAGGAAAATAAGCCCGTTCCGTCCAGCGGGATTTGAATGTTGCTTCCGCTGTCTATGGACGACCAGTTGCTGCCATTGTATTTCTTGATGTGCAGCAGGGAATCGCTGTAATCATAATAAGCAACGTACAAGCTGTCACCGGCGGAAACCATGGAAAATGCCGTAGCAAACCCCGCAGATAAGCCTCCTCCGTCAACCGGTACCCAACTGATTCCATCGTATTTTTTAACGAATAGTCTCATCCCATGGGCATCGTCTGTATAGGCGACATAAGGGGTGCCGTTCAGAACGGCCATCCCCAGACCTCTCGTCGACATGCCGTCCGATAACCCCCGGTTGCCCACTAGCTGCCAGCTGCCGAGAACATTCTCATTCACGTCGATTGCAATCGGCCTATCCAGAATTACTCCTTGTCTATTGGCAAGCGCCCCTGCTTGAATAAGCAATTGGTTACCGGACCCCATGAGCGGGTTTTTAAACGTGATTTGGATTTTGCTCGTCTCCAGAGACATTAAGCCCTGCACGGTTGTTACATTGCTGACGACATCCTCCGGATCAAGCTCTTGAAAGTCCGTATCGTCCGTTCTCTTTATCTTGATCTTGCTCTTTAGGTCGGCAATCGTGCCCACCTGCGTTTCTTTAACGGCAAACGAAACGGAAACCGTCTTATTGTCCTCGCTAGATGACGTGGACCAGGCGGTGTCCAGCTCGGCATCAGGGTCGATGAGCATATAACAAGTTGTAAATTGTCGGGCTTCGCTGCCAAACTCGGCGCCGAAGCAGCCAACGCCCTCCGCCGAACCATTAGGCAAGTTATAAGTTCTTGCGGCTATGCGTTTGCTATTATTCACGTAATCGGTGCCATATCCCACAGTCCTTGTCCCGGTAAAACTACAATAGGTCCCTTCAAGGCCGCATACTGCCCATGTCAGCGCTGCCGAAGCGCGCGGCAATGACGGTGACGAAATCGAAAGCACGGAGAAAAACGCGATTCCGGCTAAAATCATGGAGAGCTTTACTAATAATACCTTATTCATCCTCGTAGCCAACATCATAGTAGTTACCCCTCTCCAGACAAAACGCAGTTACATTAAGGGTAACAAAACGGAATAAAAGAATAATGAAAGAAATCAACGCCAAACCGCCCAAACCCATGCAGCGCAAGGGCTGCGGGGTTTGGGTGCGCGCGGGATTTATTTGTCGTAACTCGTCCACATACCCCGTTCGGTTGCCGTTCTGCCCGATTTTGTACGAATTTTCATACACATACGCTCGTCCGGTCGCCGATCCTCCCGATTTTGTACGAATTTTCATACACATACGCACGTTCAGTTGTTAATCGTTCGAGGCTCATTCGAAGCCATCGTCGGTTGTACCGTCGTAGAAAGGACCCCAGCCCCCACATTGAATTAGTGGAAATTGAGGTCCTTTCACGTGTGAATAAGGGACGTTCGTCAGTCCTGCGAACACTTTTGGGACATCCCTCAAACGGCTTTTAACGACGAAGAATCGAGGCTACACGGCCGTTAATTTACCGTCCTCCATCCGATATACCTTATCGCAGTACTCCAGCATCCGCTCATCATGGGTGACCATGATCGCCGCTTTTTTCCGCGATTTCACCTCTTGCGCGATCAAGCTCACGACTTCATGCGCGCGTTTCGTATCCAGGCTAGCCGTGGGCTCATCCGCCAAAATGACGTTAGGATCGTTGATCAACGCGCGAGCGATCGCCGTTCGTTGTTTCTCGCCTCCGGATAACGCCTCGGGAAAACTCTTCAGCTTCGATCCGAGCCCCAATTCCTCCAGTAGCTTCTTCGCAGCCTCTTTATCCGCCGATTTCACTTTTCCCGACATCCGTTTCACGACCAATAGCTGATCCAGCACGTTCAAATAAGGAACGAGGTTGGACGACTGCATAATAAACCCGATTTCATTCAGCCGGATCGTAGATAACTCTCGGTCGGAAAGTACGGAGAGCTCTTGCCCGCTCAGGTTCACTTCCCCTTCGGAAGCCTTCAGCAGCGCGCCTGCAACCGATAGGAACGTGCTTTTGCCGGAACCGGAAGGCCCAACGACAGCGACGAACTCCCCCGGACTCACCGTGATAGACACCCGATCCAGTGCGGCAATTCTATTGCTTCCTTCGGCATAATATTTCGTCACCTTGCTCATGTGCAATCCCGTCGTCATTATTCAACCCTCCCCAGTGCCTTGAGCGGATCCACATTTGTTATTTTCCGAACGGATACGAGCGAACTGAGCAACGCAATAATAACCAGAACGATGGCATAAATCACGACTAGCCTCGTGCTCAGAATGAACGGCATTGCTTGAGGCAGCACTGTCGCCGCCGCATACGTCAGGAGGACGCCAATGAAAATGCTGCCAATGGAAAGCAGCAGCACTTGGGAAACGATCGCTTTCGCCAAAAATCCGTTTCTCGCCCCGATCGCCTTCATAATGCCGAACTGGTTCGACTTCTGCAGGGTCAGCACGTAGAAGAATACGCCAAGGACGAAGGCGGAAATCGTCAGCAGAAAGGCGAGCATCATCGTAATGGAGCCGCTCTCTTCTTTGTACCCCGGCATTCCTTGTATGGCCGCCTCGCGATTAACCGTATTCGTGTTCGGCAGCTTCCCGTTCAGATCGCTCGGATCAATCCCGCTCCCTTGCAGCATAACCGCATTAATCGGCTCCGCGACACCGTTGTCCGATCCCGGTGCGGCGTACGCGATTTTGCGCCATTCCTCGATCGGAGTAAACACGGAAGCAACGTGGTTATACGTTTCTCCCTTCACGTAACCGACAATCGTGAGCGACTCCGTAGACCCATCCAGCTTAAACGTATCGCCGATCGCGAACCCTTCGTCCTTCATCGAAATATTGACCAGCACTCCGGTTGGCTTATCGCGGGAAAGCCCTTTCCCTTCCACAATCTTTGGCTCCAAAAAACTGCCGGGAGCGATTCCGATAATGGCAATGTCAAGCTTATCCTCGTCCTTCTCGCTTTGGCCTTTCAACGCAGTCGCCATCGTGGTGCCAAGCGGCGCGGCGGCTTTCACGTTCGGTTGCTGCGCGGCCACCTCAACCAGTTGCTCCGATAGCAATGATTTGCTCAATGAAGACTGCGAGCCTTGTTCGAAGACGACGTATTCGACCTTCATGTGCTTGATTGTAGAAGCCGAAAGCGAGGCCAGCCCGTTTCCTAATCCGGATAAAATGAAGACCAGCCAGGAAATCAGCACGAAAATGATCGCCAGCATAAGGAATCTCGTTTTGTTGTGCATAAGCTCCCTAATCGCTAAAAACATCTCTTTACCTCTCCCTTTTTATTTGACACCTGTGTCGAATTTGATGTATATTCATGCCGCGCAGCATGTGCATCCCCTATTAAACCACTTAAATGACACTTGTGTCAAATAAAATAAAAATAAGAAATCTTATGGTCGTGCCCCATTCAGCCAAATGTCGAATAGATGCTTGCTCCACTGCGCGGTCGGAATGTTCAGCATGTTGGGCGTGTTGATGAGGTTAAAGAAAACGCCGATCAGAATAGGAAGCGGAACATCCTTACGAAGCGCGCCTTGTTGCTGCGCGTGGGCGAACAATCGGCCAAGTTGGTCTTTCAGCGTGATATGCGACTGCTCTACGAACGCCAGATCTTCCGCCGCGGACGGGGAATCCACCGTATTGATTTTGTGCATATCCCCAAGAAGCTGATGAAACGCGGACTCTTGGATATAGATGTACAGTACCTGCTCCAGCGCCTTCATGCAATCCGATTCGTCTACCAATGACGCGCTGTCCAGCATGTTCAACATCACGCGTTTCATGCAAGCCGCAACGATTTGTTCTTTATTGCCATAATACTGATAAATCGTGCTCCGTGCTCCATGTAAGTGTTGAGACAGCAGCTTCAGATGAAAGCCGTCATAGCCGTGGTCCAATAGCAGCCTTTTCGTCGTGTCCAACAGTTCCGCTTGCGTGTACGCTTGCTTCCGTCCCATTCCCGTTTCACCTCCCGTGTCTTTCTATTGTAACAAATGTCGCCGCCGCGGTCAGCAATGGACAGAACCCTAACGTTTGTCCTTCGGTTACCGTATCATCAAACTTGTGGTATGAGTTATTCATATCGCAATCCTGCCGAGATATCATTCAATTTATCCCCTTCGATTACGACAAAACCTCCCCGTTTTCTGGATAAAATCCCCGCCTCAGACAACTTATCAATAACGCGGTTCAGATGCCTTGTCGTCGTTCCCAATAGGGATGCGATTTCCGGTATATTCAGCGTATGAATTTCCTTGCTGAACCCGCTGGACAAACGCGTGGTTACGAGGTAGATGGCGAATCTCTCTTCAACAGTGGCTAGCAGATTGATTTTTGAAGATGACGTACATGTTTGAAGCTTAAAGGACAAATGCTTTAATAGTTCATTTAGGAATCGATAATCCTGCATCAGTCGTTTCTCGACCGTCTGTTTCGCTACGAACAAGAGCCGAGTATCTGCTACTGCCTCAACTTGAGATTGAATGGCCACCTTCTGGATGAGCTCAATATCGCCGAATATGGACAGCGGATGACAGAACCGCAGCAAGAGCGATTTTCCAGTCTCTACGCTAGTCGTCACTTTCGTCTGGCCCTCCACTAGCAGATAGATCCCATCCAGTTCATCTCCTTCGCGCAGGACCACTTCGTCTTTCTCATAGATGCGAAGCTGAAAGGGGATCGTATCCCATTCCGAGAACACCCGTTTTAAATCGAATTGAGTGATATAGGAGTGAATCTCGTCGTACTCCAGGGAAACTTTCATTATTTATCTCCAATTGGACGCCTGTCCTTTTTATTTCATCTCATTCTGCTAAGCTTAAATTGAACCCGAGGGAGGAATTAAAATGAAATTCGTATTTGATCTAGACGGGACGATCTGCTATCAAGGAAAGCCTTTAAGCAATGATATGGTATGCATGTTGGACCGCATCGCGAATGAAGGCCACGAAGTCATCGTCGCTTCCGCAAGACCCATCCGCGACTTGTTACCTATACTACCTATTCATATGCATCAAATCCCCATGGTAGGGGGAAACGGAAGCTTTGTCTATAAAAATGGGCTTCACGTCTCTTCCTCTCGCTTCGAACCTTCGGTAGCCGATCAAATTGTAGGTCTGCTAGTTCGGTACAAGGCGAAATATTTAATCGATAGCTTGTGGAACTACTCCTACTCTGGCGATCCCGAACACCCTATCCGCAAAAATCTGGATCCCGAAATCCGGGCCCAGAATGTTCCAGTCGAGGATTTAGAAGAAATCGTGAAAATCGTTGTGCTGAATAGTATGGACCAACAAAGCCTATTAAATGAATTAAAGCATCTTCCTATCCGGATGTACACTCATGGAACTGAAGACATTATAGACATTAGCCCGGCCAGTATAGACAAGTGGAATGGGCTTCAGTCTTTGGATGTTGAATCCTATCGGTACATCGCATTTGGCAATGACGCTAATGACGTCCCGATGTTTCAACACGCACTGCATTCCGTTTGCGTTGGAGAGCATGCCGAGCTTAGAAGATTGGCGAGCGAAAGCGTAGCGTGTGACGAGCAAAGCGTCATAAACAAAATCAATGAACTTCTGATCTCGCACAGCCTTGCCACGTAATTCCCGACCAATCTTTCATCAACCTAACCTCGTCGGATTTTTTTCATATCAGATAATATGATTTTCTTCATACCCCAAACATGGAATTGCTCACTACCCTCATGCATGCCGAACCCTTTAAGATAAAAGTATCAAATGACGAGGTGATCGATAATGAACGAAAGCACAGTATACGCACTGATGGTGGCTATCGCAGCTCTGATCTTGTGGAAAAGAACGAAAAGCATGTTTCGTCCAATAAAGGGCAACGGAACCCGATTGTTATTCCCGCTCCTGTTCATCCTTCCCGGCTTGTCGTTGCTGTTTGACTCTAACGTGAATCAATCGGAGTGGGCTTTCGGCGCTGCATTCGGACTTGGCGTTGCGTTCTCGATCCCGATGATCTGGACGACTAATTTCGAGGTACGGGAAGACAATCAAATTTACGCGAAGAAAAACTGGGGCTTTTTCGTAGCCTTCCTAGGTTTTATGATCGTTCGATTCGTACTTCGCTTGGAACTGTCCGATATGAATCCTCAGGATCAAATGGCGTTGTTCGTAACGGTAGCATTCGGATACCTGGTTCCATGGAGAATCGTTTCGTTTATCAAATTTCAGCAGTTGGTTAACCGGTCGGGCATGACTCGCTGAACGCAGGTTAGCGAGGGACGTAAAATGAATGCCTGATTTTCGGCTACAGCTATCTTATGCGCAGGGTATAATACACTTATTCTTCAAGTGTAGGGGCGGCAAATATGATCCAAATCGAGGAACGAAAAATCGAATATTACCATGCGCTTGTCGAGAAAAGAACTGACTATGAAGGAGTCTTCTACGTTGGCGTCAAGTCCACGGGCGTGTTCTGCCGACCAACTTGTCCTGCCAGAAAACCGAAGTACGAAAACTGCGAGTTCTACGAGACTGCCCAACAAGCGCTTCTGGCCTCCTTCCGTCCCTGTCAGCGCTGCCGCCCCTTGTCGCATCCCAATCAAGTGTCGGATATCGTCCGGCTACTTATCGAAGCCGTTGAGCAAAACCCGGAGAAACGTTGGAAGGGGTACGATTTCAAGGCTTTATCCATCGATGAATCCACTGCCCGCCGTCAGTTCAAAAAGCGCTTTGGCATGACATTCGTGGAATACGCCCGGGCACGTCGAATGGGGTTGGCCCTAAAGAGTATCCGATCGGGGGAGAAAATTATCGATACGCAATTAGCTTCAGGTTACGATTCCAGCAGCGGATTCAGAGATGCATTCTCTCGCATCATGGGCGCGCCTCCTACGCTTCTGGATGATAGCCGTATTCTTAAGGCAGCGTGGGTGGACACGCGGCTTGGCCCTATGATCGCCATAGCGGACGAGAATGCACTGTTTCTGCTGGAATTCGTGGACCGTCGAGGTCTGGAACGCGAGGTTGAACGACTGAGAACAAGATGGAAAGCAGCCATAATTCCCGGACAAACCAAACCCATTCAATCGATTGAGCAAGAACTGACTCAGTACTTCGAGGGTACGTTAACCGAGTTCAGGACCCCGCTTCATTTTATTGGATCTCCTTTTCAGCGAAGCGTCTGGGAGCAGCTACAGCAGATTCCTTTGGGGGAGACCCGTTCCTACGCCGACATCGCACTAGCGCTTGAAAAACCTACCGCTTATCGCGCGGTAGCGCAAGCCAACGGCGCCAATCAGCTGGCGATTGTCGTTCCCTGCCACCGTGTCATCAACACCGATGGTAAACTCGGCGGGTATGGCGGCGGAGTTGTACGCAAAGAATGGCTGTTAAATCATGAGAAAAGTGACCCGCAATTTTACAATTGATCGTCATGCCGGCTGCGCCGCTTTCATAAACCTTCCCATCCGCTCCACAGCCTTTTCCAAATCGACGAGAGAGGTTGCATACGAGCAGCGTATAAATCCTTCTCCGCCCGATCCGAATACGTGACCCGGTACGACCGCCACCTTCGCTTCTTTCAGCAGCCGAAGAACGAACTGCTCGGACGTCATACCGGTCGAGCGAATGGAAGGGAAGGCATAAAAAGCTCCCTCCGGCTCGTGGCAGGTCAGCCCGATTGCATTTAGGCCGGCCACGAACAGCTTGCGTCGTTCATTATAGCTCGCCATCATCTCATCCTTGGCAGCAATGCCATGACGCAATGATTCGATCGCGGCAATCTGAGCAATGGTCGGAGCGCACATGGCCGTGTACTGATGGATTTTCAGCATGCCGGCAACCAGCTCGCGCGGACCGCACGCATAACCGATCCGCCACCCCGTCATCGCAAAGGCTTTGGAAAATCCGCCGATGACGATCGTACGCTCTTTCATGCCCGGCAAAGAAGCGATGCTGACATGCTTTCTCCCGTAAGTCAATTCGGCATAGACTTCATCGGAAATGACGACCAGGTTATATTTGATCGCAAGCTCCGCGATCGGCCGCCAATCCTGCTCTGTCATGACTGCTCCGGTCGGATTGGACGGATAATTGATCATCAAAACCTTGGAAAGCGGGGTAATTGCCGCTTGAAGCGCTTGTGGGGTCAGCTTGAACTGGTCCACAGCCGTCGTCGCCACCTCTACGACTTTACCGCCATGCAGATGGGTAATCGGCTCATAGGCAATATAGCTTGGTGACGGAATCAGCACCTCGTCGCCCGGATCGATCACTGCCCGCAGTGCCAGATCGACGGCTTCGCTGCTTCCCACCGTCACAACGATTTCCTGCTCGGGGTCGTAAGAAAGCCCGAAACTGCCGGATAAATAGGTCGAAATCTCCTTCCTCAGTTCCATTAAGCCGGCATTGGAAGTATATTTCGTCGTCCCTGCACGTAATGCCCGAATGCAAGCTTCGCGTACATTTGCCGGCGTAACAAAATCAGGCTCCCCTACACCGAGAGCGATCGTATCTCCGCCTGACGTATTTAGATCGAAAAATGCGCGAATGCCCGACGGGCGAATTTCCCGCACGCGGGAGGATAGCAGGCTCCTTGAACTCACTTCGTTAAACATCTTGCGCCATCCCCATTCCTGTTTTCGTTCATGGAGCGAGCAGGCGATAGCTGCGCACTTGTTCGCCGATGATTCGAATGCCCCGTTCGATATTGTCATCGGTGACTCGCGAAAAACCAAGCCGCAACGTATTCGTCCCTTCGCCTTCTTGTATGAAAAACTTGTCTCCCGGCGTGAAAATAACGCCCTTTACCGCGCATGCTTCCAGCAGCCGTCGCGTATTTACGTCTGACGGGAAGGCAAGGAATAAATGCAAGCCCCCGTCGCCGGATACTTGCGCCTCGGGAAGATGCGTTATACAGCTTGCTTTTGTCAGCTCGTATTTGCGCTTATACTCCGCACGTGCTTTTTTTACACATTTATCGAAGTTTCCGTTCAACAAATATTGATATAAAATCGATTGATCGATTGTCGATGTATGAATGGTTCGCGCACGTTTGATGCTTTCCAAAGCGTCGATCAACGATCGATCTCCTAACACCCAACCGACTCGCAAACCGGGGAACAACACCTTGGAGAAACTGCCGATATAGATGACGCCGTTCCCTTGTCCCGCCGTAGCGATTAATGGCGCGACATGCGATCCCGAATAACGTAGCTCCTCATTGAATCCATCCTCGATCACCGGTATCCGATAGCGCGCCATTAATTTCATAACGGCACTGCGCTTAGCCGGAGACATAACGATACCCGTCGGATTGTGATAGGACGGCGTCAAATAGGCCAGATCGCAGTTGCTGCTCTGTAGTGCCGCCTCTAGCCGTTCCACGTCAATACCGTCGCGCTCCATCGGAATTCCGGTAATCTCGAATCCATGCAGCTTCATCATTTTGATCGCCGTATGATGGGTCGGATTTTCGCATATTGCAGCTCCGCGGCGTTCGGAAGGACGCAATGCCGACAGCACGATGTCAAAGCCTTCCGTAAACCCGTTTGTTATCAACATATCCTTGCCGCTTATATCGACGCCCTTGTTTTCCATATAGCGCATCAAGTAATCGATGAGCGGTTTGTAGCCTTTGGCATAGCCGTAGTTGAGCAGCATCTGGCCTTCGATTGCCATTCGGTCCATAAAGGCTCGCTTTACGTCACCCAGATCGAACAATTGCTCATCCGGTGCGATGCTTGTGAACGAAATGGTTCCTTTGGGGGCGCGTATGCCTTGCTTCATCAAATCCAGTTCGACGGCCGATACGGCATACTCGTTCATTTTTGCCTTCCAGTCGATCTGGAAGAAGACAGAGGCGTCGGATTCCCCGTTATCAGCGGCAGATTGGCCCGCCATATCGGCAACGTAGCTGCCCTTGCCGGGAACCGCATACGTAAATCCGTCATCCGCCAAGCCTTCATAGGCTGCAATGACCGTATTGCGGCTCACTTGAAGCAGATCGCTCATTTCCCGAGTGGAGGGCAGTTTCTGATCTGCTTGAAGAGCACCTTTCATAATCAAACGTTTGACGTAGTCTTTCACTTGGATCATGACCGGACGGTCGCCGGCGAGCTTGAAATCCTGATACATCCTTGATCGCCCCCCAGTTATTATGATGGCATAGAAGTCGGGAAAAACAAAAGAACCACCGCATCGGATTTTTCATCCTTCGGTGGTTCTTCCGTATGTTATCGCGTGTCGGACTCTTTCAATTTAAACGCGTCCGGCCCCTACCGTATTCGCATGGTGCAGAAGCCCGTCCAGCATCTCGTCGGTGAACGCCCCTTTACTGAATGCGACTAGCGAGCGAAGCGGCATTTCCCGGATAAACACGGCCATCATCTCCGAGCTGTGTTTGTCCTGGGAATCAGACATTCCTTGCGTAAATTGGCGGATGATCGGCTCAACTCGAGGATCGGCGAGCAAATCCGATAGGGACGACTGGCGGTCGTATTGCCTTGCGATCGTAGTCGTCGAGCGGAGGGTAACCGTCTCTTCCAGCAAAATATGCCGAGAGGACTGGCCGATCAGAATATCGAACTCCCCCGTCTCCGCGTGCCAATCTTTAAGCTCCGGATCATAATAAGCGAACGCCCTCTTCTCCAACGTAAAAGCGACTTCTTTGGCTTCCCCGGCATGAAGCTCGACCTTAGCGAATGCCTTCAGTTCCTTCTCCGGCCGAACCAATCGGCTTACCTTATCCTTTACATACAATTGGATCGTTTCCTTGCCCGTTCGATCGCCGGTATTCCGAACCCGAAGACGCACGGCGAGCGTTTCTTGATCGCTGAAATCTTGCTTATCGAGACGCAAATCGCTGTATTCGAACGACGTATAGCTTAAGCCGAAGCCGAACGGATAAAGCGGCTCGATATTGCGGCTGTCATAGTAGCGATAGCCGATGAAGAGGCCTTCGCGATATTCGCAGCGGTCTCCTTCACCCGGATAACCGAGATAGACCGGCGTGCTTGGCAGATCAACCGGGAACGTCTCCGCCAGCTTGCCGCACGGATTCGCATCCCCGAACAGAATGTCCGCAAGCGCGCCTCCGAAAGCTTGGCCTCCCAAGTAGGCTTCAACGATTCCGCCCGCATGATCCGCCCAAGGCATCTCCACGGGAGAGCCATTGCACAAGACGACAATGACCCGCTCCTGAACTTGCGCTACGGCACGAATAATCTCTGCTTGGTTATAGGGAATCCGCAGATGCTCCCGATCATATGCTTCCGATTCGCAACGCTCCGGCAGTCCGACGATAACGATAGCTACTTCGGCTTCAGCCGCTGCCGCTCTCGCCTCCTCTTCCCATGCCATATTGATGGCTTCACTGTCCAGATCGTAGCCTTGCGCGTAGACAAGCTCTCCGCCTTCGCCCAGCTTGGCGGCAATCGCAGCTGCAACATCGTCCACTTGCGTCGGCTTCATATGCGAGCTTCCGCCGCCTTGGATTTTCGGCGCACGGACCATTGCTCCTATAAGCGCGATCTTACGCTGCGCCTCCTTGGACAACGGGAGCAAGCCCGCCTCGTTCTTAAGGAGCACCATGCTTTCCGCTGCGGCCTTCCGGGCAAGCTGATGATGACTCTCGTAGTCGCACCCGATCGGCTGCCCGGAACGCTTCGCAGATAGAACGGCCAATTGCAGCACCCGCTCGGCGGCACGGTCCAGCGCTTCTTCGGTTAATGCCCCGCTTTGCACCGCCTTAATAATATTTGCAGGGCCGTAGCCATCGCTAGAAGGCATCTCCAAATCAAGCCCGGTCCGAATGCCTTCCGACAGCACGTTCACCGCTCCCCAGTCGGAGACGACCGCGCCTTCAAAGCCCCATTCTTCCTTCAGAATTTCATTCAATAAATGCGGATGCTCAGAGCAATAAGCTCCGTTGACCCGATTATAAGCGCTCATGATCGTCCAAGGCTGACTGCCCTTCACCGCAATCTCGAAGGCGTTCAAATACAGCTCCCGCAGCGCTCTCTCCTCTACGACGGCATCGGTCGTCATCCGCCGCGACTCCCTATTGTTGCAAGCGTAATGCTTCAACGAGGTGCCGACATTCTGGCTCTGGACGCCGTTAATATAAGCTTTGGCCATCTCCCCCGCCAAATAAGGGTCCTCCGAGAAATATTCGAAGTTCCTCCCGTTGAGGGGAGAGCGCTTCAGGTTCACGCCGGGCCCGAGCAGAATGTCCACTCCCGCCGCATGGCACTCCTTCCCGAGCGCAACGCCGATCTCCGTCAGCAGCTCCCGGTCCCAGGAGGACGCCAGCGCGGATGCCGACGGAAAGCAAGTGGCCGGAGCGCTGTCGCTCACATCGAAGTTGACTTCGTATTCGTCAAGCTTCCTAAGCCCGTGAGGGCCGTTCATCATGACGACGGACGGGATGCCCAATCTCTTCAGCGCGTTCGTTCTCCAATAATCCTTGCCCGAGCACAAGCTCGCTTTCTCCTCCAACGTCATAAGGGAAAGCCATTCCTTTACTTTTGCAGGCTCCATCCGTCCGTTCCTCCTCGCTCCCGCCTATCCTTTTACCGCGCCGATCGCTATGCCTTTAATGAGATACTTCTGAAAGAACGGGTACATGGCGATAATCGGCAGAACGCCGACGACGGCGATCGCCATCTTCACGGTCGTGCTGGGCAAATTCGCCCCGGCGTCGCCTAACTGCGCGCTGAACTTGCTTTCCGACAGAAACTGAATGTCCGTCAGCATTCGATTTAGAATGTTCTGAACACTGAACAGCTTGGAATCCGTGACGTAGATCATGCCGTTAAACCAGTCGTTCCAGTAGATGATCGTCTGAATGAGGCCCACGGTGGCCACGATCGGCATCGACAGCGGCAAAATAATTCTCCAGAAAATTTTGAATTCTCCGGCTCCGTCTATTTGCGCCGCTTCGATTAAAGCCGGAGGGATCGTCGTCATGAAAAAGGTCCGCATCAGCAGCACGTTAAAGCCGTTCATCAGCAATCCGGGCACGATCAGCGCCAGAATCGTATTTTTGATGTCGAAATATTGCACGTAGATCAAATAAGTCGGGGTCAACCCGCCGTTGAACAGCAAGGTGAAAAAAACGAAAAACGCAATTCCCCCGCGCCATGGCACGCCTTGTCTGGACATCGGGTAAGCGAGCATCGCGGTCATGAGCAAACTTGCCGCCGTGCCGAAAATCGTGATAAAAACCGTTACGCCGTATGCCCGCACGAGTTGATCGGAATGATTCCATAAGTAACGGTAAGCGTCCAACCCCAGTTGATCGGGGAAAAAGGTGTAGCCCTGCCGCAGAATCGAGCTTTCATCCGATACGGACGAGACGACGAGCAGCAGGAAGGGCAGCACGCAGGCCGCCGCTAGGGCAAACATCGGGAGATGAAGCCAAACTTGTCTTCCCCTGTTGATCGTATTCATGCTTCTCCACTCCAGTCCCAGACCTTAGAACAAGGCGCTGTCCTTGCTGAATTTGCGTACCGCGTAATTCGATAGAAGCACCAGCACGAAACCGACGATGGACTGGTACAGCCCTGCGGCGGAAGACATCCCGATATCTCCGAGATTCATAAGAGCCCGGTACACATAGGTGTCGATGACCTGAGTCGTATCGTTAAGCGCTCCCGAGCCAAGCGGAACTTGATAGAACAGCCCGAAATCCGAATAGAAAATTTTGCCGATCGCGAGCAACGTCATCATAATGATGATCGGGTACAACAGCGGCAGTGTAATGCTGCGGACTTGTTGCCACTTGGAAGCCCCGTCCAGCGTGGCCGCCTCGTAATATTCCGGGTCGATGCCGATAATCGCCGCCAAGTAAATGACGCACAGGAAGCCGGCTCCCTTCCACATGCTGATGATTGTCAGAATGAACGGCCAATAGCGGGACTCGCTGTACCACGAAATCTCCTCTATCCCGAGAAACGGAAGCACGGTCTTGTTCATAAAGCCAGTGTCCATACTTAACAGGGAGTAGGCCAAATAGCTGACGATAACCATCGAGATGAGATGAGGCAGCAATAGCACGCTCTGATAAAATCTCGACATGAATCGGCTGCGAATTTCATTCAACGCAATCGCGATGCCGACGGCAAAGATCGTATTCAGAATAATAAAAGAAAAATTATAAAGGATCGTGTTTCTTGTGATGATGTAGGCATCCTGCGTCTTGAACAAGTATTCGAAGTTTCTAAAGCCGACCCAATCGCTGCCGAGCAATCCCTTCGCGAAATTGTAATCCTTGAAGGCGATCAGCAGCCCGAACATCGGCAAGTAGTTGTTGATTAGCAAATAGGCCAAGCCCGGCACCATCATGAGCAGCAGAACACTATATTTGCGTATGCCGTTCTTCCTGCGGGGCCGATAGGTTTGTTCCATATTACTCCCCGCTTCCCGCGCTTCCGACGCTTATCGTTGATGGCCTAAGGAGTTTAACTGGACCGAGCAGGCCGGAGGGCTCCTGCTGAACGAACTTGGAAAACCAATCCTGCTGATCCTTCGCCAGCGTATTCGTCACTTCGACGGTTAACTCGTTCATCCCTTGCTGCCAAAACTCCGAAATATCCCACACATAGGGAGCGCACAACCGGACTCCGGCTTCCCGTCCGTTTACCCAAACTTGCGCGGTCTCGTATACTTGACCCAAGTCGAGCCAAACAGAGCCGGCAGCTTCTTCGTCCCGCACTTGGCATTCGTACTTTATCGTACCGGAAAATCTCGGCAACAAATCGCGAGCGCTGATGTTCCGCAAGCTCGTCAATGTCCCCCACGGCTTAAACTCAGGGTATTCCTGGGCCGAGACCAACGAAACATGCCACTCCGTCGGCTCGATCAGACGGCTAGTCGATTCCGACGTTGGCACCGTCTGGCTCGGACCAATCGGATAATTCGCCTCCTCGTCGTGCGGAATGCGCAGCAAGACGGCCGATTCATAAGCGCTCAGCGTGAGATCATGAGCATATTTCCGCCCTTCTCCGATTCGTTCCAACGTATTGCCGAAGGCGTCGTAACGCAGCCATACTCCCTCTCCCGGAAGAATGACGCGAGTGTTCAACTTCTCCTCGGGATGCTCGTTGAACAGCATGACGGTTTCCAGACGGTCATGTCGATACTGGTACGCGCGAAGATAAGGCTGTTTTTCGCTTGTCTCCAGCTCGTACATGCCCCACTCTCGCAACGTATCGGCAAGCCGAAGCAGGGGCACAACCACGACCTTGGCCTGAGCTTCCAATCTCCTGAGCGGCTCCGCATAGGGCACGGCTTGACTTGCCCGTTGCGGCAGCGAGTCGACAAAGACAATCTGCAAGCCGGATTCCGCCAATTCGGACAGCTTTGCGATCAATTCAATAGGCAACGCCTCTGCGCAAGGAACGATCAAGCAGCGATACCGTTCTTCGTGAACGGCAAGCTCTCCCTGAATCACGCTTGAGCAAAGCAACTTATCCTCCGGCAGGACATCGCAATCAATTTGACGCTGCATGAGCTGCTTGACGGGCTCTTGGAACAGCATGGCTTCCCCGGACCATTCCGCTTCCGCGTGATACAAGACCGCCGCAGTCGCCACATGCTGTCCATCGTTCAATAGATGACAAAGCCGGTTGGTATAGGCATTGAGCAGCCCGTAATATCTGAACTGCGGATTATATCCCCGCGCATAGAAGTGCGGAGGACAGTCCCAATCGGGAAAATCCTTCTGGGAAAAGGCATGGGGAACGAAATGGTTGACGCCTCTGACCAGCATATGATCGGTCAGCCATTTCATCAGCTTCAGGCCTTCCGCCCATCCGTATGCTCCGAAAATTTCGCAAAACGTCCGCCCCCGCTTCCGGGGATCGATATGTCCGAGCGATGTTGCCATCTTGGTCATTCCATAGTGGAAAAAGACGCTGTCCGTCTCGCCACCCATCCAGGAGAAGGACATTTCGTCGAAGCCCGGCACGATCTGCCACAGCACGACGTCAAGACCCGACATGTCTTGGCCCTCCAGCGCGCGGAAGAAGTGTCCGGCCCCGCAGCCGAGTCTGGCGTGGACGTTGTTGTCCTCCATCAGGTGCCCGATGTAAGCAACACCGCGCTCTTCGCACCAGCGCCCAATTCGGCCGCTAAAGTGTTCCGCATACAGCTTGCTGACGACATTCATGTATGCATAACGGAGGGCAAACGTGTGCGGACCGCCTTCGTGCCACAGCAACGGGAGATGCCGGCGAAGATTCGGACCGTATTCCGCTTCGAGCAGCTCTAAGAGATCGTCTCTCCACGGCAAAGCCATCTTGGCGTCGCCCAGCCCCGATGCGTAATCATATGAAGCTTTGCTGTTGTAGAAGCCCGGCTCGTCGGAGAAAAAGCCCGCGAACGCTGCGCCAAAGTCGTCCTTATATCGCGCATAATAAGCTTCATATATCGTATCGATCAAGATTTGCGTCGATTCCGGAACGATGGGGTTCAAATAATCTTTCCTGCGCTCGTCTCCTCCTTCGCGGGTGACGACGAACAGACAGATCGTCCAGAAGCCTTCTGGCACGGGCCAATACAGCACGCCATCCTGCACGGAGGCTTTAAGGTCGATCGGAATGAACTCGCCGTCCAGCTTTCCCGTGACCGGATCGCGTCTGGCGGCAGCAGCCCCTACAGGCCTTGCTCCATCCAGAACGGACCAAGGGCGCAGCAGGAAAGAGGCTTCGGGATCCGGGCCTCTCGCATCGATTCGCCGCTCCGACAGGAACTGCCGCTGATGCTCCAGCGGCGCTTCCTTCACCTTGCCTGCGGCATGGCCGGTCGGAAAGTGGTCGTCATCGAACACCCAAATCTTCATGCCGTGAGTCCGAGCCTCGTCCATAATGATGTCCATGTCTCTCCACCACTTTGGACCAAGCATATCGGGATGCGGCCTGGATTCGACGCATACCGCCCGTATCCCCGCTTCCCTGATACGCGCAAGCTCCTCTCGAATGACAGCTTCCTCTTCCCCGCGCTGCCAGAGGAACGGAAGAATATAGTTCCGTTCCTCTCCGGCGAGCAATTCCTGCAATTTGCTATTGCCGCTCATCACTTGCCACCGGCTTTAGCCCATGCATCCAGTTGGCGTTGTTTCTCCGCAATGACTTTATCCAGACCGGCGGCTTTCAGCTTCTGATTAAATTGAGGTAGCACTTTATCCGGGTCGACGGTGCCGGTCTCGAGCACGAGGTAGTATTGCGCGATGACGTTGGAGACTGCGGCGATTTCCGTCTTCACGGACTCGGGGTCCATCGTAAAGCCCATCGCTTTCGACTTAACCGCTTGTTCGTTGAACTCTTTCATTTTCTGCCAAATATCAGGGTCTTCCCCTTCAAACACGTAAGCGAGGAATTGATTGCCGAACAGCCAGCTCATATTCAAGTTATAGCCGTTCGTCAGCATCGTTACGCCTTCCGGGTACTTGATCACTTTGTCGGACACTTTGACATAATGCTTGCCTTCAATGCCCCAGTCCAGCAGATTGACGAGATCCGCGTCTCCGTACATCAAGTCCAGAAATTTCATCGATGCTTCCGGATCGTCCGCTTGCCGCGGAATCCCCCACATAATGTTCAACACATGATCCGTCATCGATACCGGAGTCGATAGCTCTGCACTGACCATCTGCTTACCGATCGAGCGGGATTCCTGCGCGTCAAAGCCCGGCTTCAGCTTCGAGAAGTAGCCGAAAGCCCGATCCGCCTTTATTAATTCGATCTGGCTCGCCTTGTTCGTAGAAGCATCTTTCAGCAAGTAACCCGCCTCATACCAGCTTCTCATCCGTTTCAGAAGCTCCGCATATTCCGTCGACTCATAGCTGTTGACAAGCTTCAAGCCGTTGTCATAGCCAGGCAGGACGCCCATGCCATTGCCTAATCCGTCGTACCAGCCATAGCTCGTTAAGAAAGAAAACCCTGCGCCGCTTGGAATTAACGGCGTTATCCCCGGTTCTTTCTCTTTAATGATCTTAAGCGCGGCTTCTACGTCGTCCAAAGATTTGATTTTGCTTGCATCGATGCCGTACTTGTCTGCAAGGTCTTTGCGCATTGTGAAACCGTTGGCGCTCGCCAAATCTCTTACCGGCGTTACGCCGTAGATTTTGCCGTCCACCTTGCTGGCATTCAAATAAGCGGGGTCAAGCGCCTTGCGAATATTGCTTCCATACTTGTCGAGCAATTCGTCCAACGGAAGCAATTGTCCTCGGGACACTTGGGAGCTGAATCCGAACGGCGAGCCGACAACGATGAGATCCAGCTTCTCGTTGCTCGTTAGCATCAGATTAACCTGCTGAGCGTATGCTCCGTAATTAATCGGCATCAAATTAACGGATACATTGATTTTAGCTGTCGTGATTTTGTTGATTTCCGCTTCCACCGCCTTCAGATCGGGCGGCGTTCCCGTTACGCTCAGAAAGGCGACGTTCAGCTCGGCGGTTTTCTCCGGCTTGCCGCTGCTTGACGGCGCTTCCGTCCCGGTGGATGCGTTGCTCGGCTTCGCCGATTCGCCCGAGCCTCCATTAGAGCTATTGGAACTGCACGCCGACAATAATAGTAATGCGACTACTAAACTAATGGACAACCATATCTTCTTGCTCATTGTATTTCCCCCTGGTCTCGTCATTTGGCTTTCTCTTGCCATTGTAGCCGGGGGCCGTCGCTTTCCTCTGCTTCAGCTTCGACCTTAGCCTGACGTGATTTCGACTTTGCCATTTGCGCCTCCGCGCTCGCTTTGCCGAAATTCTACCGGGGTCAAGCCCGTCTGCTGCTTGAAGAGTTTGGAAAAATGGGAGAAGTTCGCATAGCCGATGGCCATCGATACGGCGCTTACGGGAAGCTCCGAATGGGTAAGCAGCTGCTTGGCCAGCTTTATTCGTTCGCCCATAATAAACTCCGGAATCGTGCAGCCGAGCTCCTTCTTGAATAAGCGCGTCAAATAATCCGGATGCAAATAAACGTGACCGGCTATCGCCTCCCTGGACAGGTTCTGGTCCAGATTGGACAAAATGAAACGGGTTGCGCGTTCGACGACATCTCCCATGGATGACGCCTGCGCATACCCGGCGGCGTTCGCAATGACATGCGCAAGCCAGCGCTCAAGGTCAGCCAAAGATCGCGACGCCGCTTCCGCCAGACGCACGCTGCCCTCATCGCAAAACATAAGATGCGCCTGGACGCCTTGCTGCTGCAACACCGCGTGCGTCATCTGCAGGAAATTCTCTTTGAATGCGAGCAAATACCGGCTATCGACGTCCGGCCGATGCCTCAGCTTGCCAATGAATGCTGCCGCTTCCTCCAGCAGTCTTTCCTTAACGCCCTGCCGGAGCAACGCCGCCCACCCGCTCATATCGGGCAAAGCCATTGAAGCATCGACGGAACGGTTCTCCGCGGCAAGGCTGACATATCCGACCCCATTCACGTTGTTCCGATCCAATCTCAGCAATCTACGCAGCATCGATGAAACCTCGTGTCCGGGTATCGCTTGCCCCCCGTAACAAGTTAAATCGCAATAGAGGTTGGTTTGGCAAAATTCGACCAAGCGACGGCACATGATCGCAAGTTCGTTCTCCCCTATGCGCTGATCAGGATCAACGGACATCATGAGCAACCAAGCCTCGCTGTCAACCGGCACGAATACACTCCCCGGCTTAAGCCTTCCGATCAGCTCTTTGCCCGCATTTTTCAGCGCGTACTCCAACAGCTTTCTATCTCTAACCCGAAAATCCTGATGCCAATGTCGAACGACCATTAATATCGGGAGCACTTCGGCATCCCTGCAAGCTGAGATTTGCCGTGCAGCCGCTTCGCGAAGAAAATCTCCACGATTAGCCGGAATCGCCTCGCTGAGCAGATCCGTCCAAAATCTCTCCAGATTCAAGATCTGCTGATGCGACCACAACAGCTTATTTCGCTGCGCCTCCATCCTCTCTTGCTCCCGAATCGCGGTTTGAGCCGCTTTATGGATAGCCGTCTCCAGTTCCTCCTTGGACAGCGGCTTGAGCAAATAATCGGAGCAGCCCAGACGGACGGCTTCCTGCGCGAACCGAAAATCGGCGTGGCAGGTCATGAGAACCGGCACCGTCCGCAGTTTCTTCTGCCTCATCCACTCCAGCAGTTCCAGCCCGGTCCTCTGCGGCATTTCAATATCGCAAAGAAGCACATGAATGTCATGTGCCTGAAAAGCCTGCTCTGCGGCAGATGAACTATAAGCGACATAAACGTTGGCTACGTCTAACCCCGCCCAATCTACCATACGCTTAACCGCTTCCACAAAATGAATCTCGTCATCGACGATTAACACGTTCAGCATCGTTGTCGTCCTCTCCTTTGGGGAACGGCTTTATCGGCAGACGAATCTCAACCCTTGCTCCTCCTGAATCCCGGTTAGCTAACTTCAAGTCGGCATGCCTTTCATACAGCAGCTCCAACCTGCGCCGCGCATTCCACAAGCCATGCCTGCTTCCGTCCTTGCGCTCCAAGCTCCTCCCCTCTGCCAGACTTTCCAGCACCTCTTGGGGGAAACCGCTCCCTGTATCCTCAATAACGAGAACCAACCGGGGCTCGCTTCCATCCGATTCCAGCTTTCCTCTAAGAGTCAGACGGAAAGGCTTTTCCAACGAAAAGGCGTGCTTGACGGCATTCTCCACGAACGTTTGAATAACGAGCGATGGAACGGCCAGTTCTAACAAATAAGACGGGACCTCGATCTCGCTGCTCAGTTGGCCGGGAAACCGCAGCTCTTGAATTCGAATGTAATTCCGCGTATGCATAAGCTCATCTCCGAGGGAGACGAATGAAGCGCTGCTGCGAAAAATATACCGGAAATAGTCCGCCAGACAGCGGGACATTTCCTGAATCAGCTCATAGTCGCCAACGGTGGCCAGGCTGTGCATAATGTTCAAGGAGTTCAAATAAAAGTGAGGGTTAATCGTCGTTTGGAGCTGTCTCAGCTCCGCTTGTTGCTTGCTTAACTGTTCCTCGTACACATGGATTTTCAGCTCTCTAATCTGGGAAAGCATGTGGTTAAAGTTGTCGTTCACCACGCGGAACTCTTCCGTCGAGGAGCTGGATTCGGGAATGCCTTGCATATGGCCTTCCCCGATTCGCTTCATCGCGGCGAGAAGCCTCCGGATCGGCAGCAGAATCGTACGGCGAAGCAGCAGCAGGCTCAGCGGCAACAGCAGAATCGAGCCGACCGAAACGACCGTGTTCCATTCCCGGAGATTAAACAAGCCTTTTAAGATTTTTTGCTCCGGTATAAGCGCCGCGAGGCGAAAATCTCCATGCTTCGATAATGCCCCTACGGTTAAATAACGTTCTGGCTTCCCGGATAAGCTGTAGCCTCCATCGGCGAAGCTAAGATCGATTTCATTGTCGCGAATGAATGCGGTATGCATCATCGGCTTTCCTTCTGTCGTGGCGAACAAGGAAAGACCGCTTTCTCCCAAGTCGATCAGCTTAAGCGGAACAAGCAGGCTGTCCGCCTTCACCCAAGCGCCGACGTAGGTGTTTCGTTCCGCTTGAAGCAGCCGCATAATATAGTAGCTGCCATCGATCTCGCGAATGATCCAATTTCTTTCCTTAAGCGGGGACTTCGTGGAAGATAAGCTTAGCAAGCGGACGATTTCTTCTCCTACCGCAACTCGCTCGGAGTAAGACGGATGCAAGCTAAACGATTCAATCAGACTGTTGTCGATAGCCGAATAAATAAAAAACTCGTCCATCGTTCCGTAACGGACGATTTCGTTAGTCAGCTGCTTGGAGAGCTGCACCTTTAGCAGGGCCGCCTCTTCCTCGGACTGCAGCTTATCGAGCAACGGCAAACTCGAATCGGAGACGATCATGCCGATGAGGAAGCTGTCGATCTCTTCCAAAATGCCGTCTATTTGATTCATATAAAGCGAAATATAAGTTTGATTGCTCTCGGCGACCTGCTTTCGGACGACTTGCGCGGCATAATACTGGTTGAAATTAAGCAGGGCGATCAGCGGCACGAGAATCGCGGCTACGCCCGCCGCCAGTTTGAAGCGCATCGTGTGCCTTAGCCCACGACGGCGGACCCCAATCATTGCCTGTCCCACAAGCTGAGCAGAAATTCCTTATAACGAATGTTTTGCTCGATTTCTTCGGCTTTCGTCGCATCTTGATTCTGGCGGGAAATTAACACGGACTTCTGCAAATAAATGAAGTAAAGATGCGTCACCATCCGCGTGCGCTCGATCCACACGAGCTTCTGCCCCGTTTCCTCCGTTTGCACGTCCAGCGAGAACGCGCTCATGGATAGATGAGTTTCCTCGTTAATCAGCTCTTTGAATGCCGGCAGCTCCGCCGGATTTTTGCCCATGCTGGCAAAATACACGCTGAAGAGCGAATCGTAATACAGCAAATCCGGGTGGTTCTCCCTCAGGAACAAATATTTATTCAGAATGGCCTCTATCGAAGCGCGAGGCGATTGGAAGTCGAATTCGAGGAGCAGCCTCCCGAACATGGTTTTAAGATTGTCCACGTACACCTCGGTCGCAAGCTGCTCCTTGTCCTTGAAGTGGTGATACAGCGTTCGTCTGGACGTCCCTGATCGGGCAGCGACGAGAACGAGATCCGAGCCTTCGATCCCCTTCTCGCAGAACGTTGCCAACGCAGCCTCCTTGATCATTTCCCTCGTAAGCTGAAGCTGCTTCTCTCTAAGCCTCATTACGCATCCCCCTAATTCTAGGCTTGCATTCTTGGTTTCTCCGCATCCGTAGGGTCGGCTTCCTTGTTGTGAAGAAAGCGGGAGCCGAGCGAGACGCGATTGTTTTTGTGAATCACGCCGTCTAGCCACGCGACTAATTTCGTGCCTTCTTCCTCCGCCTCGTAGAAAGCTTTCATAGGCAGCAGCGTATGCGGAGTTGTATGCGTTGCCGCATCGTATTCATGGTCGGTGAGAAAATAGTAGAAATTCGGCAATTGCTCGTCAAGCCGACGAGTGGTCGCCCGGAATTGACGGCTCCATTCCTCCGTGCTTTGCCGATTGATTTCGTCCCCTCTGCCGTTCAGCCTATTCTGAAACGAAGTCAGCACTTTATCGTGGACGGTACAGGCATGAAGCAGGACCGAATGCGCAGGCATAGCCGTACCGTTATGTCGGAATGCGGCTCCAATCATATCCGCTTCCATCGGATAGGAGAACGTCCGCTGGAAGTCGGCCTTCCAACTGTTGTCGACAATCGTCGTCCACTGCTCGGTAACGAGAAAAGAACTGTCCGAAAGATGATAGATTTCGGCACTTGCGTAATGATTCGCGATTTCGCTCGCCCAGAAGGCGGAACCGAAGCCTCCGGCGCTAGAGCCTGCGATAAGCAGCTTATCCGGCGTTTCGAAATTCCGGTAAATCCACTGTAACGCTTCCTTTACGTTATTTCTACCGTTATGCCTGACCGTTCGGGATTTCGAGCCGTTCGGGCTCTCATAACGGGCCGTCGTCTGGCCGATATGAAAATCGCCGGATGCATAAGGAATAAACACGACGTTCCATTCCGAGAACGGATTGTCGGGACGTTGGTCGAAAATTCCCTTATGCATGCTAAGGATATAGAAAGGAATTTGCGCGAAGTAATAGCCGAATTGACCATGCTTAAGATAAGAGCGCAGGGACAACGGAATATGCGCCGTCTCTCCGTCCCAGCAGCATCCGCCTCCGCAAAAATAAACCATCAAATTGCGGCTAGTGCCTTTGCGCGTGTACAAAAAATACTTCGAGCCGTCGGCTGCCGTTGTTGCGTCGCCCAGCTTCACTTTATTCCACTTGCCGGGCTTCGTCTGCTCAAAGCTGGTTTTGCTGCTCGGTCTCTTGAGAACTTTGCGGTTAAAGTACACAATGGACAGCAAAGCGGAGACAATGGAATAAAATAGAACGCGCTTAATCGTTTTCATTGGTCGATTCCCCCTTCAGATTCTGCGTGCGAACATGCTTCCAGCCTTTATTGCGATGGATCTCGGGGCTCTTGCCCGCAAAGGCTGCAGCGGCTTGCCCGTCCTCTGCCAATCGATAACGCAGCCACGCGGTCAGATAGCCTCTATGCATGCCCCCGTCCCCCATGCTTTCCAGATGGTCTGCGCATTTCGTCATCGCCATCGCTGCCGCTTGCCCCGGACGAGCCGCATGATAGGCTTCCGAATTGGATGCTGTCGGAGAAATAATGAAATCGTGCGTTCCGGCCATGAAGAACAAGTCGGCAGACTGGCTCTCGATGTCATACACATCCTTCGCATCGCACCATTTCAGCGCCGGCAGAGCAATCGTAACCACCGTCTGAAGCGGCTTCTCCAAATATTTGTCGGCGTTCAGAACCCCTGTCGCGCCTTGAGATTGACCAACCGCGCCCATTCGATCCGTCCGGATCTTGCCGTAGAACAGACTTGTCGGCTTGTCATTCTCACGCAACACATAACCGATGGTGTCCGCAATCTCCTTGCCGGTTCCCGTATTGCGGCAATAATTGCCGACAATGACAAACCCCCACGTCGCAAGATGAGCCAGCAAATCTCCATAATTCTCCGGCTGAGCATCCGAGCCGTTGCCCCATATGACAACCGGACAGGCATCCATCCGATCTTCCGGATAATCGATCCGATAGAGCGGGCGTCCCTGTTCGTCATGAACGACAACGCTGGCGCTTCGGTAAGGCCCCGATTCGCGATACAACCGCTCCAGCGGCTCCGGTCGATAGCGGTATAACCGCTCGCGTAATTTAAGCACATACATAAGCAGCACAAATATAGGCATGACCACCCACTTTATCCATGGGCGAGCTGTAGGCTGTTCCGAGGTCGTCATACGGTTCGGCATCCTTTCTCATTCATTTTATGTTACATCGAGTTTATTAATTACACACAGTGTGTAATAAATTATAATTTTGAAGGCCCTTTATGTCAACGCTGTGTTGGAGCTATGTGTCGATAGAGCTATGGGGACCTCGCAGACATCCATTACGCTTATCTCGAGGAGTTTCGGTTGATGGTCAAGCTCTGAATCATGACCGGTAACGCCACGAATGCATTCGACCCGAAAGGCCTAACAACACGCGCGCAATTCGGGAGAACGCTGCAGACACTCGGCATCAAATAAAACATATTGAAGAAGGCAGCTAGCGCTTACCCGCTTAGCTGCCTTTTTTAGCTGTCTCGTCTTCACCACGTACCGAACCATGGAATTTTTAGTCGTCCAGGCATGATGTACGTTCCGACTTGCTCGTTTGCTTCAACACTATCGTACACATCCCTACTTACGCTTATCTCATTATCCTTCGTAAAAGGTCCCCACGGCCCGACCTTTAAGTAATATTCCGTTACTTTGGCGGAACTAATCCTCTTATCGATGACAACCACAGAGTACTGCTCGGGTTCGGCACGATCCAGTAAGCAATTCGCTTGAATCACAACTCCATAACTGTAAGCGAAAAAGACTGGAACAAATAAAAGCAATTGAAGTTTGTTCTTAATGCCTTCTTTGCTTCTGACAAAAAACAATATGATCACAACCATAGTTGGAGTAGCCGCGTAAATCCAAACATTTGGCGAGTAGATAAGATTGTAGTCTAGAAGCGATCTAATAGCTAAACCTAGGGAAGGAAAAATAAGTGCCAGCGCAACGTTAGATTTTACGAAGCTATTAGATTTAGAATCAATATCAATATATCTGTAATATATAAGGGCAGTTAGTATTGCAAATAAAACGATAATAGCATTAATGCATATAGCCATTTCATAATAAATTGGATAGATAAAGATCCATGTAAAAGATATCACACCAAGGATATTGAGCACTTTGGAAAAGGATTTTACTTTATGAATGAAATGCAATGTATAATCGCGGTCCTGTGTACCCTCGAGCCCTTGTAGAAATTTTTCTGACTCCACCTTCGCCTCCTCATAATCCAAGTTTTTGTATCCAACAGCAAGCCATTGCTCAAAATTGTCCAGTTTGCTCAAATACTCCGTAATCACAATCTTTTTCTTGCGTTCCGTTAAATAAATCCAATAACCGCTCTTGTATACATACCGGTATCCTGTGATCGATGCCAAACTCACGCGCAATTCCCCACGTAGTTTCCTAATAACCAAGGCGTCTTCGCATATGGTGACTTTGTATTTAAACAAATACACCATCGCGAATATAAATAAAATCAATAATGCAGTAGAAACCAGAAGACACAAAACCGTCGGTACGATTTTAAGATGATCCAGAAAGGGCACGCAGCCTATATATACGGACAACGCAATAAACAGGAGAACTCCACCAAAGATCAATGCCTTCCATCCTACGGCGATCGTATATGTTTTTACTGTTTCATCTCTCATGGAAATCCTCCAATTTGGAGTTTTTATTTCTCTACATATTGCTGACACACTGTTATCAGTCGAGGAGTTGTAAGTATCTACATTTCCACCACGCCAAAGAAATCAAGGCCACCCGCGACTTTGCACGGGTGGCTTGTTGATGGTTCCACTTTGGCTTGAATTCATTTAATCAAAAAATTGGTCAAATGCGAATACCCATACACTAGATAACCGCTTTTTTGTTTATCAATGTAATCCGGCGCATCCTTCAACGCTATTTTTTCCAACGTCTTTCCTGTCCGTTTGTTGATCTGATAGAGGTAATCCTTCTCGGCCGTAAACCCGTAACCGGACAGAATGACGTCGCCTACAATCTGAAAATTCCTTGTATTGCTGACGAGCGAAGAGGTTCTCCACAATAATTTGTTATCGGAGAGACGAATTGCGGTAATGAAGCCATTTGCTCCGCTAGAACTTTTGGCATACGTCCGGTGCGAATGGGAGACATAGAGAATCCCGTTCTCGACAACTGCCCAGCGGATCTGCTGATAAATGTAATCATAGTCCTCTGGAACATACTTAGGAGAGATCGCATAGTTGACAAAATCGTAAACCTTTTCAATCCTGGTCATGGATTTATCCAATATGACGAGGTACCTATTCTCGCCAAAGTTTAGACCGTAGATCAGAATAACATTGTTAGCGCCTTTTATAGCCTGAACCAGCATTTGTCCCTTGTATTCGGTTGGGATGCCTGCGGGTAGATTGCCCTTGATAGCCTGCATGGGATTGGGAACCACATATTGAGAAGCCTGAAACTCTTTGGAATCGTCACGAACAACTGGGATAGACTTGACCGACTTCTGTTTCAATGTCAATTTTTTTGTTTTGTTGGCCGCTGCGTTTGGATCGATCAAAGAGCTTAAATAGTAATAAAAGGTCGGTTTTGGCAGCTGAATCGGCTCTAATTGCTCCAAATTCGCAATGTTATTCGCATCATTCCCTTGCTCCGTGGTTGACCCGGCATTTGACTCTGCACCCATAACTGTGGAGCCTATCATGAAGAATAACGCTGCGAACATAACGACAAATCGGCTTCTTTTTATCATCGAGCAACCTCGTTTCTATTCTATCGTTTCTATCCAATATTTTACTATAATAATGTTTCCCTGCAAGCCGACCTTGCCTCCTTTTTCTCAAATCGAAATAAAGGCCTCACCGTCCCAAGGACGATGAAGCCTTTATACATGCGATATCTCTTTTAATGCCCCATCATTACGGGGGCATTGACCTTCTCCGAGCCGTCGTCTTCAGCGACTTTAGGTTTCCGAAGCAGGATGGCCAACAAAGCTCCTGCCACGGCGATACATCCGGCGACGAAGAACGTATCTCCGAAAGCGGAGACGAGCGAGACGGCTTTATCGCCCTTGGTAGCAGCCATATGATCCACTATTCGCGTACTCATGTAGCTTGCCAATCCCGCAACGGCGAACGAGACCACGACTTGCTGGGCGGCCGAAGTAAGCGGCGTTACGCGGCCCACGAGCCGGCGAGGAGCGACTTTCAAAATATGCGTATTAATCGGCATCATGGACAATCCCATGCCTACGCCCATAATCATCGTCGACATGATTACGTATCCAGCTCCCGAATCGGCCTGAATTTGCGACATAATGAACAAACCGGCAGCAACAAAAGCAATCCCGACCACGCTAACGGCACGGGCGCCGAATTTATCGAACAGCTTGCCGCCGATCGGCATGAACAGTCCCGTCATCGCGACTTGCGGCAGAATCATAAACCCGGTTTTCAGCGGCGCGTAACCAAAGACCTCCTGCATGTACATCGGCACGAACAAGAACGACCCGAACAAGGCCATGGTCGATAACCAAGAAGCGACGATACCGATCGTGAAGTCCGAGGACTTGAACACGCGAAGCTCCAACAACGGTTGTTTATGGCCGAGCTCGACGATGATGAACAACACCAAAGCGACGATACCCACGCATAGGCTGACGATCGTGTTCGTGGAACCCCAGTCCTTGCCGCCTTCGCTAACCGCGTACGATAACGTAGCGAATGCAATCGGCGCAAGCAGCATGCCCCATTTGTCGAGTGCCGGTACGGTTTTGCGTTCCACTCTCGGCAAGTATCTGAGGCCAACCATGATCGCGATAATGCCGATCGGCAGGTTGATGAGGAAGATCCAGTGCCAAGTCGCGTATTCCAGCAAATAACCGCCCAATACCGGCCCAAGAGCGGGTCCGAGCATCATCGGTATACCGAGCATACCCATGACCGCGCCTTGTTTGTTAGGAGGAGCGAGCTTGAAAATAATAGCCATCCCGATCGGCTGCACCATGCCCCCGCCGACACCCTGAATAATCCGATAAATAATCAGTTGTTCGGGCGTCGTAGCAAAGGAACAAAGAACGGAGCCTGCTGTGAACAAGAAAATCGTAATCAGAAAAATTTGTTTGGCGCCGAATCGGTCGGTCAGCCAACCGGCCAATGGAATGACCGCGGAAAGCGCCAGCGTATAAGCCGTAATCGACCATTGCATCGTATTGACGGTGGACCCGAAGTCTTTCATTAAAGTCGGCAAGGCGATGTTCATTACCGTGCTGTCGAGTATGACCATGATCATCCCGACGACGATCGCCATGAGCGGACCCATTATCGCTTTCATAGAGAACGGCACGTCATCTGCGGCAGTCACTGCTTTCGAAAGTTTAGACAACTTTTCTCCTCATTTCGCTTTATGTTCTACCAATAAAAGGTACTATTATTATTGATATTTTTCAACCGTCTAGAGAAGGGTATTCTTATTTCTTACTCGGCTCGGACCAAAATCTCCATCTGCACCCCTCCGATTAATAATTTTATTCCCCCACTATAGACGACTTTCGATTTCAATATTCATCGGTGAATCTGTTCAGGGAGCCCAAATCGGGAAAATAATTTTACTGACACACTGTTGTCAGTCGGGGTTCTCTATAATCGGAATTGTAATATCAATCCATTCAAAGTTTCATTACCGAGTACCAGAATGAAAGTCAATTTACGCAGAAAATCTTAAACTCTTTAACAGACGCGTCATTGAAGCAAGAGATTGCACCAGGGTTTCGAACGCTTGGCACTTTGGCGTGGCACTTAGTTCCGCACGGCGGGATTCTGACACCAACCGTCCTTACATTCGAAGCCCCCTCCGAGCACAGCATGGCCCCTGAAACAGCAGAGGAAATTGTTAAAGCTTATAGCCTTGCCTCCGCTCCGTAAGGAAACTTCAAATAATTCGGCCAGTTCCTGTCCGCTCATTCTTTTTCGGCTCAGCAAATACATAACGATCGATAGAAGACGATTGATTTTCAATTTCAATGCCTCCTCCTAAATCTCATGCGTGTGTCGATATTCCCAAATGATTATATACGAAGGTTCACAACCACCAACTAATGTTATAATTAATGGCGCCGAATTACATGGACGAGGTGATATTAGAGTGAAAAAAAAGTTTATAAAGATTTCCTCGCTATTCCTATCATTTCTATTAGTGTTTGGACTATTTGTTAACGTGTCATTTCCTATTCCAAAAGTTTATGCTGCAACACAAGCTGACTTAGGTGCGCAATTAGCAGTGAGCAATTCGACGCCAAATGTGGGCGATCCGATTACTTATACGGCAACAATAACGAATTTCGGGCCTGATTCAGCGACAAATGTATCCGTCAGTGCCTCGCTTCCCGCAGGCGTAACCTTTGTTAGCGCCATTCCTTCACATGGCGCGTATAATCCGGGTACAGGGAATTGGATGGTAGGGACCGTTATAGCCAATAGTCCTCTTACGCTTACCATTACTGCTACGGTCGTCTCGCCTAGTACTAATACGTTCATGATATCAGTAGCAAGCCCGGATCAAACTGATTCGGATCTAGTCAATAACTCCGCTTTCAGTACAATAACTCCACAGCGAGCTGACTTAGCGGTGAATCTAACCGTGAACAATTCATGGCCAAACGTGGGCGACACGGTTACTTATACGGCAATAATCACGAATTCAGGCCCCGATAAAGCGACAAATGTATCCGTCAATGCCTTGCTTCCCGCAGGCTTAACCTTTGTTAGCGCCAATCCTTTTCAGGGCGTGTATAATCCGAGTACAGGGATTTGGACGATAGGGACCGTTTACGTCGGAAATTTTTTTATGCTTACAATTACGGCAAGAGTCGTCTCGCCTAGTGCAAGTACATTCACTATAGCACTAGCCCACTCGGATCAGTTTGACCCGAATACAGGTAGTAACTCCGACTCCAGTACAATAACGCCACAGCAAGCTGACTTAGGTGCTCAATTGACAGTGAGTAAACCTTCGCCAAACGTAGGCGACACGATTACTTATACGGCAACAATAACGAATTCAGGCCCTGATAAAGCGACGAACGTATCCGTCAATGCCTTGCTTCCCGCAGGCGTAACCTTTGTTAGCGCCACTCCTTCACAGGGGTCGTATAATTCGACAACTGGGGTATGGGCAGCAGGGGCCGTTACGACGGCAAGCTCACATACGCTTACAATTACGGCGACAGTCGTCTCACCAAGTTCAAATACGTTCACTATAACAGTGGCGCACTCGGATCAATTTGACCCAGATACTAGTAATAACTCCGCTTCTATCACAATAGCTGACTTAAAAGCGACTTTAACAGTGAGTGATTCATCGCCAAACGTGGGCGACACGATTACTTATACGGCAACCATTGCTAATTCAGGCCCTGATAAAGCGACGAATGTATCCGTCAATGCCTTGCTTCCCGTAGGCGTAACCTTTGTTAGCGCCACCCCTTCACAGGGCACGTATAATTCGGCTACAGGAGTATGGTCGATAGGGACCGTCGCAACCGGAAGTTCAATTACGCTTAACATTACAGCAACCGTCGTCTCGCCTAGTGCAAGTACATACACTGTAACAGTGGCGCAATCGGAAATTGACCCGGATACTAGTAATAACTCCGCTTCTAGCACAATAACACCACAGAAAGCTGACTTAGGTGCGACTTTTACAGTGAGTAATCCATCGCCAAACGTGGGTGACACGATTACTTATACAGCAACCATTGCGAATTCAGGCCCTGATAAAGCGACGAATGTATCCGTCAATGCCTTGCTTCCAGCAGGCGTAACTTTTGTTAGCGCCACCCCTTCACAGGGGTCGTATAATTCGACAACCGGGGTATGGACGGTAGGAACCGTTACGACAACTACTCCGCCTACGCTTACCATTACGGCAAAAGTCGCCTCGCCTAGCGCAAGTACATTCACTGTAACACTAGCGCACTCGGATCAATATGACCCGAATACAGGTAATAACTCTGCTTCCAGCACAGTAACTCCGCAGCAAGCTGACTTAGGTGCGACTTTAACAGTGAGCAATCCTTCGCCAAACGTAGGCGACTCAATTACTTATACAGCAACCATTGCGAATTCAGGCCCTGATACAGCGACGAATGCATCCGTCAATGCCCTGCTTCCCGCTGGCGTAACCTTTGCTAGCGCCACTCCTTCACAGGGCACGTATAATTCGGCTACAGGAGTATGGACGATAGGGACCGTCGCAATCGGAAGTTCAATTACGCTTAACATTACAGCAACCGTCGTCTCGCCTAGTGCAAGTACATTCACTGTAACACTGGCGCACTCGGATCAATTTGACCCGAATACGGGTAATAACTCAACTTCTACTATGGTGAGTCCAATTGCGGCGCCAGCGGTTACCAATATTTCCGTTAGTCCAACAACCTTTACGAGCATCGGGGGAAGCACGACCGCGACAATTGTAGGCACTAATCTTACCGGGCACACGGTGGAAGTATATCTTGATGGAGCTGCAGCCGCGACGGCTGTTATAAACAGTGCTACTAGCGCCACAGCAACCGTCGTTATTCCGCCTAACCATACAACAAGCGATATTAGCCACAGCTTAACGGTCTATGTAAATGGCACTGCAATTGCGGGTAAAACGGCAACGGTTACCGTAAAAGGCAGGTATGTTGAACCGCCGATGCCAATACCGTCCCAACAAATCGACCAAAATGGCGTAGCGCTTGACCCGAATAAAGTCGACACGACGAATCCATCCGTCACCTTTGAAGTCACGCCAAAGGACGGAACAGCCTATGTCAGCATACCGGCAAGCATTCTAGCGAACTTTGAAAAGAAAAACTCAACTTTCATGATTGAGATTAAGGCACCTTACGGCAGATATCGAATTCCGGTCGATCTGGCATCACTCATACCAGGGCTAAAGGACTTGCTTGCTGCAAACAGCCTTAAGGCCGAGGATATTAGCTTTAAGATCACGCTGACAGACAAGTCCGACAGCAAGGATATAAAGGCTGCGTTCGGCAAAAGTTTACCCCATGGTAAAGTGATTGGCGCGATTGTTGATTTTCACATGGATATCATTCATACCTCGACAGGAAAAACAATCGGATCTGCCGATAAGTTCAGCGAGGCGCTCACAAGAATTATTCCGATGCCGAAGAATATGGCAAGTATGCCCGAGCAATGGGGCGCATTCCGCTACAACGAAACGGCCAAGAAATTTGAGTTTGTTGCCTCTAAGAAGGTACAGATCGATGGCGAATGGTATGTGCTCATTCGTTCTTATTCGAACAGTGCGTACGTTGTGGCAGATCATGCTGTAAACTTCACCGATGTGCAAAAACATTGGAGTCAATCGTTTGTCCAGCTTGCCGCGGGCAAAGGGCTTGTGGAAGGCGTTGGAGACGGTAAGTACAATCCCGGCAAAACAGTGTCGAGAGCGGAATTCACCGCCATGCTGGTCAGGGCGCTAGGCCGCGGCACATCGACCGGCAGCGTAGCGCCCTATGAAGATGTCCAACCTGGCGCGTGGTATTTCGACGTAGTATCGCAAGCGAAGGGGCTTGGATTGCTAGGGTTTGCAGGCGACAAACTTTTCATGCCCGATCAACCGCTGACCCGCGAGGAAATGGCGAGTATGCTGGCGGCAGTGATTACTCTGGAAAAGCTGCCGATCACAAAGGAATTCGTTAACTTGAACGGATATAAGGATATCGGAAACGTAGACGCAGCCTTGCTGGAGAACGTTCGCCTAATGATCAAGCTTAAAATCATGAAAGGGACAGGCGCGAATACGTTCGATCCGAAAGGTGAAACGACACGAGCACAGGCAGCAGTCGTACTCATCAGGTTGCTGCAAGTGGCTGGATGGATAGATTAAAATATTGGGGCCGGGGGACACCATTCAGGTGGCTTACCGGCCCTTTCATAATTGCTTACAAGGTTGTGATGTTAACTCGACGTTTAGTTTCCTCGATTTGAAATTTCCTTTATTGGAAATTTCCTTTACAGGAAAGTTCAATCGTGATATATTGAGCTCATGAAATAGATCACGATCCGCTTTCCGGGTCGGAAAGGAGTTGTTCCATGAATACGGCCACGTTGAGCGCGCTTGCCGAACCTAATCGGGTTAATATCGTGGAGCTGTTGCGGGACTGCGGGGCCCTCACGCTTGGGGAAATCGCCGAGAGGCTCGGACTTCGGTTGCCTCAGTCGTCCAAGCATCTCCGGTTGCTGACCGACGTCGGGCTGGTCGCCGTGGAGGCCGTGGCGAACCGGAGAATTTTCAGTGTGAGGAAGGAGCGGTTCGCCGAGTTGGACAGATGGGCACAATCGTTTCTGGAGGCCAAGGAAGAACAATTTAGCCGGCTGGATGCTCTACTTAGCAAAGTGCAGGAGCAGCAGAACGAACAAAAGTAACCATTAAATCAGTAGAGGAGAATGGAACAATGTCCAAAACGTCGATTGTCGCGGAACCGAACAAACAAGAGGTAATCATCAGCCGTACGTTCGAAGCTCGCCGCGAGCTCGTTTTCCAAATGTGGACGGATGCCGCTTATATCCCTGAATGGTGGGGGCCAAGCACCATGACGACGATCGTAGACAGCTTGAACGCGAAGAAAGGCGGCATTTGGAGATACGTTCAGTCAGATCAGGCCGGAAACGTGTATGCTCATAATGGGGTTTTCCACGAAGTGTCTTCGCCGGACAGACTTGTTCATACGTACGAATTCGAAGGCGTTCCAGCCGTCGGCCTAGTCACGGTAACGTTCGAAGATCTGGCGGGGGGCAGAACGAAACTGACGGAGACAACCTTGTACCCGTCGGTAGAAATTCGTGACGGAGTCCTTCAGTCAGGCATGACCGAAGGTGTGATCGCGCTCATGGATCGGTTCGACGCCCTGCTAGCCAAGCATTCATTGTAGAGTGCCTGCCATGAAATGGTTCTTTCGCATCGTACAAGGACTATTAGCCGCCGTTTTTCTTATGTCCGGATTAATGAAGGTATTCGTGAGCAGTGAGGAGATTCGCACCCTTTATACCGAAATGCTCGGGTATAATGTCGGGTTCATGCGCATTGTCGGGTTGGTGGAATCGCTGGCCGCCATCGGTTTGATCGCGGGCTATCGTTGGCCAAGATTCATACTCGTCTCCTCAGGCACTCTCGCGATTATTATGGCCGGTGCCACCATTTCCACGTTGGTCTCGGGACAGGGGGCGGTGACTGCAGGGCCTCCTTTCGTCTTGCTGGCACTCGCGCTCGTTTTATTATTCAAAAACCGCCCTGCATTCTTTTAGTCCCTCTGTTCCTCATGGATCGGAAGCTGCGCATATCTATTGAGCATGTATTTTGTGATCGCTTCGTCGTAATCGGGATATCGATATCCGAGGCCTTCCGCCACGGCTTTCGCATTTTTTCTGAACAGCTCATAACATGCGAACAAAGAACGCCACATATTCGGATAGCTAATGTACCAAGCCATCATTCGGAGCAGGCTGTGACCTCTCCGCCAGATCCATAAAAATACACCGCCGGGGCATTCAGCCGCGGCGATGTATTTACTTCACTCGTCATACGTTGTAACTCTTAAGTAATCAAGTTCAACGCATGATGAAAGAACTTATAGATGGACTGTCCATCCGGGGCGAGTTCTTGTCCGCAAGAGACAATAAAGTTATGCGTATAATAGCCTCCAGAGTCATCCACGTTAAATGCCGGAGTAAATACGGTCTTGATCATCTTCTCGTCATCGAATCCCGACTTTCGCAGCTTATAGATGATCTCCTCCACCTTGGCCTCTCTTTCAATGCTTCGTTGGTCAACCACTCCGTTATCCTGAGATAATATGCGATCAATAACGGCATCCTTATCGCCATGCAGTAAACGGGAGTATCTGCGCGCTAGAACAGGAAACTTATTCGGATCATAGGGCTTAGAAGGATCCGGGTAGTCCAGCATCGGGTAATGCGAATCGTCCGGCAGCAGGATCAGCTCGGAGGCCGGAACTTTGTCGGGCAAATACTTGGACTGCCATCCGTTCTTCCGTCTTCCGATAATCGCTACTTTACCGCCTTGTTTAAGAAGGTCCGGAATGACGTCTTTACCCAGAACCAGACTCGCATCTTCGCTGAACGCTCTCCCGAATCGATCTACTCCCTTCAAATGTTTATTCATATACTGGAGTTCGAAACAGAGGATCGCTTTAACGTCGGTCAGATTTCTCTTCGTTGCCGTGAACACATTGCCGCCTGACTGGCTGTAGCCGGTAAGAATAAGTTTATGGGTACGAATCGTTTCGTAGTTTAATAGATGACTATGGGTGTAGATGTATAATACGGCATTCTCGATCAATTTCATCAGATTGTCCCGAATCGCGATTCCGCCGTTGCCTCCATTCATCTGCGGGATGAATAGAATTTGTTTCTTCTCGTGCAGGGCTTGTTCGAACCCGAAAGGAACTTCCCAGAACCGAGGATCAAGAACTCCCTTTTCAGGATTGTAACCGAGCACGTCACGAAAATGATGAAGCGGCGGCAGCTTGTTGCCCGTTCGATTCCGATAACGTTCTTGGAGCTCCAGATACTTCTCCAGATGCTTATCGTAATCCGAATCCGTGATCGGTTTCGTGAGAAACATGAACAGGGTCTCTCCGCTGCACTGGATATTACCTACACTCGTGCTATGGTTAGGATTCTTAATCCCGTCCATACTATTGGATTCGTAATGGATGCCGCCATAGTCAGCCGGATAGAACAAGACATGGGGCTGAATCTCCGGAGATGCGGCAACTGAACCGGGGATCACGATGAACCAGATAAACGGATCGCCTTGAAGTGAAGCCATCACTCGAATATGACGGGGTACCCCCTGCAGCAAGTTTAAGATGCTGAACCATGGAGTATCCCCGTGGATATCTCGGAAGAGCTGCGTGATATCTACAAAATCGACCGACACCGTAATCGTTTCTCCGTTAACCTGAAGATGAGGGTGCAAAGATGGCGTTATTTTGGAAATGGTTGTCCGTTGATTCAGGCTTACCTTCTGCCATCGGGTCGGAGTTAGGCCGATTACTTGGTTGTCCTTCTTGTTGACCATGAACCGCTGCGAGATATTCAACAGTTGATAGTCAATGCCCTTATGGCGAAATACAGAGCGAATAACCAGTTCGATTTCTTCACAGGAATCCGCCAATTCCCTGCGAAATGCGCCGCCGACCTTAGATAATGGTTCCGTTACGACAGTCCCTGATGCCGCATAGAACTTGTTCCATGTTACTTGGGTATCTTGGAGCAGAAAATGATTCCAAATCGGGTTTCGGGCATTGGCGCTCTTGATGACGATTTCCATGCTTAGACTTGCCTTCCGGTCTTCGGGTCGTACGCGACTTCGACGGGCACGATCTGATCGGTCGGCAAGACTTCAAGCCATTGGTCGAACACTTGGAAGTTCTTATCCGTGTTATTGGGGTCTGGATTCCCGCCGTCCACTTGCGCGCGGAATCCTCCTTGCAGCGCATAGAACCCGTACTCGAATACTTTCTGCGTGGGTGTCGTCGTGATTTTGTCGTCATCGTGGATGCTCGGATCCTGCGGATATTCCTTCGTTTTCATGGATTCCTCATGCTTCTCGGCCACTTCCAAGCACAGGAACTCGATCGCTTGTTTAAGCGTAACGGGCGCTTCATCGTCCAGACCTAGTTTATTGCGAATGGCTTCTAGTTCATCGTCCGTTGCCGGATAATCATTATCCAATCCGTCCGCCCCTTCAACATCGACGGATTGCAGCCATTGGAGCGCCGCCTTCTCTTTGCCCGGTCGCACGGGGATGACAGCCTTAACCCAAGGCGCATTAAGGAAAGCGTTGCGCAGATTGTCCCCGTCCAGCTGAAGCAGCCATCCGAGTGAACTTCCCATCGGAGCCGGATCGCTCGTATCGGTAATCATATAGTTGTCGGCCCTGTGGTTCATATCCGGCCATGAAATATTCATATTATTCACTTGGGTTTCCACGTTGAAGATGCTAGGCTGCTTCCTTCTCGGCTTCCACCATTCCGGCGCAACGAAATAAAGCATCTTATCAATATCGAATACGGAATTAATCAGCTCGGATAGAACGTGCCGGCTTCGATCGCTCGACGACACATACTTAAATCCCGACATCAAGGAACTAATGAGTCTGCGATACACGATGATGCGTTCTTCTTCCCTCAGATCGGAGAAGTCGCGCTTGGAGATTTTCCTAGCCATATTTATTCGTTCCTTCTACTTTGTCGTCAATCGTAAACCTCGCTCCGAATGCCCACACTTGGGCGAAATCATCGCCTCTAGCGGAGAGCTGAGTAGCAGGCAGGATAACATGTCCCGGTTTCCTTACAATTTCGAACCCATTAGGCGCCGGAGGCAGGTCGAAGATTCCGACTCCAATGAATCCGGCATGGGCAGCCTCATAGGTCCATATGCAATTTACTTTGTGAAAAAGAGGCTGGTCCGGCGGCACGGGAATGGCTTCCGGATTCGCAGGTACGACGAGATCGATCGGCGTTGCGATATGGACGAGATTAGCAAGGCCCAGATCGGCGCCCGGTTCATCGACGAACGTCTGCCAGCACAGGAACGTGCCCACATCTTGGACTTGAACGCCGATCTGCCTCATCTTCCTGCGTAATTCGTAGTTAATTAATTTGGTGGTGTTATTATTAAGCACATATCTCTTGCTGGAGGTATCTGTCGTTTCGGTCACGACTTTGAACGTGGATTTGAAGTTTTGGCGGATTTCCGTGGACAGCTTCTGCGTTTGTTGCCGCATCTGCTTATGAACCGATTCTCTGGCCAATTGTTGCGTTTTATCCATATTAAGGCTTCCCGTGGCCGACATATTGCCGGATGCCCAATACTGATTCACCGTCGTGCTGAATCCCAGCTTTAAGTCGCTCTTGTTGTCTTCCTTAACGGATTCGCTCAGATCGTCTTGAGTCACGAGGGAATCTTCCGACTTCTTAACCGTCTCGATGAACGATTCCGTTGTCTTCTCTATGATCGTCTTGCGCGTACTCGTTTCAATCAACTCAACCGTAGAACCGGGACTCAGCCATACGTGGCTGGCAGGCGTCCCAAGGAACGAATCCAATTCGAAGAAGAACTGCCGGTATAGATGCACAATGCCCAGAGGAGATACGCTGACGTTGTCGATGTTTTTCGCGGGGTCGAAGGTGAGGTAGGGATCGCGGTAATTGTCCTGTGCTTTATCCAATAACATATGGTACTCTTCTTTGGCTTTACCCTCTAGATTTTTATAGAAAATTCGATTCAATTCCTCGATGCGTTTATTCCCGATCATCTCGCTCACGACACCGGCGAATTGGACTTCTTTCTCCACTCCGGCCGTGATTTCCCTCTTCATTTCATCGACTAACTGTTCCTTCCGGCGAGTGAACGCATCTTCGGATTCATTTGGGCGTTTGGTAAGAGCGTAGATGCTCTGTCTCTTCATCAATGCCAATGAATTATAATACGAACGGACGGTCTCATTAAGCTTGTCCTTTAAAAAGCCCTCATTAGCGATGTGTTGCCATTCATCCGCATCTTGCGGGACTTTACCGTACTTCTGCAGTTCCAGGGAGATTTCATTCAGAAGGATGGAATGATCCTGCGCGACCAATTGGGCTTCCGCGAAGCGGCCGACTTGCAGAGCTCCGGATTCAATTTGATTATCCGCGTTGAATATCCTTCGCGTCGAATTCTCAAACGTTTTGCTTAATCGGATGAACGGAAATTCCCTGTCTTGGAGGCGGTCAAGCATTCTCTTGGATCTCCATCCGATCAACGACTGGTAGACCCCAAACAGCTCGCTGTCATAAGGCAATATTCCATTGTAGCCGGTTAAATCGGTAATCCGCTTCGAATTCGACATATTAATTCCCTCCTGTAGATTGGATGATTAATACAATTGCTATTATACAGAGATACTCGCAAAAATGATGCATTATGTACCAAACATGGTGGTCTCTATACGATTTGCAACTCCATAAAAAAAACATCGCCAGGGCATTTAACCCCCATGACGATGTATTCGTCGAGAAAGTACTGTTATACGCCTTTCGGTTATTCTTCATTAGACTTATCCTAAAGTCCGTCGGTTATGCCACGGTGGGCTTTCTAGAAAAATACTATTGATAAGAATAAAAACCAAAAGGATGAAAATTACGAGGACCAGGAGTGCAGCGATAGAGAAACGCATAAAAGTTCACCGCCTTATACAACCCCGATTAGCCGTAAGGCTGAACGGGGTTGTATGCATGCAAAATTCGCCATCATATTAACGGAAGGAAGGGAGTAGTACGCGAGAGAAATGGATGGTGCACGTCATATCTTAGCTAGTGGTGCTTTTAGTAAATCCCGGTACCGGCACGCAAGATGATGACCAAGAGAATGAAGAGAACAAGTACGAAAGCCGCAGCTTGCATACCGCCATAACCAGCGCAGGAGCACCCAGCACCTACTCCACCTACACCACCAACAGGATAGCCCATAGTTTCACCACCAAGTTTTTTTATTGTGATTGTTTTTCATCATTAGTAGCCGGCGCGCAAGATGATGACCAACAGAATGAAAAGTACAAGTACAAAAGCAGCAGCTTGCATACCGCCATAACCTGCACAAGAGTAACTCATCGTATTCACCACCTGATTCGTTAATCTGTGATGAGATATCACCTTGTTAAACTATGCAGTGATATTCATACTGCCAGTGCATTCGCACAGATCCATCAAAAATCCGCATTTCCCAATATTAGGAATTAGTAGCCGGCGCGCAAGATGATGACCAACAGAATGAAAAGTACAAGTACAAAAGCAGCAGCTTGCATACCACCGTAACCTGCACAAGATCCATAACTCATCGTATTCACCACCTGGTTCCTTAATCTGTGATGATATATCACCCTGTTAAATTATGCTGTGTTGTTTATCCTGTCAGTGCATTCGCACAGAGCCGATAAATATCCGCGCAAATCAATCTTTAAAGAAAAGGGTGCGGATAAGAATTTAATTGTTCCGGCGTTAACAAATCGTTCACGTAACCAAGCTTCGTCGGTACTTGCAGCACCCTCTCCAATCCCGTCAGACGGACAAGATGATGTCCGAAAGACATGGGCAACAACCCCGGAATCAGAACTTTTACGCAATATAGTCCGTTTCGTAACGTTTCGGGCGCGGTCTGATCGATCACAATGACGTCAAGACTTAATTGGCGGAATTGCAGAAGGATATCCTTCAGCTCTTCCGTTAAATCATCGTGCGGTACTCTTGGTCTAAATGCCTCCCCGAATGTCTTCATCGGACGATTCTGCTCTAGTAGGAAATGCAATCGGGCTTCCGCTTCAGGCAGGCCGTACAACAAGGAGTGATCCTCCATCCGTCTGACCAGATAAGGATCATCCAGCATTCGGCTGATCTCCTCCCTGTTCTCCTTCAACATCTCTCCAAGGAATGACATATGACCCGCCACTTCTAGAATCGCGCTCTTTGCAGCCTTTATTGGATCAAGATGAGCTCCACCCGCACAAATGAGGTTCGCACCTGTATTCCCCTTGTTTTTAGCTATCGCCATAATGCTTGGAATGCCATTCTCCATCGTCGTGTTAAACAGAAATATTTCATACCCAGCAACGGTCTCCAAACGGTCTACCATGAGCTTCAGTTCTTGGTCGTTGGATGAATAAGGATCAAGCCGGGGGACGGAAAGCCGTGCATACCAGGTTAACAGGAACGAATCACGCTCAACCACTTCCATCAAGCCGTAGAAAATCGCTTCCTCCAAGCTTCCGCCCAAAGCGCAGCCGTTCGAGCCTTCCATGACGCCACTGTCCCCGAACCCTAGGCTATAATAAGCGAGTCGCTCAGGAACGAGAATCGTACAATCCTGCATGAAAGAATATCCCCATACCCAATTTATCGGAAGTTCCGGATCAAAGGGCTCGTATGGGAAGTCAGGCAGCGCATATTGATCCGCCGAATACACGCCCACCTCGACTGGGTTGAGTGCTCGGCCGGACAAGTTACGGAAAGAGTCATGGACGACGGTTCTTTTGCCCCGCGGAGAGATCCCGCAATAACGTTCCAAGCCTTCCAGAATGGCTGTTTGTTCACTCTTGGCATAAGAATGCGAGCGCCCTGAAGAAACCTCGCTTCCCATTACCGATGGCATATTCACAATGGCATTGGAGAATGGCGGTAATAGATCCAACGTTTTTTTATTGAAAATGCCGGTTCGTTCATCCAAATAGTCTATGGCCAATAAACTTCCAAGCTCGTCTAGCGGTTTGCAACGATACGTATCCGCACTGATTTTAGGGCTTGACTGCAAGGAAATGATCGCATGATCTGGGGTATCGATGGGCAGATTGCCGCAGATCGGGCACAAAGGGTCTGGTAAAAACGCGTGAAGCGAACTCTTCAGCGTTTTTAAATCGACGACATACATTCTTCCTTCCGTCTGAGCAGCTTCGCCTTGAATTATTTTCCGCGCTTCCGCAGCGATCAAGTGGCTAGTCTGCACAATCCCAAACCACGAGGTCGATAAATCGCGTGGAATGACATCGTGAAACAGTAGCTGCATTTGCAATTCCAGACTGCTCTCCCGCTCCTGTCCCGCCGTAAAGCTTCTTATATCCGCACACTGGGAACAGCCTGCTTTTCCCGGTCGCACCAGCGGCCCAATGACGCCCTCGTCATGTACAATAAATCCTCTAAGCCAGGGGACACCGGCTTGCTGCAGCACTTTCTCGGCTGTCTCATGATCGGATGGACGCCATTCATCGCTTAGCACCAAGACCCATTTCGCTGTTTCCGGAACGCCGAGCTTGAGATCAATCTGTCGATTGACTCTGTAGTGTTCGGATAACAAATCACTGACATGGCGCGCTAACAGTCCTTCACCGACAATCGCGATGACGTCATTCACCTTGATCTTCCTCCTTTTCAAGCATGACTCCGAACAACCCTCCCAAATGTTCGTTTAAAAAGGGCTCTACCATTATTTTGTAAACTAGTAATCGCGTCCGATTACGCTTCAAATCCGATAAGGCCTCATGTATCAACTCCGCATAGTCCGTAACTGCTTCAATTTCTAGAGGAGTCGTAATGGCTTCTTCCGGAACGAGGTTCGGAATCTCTACGCCTTGCAACGTGATGATCTCCGCTCGATTTTGTGCCTTCAGAAGCGCTTGTTGGAGCGCCATTCTAAGTGCCAATGTTCGATTCAAGCCCACGCTGCCGTACCAATGATCGCCAGACCCGACCCATACGACAGGGAAGCCGAGTACATGATCCCCTAATCCGATCGACGGTGCGCCTTGCATGGTGGTTAACGCTTGTAAATAATAGCGGCAATGCACATCCTGGACATCATGAAGCTGTATGCCACGGACGTTAGTCTGTCGATCTACTATTTGCCTTCTTAATTGTTGCGTTAAACACTTCTGAAGCCCGCGATATACAGCTTCTTCGACCGTTTCCCCAGCACTTATTTCGATGTATTCAGAGGGCATTGCATGATGGGATTGAAAATCTGAAAAATTCGCCATTCGTGTTAAGTAAGCTTCAATTCCGGCCAAGCCGGCTTCCTTACGAGCCTCCATATGCGTCAGGCCTGCACATATCATCACCGGGAGCAACTCAGCCGGCCCTTCCGATAGCGGGTCTACAGCCTGAACTCGGCATTGCGAGAGCGGCAGCTGGTTCAGGTCCCCCTCATCCCAATGATGTAAGATACCGGATTGCGGCGATGTTAACTGATGAACAATCGACAGGAAATCGGTTGGAGTTGGATCACCATCGTTACTTTTGCCGCATACGAGTAGCTCATCTAGATTTTGAACCTGTTCAGTCGTCATTCCTTTTTGGGTGACGAGCGGGTGGGGCAAGAACGAATGATAATTTCCTTCCAGCGTGTGTAGATCCAGCAATAGAAATTTGTTTTCCAACTCCGGTTTCGTTACTTGCGTAATCGTTCTAAACATGTCGAACACGATGATATTGGCAAGCATCGGTTCTGCTGCAGAACTGATTATTGGGATCATTGGATCACTGTGGACCGCAGAATGATGCAGACGCCTCCACGCGGATTCCCAGCATCCGTCAGAATCCAGAGTTACCAGTGGCCCTGCAAAACCCATATGCCCAACACACGTGGCGATGAGCAGATTCTTCTTTTCCTCTCTGCAAGCCGTATGAATCGTTCGGACTTCATTAAGTTTCATTCGCTTGTCGGCATACAAAATCCAATCAAACGGTCGAATCTTCTCTCTCCAGTCCATTACAGTAGCTTCGTCCAAAGTCAATTCAGCTCTAGGTTCCATTTTCCTGGCTTTTTCAGCTAGAGAAATGAACAACCGCCTGTCGGTCGGTCCCGCGTCCGTAACAATCGCATGGACGTTAAGCAATCCGGATTCAAACAATGCCGCAACTAACGAAACCAAGAAAGAACCTGCTCCGACAGCTAATGTTTTACTTTCCCTGTAGGACCGAAAAGCGGTAGCCCCCGACGTCCCGAGGTGATCCAAAAACTTAATCTGCACATCGTATCTTTCGACAACATTATCGGGTAACTTGACCATGAGAATGTCGTTCCCTCCCCTATGCGTGAAATGGGCTGAATGAATAAAAAAAGACGTCTTTTGAAGTAGAATGATCTACTCGTCGAGAACGTCTCCGTGGAAAATCGTCATTAGCCCGCTTATCGGTTTAATGTATGACTGCTCATCGTTATCTATTTCTTTTTCTTGCGAGTCGCATCTGAAGCTTTCGGTTCGATGGGGATATTCACGCTGAATCGGGTGCTATCAAGCGAGACCTCTCCGGTGTCACCTTGATTTGATCCCTGCGTGTTCGTCGATGTATCGCTAGGGGGCATGTTAAAGACATTTCCAAATATAATCGTACCTTCGTTTTTTACGATAATAACCTTTCCGATATTAAAAGACATGAAATGATCAACTTCCTTTGTCTATTTCTGCGTTATCGGTACATGCTGCCATATTATGTAGAGGTGGAGGTATCTGCATTGGCTATTCCAATGGTAACATTAGCCTAAACTCGAAAAGGGCCTAAAGAAAAATACATCGCCTTGGCATTCAGCCGCGTGGCGATGTACTCACGAACTTTACTTATAATAAGAAGCAATCAAAGGGGTCATGTATCCTGTATTCTCGCCGGCTTGGAAATTAACCACGATCGTCTTGACGCCGCCGATGTTGACTTCGATTTCTTTTAAACCGTCTTCCGGAGTAATTGTGCCTACGTCTTTAAGCAGCGCATTCTGATCCAAGTCGGAAATTTGGATGTCCGTCAAATCTCCGTCGATCGCAGCGATCTTAAGCACGAGCTTCTGATACTTCTTGTTCGGCGTAAAGTACATAGAAGGTCCGGCGCCACTGTCGAAATGCTGGTACAATACCTCTTGGTAATTTTTACCCTTATAGGTCGTATATTTAGGATCCTTGGTATACCATGTATTGTCGAATTTTTCGAGCTTCACCGGCGTGCCATTCACTTTCTCGCCGACAATAATTTCATTGGTCTTCGTATCGGTCACGACCGGAACGTTAAGGGCCGCTCCGATTCCTTTCACAGGTACGTAGATGGTTCCTTTGTAGGTAATCGGTTGGAGCGCGAGCCCTTTGTCGTCGTTGAATTGCACGACTTTGCCGTTCACGCGCACTTTCATGCCGCCGTTGAGAAACGCTTCGATTTTCTTTAAGTTGGTTCCCGCGTAGACGCCGGTGCTGACGCCCACGAGCAATGCCGCGCCGGTTAGGGAGGCGATCAGAGCTTTTTTCATTGCAAATCCACTCCTCGAAAACTTATTTTTCTACATATATTCATGGGAATTATATGCAATCCCCATAACAATTCTATTAAAGCCAATACAAGGATTCAATAGTTCCAAATTACTTATCTCATTTTTTGCTTTTTGTTGAAGCCATCCAGAAGACGAAAACCACAATAGGGATAAATATGAACCAGGGGATGTTAATCGTACTCCGAGTAATAAAAGCGATAAACAACAGTCCCACGCAGCCAATAATGAGCCAAAGGCACCCTCTCCCGAACGTTTCCATGGAAGCAGATCCTCCCCTATCTCCATCGTTCAACGAAGTATGATCAACATTATAACGAGGACCTTTTACCTTATTAGATACTACTGTCCCACAATATTTACACGTTAATGACCCCTGCACTAGATGTTCATTACAATGTTGGCATATTACGGAGTCCGGTTTTCTTGAATAGTATTCAGCAGGGTCCGTAGTGCCTTTAATTTGTGCATCTTTAAGCGAGCTACCACAAACAACACATAGTAATGAACCTTCGGAGTTTGATTCCCCGCAATTTGTACATACCTTCACTGCCATTATGCTACCCCACCCTTCATAACAAGTTGAAAAAGTTTCATTCCAATTAGGGGATCTTTTACTAATATGACGTATGAAATAGGAAAATGTTCCATTAACCTCCGTTATCTGCCCATGGGGACCGCAACACGCAATCGATTAACTTCCTCCCAAAGCAAAAAGAGGGCTGCAACAGCCCGCCCCCTGGCAACCTGTCACAGCCCCCGAATCTGCGTCTGAGCGGCCTCTCGTTTAATAAATAAAAAAAAGGTGCCCCGTGTGTTCTCGTCCACATACCCCGATTTCATACATACGCTCATCCAGTTGCCGACCTACCCGAATTTGTACGAATTTTCGTACACTTACCCCCGTCCGGTCGCCGATCCTACCCGATTTTGTACGAATTTTCATACACATACGCTCGTCCAGTTGTTAATCGTTCGACGCTCATTCGAAGCAATCGTCGATTACCGTCGTAGAAAGGACCTCAGCCCTATCATCTTCAGCACTACTTAACTGTAATCTTCAATTACACCTCCGCTTTGTCGGCAATAGCGCTATAGTTAGTAATCGTTTGACACCGACTAGAGAAAATCTTTGCGGACTTTTCCGCCAGTGCTTTAAATTCTTTTATTCCTCTTATCTCCGTGTCCATTTCGCCATTGGAATAATTCCTGAATAGGACCCCTTTATGCAAGAGCCTAAGCATACCTTCTTCCATAAAGAGGGCCGGGATTAGAAACACCGCTATGGTGGGGCGTCCCGGCCCTTTGTCTGTATACACGAGTACGTTCGTATGGGGCGGTCATCCCGCTCTGTAAGTACTTCCAGAGCGACAGTCATTCGAAGATTAGGGATTCCTAATTGTAAAATAAACTTGACAGTGAGTCCGGTTTTTATTACATTGTGTATAATTTAATTTACATTCTGGAAATAACACTTAAATTAGGAGGTCAATATGTCCTATCAGGAGAAGAAAATTATCGTTTCCATCATCAGCAGCATAGTCATCTTCACCCTATACACTTTATACGCGATAAACCATGCAAAGGAAGGCAGCATCACCTCGGCCAGCGACTTCAGTTTTTGGGGGTCCTTCATTTTGGTGCTGCTCCCGGTGTCGATTGTAGCGAAGATTATCATCCATATCGTGTTTGTCATCATTAATAAAATGGCCACGAATGAGGATGGGCCTTCATTTGAAGATGAGTTCGACAAAATCATCGAGCTGAAGGCTGACCGGATTTCGCTTTTTGTGTTTTTCGTCGGGTTTATACTCTCCATGATTCCGCTCGTTTCGAATCAGCCAACGTACTTAACGTTTCTTACGTTGATCTTATTCGGTTTCTTATCCGATCTCGCGGGGCGTACCGCACAGTTCTACTTTTACCGAAAAGGAGTGTAACATGCGAAATGGTGCGATTAGCAATCAAATACGGAATCTTCGCTTCCATCATAACGAGATGACCCAGCAGCAATTAGCCGATCAGGTCGGGGTCACTAGACAAACGATCGTTGCTGTCGAGAAGGGGAATTATTCGCCTTCTTTGGAGTTGGCTTTTCGCATCGCGCGCGTTTTCGAGAAGTCCGTCGAAGAGGTCTTTCAATATGAGGATAAGTCATAAAATGTCTCCCGCGAACACCCGCCAAGGAGGAGGTTCATGATAATGAGGAAGCGTATCATTTCAGGACGGAAGTCTGCAGTAATGACCGGGGCGTTACTATTAGCCGGGTTGGTTACAGGCTTGTTAAGTGTTGTCCCTGTAATTGATGGAGCGGACTACCTGATCCAATCTTCTACAAACGAAAATCAGGTACTGATCGGAGCGTTCTGCCAGTTGTTAATGGTCGCTACTTATATTGGCGTTCCGCTTATGTTGTATCCGATATTAAGTAAGCATAATAAAGGTCTAGCTCTTGGCTCAGTTGCTTTCGGCATCATGGCCGGTGTATTCATTATTGCGGGTGTAATCCTTCTGTTGTTGCTATTGGCGTTAAGCCACGAATTTACCGAAGCTGGATCCCCGAATGGTTCGTATTTTCAGACCCTAGGCGAATTGCTGCGCGCCGGACGCGATTTGGTGAACCATGTGGCAACGACATTAGCATTCGTGATGGCTATGCTCTTGTTCAACAGTCTATTTTACCGAACACAAATCGTTCCGCGTTGGCTGTCCGTTTCAGGTATTGCGGGGTCTGCGTTGTCTATATCGGCGAGCCTATTATTTATGATTCGCTTTATCGGTCTGGATGCAACCTACATGGCGTTGAACATTCCAATCGCCTGTCAGCAATTGGTTCTAGGTCTGTGGCTAATCATTCAAGGGTATAACCGGGGGAATGGTAATGAATAAATCGGAGCGTTTCTGGGACAAAACCGCAAGTCAGTACGATCAAATCGAGATGAAAGATGAGCAAACTTACCGCCACATTATACAACGAACGAAAGCGCAACTCGAAAGAAGCAACGTGGTGTTGGATGTGGGCTGCGGAACCGGACTCATATCCAACGAAGTCGCCGAAGATGTGAAAGAAATTCATGCAATCGATATCTCTTCTAATATGATCGCAATTGCCGAAAAAAAGGCAAAAGCACGAAACATCGCAAATATAAACTATGCTCATGCGACGATTTTTGATGAACGGTATAAGGAAGGATCATTCGATGTCATCTTGGCCTTTCATGTTCTGCATTTGTTGGAGGATGAGCATCTCGCGCTACGCAGAATGAATGAACTGTTGAAACCGGGAGGATTATTGATTTCTGCAACGCCTTGCGTGGGAGAAAAGATCGTTCTAAAAAGCTTGTTATCATTTGCAGGCAGAGTTGGTTTAATGCCGAAAATCAGATCATATAAAATACGCCATTTAGTCGATTCAGTTGAGAAAGGGAATTTTTCAATTGTTGAATCGAATGGCTTGAAGAAAAGTTCTCAGGAGTATTTCATTATTGCTAGGAAGAGTTGATAGGGGCCACAGTGGTCGTGTAAGTTGTATTTACTTAACACTATTATCCAAGTATAATTACTCCTATTTAATAGACGAGGAGTGTACTCACACACATGAAACGTTTGCTGTTGATTCTCCTAGTTGCAGTTCTAACTCTTCCTTTTACCGTTACGGCAAATGCGGCCTCTCAGATTAGCTTTATGAAAGGCGGCGTTCGCATCGCCGAGGCCCCTTTGAATGTAAAGGGCATCTATTATTTTCAAGTGCCTACTATTGAAAAAACGTTCGGCATCAAGTTCAAGCTCGATTCAAAAAAGAAAACGGCAACATTTACGCTGCCATCTAATAAGTCGGTTACAACAGACGTTGTAGTCAACGACAAAAAAAGTTACATATCGATCACGAAAGTGGCCGAAGCGCTAGGCTTTGTCGTTCCGTTTGACAAAGAAACAGGCGCCTACTTGATTTTGAAGAAATTGAGCTTGAAAGAAGCTGAAGAAGCGTACAAATCGGCCGTTGTCGAGGGCAACATAGCCAAAGTTAAAGAGCTGCTGTTGTCCGGTGTTGACGTCAATATGAAGGTGAAAGGCCGCAATGTACTGTTTGATCTATTCCCGGCGGTTAAACAATTGGGAGTAGACCGTGCGCGGAACATGCTTAATTTTCTAATTTCAAAAGGAATCGACGTTAACGCTGTAAATGGTCCTAGCTTCGTGTTGGCTGAAGCAGTCTTCAGTCAAGCGGATGCAAATCTCTTTCAGTTGCTTTTGAAGGCAGGCGCCGATCCGAATAAGAAAAATCAATACGGTATCACAGCAATAGACTGGGCTTCATCTCATGATGAGGCTGACGTTGTGGCCATGTTGATACAATACGGTGCTAATGTCAACGGCAATGCGCTGCCGTGGGCCTGCAAAGAAGGGTATACAGATATCGTTGAACTGCTGGTCAAGGCGGGCGCCGATCCAAATATGAAAGATCAATATGGTTTATCGGTGATGTTTCACGCGATCGAACGTCAGCATCCGACAACCGTTGAAATGCTTTTGAAAAACGGCGCCGATCCGAATGGATCGTCAATCGTCGCCGTCGAAAAAGGGAATGCAACGATTATTGAACTGTTACTGAAGTACGGCGCTAATCCAGACGATTTGTTAGTCGTCGCCGAACAAATGGAGAATGCATCTATCGTTGAACTGCTGTTGAAGCACGGCGACTAAACGAACAGCCCTTCGCCTGGCTTCAATGCCAAACGAAGGGCTGTTCATGTGCTCTACATTGTAAATGTGCTAAGTAAAGACGGCCATACAGAAATTTTCTCACGGCAAGACGGACATACGGTTTCCCCCGCTAAATAATGCATTTGCCCAGCCAATGTTTGCTCTCCGATCGCAGCCGCCCGTTCCGCTAATGTGCGTGCTTCTTCATCTGCAAATGACGCTGCCGGAACGATTAGTTGTGATTCCTGTTCAGTGTGAAAAACGGGATCATGTGCATAGGCTTGAAGAATTCCTGCATGATCTTCATTAGGCCATATAAACACATCTTCCTCGCAGGCCGGACACACGGCTACATACTCATCACCGTTATCAAATGTCATCAACATGTTGGCAGTCATATATGAGCCACGATAAGCAGCATCCGCAATAAGAATGTAACGCTTCTCCATCTCATCTATGGAATGTTGGGCTGCATAGGAAAATACTTCCTTTGTAAGAGCCCTGAGCTTGCCAATTGCCTCTACATATTCACAATACAACTCCGTACAAACGAAGCTGCCCACATCCTCAGCTAGTTCAGCCCAAGGAGCCGGGAATGGCGCCTCATCTCGCCCAGCGCGGCTTGCCTCGATGATACCGCAATTGAGAAACAGTTCTTTGCGCACTTCTGCATCCGTTGTGGAGCATGCTAGCTGTGCCAAAAACGGTATCGCCGCGTAGGTTGCCGTATATATCGTATTTTGATGGAACAAATACTTCTGAAAGAGTTCGTCAAAAACCTCCTGATTATATTGCCGCATTAGCTGCTGCAATAACAAAGGTACATTCTCTGCAGAACCGTACGGCCCAACTAGCTTACCCCATACATCGCTATTCCACTTAAGCATGCTTTCCCTCCGCTCCTAATTGCCAACTTCTATCATTTTCATATCTTTCTACATGCCAAACCTCTTGATCACGTCTGAACTTATAGCTTATCAAATTCCACTTCGTACTTATTGAAGATGGCCTTGTATTTATTTTCGAATATGGTCCAGCGCGTTTCTGTTCCGTACTTTTCCTGCAAAGACTTCAAATAATGTTTAGCTGCTGCTACATCATTGGATTGCAATAGCAAATGAAAGCTCTCTTCGCCCAGATGTAAAAATGGACCTGAAGTGTAATAATCAACAAGGGATCTGGCACTGGTCATAGTATCATAGAAATGAATAACCTCTTCTAATCCACTTAGCAGTGTTTTTCTTAAATCATCCATATTCGTATCGGGAGTGATTGAAAATCGATCTGGAACAGACTCGACAATTTCCCCGATTCTTGCTCTGAAGTGACACTCCGCTTCTTGAGGCGCCGTCAGAATCTCTCTCGATTGTATCCGTGCCAACTCCGCTGCATAAATACCGCAGTTCACGTAAAACATTACATTGTCCGCTGAATTGCCGGAGGATTTTTGGAAATTGAACATGTAGATGAGGCCATCTGTTATTTTACTGAAATTCAAACTCTTCTTTTCGTAGCCATGCTTGGAAAGGAACGGCCTTACGTCCTGCTTAATCATATTATTAAAGAGCTGTTGCAACACAATCCCTCCCAGATAAGGTTCCGACCATCATATAAAATAGGAACTTAGTAGACGACTTTTATCCCGATGGACTTAAGATTTACGTAACCGACTCAATCGGGTTTAATCTTCCTCAGTTTGATTGAAGACGGGACTCCATCAATCAAGGCCGCAGGTAAATCACAGCTAGATCCTAACCAAAAATCACCGTAGCGCTCCATGACCAGTACGTCCCCGCATCGGTAAAATGAATGAGAAGGTCCCTCTTCTTTGGGGCTATTATAGTACCCGTTTAGCCACACATCTTCAATCGGGTTATCGAACAACATCTGTATATGATCTAAATTTCCTTCTATCAGATAAAGGTGTTTGCAGCCAAAAACAACCTCCTGCAAACAAAAACTTTTCAGAAAATGATATAAAGAGTCATTTACGACGACATGTCCCTTTGCATTGTCATCCCAAAGCAAGCGCTCGTCACAGTAAACAGGAGAATCATTGTTCCCTGCCTCCACTTGGCAAGTCCAGTTGGCTTGATTTTCCTCAAGAAATGTAACCTTATCCTCACCCTTCTTCAGTCGCTCCACCGAATAAAGACAATCCTGCTGTTGAAATATCTCTGGAGAGTTCTCGAGGTGATCGTCCGAACCATCTTTCCAGCGTCCTGCAAACGCATATAATTCATGCAACGCTTTAGGCAGATATGCTGGAAGCTCGTCCACTGGCACACCGTAGGAGCTATCGTGCTTTCCGTACCAGTTGATCAGAAACTCCTTGAGATCGTCCAGTTGATCCGTATCTTTCAGCACCATTGTAATTCCTCCTGTCTAACTTCAAGACAATATCAAACGGGGTCGATCCTATGTATGTCTGTTATTTCCATTATAGTAACCATTTTTCCTGAGTCTACCTACTTTTCACCTTAATTTTGAAAAAATAAAGAGGGTGTCCCTCCGTCATTTTAGGACTACTGGGATACCCTCTTTCGAACTATTCACATCCCCTACAACACTCTCCAACTTTCCACAACAATATTTCCGTGTTGACTTCGGATCAAAAAAATACATCCAATCGCCCCAGCCACCCGCATACAGCTTAACCTTCGAAAAGCCAGCTTCCTAAAAAAGCGATTACGTCCGAGCAACGCATGAATTAAGCGGTTTGGTCGATGCAAGTGAAGAGGAATTCGCGAGAATTTGTCGAATATAAACGGCTGAACATTTTACAGGAAGCTTCAAATCATACAAAAAATCGGGAGGAAACACACTGTGCAAGCTACCCGTAAGGAACTGCGCGCCAGAGCGAGAGCAAGCTTAAAAGGAAATTGGGGCAAGGCGATCGGCGCGATTTTTCTGTCCGCCATCCCTTCTTTCGTACTCGGCTTTCTGGGAGCCTTCTCTCAATCATTGAAGATCGCCGGTGACATTATGAGCTTCTTGATCGCGGGAATGATGGCCTTGGGTGCAGCCATGTTCTACCTCGCCCTAGCACGGCAACAGAATCCCAAAGCGACGGATGTTTATCAAGGCTTTAATACGCCGGGAAAGGCCTTTCTGCTTTATTTGCTGGTGCTCGTATTTACGATATTGTGGATGTTGCTGCTTACTATTCCTGGCACCATCGCCGCCTACAGCTATTCGATGGACTACTGGATGTTACTGCCGCTTATTATTCCTGGCATCATCGCAGTCTACCGCTATTCAATGGCCTACTACATTCTGGCCGACAATCCGGATATCACCCCACTGGAAGCGATTCGTCGCAGCAAGCAGATGATGGCGGGGCACAAATGGCGCTTGTTCTTATTGCAACTCTCGTTCATCGGTTGGTTTCTACTTTGCATCCTGACGCTCGGCATCGCCTCTCTCTGGGTCAGCAGTTACATCGCCGTCGCAACGGCTCACTTCTACGAAGATCTGAAAAACCAAGGCGAGAAACCGCCTGTTCCTAACGCGATCTAATCCCATATAAACGCGAAACGCTCTCCTTCCGCTAAACAGCGTAATGGAGAGCGTTTTTTTCGTCTACCCTAATGTCGATTCAAAACGAGTTAAGTTGCAAAACCAATGATGAAGTTAAATTGTCGATACCAACTCCATGGCCAATCGTTCTTTCTCTGCAATGTCGACTAGAAGTTCGGAAGCACGTCTTAGCTCCTGTTGATTTCCGGTTCTTCCCGCATGATCAATCGATGCCGAAACACCGTTCCACATCGGCGCGATTTCCGTAAACAGAAAATATGCCTGCTCTAATTTAGAATCACCGAGCAAATCCACGCATTCTTTTAGAAAATCTCGATACAGGTTTCGAAATAAGGCGCCGCCGGTCCCCGCTCTTTCCATCAATAAAGCGGTCAAACACAAATCTTTCTCTAAATCCTTGCTTCTAGAAGGCCAATTCAGGATTTCACTGCTCATTTTTTTGATTCCTTTATTGCCTATATTGCGGATAGGCGGATTCAAATAGTCATGAGCATTGTTAATGAGGGATGATCGTATGGCGGGTGCAAGCGGCGGAAGAGGATCCGTTTGCTCGATCGTAAAGGAGCGATTCCTGGAGCTCATGGGCCCCTTTGCGTTTCTTGCCATAGCCAAATTCGACAATCGCGTTGTCACGAGTCCGCCTTGCTGGCTTGTATCTGCCATATAGGCATACTCGTCATCCATGCCATATATCACCGCATAGTGGCCTGCAAAGTGTATTTTGTTCGTAAAGTAATCTAAATAATACGAATCTAGTTTAAGTCCCACAGGAACTCCACAGTCTATGTAGCTCTGCACGTTCTGCCATGCTTTTGTAACAGAAGAGGTTTCTTGCACCCTGATATTCAAATTGAGCCGGGATGCTATGGAAGCAGACAGTTCATCAGGCTTTACCCTACCCCCAATAAAAGGAAAGTCCATTCCCTTCGAATCCCAATAAATGAATCCCAAACCTTGCCCAATACCGAATAACATCGGCTCCGATAATCGAACACCATTATGCTGCAGGAGATTACCCATCGCAGTCGTCTCGCAGTGTTCTCCCTGAAAAAGAGTAAATCCTTCAATCAACATGGACATGTCCCTCCAGTTCCCCTGTTAGTTCACTGATCAGATTTGCGACAAATGTCTTTTCCGTCTCGATGAGACTCATCGGGTGAAGGAAAAGAGCCCTAACGTGCAATGGCAATCGAAAGCCGCCTTGCGATTCATATTTCTGACCTATGTTCCTCGATGTCTCCTCAAGAAAGTTCTGCCGTTTCCGCAAAGCTTCCACGGCTTCATCTTTCCCTATAAAAGGGAGAGCCGCGAGTCCGAGATCGAAACGGTTATCTCGTTCCCGCGCAGAAGTTAGGCTTACGATGATTTCATTCCTTAATGTTTCCATACCGGCTTCCATCATGACATACGTAGACGGCAAAGGTCCTTTGCCAGACTTCTGGACGGAATCTTCGGATCGGATCAGTCGTTTGTCTTTCAGTTTCTGCAATCCGGCGTAAATTGAAGTCGTACCTATATTCGCCCATTCCCTGTAGCCTCTAAGCTCTATCAACTTATTGATTTGATACCCCGACGCTTGTTTGGATTCCGCAATAATTTGCAGCAACATAAATTCCACGTTGGAAAGACGATTCATTGTTTTTCTCCTTGTTATATTACATAAATGTAATATAACACTAGTGAAATATAACAACAAGAAGAGCTACCTAGCATGATGAACTCTTGTTCCCAGGCCAAAGACACCGCGCACTTTTGTGGATGGATATACTTTATAAGCTTTTCAACAGTAACCTGTCTCAATTGTTGAACCGTGGCTGGCTCCGGGCCTGCTGCAACTGCTCTTCTTGTTTGCAAGCTGTTTGCAAACCAGCCCAAAGAGGGCCGCAACGGTCCACCTCACGGCAACCTATCACAGCCCTTAATTTCTGTATAAGTTTTGGTCATTCTTCAAGTTTAAACAATATCCTCATCCGGGGTCAATGAATGTCATTGTTGAATCCATGTTGATTTCTAAACTTCATAATGACGGGTATTTTCCCTTATGCGTCCACCGTTTAGAACCAGCCATTCTCCTGTCTCCCAATCGGACAGCCCCTGACTTTCCGGTTTGTAGTATAAATCGAAACGGATCGCCATCTCCAGTTCCCAAGGATGCCGAATAAAAAGCGAACGGAAAATCTCATCGAGCCCAGGAATTGCAAAACCGATAGGATCGGGGAAAAGAGTCTCTAACTCGTCTCTCGTTAGATCCGTTTCCAACGCAAATTGAAAAATTGGAATATTCGTGTACTCGTCCCGAACGAGTTCAAACTTCGGTGTGCGCTTGACGGTAAAATCGGTTATATCACCCGCGAATTCATCTTCCTCGGTATGTAGAATGAACGGCCAGTCCTCGCCGGGGTAACGATATAATGCTGCTCCTTTCGCTAGTTCGAATAGCAATGTATCCCAATCCGTTGGTGACATCGATGCTTTAGGAATGTTTACACCAGCATGATCCATTCCAAGAAGCTTCCCCTTGAGTCGCTGATAAAGTTGTTCGATCGAAATCGTTTCCTCCTGCACTGAGAACATATGCTCGATACCATATCCAAGCGGGATAGGGTTATCAGACTCCTCCGAATTGCACCATAAGACGGCAGGTAATAACGCCCCCTTCTCCCACCGAAACGCGACCCTAGGTAAAGCCGTACTGTGCAGTCCGAGTGAATGAATTTGTCCCAGTAGATTTTTAAAATGATCTCCCCACTCTCGCTCCGCTTCTGTGTTCTGTGGAAAAACAAATGTAAGCTCTTGAATCCTGTCCATTTGTAAACCTCCATTTATTAAGACTTACTTTTAGACGAACTACTTCTGAGCATATTATCTGCACCAATTTACTATAGAACGCATGTTCCTATATGTAAATATTTCCTTTTTTTCAAACCGCCTGACCTGACTGCCCAATGTGGATGGCTCCGGGTCACTTGCAACTACTTTCAGCGACTTCTTGGTAGCAAACTTGCTCGGAAGGTTCCGAAACAAAAAAATGGGGGTTCGGATCCGCGAGGCGCGAAATAAAAAACACCGCTAGGGCCTGTAGGCCACATGGCGATGTATTCTTAATTAAGTACTGCTAAACGTCTTTCGGTTCTTCCTCGTTATCGACGGGTTGCGTGAGTCGCTATCCTGCCGTTCAAGATGCAGCATAATCTGCGCCGGAATCCGAGCAGGTAGATTAAGCAGATGCGTGGGGTTCCTCATCTTCTTTGGTCTCACTATTAGGACCTGAAGATTCAGCCGCACTTTGCTTAGCAAACTTCAACTTGCTTCGTATCCAACGCCATAAACCGGCTCCTACTGCGACAATAACGATACCGAACTTCTTAAGTCCCAGAAGGATTATGGCTAGTAGACCGACCTTCTTGGCAACCACCACCCCGGCTCCACCTACGACCAACGCCGCCAGCCCCATTTTAGACTTCTTATCCGTCGATGCATTGTAGTCTTCATAGCGCTTGCCTTCATTAATGGAAAGTCCGCTAAGAACATCGGCTTCCATCTGCTTTCGGTCTTCGTTCAAGTGTTCGGGATCGCTTACCAGAATGACAGACACATACCCTTCTCTCGTCAATACGCGAACATTGTAGTTAATAAGCTTCTTTAGATTAGCATCATGCGCGATTATTGACCAAGTCAGATTATGCAGACTCTCATCATAATGTGGAGTGATATCCCATCCATCCACAAAAAGCCGGTCCTCCTCATTCAACTCCTTATTGGCTTCCTCAGTTCCATCCTTGTAGCTTTGCAAAAGCTCGTCGGCGTCAATGCTTGTCTTGTCATCATCCGAAATATGGCCAACATTGTCATATTCCAAAAAAACGGCCCAATTCCCATTATCCGGGGAAATCATACCGATCTCTGCACCCGAGGGTACACCGCCGTTTTCCTTTTCAAACTGCTTTGTATCATCCGCATTCAAAAAAGAATATCCCTCTAGCAACTTCTGCTTAGCCAGATTGTCCCCGACCTCAACAGCTTCCCCATTGCCGGTCACCCACTGAAGCTCGCTTGCGTCTTCGGCAAAGGCGTGTAAAGGCATCGCGAATACGATAACTAAACAAAGGATGGTACCTATTAATCTTGCTTTCCTCGATTGAATTGCCACTTGAACAAACACATCCTTAATATCCTTTTGTTTATATATATATCGGAAAATTCAATGATTTGGTTAACCTTGCTTAATATGAAAATACTTCAGGTTGTTATTTTGACGCGCATGCTGAGAGAGCGATTATTCAACTCAAAGAGGGCTACAACAGGTCGCCAACTAGCAACCTGTCATAGCCCTCGCCGTTTAACTGAATGACTTCAGGCAAGTAGCCCAACGTCTGTGATATTCTCATCATCCTTATCAATCTATCTGGTCTTTCCAACCAGAATTAGTCTAAATCATAACCTGCGAGAAGCTTCAGAAGAATGCCTTCACCTTGTTTGAAGGAAAGCGTCAGTTGCCCGGTTTTCTTGTCATAGTTCGCATCAACGGAACTCCTTGCGGTAATAAAGCCTCAATAGCCTGTCGAAGTTTCGTGTCCTGATGGATTTCCTCACTTAAGATGGCGACGATTCCACGATCTTCACGTGAGCGGATCAATCGTCCGATTCCTTGCTGCAGTCGAAGTAGCATATAGGGTAGATCTACCTCGTCGTACGGGTCTGCCGCCGCCTCCCGCTTCGCCATAAATACCGGATCCTGAGGAGGAAACGGCAGCGACCAAATGATGACGTTCGAAAGAGTTGGACCTGGGACGTCGAGGCCTTCCCATAGACTTAATGCGCACAATATACTTGCCTCGTCCCGTTGAAAAGAGCCAATGAGATGGCTGATTTCAGCATCTCCTTCAAACCAGAATCGCAGATCCCTGCATTCTGGATAGGATGGGAGCAACTCCTTAAACCTTAGCAGCTCCTCTTTACGGTTGAATAAGATCAATGCCCTGCCCTCGGTTCGCTTCAGCAAGCCTGCAGCAGCCTTCATTTTCTCCTCAGACGAAGCCCCTAAAGGCCACTCAGGTGCCAAAACCTCCATTTGATTCCGATAATCATAAGGGGATTTCGTGCTGAAGGACATATAATGATCAATTCCCAAGCTGCTCGCTATATAATCGAATGAACCGTTAACGGATAATGTCGCAGAAGAGAAAACAACCGGTATATTGAGGGCAAAGACCCTTTCACGTAACACTTCCTTTACGGCTCTAGGCATAATGACCAAGGTGAGCCCGTCCTTATCCTCCGTTGCCCAGCTTATCAAGCGGTCGGAATTCCGAAACAAGCTTAATGCCTTCTGAATCGTCTCCAACTGCTCCTCGACAATGCGCAGCTGGTAATCGTTCAAGGTATAAAGCTCGCTCTCGAAAACCAGCTCTTCTTCGATCGCTTCGATCACTTGACTGAACAACAATACTTCCTCAAGCAGCGGTTTGCCGAGAATAATCCGTTTCCGGTCAGAACCGAGTATCTCTTCGCAATGTCTTGTAAGTGTGTTAAACAACATTTCACTGCGCTCAATCGCCTCGTCTATAAGCACAGCCAAAGATTCCCGAATTTCATTCTGCAACAATCGACTGATCAATTGTTCGAACACTGAATGTTTCAAACGGTAAGTGAGCGCCTTCTGCGCAGCCGACTCCAGCAAATGCCCCTCGTCGAATACGACGGCACAGTGATCCGGCAGCAATGGCAGCTGTCCTTCCCGCTTGCGTCCCTCATACGTCCATACGTGTTCCATATAGAAGTCGTGCGAGCAAATGATCAATTCACTGGAATTTCGAAAATATTCGCGGGATAACGTCTGTCCACATCGGTGTCTTTGTTGGCAAGCGAAGCAATCTTGGAAAGAATCCCAGCTAGTTCGGTTCCACTGATGATCGTTCAAATGAGGATATTGTTTGCGATCTCCGTAGGCATGGAACGACTGCATCGCTTTATTTTGACGGACAAATCCCGGTAATTCATCGTATACCGCTCTGTACACATCCGAATGCTCGTCGGCAGCTATTGCCTGATCCAGCTTCGTTAGACAAAGGTACTTATCCGCAGTTTTCGCCAGTCTAGCGTCAATCATCAGACCCAAATGTCGAGCCAGCTTGGCAAGATCACCTTCCGGCTTTGTTAACTGCTCGATCAGGGATTCATCCGCACAGGCAATAATTGCCGGTTTACGGGTATAGCGAGCGTAACAGATCGCGTACAACAGATAGACTAGCGTCTTGCCCGTTCCTACACCCGCTTCCGCGAAGATGGTCTGCCTCTGGGCGAATGCTCTCTCCAGTTGGAAAGCCATATAGATTTGCTCATCGCGAACTTCGAAGTCGGCCTTCGGTAATATTTCGTAGAATACATCTCCGACCCACTCTCCAACCTGTTGAAGAAAAGGACGGGAATGGTCATATTCAAAAGGGTAGCGTTTCAATGTTGCTTCTGCCTCCAAGAATCATGTCGAAACATTATTGCATTTTCCGACCATGAAATCAAAACGCCAAGGCACGCCCCCCCCATTTTACGCCTTTTCAGCATCGGGATGGAACCATCGAACCGCTTGGTAACATCGTAAAGCGGTACCAAGAACAAAAGAAAACTTCTTTTGCCACAGATGACGAAAGAGCATTGTTAATTATTGAAATCGAGGCATTACAGAAGAAGTACGGTGGGAAAACGTACAAAGATGCTTTTGATTTTAGTAATCTAACGTCTGAGCAGGAAACTGATGCTTCACGTTGGAATTTCTATCAAATGAGACTTAACGACCTTTAATGAGCAATTATAGCAACTATGTAATAAACCACGTTCCTCGCCCTCCGATTGTACCCACCGATTGGGAATATGTACGGAACGAGTTTGACGACATTATAGAAGGTAAGATTGAAAATGGTAATTATGAAGGGGATAGCACATACCCTCAAATACGTAAAACAATCAATCTGAAGTACGGATGCGGAACTTTGCATGCTTCTGAGTACATTGAAGATAAAAAGGGAGCCCCGCAAATCGTCCTACGCTTCGAGTATGACTGGCAGTTCGAACCCGCCAACCGTAATGCCATTTGGAAATTTCATTATGATACCTATCATCCTAAAGAGTTGTGGCCAACAACAATTAATTTCCATGAGCATGATGAACCCACTCCTATAAAGACCCAACATAAACGACATTCCAACTTCGGTCATCGCGATATTTGTTCGGTTCTAGGAACAATCCGGGTTGCGATGCGCGTATCCGGCAAACTGCCGATTCCTCAGTGATAATTTAGAGTTTGATTCAGGATAGTTCACATCTAAATTATTCAACCTTTTAAATCGTTGATTTTATGTTGATTTGCTTACAACATTCACGAACTTGTTGTGGTGGGGCGTCCCGGCCCTTTGTCTGTAAACACGAGCATGACGGGCGCAACGGCGCCCTGCTCTGTAAGTACTCCCAGAGCGACTGTTAGACCGGCACCGTTGACTCGCTGTTGACTTCGGGTACACAAAACAAGCCGCCAAGGCCCTCGGGCTACATGGCGGCTTATTTGTCGTTCAGGTACTGCTATGCCTTGCTGGGCGTTTCTTCGTCCCCGACGGCTATCGGGTTATCCGCGTACGAAATCCAATCGCTCCAATTATAATATCTTTAATTCTGCCACAGAAGTGTCTATTATGGATGAACATCTCGCGCTACCAACTCAATTTTTTTATACTGGTTTCCTAAACCGTATTTTCTCGGCATGACCGAGTAAATACAAGAAAGCATATGCCGGAATTCTCATAATAGGAGCGTGTTCAAGTTTACCGTAGTCTTCTGCATTTTTTGTTACTAATAGAGAAGCCGCTGTTAGCTTGTCCTTTTTCGACCATTCTACAATGGCTTCTGTTTCCTTGATCTTTGGATTCTCGCGGTACTTTATCTCAATTAATATTTTGGAATTGGGCATCATTACAACGATATCTATTTCTTTTTGTGAACTGGAGTCTCTGTAGTAACCTATTTTGGGATTAAAGTTATAGTAAAACGTGTTTATATGCTTGTACACAGCAGATTCAACGATCATTCCCATTTGATCAGGATCCTGTAGTACTTCTTCACCTTGCAAAAGCACGGCATTACGAATTGCTGCATCAGCAAGGTACACTTTCGGCTTTGCTTTCAAAACTTTCTTCCCAACCATATCAACAGGATATCCTATATAAATCAAGTTTGCTAACTCGAGAAAATTGAGATATTTAAGTACCGTTGGTCGAGTAATATCCATGTTATTTGAAATTGTAGTCGCTTCAATGATATTTCCTGTTGTCATGCAAAGATATAGAAATATTCTCTCGAGTTCATCGATGTGTCTTACATTAAAGAGAGATACCATGTCTCTTTTTAGAACCTTATCAACGACGTCTTCTCGAATTATTCTTTGAGCATAGGATATGTCATCCGATTGTGCAATTTCAGGGAACCCACCGATTAATAAATACCTATGAAAATGACGTTCTAATGGCTGAAGTTTATCCATAAGTACGACAAGTTCTTTTTGGCTCAATTCGCTAAGTGCCGTTGGTTTGATTTTTTCCTCAATTACTGGTGCCTCAACACTACGAAGCTCAAGGTATTCATAGAAAGATAGTGTTGGAATTCGAATTTGAACCCAGCGCCCCACGCCACTTTCAGGCATTTTTTCACTCAGAATCGGACTTGCCGACCCTGTTGCCATTACCCTGTATGTTGGATTATTATCGTAAATCGTCTTTAACCACCCATTCCAATCATGGGCGTATTGGATTTCATCTAAAAAGAGGTAAATACTTTCATTAAGTGAGACATTATTTATAAATACTTTTAGGATACGATTTATTTCCGAAACCTTCAGAAGAGGATGGTCAAAAGAAACATAAAGAATATTCTTTGCGGGAACACCAGACTGTAGCACATCTTGTATCGATTGATACATAATAGTCGATTTTCCAACTCGACGAGGGCCAGTTAATATTACATGACGACGAATAGTTGTATGTTCAAAGCTTAGTTTAGCATCATAATAGGCAAACCTTTTAACGGGTTTAGCAAAATCATCAGGGACTTTATCAGTATCCCACCACTTGTTGTAACCTCTCAATACCTGCAAAACATTTTCATCCGTTATTAAATCCTTCATATCCCTCGCCCCCCCACACAACTCATAGTATAATTATTTACATCGAAAATGTAAATTATACTTTCAGTTTTTCATTAAAAAATATAAAGTTGCCTGTAAACCTTAGTTGATTCAAACAAAAAAGTTCAAAGTACGGCGGTAATTTCGCCGTACCCTGTACTTTTATTTTTGAAATCTACTACGTAACTCAGACTTTCTCTTCTTTTCCTAAAACCACCGGATTCCCCGAGTACGGTTTTATTAGTGGGATCCCAATCGACTAACGCGCCGAGCCTCGGGTCGTTGGTTTCCTTTGATCCGTCAGGTTCATTGTACGATCCGTTGGCAAGTTGAAGGGTGGGACGTTGTTGCGGAAGCACCACGATCGGCACGTCGTGCTGGTGTCAGCCGCCCCAACAGGGAAGGACAAACGCCAAAAAATAGGCCAAGAATACTATCAAGAATAGGTTTATGTATAAAAGCGGCTTTTTTTATGGGAAAAGATGTCGGATTCTCTGTTACAATAATAATACATTGTAATTAGGAGATGAAGAGGCATGGCAATTTCACAGCAACGTATCTTGTCTGTTCACTTTGAAGTGCTCAAAAATTTAAAAAACGTAACTATAGATTTCACCGGATCTGAATTAACAGCGATTATGGGCATCAACGGAAGTGGAAAATCAACAATTCTCCATGCACTTGCATGCTGCTATCAACCTATCGATAATAACCGTAATAGAGAGAACTATAAAATGTTTGAGTTTTTCACCCCAAACACAGATGCTTTATGGGCCGGTAGCAAATTCAAAATGACTCACAGTTATCGAAATGAACAAGAATTACATAATGATGTTACTGTTGAATATACAAAGAGCGACCGTTGGAACCCAAAGTATCAACGCCGTCCGTTTCGAAACACCCTATTTATCGGTGTAAAAACTTGTGTCCCAAGAATAGAAGAAGAAAAAAAGAAGACAATCATAACTTATGTAACTTCCCCGCTTACTGATGATGTCTCACGTCAAGTTCGGGAAAAAGCAGGATACGTAATGAATCGGCAGTATACATCATTTACAAACAATAGATCAACAAATTTTGAGTACATTGGTGTCGAACACAACAACAATCATTATTCATCGTTGAGCATGGGTGCAGGAGAACAACGGTTATTTTATATCTTATCAAAAGTTTTTAGTGCACCTAAAAACTCACTCATACTCATAGACGAGATAGACTTATTGTTGCACATAGATGCATTAAAAAAACTAATAACAGTCCTTAAACAACGGGCTGAAGACAAAGACCATCAAATAGTCTTTACCACGCATGCTCCAGCAATCACTGACCTTGAGCATCAAGTAAACATAAGACATCTTTGGAACACTGCAAATCAAACATTTTGCTTAAATGAAACAAAACCAGATACTATTAGCCGTCTCACAGGGCAGAATGTTCGTCCATTAGAAATTTTTGTTGAGGATGACTTATCTCAAGCAATTGTTAATCACACTTGCCAGAGATTAAATATGCAGAGATTTGTCACTACAAAAAGATTTGGAGCAGCTGTGAATTGTTTTACGGTAGCATGCGGCCTCTTGCTGAATGGAACAAATTTGGAAAATACTTTATTCTTACTTGATGGCGATGTATACAAAACGCATGCAGAAAAATTAAGCCAAATGGAAAAAGCAATGACAGGTAACGACCCTTTTTTAGTTCCCCTACGAGAAGCTGCGCTAAATCATATTAGTCAGTATTGTCTACCGGATGCCTATAAACCAGAACAATTTATTCATAATATAATAACTACAATTCCCGAGGAAATTGTACCTGCTAACGATGAAATCAAAAGAGTTGCTGGTCAGATTCAAAATGTAAATAACGCGCATGCGTTCGTAAACGAAATAATTGAAAAAATTGGATTTGAAAATAAAATACTCGGCCTTCACCAAGTTGTTGAAGTAGCCTCAAGATCTCCAAGATGGATAGAGTTTATACTTCCTTTGCAAGAATGGCTTCTAACGAAGCAACAGCTCTTACAAGAACCAGCAGCTTAATTTAGTAATTGTTGAATTGTTGTTGATAATCATTTGCGAATCAACATTCGTTGAGCAGGGCCGGGGCGCATTACACCGCTATGGTGTGGCGTACCGGCTCTTTTTCTGTATACACGAGCATGACGGGTGTAGCGGTCGCCCTGCTCTAAAAGTACTTCCAGGGCGACAGCCAGACCGGTGTTGTTGACTTGACGTTGATTTTGAACATGCAAAACAAGCCGCCACGGCCCTCGGGCCAGATGGCGGTTTGTTTGTCGTTCAGATACTGTTATGCCTTGCTCTGATGTTCCTCATCCCGGGTGGCGATGGGGTTGCCGCTATACGAAATCCAATCGCTCCAGCTCCCCGCGTACAACTTCACGCGGGAAAAACCCGCTTCCCTCAACGCCAACACGTTAGGGCACGCGGTAACCCCCGAGCCGCAGTACACGACGATCTCGACGTCGTCGTTCTGCGACAAGCCAACCCCCGCGAACCGCGCCGCCTGCTCATCCGCGCTTTTCCACGTGCCATCGGGCCCCCGGCCCTCGGCCCAGAAAACATTCCTCGCGCCCGGGATATGCCCGGCCACCCGATCGATCGGCTCCGCCTCGCCGCGATATCGCGGCGCCTCTCGCGAATCCACCAATACGAATCGTCCCGTACCCAGCGATTCGCGAACTTCGTCGACCTCCACCAGCATGTTATGCTGCACGGTCGCCAGGAACCGAGCAGGGACGATGATCTTCTGCTCGGCCGACACCGGACATCCGGCGTTCTTCCATGCCGTGAAGCCGCCGTCCATCACATACACTTGCTCATGGCCGAGATATTTCATGAGCCACCACAGCCGCGACGCCATCGCTCCGCCTTGATCGTCATAAGCGACGACCCGCGTCTCGTTGCTGATACCTGCTTTGCCGAGCCGATCTGCCAGAACTGCCGCATCCGGCAGCGGATGCCGTCCGCCGTGACCGTCCGGATCGACCGGCGCGGACAGGTCCTGCTCCAGATCCAAATACACCGCGCCCGGAATATGCGACTCCTTGTACGCCTCGCGCCCAGACAGCGGCTTGCCCAACTGGAATCGGCAATCAACGATTACGATGTCCGACTCGCACATACGTGCCAATACCCACTTTATTGGAACGATATTGTTCATCTTCGATCTCTCCTTCGCCTATACGTGCAATTATGCTCTCTTCCGTACATCCCTCTGCCCTATAACGCCATCCCGTACAATCTCATCATCTCGTCGGTTTCTCCGTACCGGATGAGGCCTTCTTCCTTTAAGCCAAGCTTCTCAAGTAACTGTTCCGATGCTTTATTGCCTTCGGACACAATTGCCGCGATTCGACTGAGTCCGAGCACCGACCGGGCGTACGCCAACACGCCTTTGGCCGCCTCAAACGCGTACCCTTGTCCCCGGTATGCCGGCAGAAAAGCATATCCAATGTCCGAATGAGCCATGAAGTCCCGCTTCGCTAGCCCGCAAATACCGATCGGCACATGACGACGTCCGTCGGCTACTTGGCGGTTGATCGCTACGCTTTCCATGTCGGCTCCATGGAGGCTAACAGCTCCATTCCCCACGACGCCTTCTTCGCTCTTCCCTCCGGTTCCGCTTTCGTCGTCGACGCCGCCGACCTTCAACTCCACGATGTAGAAGCCGTACCCGTACTTATCGTAAGAAGCTTGCGCGACTTGCGCGATGTAGTTCCGCGCATCGTCGTCCGTCTTAACTCCCCGATCCCCGATGTTCGCGATCCAGTCAGGGTCATTCACCAGTTCCCGCATAAAGGCCGCATCGTCCGGCGACTGCCAACGAAGAACCAATCGCTCCGTCTCCATCACCTTCATCGAGATACCTCCGCGCTTTCGCTTATTAGAACATTCCCCTAACCCGCTCCAACCTCGAGCCTGCAACTCCTCATCCCTAGCTTTCCGCCTCGCCTTGAGCCTGCAGTTCCTCAACCCCGAGCCAACCGCGCTCCCAGCCCCCGCGCCGCAGTCAACTGCGCCACGATCACGGCCAGCATCACGATCGCCATGCCTGCGAACAGCCACCGCGTCGCGTCCATGCCGTGCTCATCCAGGAACCATCCCGTCAGCTTCGGCAACAAAGCGCCGCCGATACCGCCGCTCGCCATCAGCAAGCTTGTTGTCCGCTCCGTCACGCCCGGCACGACGTGGTTCGTGAACACGAGCGCCACCGAGAACATGCCCGACATCGCAAGCCCCGCGAGCAGCGTCAACACGAAAGTCGCCTCGGTCGTATGCAATCCGCCAAGCACGATGAAAATGACCGCGCACGACACGCAAGTGACGATCATATACAATCCGCCGCCCCAGCGGTCCGCCGCATGACCGGACACGAGCCGGCCGATCACCATCGCACCCCAATATACGCTAAGCGAGAGCGACGCCGTCGAATCGGACAAGCCGTTACCGTTTACGAGCAACGACGGCAAGTAATGCACGAAACTCATCTCCGTCCCGACATAAACGAGGAAATACAACGCCCCGAGCGCCAGCACAAGTTTTCCGCGCCTGCGAATCGCGGCAGTCACAACGCCCTTTCCGACCGTATCTTCCCCTTCATCTGAAGCCGAATCTCCGCCAATACCTTTATCGCCTACAATATTAGGCCAGAAAATCGTCCACAACATGAACGTGACTACCATCAGCACGCTGACAACGATAAACGCGGCCACCCACATGCCATTGGCGATTAACCAAGCACCGACGAAAGGCATGATGAGAGCTCCCGCGCTGAAGAAAACTTCGATTCTGCTCATCGCCCGATTCGCTCTTTCCGGATCGGCGGAACTAATAACGATCGAGCCGACGATCGCTTCCGTCATCCCGAGCCCAAGCCCAGCGAATGGCGCCGTAACAAGCATTACGCTCCAAGCCGGTTGCGTCGCGTACACTGCCTCGGCAATGATAACAACCGTAAACGCGCCGAGCAGCAGCCTTTTCCTACCTAGACGACCGATCAGCCACGGAGTCATCAGCACCCCGAACATCCCGCCCATAAACTGGTTCATGACGAGCTGCCCGCCATCCCCGTATTTCACGCCGTAAGCGTCAACCATCGGCTCCATAATCGTTCCCAGCGCCAATTGCCCGAGCCCGACCGCCAAATATGCCACACATCCCAAGAAGATCAGCCGAGCCATCATCGTTCCCCTTTGCTTCTCCCAATCCATTCAACTCCCCTATCATACCACGCTGCCGCCTGCTCTCCCACTCCGAATCCGGTATAATGAAGGAACAAATGACCTTATGCAAGGTGAGAATATAGAATCGAGGTTTCGGATGATGCATCAAGATGATGTTCGGGGGCCGCTTCTGGTGCTTGAGTCAATGACAGAGGAGGATGGGCAAGCCATCTGCGAATGGCGGTATCCTTCGCCTTACGAGCGGTTCAAATGGCCGGAATGGAAGCGAATGAAGGAGGACGGCCTGGAATTCGGCGATGCGGACATTCGCTCGCAGCAATATTTGGCGGTTCGGGAAGCAGGCAGCGGGGAGCTTGTCGGGTATGCGCAGCTTTTTCCGATGGAAGGCGTCGTACGACTCGGCATGGGCTTGCGTCACGATCGGTGCGATCGGGGATGGGGCACGTTGCTTACCGGACTGCTCGTTCAGGAAGCTCTTCGTCGTCAGCCCGGCGCCGAAGTCGACCTCGAAGTTGAGCAATGGAACACGCGAGCAATTCGCGCTTACGAGAAGAACGGCTTCCGGATAACCGATCAATATTCCCGCAGGGCGACCCACGGCACGGTGAACTTATTCGTCATGGTATGGCAGGCGGATGGCATGTCCTGACATAACCCCCGGTTCTTCCTCATAAATGTAGAAAGTACACCAAGACCGCGCATCTTCCGTCAGGCAGTTATACCCATTCAGGGCGCTGGTGCCCGATGAAGGAGGCTGTTTCGGGATGAAAGCTCTTAACGCGTTAAGTCTGCTGCTCGTCATTCTGGGGGGACTGAACTGGTTGTCCGTCGGCTTGTTCAAGTACGATGTCGTCAGTGAAATTTTCGGAGGAACGGAAGAAGTCGGCTCACGCATCGTGTACACGGTCGTTGGTGTTGCTGCGCTTTACGCGCTCGCGTTGTTCGGCAAGGTGACCCGGGACGACTGAGCGGTACGACAACTTGAATGACGAAGACCCTTCCCGGACAATTTCCGGGGAGGGTCTTCACGTATATCACAAGAACGGACTTCGTCGTCCTACATATGATGAGAGTATCTAACGACGGAGGAAAGGCGGCGGTCGAATGATCCACTATGCCGCAATCGGGGATTCCTTGACTTCCGGATTCGGGGATTTGTTCGGCGGGGGATTCGTCCCTAAGTACGCAAATGACATCCAACACCGGCTGCAGCAGCAGGTTGTTTATGACAAGATGGGCATGTCGGGAGCGCGGTCAGATAAAATATTGGCGGTCATTCGAGGCAACTATGGCGTCCGGGAGACACTGCGCAACGCCGACATCATTACGGTTACGGCAGGCGGCAACGATCTCGTCGACGCGGCCAAAGGCCAAAGCAACTCCGACGCGTACCGGCAAGCGCTGGCGAAGAGCCGTCACAATATCGCGGGCATGCTGGAAGAGATCCGGAAGCTCAAAACCAGCCAGAGCACTTACATGGTTCGCCTCGTTGGGCTGTACAACCCATGGCCGTCCGTGCCCGAGTCGGGCGCATGGATTAGACGGTTCAACGCGCAATTGGAAATTTTTCAGGATGCCACGGTTAAAGTAGCAAACGTCTTCGACGCCTTCTCCGGCAGAGAGCGGGACCTACTGTTCTTCGATCACTTCCACCCGAACGGAAGAGGTTATGCCATCATGGCGGAAGCGCTCGACCGCACGGGTTACAAGCCGCTTGGCTAACGACACTGGTCGTTGAAGCTGGCCGGGAAGTACGTCGCTTCAAGGACGGCGGGATCCCTCATGCTCTTCATTGCTTCACGATATCGTGCAACACGTTGTCGATCATTTGCGCACTTGCAATCGGTCCGTAGTACAGCCAGCTTGAAGAAGCGTCGTATTCGTGGACATTGCCGTTTTTCACCGCTTTGATCGTTTGCCAGATCGGCTCTTTCATTATCGCGGAATCCGTGCCTTTGTCGCTGTTGATCACAATAAGGTGGTCTGCGTCGATGTCAGCCAATTCCTCCAGGGAGATCGGATTCCAGTTCCCCGTGCCCGTTGCGGATATTTCCTTCACGATGTCCGGAACCGGAAAGCCGAGATCGTTGTATAGCACTGCGCCGCTCGACAGCCGGTCGCTAACGATAAAGAAGCTATTCTGCACAAGCCAGATCGCCGCGGCGGATTGGCCTGGGATTGCTGCCTGGATTTTCGCTTTCGCGTCGGAAGCCTTCTGCTCGTAGTCGTCCAACACTTTCTGCGCCTCGTCATCCTTGTTCAGCACTTCTCCGATTTTCAGCAGCGCTTTACGCCAGTCGTTCGCAATGTCGTCGCCGAGAACAAACGTCGGTGCGATTTTCGCATATTGGTCGTACTTATCTCCTTCTACCGCACCGTTCGAGCCGGTGATCAGCAGGTCTGGCTGGAAACTCACGACAGCTTCGAAGGGCAGGTCGTATGGAATAGTGGGGATCCCTTTTAACGTCGTCTGCAAATATTCTTGAATGCCGCTCGCGACCGTCCATTGCCCGGCCGGTTTCACGCCAAGAGCCACAAGGTAATCTTCCAGATACGACGCGATAATGCGCTGCGGGTTGGCCGGGATCGCGACTTCGTGTCCGAGCCCGTCCGTCAGCTTCCTTTCCGCCGCGGGTGCTCCCATCGACGCGGAAGCGGATTCTATTGCAGGCGAAGCGCTCTCGCCAGACTTGGCGTCGTTGTTGCCGCATGCCGCAAGCCATAGCGTCATCATTGTAAATGCTGTCAGGGCTGTAATCGATTTTTTCCCTGTTGCTAACACGAGAATGTCATCTCCTATCCAAGCTAAATCGCTTCCGCCGCCTCTTCTGTGCGAGTGCGCACGACGCCGTACGGTGTAAATTCGGGTTTGCCGCCGTCCATGCGGATTTTCGCTTCGATAGAGAACACATCGCGGAAAAACGCTTGGTCGAACACCGCCTTCGGCTCGCCTTGGCGAACAATTTGGCCGTCCTTGATCGCAATGATGCGGTCGCTGTAACGAGACGCCTGGTTCAAATCGTGCAGTACCATAGCAATTGTAATGCCTTGCGTCTTGTTTAGATGTCGTAGCAGCTCCATAATCTCCAACTGATGAGCAATGTCCAAATACGTCGTCGGTTCGTCCAGCAGCAACGTGTGCGGTTTCTGCGCGATCGCCATGGCGATCCAAGCTCGTTGACGTTCTCCGCCGGACATCGTGTATAGCTGCCGATATTGCAACGCTGTCAAATCGGTCATCGATAGCGCCCAATCCACAACGTCCTCATGCTCGCCCCGGCACTCCTCGTACCATTTCAGATGGGGATTCCGTCCTTGGCGAACCAGATCTCTCACTGTCATTTCAAGCAGATGGTCCTGCGTTTGCGGAAGCATCGTCAGCTTACGAGCGATCTTCTTCGTATTCAGACGGGCAATCGCCTCCCCCTCCAGGAAAACGGCGCCGCCGGAAGGGTTCAAGAGACGGGTCAACAGCCGCAGCACAGTGGACTTGCCCGAACCGTTCGGTCCGACAATGCTCACGATCTCACCTCTGGCGATATCCAGTCCAACGCCGTTGATCAGCGGACGATCCGCGTAGCCGAACGTCAGATCGGCTGCCGTTAAGACATTTTCCACCCTTTCATGCCTCCCCTGAGCAAATATAAGAAGAACGGACCGCCGCAAATGGCGAGCAGAATGCCGACTGGGAACTCGATCGGATCGAACCAGCTTCTCGCCGCCGTGTCCGACAGGATGACAAGCGAAGCGCCACCAAGTGCCGACACCGGTACAAGGAACCGATAATTATTGCCGACGAAAATTCTGGCGATATGCGGGACGACCAATCCGACGAAACCGACCATTCCGACTGTACTGACGGCCGCGCCTGCTAGGAACGTGGACGCCACGATGACAAGCAATCTGCTTCGTTCTACCCGGTTGCCGAGCAGCTTGGCGACTTCGTCGCCTAGAATGAGCTGGTTTGCTTGCTTAGTGAGGAAGAAGGAAGCGACTAGGCCGACGATTGCGTAAGGCAGCAGATTGTCGAAATGTTGCCAGCTCCTTCCGTTTAACGTGCCGGACAGCCATGGCAGCACGGACTGAACTTTCTCGCTGTTCAGAATCATAAGAGCCGTCATCCCGGCCCCGAGCAGCGAATTAACGGCGACGCCGGCCAGGATCAGTCTCCCGGTCGGCGCGCCGCCTTTCCATGCAAGCAAATAAACGACACCCGTCGCGAACAACGCTCCGAGGAAAGCGACCGGCGGCAAATACGCGATATGTTGGGGAAACAAAATCATGACCGCTACCGCCGCCAGTCCGGCGCCTGAAGATACGCCGATAATGCCCGGATCCGCAAGCGGATTGCGGAATACTCCCTGCATGAATGAACCGGCGACCGCCAGACTCATCCCGACGAGCAAGCCGATCAGCACGCGCGGAAATCGCAAATTCCATACAATCTGGCGGGCTTCCGACTCCGTTCCGGAGAACAGAGCCGTCCATACCTCCTTCGCCGAGAGCGGCACCGCGCCGATCATCAGCCCTAGCAAGATCGCGATGGCCAGCAAGGCCAGCAGCACTCCGATCAGAAGCACCCGCTTCGGCTTTCTCGGATCGTTCATGCTGTTATTTCACCTGCCGCAGCAGTTTGTTTAAGCTCAGTACCGCGTCCGGCGCGCGCAAGCCTGGGTTGGCGGCGAACAGCTCGCTGTCCAGCACTTCGAAGTTGTCGTTCTTGACCGCGGTCAAGTTCTTCCATGCGGCGTTCGACTCCAGTTCTTTCTTGAAGCTTGCTTTGATTTCGGCTGGATCACCGTGAGCGATCAGAAAGATCGCGTCCGGATTCGCGGCGACGATCCGTTCCATGCTAAGGTCGGCGTATTGCGGCATTTGATCGTTCTTAGGAAACGCTGCGCCGGCGTTCACACCGCCCGCAAGTTCCAGGAAGTTGCCCGGATAACTCGTTGGAAGCGCGACAACGAAACTTCCCGGTGCCCCATACAGGATGATCGCCTTCGGTTTCGTCTGCAGCTTCGTCTGCTCGGCGATGCGGATCTTCGCATCCATCTGGGCGAGCAGCTTGGCGGCTTCTTCTTCCTTGCCAAGTACTTGGCCATAGAGACGAATGGAGTTCTGGATCTCGGAGTATAGATTGTGCGAGTTAAACAGCATCTTCGCGCCGAGTTTCTCGATCGTCGCTTTGCTGTCCTGCAGCGCGGGACTGCCGATGACGAGATCCGGCTTCAGCGCCGCCAGCTTCTCGAAGTTGATGCCGTGCGCGCTGCCGACTTCCGGGATCGAGGCGGCGGATGCCGGGTACACTTTGCCGATCGCGGTGGAACGACCGACGACGTTGCCGCCGAGCGCGGAGATGATCTCCGTGTCGGAAGAGGACAGCGTCACGATACGCGTCGGCTTCTTCTTCAGCGTAAGCGGACCGGTCTTCGTCTGCACGGTCAGCGTCGTCGATACGGCGAGCTGTTTGGTCGTGTTGTTCCACTTCACCCACATGCCGAACGATTCTGCGAGAAAACGCAGCGGCACGAGCGTTCTGTTGTTAACAGTAACCGGCGCTGCTTCCAACGTTACTTTCTCCGAGCCAACCGTTGCCGTTTTCGAACCGACCGTATATGTAACCGTTACGCCGTCTTTCTTAGCCGTCACTTTTTTCGTTGCCGCGTTCCAATCGACCGTACCGCCGATCGCGGTGATCACGCTGCTGTACGGGACGAGCAGTCGGTTGTTCACGATTTGCGGAGCGGTGTCCATCGACAGCGTCTTACCGTCCAAAGTGACTTTGATAGCCGGTGCAGCGGCAGCCGTCGGATTCAAGGCGGCAGGCGCGAAGAGCGCCGCTGATGCGAATAGGGATACAGCTAAAATGCCATGGATATGTTTTTTGAGCGACATGGGACAGCCTCCTGATATTGATAATCATTTTCAATTACTGATTTTAAGTGATAATGATTATCAGTGTCAATGAGAAATTAAGCGGGTTTTCCTATCTCTTTCCCAGAATAGCTCAAGCAGCACCTCGCTAGGCTTGTGCATGCCTCCCCGCGCCCTGTAATCCGATTCTTCACGGTGATTCTACGCAAAAGCCAATATCCGTTCTCTGTAGCCGGATTTTTCCCGGCTATTCTCCACAAAAGCCTCAATCCGCGCTCCATAGCCCGGTTTTTCCCGGCTATTCTCCGCAAAAGCCTCAATCCGCGCTCCGTAGCCCGGTTTTTCCCGGCTATTCTCCGCAAAAGCCGCCACACTCCTCCCTGTCCCCCGTCCGCGAACAGCAAAAAACCCATCCCCGCTACTAGGGATGAGCCCTCTCAAACCGCACACTGACGCGCGTCGACGTTCTTTCGCACAAGCCGGCTACCCACGAACCGATCTAACACTCAGTCGATCTATCGCCGGCCGCATCGCCCACCACCAACTTCCGCCTACTCCGCGAGCACCCATTCAACGCCGTGCTCATCCAGCAACTGGCTCCAGCCCTTCGGCAACGGAACCTCGCTGATGACGATGTCGACTTCTCGCCAGCCGGCGATCCGGTACAACTGCGTCGAGCCGATCTTCGAGCTATCCGTCACGACAATCGTCTGATTGGCATTCTCGATCACCCGGGCCAGCAGTTGCCCCCGCTCCGCGTCGATGGAGGTGATGCCCTTGTTCAGCACGATGCCGTCGATCGAGATAAATGCCTTATCTACATGGAACAACGACACCATTTTCTCGGCGATCGAGCCGGTCACCCGGGAATGCGTCGCGTTGACCTTGCCCCCGATAAAATAAATCTCGCCGGAGAACAAGTCCTTGTTCTTGTATTCGACCAGTTGGTGCATCGCCGGTATTGATATCGTGAGCACCGTCAGGTGGCTCTTGTTCATCAAGAATTGAATCATCTGCAGCGGCGTCGTACCGTCATCGATAAAAATAACATCGTTATCCTCGACAAGAGTAGCCGCCTTCTTGCCTATACGCTGCTTCTCGTCAGCAAACAGTACTTCCCGCTTGAGATAGGACGGCTCTTCTCCGCCCAGGTTGATTTTGACGGCCCCGCCGTATACGCGCTTCAACCGATTCTCTTCCTCGAGCTCCTCCAAATACCTGCGGATCGTCTCGGAGGACACGCCCAGCCGTTTAACCAGATCGAAGGTTTTCACTTGCCCTTCCTGATTGAGCTGATCGAGAATAATCGCTTTACGTTCCTCGCCTACGAGTGACAAGCTGAAAACTCCTTCCAACAGTCCCCAAATTTATAGTTAATTATACCGTCAAGGGCCACTGGTTGGCTATCCGCCTCGCTTGCAGCATTATTCTCCTAATCCCGAGCAGCACCGTACCACATCTGCGTCCGTTTGCGGACGCCTCTGACGAGCGCTTCGTACAAGAAACGAACGACGAGGTTCGCGGCAACGACAAGCACCGACATCGCCGCCGCAGCAGCAACATCCCCCGCGTCGTCCATGTTAACGATGGACACGGCCGCCGGCTTGAGGTTGGGCGCGTACAGGAATACAACGGCGGAGATCGTAACCATTGCATTCACAAAATAATACATCGCAATCTCGAGAATCGCCGGCAGCGACATCGGTACAGTCACGGCCAGGAACGTCCGATAAAACGGCACGTTCATCGACTCGGATACGGCTTCGATTTCCTTATCCAGCTTCTTGAGAGACGCGGTCGCCGTAATGAACGGAACCGAATAGAAGTGGACCACATTAACAAGAACGAGAATCGCAATCGTCCCATACATGAAGTTGAGCGGGTTGTCCGGTTTGTTGAAGAAGAAAATATAGGCCAGACCGAGCGCCATGCCGGGAAGCGCCATCGGAAGCACGGACAGAAACTGCCCGATTTGGCGTACTCGTTCGAAGCCGCGGCCTTTTTCGATCAAATAGGCGAATACGAACGTAACGACCGTGCCGACGACTGCGGTCAGCGCCGCCACTTGAAGACTGACTTTGAACGGCCCCATGCCGCCAGCCGCCACGTCGGTGAAGTCGTAATGCCGCAAGCTGAGCCCCAGGTTATACGGCCAAGTTTTTACGAGAGACGCATATACGATTGTTAGCATCGGAATCAACAAGCATGCCGCAATAACGGAACAGAATACGAAGTAAGCGCGATCCCGAGCCGTGCCGGGTTTGATCTGATAAGCGGTCGACTTCGCCGTCAGCGTCGCCCGCTGCTTGCGCTCGACGAATCGGTCCACGATAAAAGCGAAGATAGCCGGAATCGTCAGCAGGATGCCGACCGTAGCGCCCATGGGCATATTTTGCTGACCGATGACTTGCTTGTAAATGTCCGTCGCGAGCACGGAATATTGGCCGCCGATCGATTGCGGAGCCCCGAAGTCGATGAAGCTGGCCGTGAAACAGACGAAAGCCGCGCTGATGAGACCGTACCGCACCGTTGGCAGCGTCACCGAGTAGAATGTCCGCCACTTGGACGCGCCGAGCGAATGCGAAGCTTCATACAGCCGATAATCCGTAATGGCGAGGACAGTCAGGAGAATCATATACGCCTGCGGAAAAGTATAAATCACTTCCGATATGACGATACCGACAGCGCCGTACAAGTGAATGTTGACTCCGAACGGCAAGGTTCCGAAGAAACCTTGGGTGACAAGCCCTTGATTGCCGAACAAATACGTCAGCGACAGCGCGTGCATCATCGTCGGAGCGAAGAGGGGCAGAAGCGCGATGGATTTGAAAAAGCGTTTGCCCGACATAGATGTTCTAATGATGCCGTACGCGTACAGAAAAGCGAGTACGACGGAGATAACGGTCGTCGTCGTGGAGACGAACAACGTATTCGTCAGCGACCGAAGCATCGAAGAGGTGCTGAAGTAGTGAACGAAATTATCGAAGCCGATGTACTCTCCCGCCCGATTTTGGAACGCCTTGGCGAACAAAAACAACAACGGAAGAAGCAGCGCACCGAACAATGCCAATACCGCCAGTACGATCAGTACGCGTTGCATGACGTCAGCGGCGGTCAAACGGCGATGGATGGAGCGGTAAGCCAGTCGCAGAACGGTCGCCATTTAGACCACCGCCCCTTTGGCGAAGCTCAGCATATTCTCTCTGGGTAACGCGAGCGACACGTTCGCATTCTTCGCAAGCTGCAACTGGTGCGACATTTGCGCAGAGACGTCCACGGTAATCATCTGGCTTTCGCCAGCCCCGTTTTCCGTTTTCAGCGTCAGTCGGTAGAACGCTCCGCGGAACTCAATGTCTTGGATGACAGCTGGCCAGCCTTCTCCTGGCGAGGAAATGGTGACATTCTCCGGCCTGACGGCAAGACACGCCTCCGGATCGCGGTCATGCAGGAAGTTGATCGCCCCGACGAAGTCCGCCACGAACGGGCTGTTCGGCTTCTCATACACTTCCGTAGGCGTGCCGATCTGCATGATCTCCGCACGGTTCATGACGACGATCCGATCGGACATCGTCAAAGCTTCTTCCTGATCGTGGGTTACCATAATCGTCGTAATGCCAAGCGATTCTTGGAGTTCTCTCAACTCGCGGCGAAGCCGGTTGCGCACTTTGGCGTCGAGCGCCGACAGCGGCTCATCGAGCAACAGAAAATCCGGTTCGAGCACGACAGCCCGTGCAAGCGCGACGCGTTGCTGCTGTCCGCCGGACAAGTGCGACGGATAACGGTCCGCCACATGCGCCAAGTCGACTTGCGCGATCGCCGCCTCCGTCTTCTCGCGTATCTCCGAGCGGCTGTAGCCTTTGCCCTTCAAGCCATAGGCGATATTCTGCCTCGCCGTCAAGTTCGGGAACAATGCGTACGATTGGAAAACCATGCCGAAATTGCGCTTGGCCGGCGGCAATTTCGTAATGTCTTTGCCGTTCACGAGAATGGCGCCCGAGGTCGGCTGCTCCAATCCTGCGACGATCCGAAGCAACGTCGTCTTTCCGCAGCCGCTTGGGCCGAGCAAACATACGAATTCGTTTTTGCGAATATCGAGCGAGACCCGGTTAAGCGCCGTGAAAGCTCCGAACGTCTTGGTAACGCCTTGGATCGATAAGTAGGATTGCATACAGAATCTCCTCCGCGAGAATGGGATAAATCCGCCGCACCGAAGGTCGAATACCCCTTGGCGCGGCGGACGGACGCGGCTTGCGCCGCTGCCGATTAAGATTTAGGTTCGCTCTTGCTGTCGTAACGCTTGGACCACTCGGCGAGAATGCTTTCGCGGTTTTTGGCCGCGTCGATCAGATCGTTTTTCGGAATCAATTGGGACATCGGGTCTTTCTTATAACCTTCCGGGATCGCACCGCTTTCGTTCTTCACGGCGATGATCGCATAGTTCTTGTTGTATTCCTTCATGACATCGTCCGTAATCGCCCAGTCCAGGAACTCCTTGGCTGCCGTCTTGATCGATGCTTTCTTCATGAGTGCGTTCGCTTCTACGTCGTAACCGGAACCTTCTGTCGGGAACACCACTTCAACCGGGGCGCCCTTCTTCGCTTCCTGAATGCCGCGATAGCCGAAGGAGATGCCGATCGGATATTCGCCTGTACCGGCCAGCTTCGCTGGCTTCGAACCGGAGTGCACGTACATGGCAATGTTGTCGTTCAGCTGATCCATGTAAGACCAGGCTTTATCCGCGCCTTCCAGTTGAATCAGACCCGATACAGTCAGGAAACCCGTTCCGGACGAAGCCGGATTCGGCATCGTGATTAAGCCTTTGTATTCCGGTTTGATCAGGTCTGCGTAAGATTGAGGAATCGCGAGCTTGCGCTTCTCCATCTCCGCCTTGTTCACGACGAACGCCGTTTCCCATGCGTCGATACCGACCCAGTGAGGAATCTCGTTCGTGTCTTTGAACAGCGGCTGAATGCGATCTACACCGACCGGTGCGTACGGCTCAAGCAGGTTGTCCTGGTCGAGTACGAGCAAGCTCGTTGCCGCTACGCCCCAGACGACGTCCGCTTGAGGGTTGTCCTTCTCCGCTAGCAGCTTCGCCGTAATGACGCCTGTCGAATCGCGCACGATGTTCAATTTTACGTCCGGATACTTTTCCTTGTATGTTTTCAGATACTCCTGGATGATGTCGTCCTCGAGAGCCGTGTAGACAGTCAGTTCCTTCGAGTCGGAGTCTCCTGCTGCTGCCCCGCCGCTTGCACTGCTCGTGTTGCTTGCGTTACCGGCGTTACTCGCGCTGTCTGCGTTGTTCGCCTTGATCTTGCCCCGAATAGATGGACACAGAGAAACCCTCTATAATAAAAGGTGGAGGGAATTTCTATGGGGCAACGGAAGAAGTTTGACAAAGCATTTAA
>NZ_JBHSMI010000002.1:0-339314 GCF_042655525.1 Cohnella soli
AGCGCAGCAATGTGTGGAGCTGACGAGTACTAATCGGTCGAGGGCTTATCCTACAACAGTTTCACACAAGTAAACGCCGGATACTTCTTCATAAAACGCTTTGTTTCGCTTCCAGTTTTCAAGGCGCAAGGCCTTGGTTTGTTTCCCATGTGGCGGTGTAGCTCAGCTGGCTAGAGCATTCGGTTCATACCCGGAGGGTCGGGGGTTCGAGTCCCTTCGCCGCTACCAAGATTTCTTTCTCTTCCATGGAGGCTTAGCTCAGCCGGGAGAGCATCTGCCTTACAAGCAGAGGGTCGGGGGTTCGATCCCCTCAGCCTCCACCATCATAATGCGGAGCCGTGGTGTAGTGGCCTAACATGCCTGCCTGTCACGCAGGAGACCGCGGGTTCGAATCCCGTCGGCTCCGCCATTATTTTACTTAAGATTTACGGCTCGATAGCTCAGCTGGTAGAGCAGAGGACTGAAAATCCTCGTGTCGGCGGTTCGATTCCGTCTCGAGCCACCATTTGTATTTCCCGGTCGTAGTACCGGCTTCATATCATGGAGGATTAGCGAAGTGGCCAAACGCGGGAGACTGTAAATCTCTTCCTCACGGTTCGGTGGTTCGAATCCATCATCCTCCACCATTTTCGAGCCATTAGCTCAGTTGGTAGAGCACCTGACTTTTAATCAGGGTGTCGAAGGTTCGAGTCCTTCATGGCTCACCATTGCCAAACAATCAAAACAGATGCGAGAGCGTCTGTTTTTTTGTCGTTTCTGGGCATGTTAAGATCAAATTGCATTCGCGGAGGAAGACCGATGATCTACTTATACGCGCTCACGTTTGCCTTTACGGTCGTTATGCTGCTCGTGCCTCTCGTACGTCGCATCGCTCTTCGTGCGGGATTTGTCGACCGTCCGACGAAACGCAAAATTCACGACGAGCCCATTCCGCTGTTCGGAGGTGTGGCAATCTTCGCGGGTGTGATTGCGACATCTTTCGTGTTCATGGGACACCCCGCATTGTTTCGTACTTTAACAATCGGGGGCATAGCGCTCGTGCTCGTGGGACTTGTCGATGATGGCTTCAAGTCACGCAGACGCGATTTTCCCGTATGGCCGAGGCTGATCGCATACATAGCCGTATCGCTCGTTCCTGTCTGGCAAGGCATTGGCATTCAAGGCGTCTCTTCTCCGTCTTCCTCCGCGATGATATTATTTACTCCCGCCGTATCGGCAGCGGTGACTTTAATCTGGGTGTTCGCTCTCATCAACATGCTGAATTTCATAGATGGCATCGACGGCCTCGCTTCCGGTGTAACGGTGATCGCTTCGATGACGCTGTTTGCGGCTTCGCTCATTTTCAACCATAACCAAACCGCGCTGGCGGCGGTAGCGTTAGCGGGCTCATGCCTCGCCTTTCTGGCGTACAACTTTCATCCGGCACGCATCTTTATGGGAGACGCCGGGGCGACATTTCTCGGTTACACGCTGGCGGTGACGGCGATAGACGGGACGTTAAAAGGAGCGACGTTGCTTTCTCTGGCGGTACCTCTATTGGCGCTCGGCGTGCCGATTATGGATACGGTCATCGTTTTCACACGCAGATTGTTGGAAGGCAAAGGTCTGCATCGGGCGGATAATCTACATACGCATCATAGTCTAATGAAATGGGGACTGACGCAAGTTCAAACGGTTTCGTTCCTCTATTTGATCGCAGCTGTGTTCTCGCTTTTGTCAATCGTAGTCTTGCTTGTAGTCCGTTGAAGCGGTCATGAAGTCCCTTAGGTGCGCTAGATGTGGTACAATGACGCATATATCGCCATTATAATGCGGACAGGGGCTTCCGAATGAACAAAACGAAGCTGCAGCAACTGAGCGAGCTGTTGAACGCTCCCGTCACGTTAAAGAAGATGACGGGGGAAGAGTGGGAGAACGAAGGCGGCAGAAAACACCCGGAGACAGGCGACGCGACGCAAACCGAAAATTCGTGTTTGATGGTCGTGCGTGTTGACGGGGCTGAGTTGCAATGCTTGTCCATCTCTGCGACACTGACCCCTTTGGAGAGACAATTGCTCGGGTGGGCGGTTCAGCAAGGCGGGGTTAAGCCTACGGCGGGAGTTGGCTCCGACTTGGAGCGGCAAGCGCGCAGATTGGGCGAGTGGATTCAACAATCGGTCACTGCCGGAGAGTGGAGAGCAGAACTACCAGATAGAATGGAACTGCGCAATCGGCTGTTTGACGGCATGGTGCCTTTTCTTCTCCATTGCGAGCAGGTTGAAGATAAGGAGCCGACGTATGTCGAGCTTGAGAAAACAGTGCGTCCGTTTCTGACCGACGACACGCTGCTCATCCCGCTTAGGGAGCATGAGTGGCTCATTCTAAGCAGTGACCGAGTGTTGACCGAAGCGGATACGGATAACGACGAAGTGCTTGGTCATGAAGAAACAAAAGAAATTCTTGCAACGTTAGCGGAGGGGCTTCACCAGTTGTTGACTGGCGAGTGGGGCGGAGAATGCCATGTCGCGGTCGGAGAGCCGATCGTGCCGGCGGAAAGCGTCGTGCGTATTGTCGGGACCCTTCGAGAAACGATTTTCCTCGGGCGCAAGTTCCATCTTGGCATGCAGATCCATCTTCCGTGGCTCGTTCACCTGGAAAGATTGCTAAGCGGCATTCCCGAGCAGGTGAGATCGCGTTTTGTGGAAGAAATGATGGGACGGCCTGACTTATTTACCGACTCGGAAACGGTGTCCACGCTGGACGCGTTTTTCTCGATGGACTGCAATGTCAGCGAAACGGCGAAGAAACTGTATATTCATCGCAACACCTTACTATACCGTCTCGATAAAATAAAACACGAGGCTGGCTTGGACGTTCGTTCCTTTAACGACGCGGTTTTGGTCCGGATCCTATTGCTATTGTACAAAGTCACGAAAAGGAAATGAATTTTTTGTATGCTTTGTGCATAGTCATTTGACCGTAGTGTGGGTTAAGATAATCACGTACCTTCAAACGAAGTTTAGGGGGAAATGTACATGGCAGGCGTTCGTTTAGAAAAAGTGTATAAAAAATATGCAGGTACCGACAAAGCATCGGTTACCGACTTTAACCTCGACATTCAAGACAAAGAATTTCTCGTACTCGTTGGTCCATCCGGTTGCGGTAAATCGACGACTTTGCGTATGATCGCAGGTCTCGAAGAAATTTCCGAAGGCAAGCTGTATATCGGCGATCGCGTTGTGAACGATGTCGCTCCGAAAGACCGCGATATCGCGATGGTATTCCAATCGTACGCTTTGTATCCACATATGAACGTGTACCAAAACATGGCTTTCGGTTTGAAATTGCGTAAATTCCGCAAGGACGAAATCGATCGCCGCGTACGCGAAGCGGCTCGCACGCTCGAAATCGAGCACTTGCTCGATCGTAAGCCTAAAGCTCTATCCGGCGGTCAACGCCAACGTGTCGCTTTGGGCCGCGCAATCGTTCGTGAACCGCAAGTATTCTTGATGGACGAACCGCTTTCCAACTTGGATGCTAAACTGCGTACGCAAATGCGCGCTAACATCTCTAAATTGATGAAGCGTCTTGAGACGACTTGCATCTACGTAACACATGACCAAACAGAAGCAATGACGATGGGCGACCGTATCGTTGTTATGAAAGACGGTTTCATTCAACAAGCCGCTACGCCGGACGTTCTTTACAACCACCCGGTCAACCTGTTCGTTGCCGGCTTCATCGGCGCTCCTGCGATGAACTTCATCACGGGTCAACTCGTGGAAGAAGGCGGCTCCGTACGTTTCCGCGCAACGGGCTTTAACGTTGAAGTTCCTGAAGGCAAAGCGAAAGCACTTCGTGGCAAAGGCTATATCGGCCGTGAGATTATCATGGGCGTTCGCCCTGAAGATCTTCACGAAGAGCCAGTATTCATCGAAGCTTCTCCGAACAGTGTCGTAAACGCGACAATCGAAGTTTCCGAGAACCTTGGTCACGAAATGTTCCTTTACTTGAACGGTCTGGGTAAAGATAACGTTATCGCGCGCGTAGACGGACGTTCCGGTCTTCGCGAGAACCAAAACGTGAAATTGGCGATCGACATGAACAAAATCCATGTTTTCGACAAAGACACGGAACAAAACATTTTCGAGAACTAATCTTTGAGATAAAAGCCGTTCGGCCCTTGGCCGGACGGCTTTTTTGACATACATAAGAAGCAATTTTTTATCATATAGACTAAATTATTTCAATAGAGTATCGCGTTGCAGGAGATCGACCTTTTGGAGGAGAATATTTCCGAATACGCTTACAACAATAGGTGCGCCCGGGCAAAGCCGTTTCGAAAGCGGGGGACTGAATGTTCAGATCTTTTTTGCAGAGTAGAAGCATTCAGACCCACATTTTCTGGGGGATGCTTGCCGTCATTCTGTTTATTGTAGGAACGACAGGCGCGTTTTCTTATATTCAGGTCCAAAAAATTATCCAGAAGACAACAAGCCGTTACGCGAACGAAACGATCCGTCAAGCGCTGGGACGGTTAGAGAGCTCTCTTAACGAAATCGAAAGATTGACGCAGGTCGTGTCCAGGGATACGCGGATTCAGCGGGCGCTTGAAGGAGGATCTCCTAGTAACGAGGTGTTGGCCCAGGTCCGGGAAGCGGTCACCAATCTCAACCTGCAAAGCCCGTATGTTCAATATGCCGAAGTGTACCATCAGCAAAACATTTTGTACCCTTTTCTTGGACAGTCGATCGACAAGCTGCTCACGGAACAGCAACTCGGAGAGGTGGATCGCAATAACGGCAAATTGACCTGGATCGGGTATCAGGACGTGTTCCAATCGAGCGATCTTCCGTCTATCATGGCGGTTACTCCAATCGAGGGTTCTTACGATACGAAACGAATCGGCTATTTGGTAGTTTATATCAGTCCCGCTCTCATCAACATTATGGTGAAGGATTTTCAGTTGTCACAAGGCAGCACGATTGATCTGTTCGACCAGAAGGGACAGGTGTTATCCAGCTCGGACAATGAGCCCGACGAAGCGAAGAAGCTCGAGATTTATCAATCCCTCTCCGGCAGTAAGAATGGAAGCTTCATCCGCAAGGTTGACGGCGGCTCCTTCCTACTGAACTACCAGACGCTAAGCCTCACTAACTGGAAGCTGGTCTACCAGATCCCTTATTCAGAAGTTGTGGATCCGTTACTAAACATTCGCCGGAACTTTATTATCGCCGGTATCGGAGGCGTCATCATGACGCTGCTCCTGTCCATTCTGCTCGCCAAAACGATATCCGGTCCGGTTATTAATCTCGTCATGGAAATGAGGGAAGCGAGGAGGGGGAAAATGTCCTTCTCCCCGGTCCGCACTTCCAACTTGGAGATGAACGAGCTTAGCCGGAACTATCAAAAGATGGTGAACGAACTAAATGAGTGGATCGAAAAGGTGTACCAAGCGCAACTGCTGAAAAACCAAGCTGAAAAAAAGGCGTTGCAAGCCCAGATCAATCCGCACTTCCTGTACAATACTTTGGATACGATCCGATGGCTGTTGATCCTCAAGGACGAAGATGAGATCTCAAACTTAATCGTTGACCTGTCCAAAATTTTGCGTTATACGATCGGGAAGGACGACCACAACGGTCTCGTGCCGTTGATGGACGAAATTGAACAAGTGACCCGTTACTTGTCGATACAGAAAACACGTTTCAGCGACAAGCTGACCATTTCGTGTCATGTTGAAGACGAAGTGCGACAGATCCGCATCCCGAAGCTTCTGCTACAGCCGGTAGTCGAGAACGCCGTTCTTCATGGTATCGAGGGATTGGAAGACCAAGGCGTTCTCCAAATCCGGGGGTATAAGGATAAGAACTATTATAGACTCGAAATCGAAGATAACGGGACAGGCATGAGCAGGGAACAAGTCGATACGATTTTCAAACCTAATCCCGATTCCGAAACCGGGACGGGTATCGGTCTTCGCAACGTGTACGACCGGATCAAGCTGGTGTTCGGACCGTCCGGAGATATGAGGATTGAAAGCGAGCCAGGCCGCGGCACGAAGGTGACCCTCTACATACCGGAAGAAACGTCTATCACCAAAGGAGCATAACGCGATGAAGGAGACCGACAATTTACGAATTATGATCGTAGACGACGAGCCTACCGTTCGTTTGGGCTTATCCAAGCTGCTAAGTAAGCTGGATGCTTCCTGCACGGTTGTCGGCGAAGCACGCAACGGCGTGGATGCGCTCCAGAAGAACGGGCAGTTGAAGCCGGACCTGGTGTTTACTGACATCCGGATGCCCAAAATGGACGGTATTTCGTTTACCCAGGAGCTTGCCGAGGTCAGCCCGAATACGTTTGTCGTTCTGCTCACGGGTTATGCCGATTTCGAATATGCAAGGAACGGTATCCGGGCTTCCGTTTTCGACTATTTGTTGAAGCCTGTGGAAATCGACGATCTTCGCGAAGTTATTGGCCGCGCGAAGCGGCAAATGGCCATGACAGCCGGTAAAACGCAGGCGGAAAATAAGGATGCGTTAGCGTTTCCTTTGTCCACTTCGATCGAGTCGTTTGCGATCCAGGAGGCGGTAAAATACATATTGGACAATTACCGGCAAGCGCTCGGCATCCGGGAGGTCGCGGGGCATGTCTATTTAAATCCGAGCTATTTCAGCGTGTTATTCAAAAAGGAAACAGGTCTTTCTTTCAGCGATTTTCTCATGATCGTGCGCCTGGAAAAGGCGAAGGAGCTTCTGAAGAAAGTGCATTTGAAAATATACGAAGTCGCCCAAATGACCGGATTTCAGACTGGACGGTATTTTACCGAAGTATTCAAGGAACAAACGGGGATGCTTCCAAGCGAGTATAGAAATACGCCATTCTGATATGCAGGCATATGGGAGGGACGGCTTTGAAAAAGCAAACTCGCGTGGTGTGGATTGCGGCGGTACTTGCGCTAGCCGCCGTTCTCTCCGCCATGTACCTGTTGGGGAGGCTGGCGTCGGGTACCGGTTCTTCTCCATCCACTCCCGTTTCATCTCCGGCACCCGATGAAGGTCGGCGGATCAAGATCGGTTTTGCCAACTTTACGAACGATGTACAGTTTCCGCAGCAAGTGAAACAGTCGATCGAGCAAGAAGCCAAAAAACACGGCATAGAACTTGTAACGGCCGACAATCGGTTGGATGGGGCGACGGCGCTTCGCAATGCAGAACGGTTCATGACAGAGGGCGTTGATCTGGTGATCGAGTTCCAAATAGACGAAAGGTACGGCAATATCATCATGGACCGACTTCGACTGGCCGGCATCCCCGTCATCGCGATTGACATTCCGATGCCTGGAGCCATTTTCTTCGGAGCGGACAACTACCGGGCGGGATACATGGCGGGAACGGCTTTGGGCAACGCGATCAAGAGCAAGTGGCAAGGAAAGCTCGATCGATTGTTTATGCTCGAACTTCCCCAAGCCGGACCGATTCCGGCCGCAAGAATGCAGGGGCAGCGGGACGGATTGGAATCTATTATCGGAGCGGTACCTGAGGACCGGGTCCTTCATTTGGACAGCAAAAGCACGTTTGACGAGTCGAAGCGGCTGGTGGAGGAAGAGCTGAAGAAACTTTCGCCGGGGCTGAAGCTCGCTTTCGTGAATATGAACGACGACACCGCACTCGGAAGCCTTAAAGCTGTACAGGATGCCGGTAGAGCCGGCGACTCGCTCATCGTAGGTCAGAACGGAACGGAACCTTTCCTTAAGGAACTGTACAAAGATAATGCTACGCTGGTGGGGAGCACGGCTTATTTTCCGGAGAAGTACGGCGAGAAGCTGATTCCGGCAGCGTTAATGATGCTCAAGGGCCAGCCTGTTCCTCCGTATCTGTTTACGAACCATGTCTTTATCGATAAGAATAACGTCGGACAGTATATCCTGCGCGATAAGTAAAAATAAAGCAATTTAGCCGCTAGCCCCCGACGGGGTGAAGCGGCTTTGTTGCATTTTACATGTGATGCCCTAAATAATCCCCATGGAATCGGTATAAATCCAACCAATAGCCCACTATTTAGAAAGCGGATCCACCACTAAAATAAGCCTTGTAAGCGCAATCAATATGAAATGTATAAAAGGGAGAGGTTTCACCGATGAAGATGCAGGGAAGCAAAAGAGCTGTTCTCGCCGTCATACTTCTGATGTTAACGACGGTATTCGCCGCTTGTTCCGACAAAAGCAACAACAGTCAGTCGTCTGACACAGCCCAGGCAAGCGGTTCAGCAGGTGACACTTCGCCGAAAAAGACCTATAAGATTGGCTTTGCCAACCTGACCGAAGATGTTGCGTTTCCGGTTGACGTTCGCAAAGGAATCGAACGCGTGGCCAAGGAAAAAGGCGTCAAGCTTGTGCTGGCCGACAACAAGCTCGATGGCGCCACCGCCCTCTCCAATGCGGAAAATTTCATTACCCAGCAGGTCGACGGCGTCATCGAGTTTCAAATAGACGAGAAGTTCGGCAACGTCATTATGGACAAATTCCGCGCGGCGAACATTCCGGTTATCGCCATCGATATTCCGATGCCCGGAGCCACTTTCTTCGGAGCGGATAATTACAAAGCGGGTTCCCTGACGGGGGAAGCGCTCGGTAACGCCATCAAGGATAAGTTCGGCGGCAGCATCGATAAGTTCATCATGCTGGAACTTCCGCAATCAGGTCCGATCCCGGCGGCCCGCATGCAGGGTGCCCGAGACGGGGTGGAAAAAATCATCGGCAAAATCCCGGAAGAGAAAGTTCTCCATCTGGATTCTAAAAACACGCTCGAAGAAGCCCGCCGCGTGATGAACGACGTGCTTCAGACCATTCCGAAAGGCCAGAAGATGGGGATTGTCACGATTAACGACGATGTTTCCCGCGGAGCGGTCAATGCTCTACAGGCCGCAGGTCGCGAATCCGACGCTCTCATCGGATCGCAAGGTGCGGATGCCAATGGTCGTCCGGAAATCATGAGGGAAGGCACGCCTGTAGTCGGCACTACCGCCTATTTCCCCGAAAAGTACGGAGAATACTTGATCCCTGCGATTCTCGACTTGATCGAAGGCAAGCCGGTTCCGGCTTCCATCTTCATGAAGCATGAATTTATCACGAAAGACAACATGAAGCAGTTCTATCCGAACGGTTAAACGCGGCGCCGGCACGCCTGTCCCGTCGAAGCGGGACGGGCGTGTGTATACGGAAAGGGGGACGAGGAAATGAGCAATCCGGCATACAGATTGCAAATGAAAGACATTAACAAGTCATTCTCGGGAAACCAAGTGCTGTACGGCGTCGATCTGGAGGTTCCGGCGGGCAACGTGCTTGCTTTGCTAGGAGAGAACGGGGCCGGCAAGTCTACGTTAATGAAAATTCTGAACGGCGACTACTCCTTGGAAAGCGGGGAAATTGCGATCGACGGTGGCATTGTCGTCATTGATTCCCCGAGGCAAGCAGTGAGCAGGGGAATTCGCGTCATTTATCAGGAGCTGAATTACGTCAAGGATACGACGGTCATCGAGAATGTGCTTCTTGGCAGCTTCCCTAGGAAGTGGGGGGCTTTTTTCGATTGGAAGACGGCGGAAAGCCGCACTCGCGAAGTGCTCGGATTATTGAACGCGAATATAGATCCGTACGCGAGGGTGGCGGATTTGAATATTGCGGAGAAGCAGCTAGTGGAAATCGCCAAGGCTTTCTCCACGGAAGCGAAAATCCTGGTCATGGATGAACCGACGGCAGCTTTAACTTCCAACGAAACGAAAAATCTATTCAAGGTCATCCGCCAATTAAAGGAAAAAGGAGTTTCCGTTATTTACATTTCTCACCGGCTCGAGGAGATCGCAGAAATCGCCGACCTCGTCATGGTGATGCAAGACGGAAGAAGAGTCGGTTACGGACCGGTATCCGAATTCTCACCTTCCGAGATCGTGCGGCTCATGGTGGGACGCGAGGTGAACCAGAACCTGGCTCGCAAGGAAAGGAGCTTCGGTCCAGCCTTTCTGAATGTCGTGAAGCTCAGCAAGGAAGGCTCGATCAGGGACGTGTCGTTCGACCTTCACAAAGGAGAAATCCTGGGGCTCTACGGCCTGTTGGGATCTGGTATAAATGACGTGACGAAGGCGATCTTCGGAGCCGCTCCGGCTGATGGAGGGCAGGTCGTATTGGACGGCAAACCAAGGCGTTTCAACGCACCCCATCAAGCCATGAAGGCGGGGATCGCTTATGTCGCGGCAGATCGTAAGGTGTCCGGGCTGATTCTGGACATGAGCGTGAAAAACAATCTTACGCTCGCGAACATACGGAATTACGTTCGATTAGGATTCATGAAAGACTCGGCAGAGACACAATCGGTTAACGAATGGGTACAGAAGCTTGCAATCAAGCTGTCCGGAGGCATTGAACGGGAAGTTAGGTATTTGAGCGGAGGCAACCAGCAGAAGGTTATTCTTTCCCGGTGGCTGGACCGCGGCGCGCAAGTTTTGATCCTTAACGAGCCGACGATGGGCGTCGATATCGGTTCGAGAGCCGATATTTACCGGTTCCTCGACGAAATGCGCAATAACGGACTGTCCATCATCGTAGCCTCCTCGGACATGGCAGAGCTGCAAGCCATTGCTGACCGAGTCGTGGTCATACGGAACGGAGAAGTCGTGTCGAACATTCGGGCCGATGGCATTACGAAAGAAAAATTACTTGCAAGCGCAATGGGGGTAGGAGTTTCATGAAAAAAATTCCGCTGCCGAACGGAACCGGTTTGTTTGTACTCTATTTGGCTTTAATTATTTTTTTCGGGATGAGCTCTCCCTATTTCTTTACGACGGGGAACTTCATCAACATTCTGAACAACGCTTCCGTTCTCGGCATTATTGCGATTGCCATGACGTTCGTTATTATTTCCGGAGGGATTGACCTCTCTGTTGCGTCAGTGGTCGCATTGACTGGCGTATCTACCGTGCAAATCTACGGTCACGGCGCACCGGTTTGGCTTGCGGTCAGCTGCGGCATGATGATCGGGATTGCGGCAGGACTGATTAACGGGTTCCTCATTACCAAGCTTAAAATCAATTCCTTGATCACGACGCTCGGGACGATGTCCATTTTCCGAGGTTTGGCGTTCGTCCTCAGCGGAGGGCTGACGAACAGCATGCCGGATGCCGGCTTCGGCCAGTTGGGCCGCGGGCGCGTGGAAATATTCAGTCTGTCCGTCCCCTACCCGCTTATCATTTTGCTGTTGTTATTTATCTTCGCGTACATCGTACTGAAATACTCGATCTTCGGCCGCATGGTTTATTCCATCGGCGGCAATCCGGAAGCGAGCCGTCTCGCGGGCATCAAGGTCGTGAACCTGCAAATGCGGATCTACGTATTGGCGGGCGTTTTTTCTTCCTTCGCGGGGCTCGTGCTGACTTCCCAACTGGCCGCCGGCGCGCCGCAAGCAGCTACCGGAATCGAACTCAGCGTTATCGCGGCCGTCATTCTGGGCGGCTGCAGCTTGGTGGGGGGCAAAGGCACGATGGTCGGAACGTTCCTCGGCGTGCTGATCTTGGGTACAGTAAACAACGGACTCACCATTATGAATGTATCTTCCTACTGGCAAGATGTTGCGCGGGGGACCGTGCTGCTGATCGCGGTCGGGGCGGATCAGTTTCGTTTTGGAGGGCTGACGAAGATGTTTAGGCGTTTCTCCAGTCCGCGGTCCGCTTCCGGTTTGCAAGAAAGGGCTTCTTGAAAAGAAATATATGAGAGGCGACATTTGCTCTGGATTTTTGGAGCAGGTGTCGCCTTTTTCTACGCCGTGCATTTCAGTGCGAAATTTCGTATAAAGCGGGGCATGAGGTAGTCCGTCAGAGGGTGTTTGTGCGAAATTTCGTACACAGCAGGGCACAAGGTGGTCCGTCAGCTCCTGATTAGCTCATATTATTGTTGCAGCCAATTATCCAATTGGATTGCTTTGTCCCGTTATTTTCGATACGATGATAAAATAGGAAAAAAGTAAATTGTATTCAAAAAGTTCGGTTTTCAGCACCGAGAAGGTTGGATGCCGATTATTCTTCCCGAATCACTGCGTGATCAAAAGCAGACTTTTTGAATTACCTTTCAAAGGAGCTGTGCGATGGATGGCCAAAAAAGTGAGAGTATCTGAGCTCGTGCAGCAATTTCATCTTGAGATCGTCGCGGGCGAAGATGGCTTGAAACGCAAAATTGTTACGGACGATCTGAACAGACCGGGCCTCGAGATGGCCGGATATTTCAATTATTATCCTTCGGAACGTGTGCAAATTCTTGGCCGTACGGAGCTAGCGTTTCTTGAGACTTTGACGTCGGAGGAACGACGCGATCGCATGGAAGGCCTTTGTCACGAAGAAACGCCATGTATTATCGTAACGCGCGGACAGGAGACACCCGCCGAATTGATCGAGGTTGCGAACGAGCGGCATTTGCCCGTTCTTAGAAGCGCGGTTGCGACGACGATTTTGCTATCCCGGATTACGAACTTCCTCGAGAAGAAGCTGGCGCCTACGGCCACAATCCACGGCGTTCTCGTTGACGTCTATGGTGTCGGTATGCTGATAACCGGAGGCAGCGGTATCGGTAAGAGCGAGACGGCGTTGGAACTGGTAAAGCGCGGGCATCGGCTCATCGCGGACGACGCGGTTGAAATTCGCCAGACGTCCGACAATCACCTGTATGGTACGGCTCCCGATCTGATTCGGCATTTGCTCGAGATTCGCGGCTTGGGTATTCTAAACGTGATGACGCTCTTCGGTGCGGGCGCGGTTCGCAATTCGACGAGCATCAGTCTTGTCGTTAAGCTTGAGAACTGGCAGCAGGACAAGCAATACGACCGTCTCGGCTTGGACGAAGAGAAAACCAAAATCATCGAGACGGAAGTACCGCTGCTAACGATACCTGTACGCCCTGGGCGTAACTTGGCGGTTATTCTCGAAGTGGCGGCAATGAACTACAGACTGAAGAACATGGGCTACAATGCCGCGCTCCAATTTACGAACAAGCTGACCGAGGCAATCTCCGAAGACGATTACGAATAGAGGTAGTTCAAAAAGTCCGATGTTGATCACGAAGTGAATCATGAAGTGGATTCGGCGTCGAATCTTGAATTCAGCCGGGACTTCCGGTTCTCACGTAGGTTTGCCTACGCTCCGATCCTCATTCCCTAGCTTCTTTCAACCTTCTCGGTGCTGAACATCGAACTATTTGAACTCGCATGAATAGATCATTATCCATTGGAGGACGACCATGTTTACGATGCTTTTGGATCCTGTCGCGATCTCGATAGGGCCGTTAACGGTGCACTGGTACGGCATCATCTTAGGACTTGGCGCTTTGGCTGGATTGTTTCTTGCTATTCAGGAAGGCAAACGTTTCGGTATCAACGCGGATTTCTTCCTCGATCTCCTGCTCTTCGGAGTACCTTCGGCGATTATCGCCGCTAGGTTGTACTACGTCGCTTTCAAATGGGGGTACTACAAAAACCATCTGAATGAGCTGTTCGAAGTATGGAACGGCGGCATTGCGATCTACGGAGCATTGATCGGCGCTTTCATCTGCGGTTTCATCTACATACGTCGCAAAGGCTACAGCTTCCTGAGAGTGGCCGATATTTGCGCGCCTTCCTTACTGATCGGACAAATGATCGGGCGTTGGGGCAACTTTGTTAACCAGGAAGCTTACGGCGGAGAGGTTGAAAAATCGTTTCTTAGCGATAAGCTGCATATTCCTTCGTTTATCGTAGACCAAATGAATGTTAGAGGGGTCTACCATCATCCGACGTTTCTGTACGAATCGTTATGGAGCCTGGTCGGTCTCGTCATTTTATTTATTATTCGTCGCCGCGATTTCCTTCGCGTGGGCGAATTGCTGTTCTCGTATTTCATCTGGTATTCGATCGGCCGATTCTTTATCGAAGCTCTGCGTACGGACAGCTTGTTGTTCAAAGGCCCGTCATGGCTGCAATCCTTCCTTGACGCGCTGTGGAGCCCGATGACCGCCGTGTTCGAGCAAGGATATATGAACCCTGCCGAAGGCAACATCCGGGTGTCTCAGCTTCTGGCGCTCCTGCTCGTCGTCTTCTGCGTTGCGGCAATCATCGTTCGCCGCCGGTTGGGCTACGCGAAAGCGAGATACAAAGATCCCATCGTAAACACCAAATCTAGCGCGACCGTATCGGCGACATCGACAGTGCCTTCCGCTATTCCGCAAGATGAAACGGGGACAACAAGCAATGACGACAAACAAGAGGAACATCACGACCGTCCTGTTTGATCTTGACGGCACGATTATCGATACGAATGAACTGATTATCCAGTCGTTTTTCTATGCTTTAAAGGGTGTCGTACCTGTGACATTCGGTCGCGAACATATTATTCCGAGCATGGGGCAGCCGCTGACATTACAACTGCAGCAGTTCTCCGGCAGACAGGACGTGGCGACGCTTACGCAAGCGTACCGGGAGTACAACCATCTTAAACACGACGAGATGGTCTCTCTGTTCCCCGGCGTAGCGGATGTCGTCTCTCGTTTGCACGGGGCGGGACTGAAGCTTGGCATTGTAACGACGAAGATGCGTTCAACAACTCTGCGGGCGCTTGAACTGTTAGGTTTGCTGAAGTACATGGACACGATCGTAACACTGGATGACGTGACTCATGCAAAGCCGCATCCCGAGCCTGTCGCCAAGGCGATCGAAGCGCTCGGCGCCGCTCCCGGTCAAACGCTGATGGTCGGAGACAGCTCTGTGGACATGAAGTCCGCCACTGCGGCAGGCGCGGTACCGGTCGGCGTGGCCTGGTCGCTGAAAGGCGCGGACAACTTATTCGAAGCCGGAGCGGAGCACATGCTCTACGGAATGGAAGACCTGCTCATCTTGTGCGGAATCGAGGTCATCGAAGCTTGAGGAACGTGGAGCGGTACCCGGTAGAAGGGCCGAATGCGCTTTGGCAGATGTACCGTACGGTGTCGAGGTTCAAAGCGGTGCGTAACTTCATCTTCATTCAAATCTCCAGGTATTGCCCCAGCTTACCGGTAAAAAATTGGATTTACCGACGCGTTCTCGGCATGAAAGTTGGAAAACATACAGCGTTTGCTCTTATGGTCATGGTTGACGTGTTTTTCCCCGAGCGAATAACTGTGGGAGATAACTCAATTATTGGATACAATACGACGATGCTTACGCATGAGTACTTGATCAAGGAATATCGGTTGGGGGATATCCGAATCGGATCAAACGTCATGATCGGCGCGAACGTCACCATTCTGCCCGGGGTCACAATCGGCGACGGCGCCGTTGTGGCCGCGGGCTCCGTCGTGCATAAGGATGTCGCTCCGGGCGCGAGGGTCGGAGGAAATCCTTTAAAGGATCTGTGAAATGGAGTATAGTTAATTGCGTTAATGTTTAGATAATCTACAGTTTATTTGACGTTAACAAAATTAGCTTGAGGGCTATACCAAAGGAGCAGAACCGATGCAATCGACTTCCGTCCTGAAAGGACAGAGGGGTTTACTGTTTATTTCGACGTTCGTGCTGTTATTGCTGAAGATGGTGCTTTTTCGTAGTTTCATCTACGAAAATGTTAAATTAGAAGGTTTGCGTTCGGACGTTGTCGCCGTGTTGGCCGTTACTTGTTTATGCGAAATCGTGACGTCCGCGAGATGGAAAGCACTCGTGTTCGGAATCGTGAACTTCGTCATCTCGATTATGCTTTTCGCTTCGACGGTCTATTTCAATTATTACAGCACCGTGCCGATCTATACGGCGTTAAACGGTGCCGGTCAAGTCGGCCAAGTGGGAGACAGCGTTCGCGCCTCAATCGAAGGAACGAACTATTTGTTATTTATCGACTTGCCAATTATTCTCTTATTTTTCTTATATAAGAGATATAAGAACGGGAGCTTTCCATGCGCTGCGCAGATCGCCAAACGCTGGCAAGTTGCCATCGTATTGGCCGTAAGCGTCGTGTTATGCGGATTCTATATCAAGACGGACAAACATATTGCCAATGAGCTTGTCCTGTCCGAGAATCTCGGTTTCTTGAACTACCAGATCACCGCAGCGATTAAGGTTAGCGAAGGCGCGGGAGCAATCGATAAAGAAACGATCGTCTCTAACGTCGAGCAGCTGCAGCAAGAACAAGAAGGCGTCGCTGGACCGAAAGATGCTGACAAAACATCTCCGGCGGCGATGTTCGGTGTCGCGAAAGGGAAAAACGTCATCGTCGTTCAAATGGAAGCTTTCCAGAACTTTGCGGTCCACCTGAAGGTGAACGGTCAAGAGGTTACTCCGGTGTTGAACGAGCTCGCGACCAGCGAGTTCTACTTCCCGCACTTCTTCCAGCAGATCGGACAAGGCAATACGGCGGATGCGGAGTTCATGTCCAATACGTCCATCTACCCGACAGGGGTTGAGGCGATGTCTTCTGGGTATGGAGATCGCATCATTCCGAGCTCGCCAAGGCTGCTGGGCAAGTACGGCTATGTCTCCAACACGTTTCATGTCAACGACGTTACGTTCTGGAACAGAAATCAAATGTACCCGGCACTCGGGTTTACCAAATATTACGATAAACCGAGTTTCACGGATGATCACTTCAACGGATTCGGCGCTTCGGACGTCGAGCTTTATCGGGTTGGCATCGAGAAGCTGAAGGCGCTCAAAGACGAGAATCAGCCGTTCTATGCACAATTCGTAACAGCTTCCAGCCACCATCCGTTCAAAATTCCGAAAGATCTGCGCAAGCTTAATCTGCCGAAGTCGATCGAAGGCACGCAGCTCGGCGATTATTTGACGGCGCTTAATTACACCGATTACGCGATCGGCCAATTGATTCAAGGCTTAAAAGACAACGGAATGTGGGACAATACGATTCTGGTGCTCTACGGAGACCACTTCGGACTGCAGCCGAAAGACAACGACCCGAGCTGGGTTAGCGATGAGCTTGGAATCAAATATGACGAACGGGTAAGCCGATTTAACGTTCCGTTTTTCGTCCATGTACCGGGGCAAAAAGGAAGTGTTCGCGAAGTTGTCGGCGGACAAGTCGACATTATGCCGACGATAGCCAACCTGCTTGGCGTATCATTGAAAGACGAAGGGTACACCGTTTTTGGACATGATTTGTTTAATGTGGAACAAAATACGATCGGAATGCGTTATTATATGCCGACGGGCTCTTTTATCAACAACGACATTTTGTTCCTGCCCGGCAAAGGTTTCGAGGACGGCAAAGCGACCGATCTGAAGACGTTGTTGCCGGTAGCGGATTTCAGCAAATACCGCAAAGATTACGATTATGTACTCGGGCTGGAGAAATTGTCGGATCAATATGTTCGCTCGTTGCCGAGAGCTACGGAGTAGTCGATTCATTTGCACTGATTGAGAGGTGTCTTTCTTGCAGGCTAGGTCTCGCACGGTTACAGCATGGATTAACGCGATGCTCGTATGTTCGTTGCTCTTATTTATTCCCCAGGCGACCGCCGATGCGGCGAAGACGTTCCAGACACAGACGGTCGTCAGCGCCACCGTGGTTAAACCGAGCTATGATGTTATCGTGGCGGGAACTGACCCGGAAGGCGTTATGGCTGCCATCTCGGCAGCTCGCAACGGCCTGAAAGTACTGCTTGTCGAGAACAGGCCTCGTAACGTGTTGGGCGGGCTGATGACGCTCGGTTGGCTCAATTCGATTGATCTGAACAAATCGCCGAAGATCAGCAGGGAATTTCCGGCACGTTATTTGAACGGTGGTTTGTTCCAAGAGTGGTACAACCTGATCGGGGGCACATCGTTTGACGTTCGGCGGGCGGCCAACGCTTTCGCTCAGATGGTTCGCAATGAGAAAAACATCGACGTATTGATGAATGTACGATCGATGCAGCCGATGATGGAAGCGAACAAAGTTGTCGGTATGCAAATCGTCTCCGCAAACGGTACAGCTCAGACTGTCCGAGCCGGGGCAGTCATCGACGCAACCCAGGACGGCGATGTGATGGCGGCGGCCGGCGTTCCGTTCACGATGGGACGGGAAGATATCGGAGATCCGGTATCGAGAATGGCCGTAACGCTCGTGTTCAAATTAAAAGGCGTGGACGACAAAGCTTGGCAGAAGCTGAAGCAGCACAGAAGTCCCGGTGGCGGCGGTTCGGACGGGATGTCGATCTGGGGCTACGGAGATGCGAAAGAATACGTGTCGTCCGATCCGACCCGGGTCAAAATTCGCAGCTTAAATATCGGGCGGCAGGAAGACGGGACGATGCTGATCAATACGATGCAGATTTATGACATCAATCCCCTCGATCCGGCTTCTTTGCAAGAAGGGATCAAGATTGGACAGAAAGAAGCGCCGCGGATCGTCGATTACTTGAAGAAGAAATACAAGGAATTCGCGACGCTGCAATACGCGGGAACGGCGCCGGAGCTATACGTTAGGGAATCTCGCCATATGCTGGGCGAATACCGGCTCACGATGGCTGATTTGATGAACAACCGCGATTTCTGGGACGCGATCGCTTACGGTTCTTATGAAGTCGATATCCAAAGCTTTACTCATGCGTATTCCGGAGCAATTGTCATGATTCCTGAGCAGTACGGCGTACCGTTTCGCTCGCTTGTGCCTCAGCGAATCGATGGATTGCTCGTCGTCGGAAGGGCAGCGAGCTTCAATACGCTTCCGCACGGTAGCGCGCGGGTGATCCCGCTTGGGATGGCAACAGGGCAGGCTGCCGGTGCGGCGGTTAAACTGGCGAAAGACTACAAAATGAGTTTCCGTGAATTATCCAAGTCGCAATCCGGTATTGCGGAGCTGCGTAAGCGGCTGACAAAGCAAGGCATGGATCTTAGAATGGTCAAGTTCCCGAAGCCAAGCTACGCGAAGCATAAGTACTTTTCGGGGCTATTGGCGGTAACGAGTCTAGGAGCTGCGGTCGGGGGTTATGGGAACGATAAGTGGGATCTGGACGGACCTTCTAATCCGTTAAGGTTGTACAATACAGTGCAGGCGTTCCACAGAATGTTTCCGGAAGCATTTCCGAACAAGTTTTCAATGGCGCTCAAAGAGTTACCGAAGGAAAAGCCTTTATCGCTTAAACAAGCCGCATATATCATTGCCCTAAGCGCGGGCCTGGAAGCAACGCCGGAAACGGCTCTTCAAGTGATAATTGACCGCGAAATCATCACAAATGACTTCATTAAGGGTATTAAAAACCAAGCGAAGCTTACGAACGGTGAAGCATTCATGATCGTGCGGGGGACGCTTAAAGCAATCGCGAACGTCGAATACACTTAACCTGTCATGTAGCAGCGACGGGATTCCCGGTACTTCTTCGGAGGTGCCGGGATTCTTTGTAATTGACGAGGCAAAGGCGGCATGATAGTATACCGTTAAACCTTTATTTTGGCAGCATGGTAACTTGGTAGCACTTTAAAGCGTTAAAGACAATAGTTAACGGCATTACTTACATAGAACGACTTGTAGAAACGAGGTTACGACGATGACGAAACCGAAAGTGTTCGAGAAGCCGACCGGCGTTAAAGATTATTTGCCGCATGCGGTTTCCAAGCTGCGCCGCATCGAAAGGGACGTTCTTGCGTGCATGCGCCGCTGGGGCTACGAACAGATCATGACGCCGACGATCGAATATTACGACACGGTCGGGGTGGCGAGCGCCACTTCGGATCAGAAATTATTTAAGCTGCTGAATCAACGGGGGACAACGATTGTACTTCGTTCCGATATGACGGCGCCGATCGCGCGCGTGGTCGGTTCGCTGTTGAAAGATGAGCCTTTCCCGATTCGGCTTAGCTATCACGGCAATGTGTTCAGGGCATTCGAAGAGGAAGGCGGGCGCGAGGCGGAATTTTACCAGACGGGTCTCGAGCTTGTCGGCGACGCTTCCCCGGAAGCGGATGCGGAAGTGATCGCATTAGCGATTGCTTCGTTGCAGGCGGCAGGCGTGCCTTCGTTCAAGATTGCGATGGGTCACGTCGGTTTCTTGAACGGGTTGTTCCGGGAAACGTTGCCAGAGTTGGCGGAAGCGCAGGAGGCACTGAAGGCATGCCTGTTGCAGCGGGACCATGTCGGCTACCGCGATGCGATCCGGGAACTGGCGATTGACGAAGCCTGGAAGCGCGAGCTGGAGCATATTTTGCGGCTGCGGGGCGGCAAAGACGTATGTGCGCAAGCGCTGGAGCTTAGCGCGAACGAAGATGCGCGGACCGCGATCCGGCATCTGTGCGAAGTGTGGGATGCGCTTGAAGCTTACGGCTTGCAGGAACATGTGCTGATCGATCTGACGATGATCGGAGACTTTTCGTATTATACGGGAATGACATTCGAAGGCTACGCTTCGCAGTTGGGTTTCCCGGTTGTCAGCGGGGGCCGTTATGACAACTTGCTCGCGCAATTCGGCCGTCCTGCGGCTGCGACAGGGTTCGCGCTGAAAACAACGCGCATTCTGGATGTGGTCGGCGAAGCGGCGGAAGAAGAGAAACGCGTACTTATTGTGTATGAGAGCGGCGAACGAAATGCCGCGATGCAAAGAGCGGCTGAGCTGAGGTCGCAAGGCGGCGTTGTTGTTACGAAACTGGTGACAGCAGAAGAGAAGCGGGAGCTGAGAGCGGGCGCGTTCGAAGACAGCGTGGCCAACGGCGAATTTGTATATAACGGCCGCGCTTATGGTTTGGAGACTGTCGGGGGGAGGAAAGATCGTCATGACGGATAACGGCGTATTAAAAGTCGCCATGCCTAAAGGGCGCATTTATAAACAGGCAAGCAAGCTGTTCCGCCAAGCGGGACTGCCTATTCCCGAGGACTTCGACGATTCGCGCAAGCTGATCATTCCGGTTCCTGAGGCGAACATGGAGTTCATTATGGCGAAGCCGGTGGACGTTCCAACCTACGTCGAATACGGTGTCGCCGATATCGGCATCGTTGGCAAGGACGTGCTGATGGAGGAGAACAAAGACGTTTACGAACTGCTCGATCTTGGCATTGCCAAATGCCGCATGTCGGTTATCGGCTTGCCGGATTGGAAACCGGTCATCCACCCGCGGGTGGCGACCAAATATCCGCGTGTTGCTTCGCAATACTTCCGTGAGCAAGGGCAGCAGGTCGAAGTGATCAAGCTGAACGGCTCGATCGAGCTGGCGCCGCTGATCGGTCTTGCGGACCGGATCGTGGACATGGTGGAAACGGGAAAGACGTTGCAGGAAAACGGGCTTGTGGAGCGTGAGACGCTGTTCCAGGTAACGAGCCGATTGATTGCCAACCGCGTGAGCTATCGGATGAAGAATGTCTCGATTCAATCGCTGTGCGATAGATTAAACGCGATCATCTCAAGCGGAGTTTAGAGGTTTAAGGATACTAAAAGTTAAGGACATGAAAATAAGGCGGGAGGGAAGCGCATGTACAGAGGAAAAGCGAGCAACTTCAAGCTGGAGCGGGAGAACGAGTACGGTTCTCCGGAGCAGAACGCAGCGGTTGAGCGAATCGTGGCGGGCGTCCGGGCGGAAGGGGACGAGGCGCTGCTTAAGTTCACGGCCGATTTCGATAAAGTAGCGCTGACGCCGGATCGCCTGCGCGTGACGCAAGAGGAAATCCAGGGTGCATACGCACAAGTGGAACCGGATTTTCTGGACGCGCTGCGCCGTGCCGCGGCGAATATACGCGCGTTTCACGAGAAGCAGAAGCGGAACACATGGGTCGATGTGCAGCCTGACGGTACGATGCTCGGCATGGTTGTGCGGCCACTGAAACGGGTAGGCTTGTATGTTCCCGGAGGGAAAGCTGCTTATCCTTCTTCCGTGCTGATGAACGTGCTTCCGGCGAAAGTTGCCGGCGTGCCGGAGATCGTCATGGTGACGCCGCCTTCAACGGGCGGTAAGGAAGGCATTGATCCGTACATCCTAGTGGCGGCCGCGGAAGCGGGCGTGACGGAGATGTACAGAGTCGGCGGTGCGCAGGCGGTAGCGGCGCTTGCTTATGGGACGGCGAGTATTCCAGCCGTCGATAAAATTTGCGGGCCCGGCAACATTTATGTCGCGCTGGCGAAACGCGCCGTGTACGGCGCGGTCGACATCGACAGCATCGCGGGGCCGAGTGAAATCGCCGTGCTAGCGGACGAGAGCGCCGATCCGCGGTATATCGCCGCGGATATGCTGTCGCAAGCGGAGCACGACGAGATGGCGTCGGCGGTGCTTGTGACGCCGTCGCAGCAGCTTGCCGACGCGGTCGCGGCGGAATTGGAGCGGCAGGTAGCGACGCTGCCGCGCGAGGCGATCGCGCGCGAGTCGCTTGCGCAGCATGGCGCGATTCTCGTTGTGGACAGCCTGGACGAAGGGCTGGACGTTATAAACAAGCTGGCGCCGGAACATCTCGAAGTGATGACGGAAGATCCGATGGAGCTGCTGGGCCGCATTGAGACGGCGGGCGCGATTTTCTTAGGCCCGTATAGCTCCGAGCCGGTCGGAGATTACTTCGCGGGGCCGAACCATATTTTGCCGACGAATGGCACCGCCCGTTTCTCATCGCCACTGAATGTGGACGATTTTTTGAAGAAATCCAGCTTGATCCGATACAGCAAGAACGCATTGTATAGAGACGCCGCGGGTATCGCGACGCTCGCCCGCCACGAAGGGCTGGAAGGCCACGCCCGAGCAGTGGAAATCAGATTGGAAGGTTGGGAGAACCCATGACCGAACAGACAAAAGCAGGCCGCAGCTCGGCCGTATCCCGCAAGACGAACGAGACCGACATTCAGCTCGCGCTAGGCGTAGACGGCTCCGGTGAAGTGAGCCTCGAGACTGATGTTCCTTTTCTGAACCATATGCTCGACTTGTTCGCGAAGCACGGGCAGTTTGATCTGAAAGTCGAGGCGCGCGGAGACGTAGATATCGACGATCACCATACGGTCGAAGATATTGGCATTTGCCTCGGGCAAGTACTTCGGGAAGCGCTCGGCGACAAGGCGGGCATTAAACGTTACGCCAGCGTGTTCGTACCGATGGACGAAGCGCTTGCGCAAGTCGTTGTCGATATTAGCAACCGTCCGCACTTCGAGATTCGCGGGGATTTTCCGTCGGCGACGGTCGGCAGCTTCACGGTTGAACTCGTTCATGAGTTTCTGTGGAAATTGGCGCTCGAAGCGCGCATTACGTTGCACGTCATCGTCCACTATGGACGCAATACGCACCATATGATCGAAGCGGTGTTCAAAGCGCTCGGTCGCGCTTTGGACGAAGCGACAACGATCGATCCGCGTGTGAAAGGCGTGCCTTCCACAAAAGGGGTGCTGTAAGTGATCGCAATTATCGACTACGGCATGGGGAACCTGCACAGCGTCAGCAAAGCGATAGAGCGACTTGGGCGAGAGGCTGTTGTCACTTCCGATCCGGCGCTGATCATGTCAGCGGGAGGAGCGATTCTTCCCGGCGTCGGCGCTTTCGGCGATGCGATGGCGAACTTGAGGGAGACGGGACTTAGCGATGTCGTCAAAGCTTTTGCCGCGACCGGCAAGCCGCTGCTCGGCATCTGCCTGGGTATGCAGTTGTTGTTCACGGAAAGCGAGGAACACGGCCTGCATCAAGGGCTGGATTTGCTGCCGGGACGTGTCGTCCGGTTCCAAGGGGACTACAAAGTTCCGCATATGGGCTGGAACGAGCTGACGTTTAAGCAGTCGATTCCGTTGTTTAACGGTGTTAAGCCGGGGCACGTTTACTTCGTTCATTCCTACCATGCGTTGCCAGCAAATGAGTCGGATTTACTTGCGGTGACGGATTACCATCAACCGGTGACGGCGATCGTTGGCAGAGGTTCGCTGTACGGCATGCAATTCCATCCGGAGAAAAGCGGCGAGCTCGGCATGACTTTGCTTCGTAAATTTGCCGATCTGACAGTGCATAGTTCTTAAGCTTTTAAAAATAAATTGAGCGTTCAAAAAGTTAGGTTTTCAGCAGCGGACTTTTTGAACTTCCTCTCAAAGAAGGACTGAGTGGATTGCAGTTCAGACCTTGCATCGATATTCACCAAGGCAAAGTGAAGCAGATCGTCGGGGAGACGCTGCAGGCGGATGCATCGAAAGTAGTGGAAAACTTCGTTTCCGAGCGAGGCGCCGATTATTATGCTTCGTTGTACAAGGAGGACGGGTTGACCGGCGGACATATCATTATGCTCGGCGGCGGCAACCGCGAGGCGGCGCTGTCCGCTCTTCGGGCGTATCCCGGCGGCTTGCAGATCGGCGGCGGCATAACGGCGGACAATGCGGCCGACTACTTGCGCGAAGGCGCTTCACACGTTATTGTAACGTCGTATGTTTTCCGGGATGGGCAATTGCACATGGACAACTTGCGCCGTATCGTCTCGGAAGTCGGGCGCGACAAGCTTGTGCTCGATCTGAGCTGTAAAGAGAGGGATGGCAAATGGTACGTCGTCACGAATCAGTGGACGACGTTCAGCGACCTCGAAGTAAATGAGGCGACAATCCGGGAACTCGAGAACTATTGCGACGAGTTTCTCATTCATGCGGTTGACGTCGAAGGGAAACGCGAGGGCGTTCAGGAGAAACTTGCCTCCCAGCTTGCCGAGTGGTCGCGCATTCCGGCTACGTATGCGGGCGGTGCGCGTTCGATCGCGGACTTGGAGCGGTTCCGCGAGCTGACCGGGGGCCATCTGGACATTACGATTGGTAGCGCACTTGATATTTTCGGCGGGGCGTTGCCCTATAGGGAAGTCGTAGATTACTGCGATACGTCGCGATCCAGATAGAGTGTTTATCAAATTCGAAAGGAGGAACGCATCATGTTGGCCAAAAGAATCATTCCGTGCCTTGACGTCAAAGACGGCCGAGTCGTAAAAGGCGTTAACTTCGTGAACTTGCGCGATGCCGGCGACCCTGTGGAACTGGCGGCATTGTACGACCGCGAAGGGGCGGACGAACTCGTATTCCTCGACATCTCGGCATCGGTCGAAGGACGGGCAACGATGGTTGAAGTCGTCCGACGAACTGCTGGAGAGATTACGATTCCTTTTACCGTAGGCGGCGGCATCTCTGCTGTTGAGGACATGAAACGGCTCTTGCGGGCGGGCGCGGACAAAATCGGCATCAATACAGCGGCAATTCGCAATCCGGCGTTGATTACTGAGGGCTCGAGGACGTTCGGCGCGCAGTGTATCGTCGTTGCGATCGACGCGAAGTACAATGCCGAATGGGGCGAATGGGAAGTGTACACGCACGGCGGACGCAATCCGGCGGGCATTCGCGCGGTCGAATGGGCGAAGAAAGCCGAGCAGCTCGGCGCCGGAGAAATTTTGCTGACGAGCATGGACGCGGACGGCACGAAGGACGGCTTTGACATTCGGCTTACGAGCGCTGTATCGGGTACCGTCGGCATTCCGGTTATCGCATCCGGCGGAGCGGGTACGGCGCAGCATTTTGCCGATGCATTCGAGCATGGATTGGCCGATGCAGCGCTTGCGGCAAGTATTTTTCATTATAAGGAACTATCCGTGCAAGAGGTCAAGTCGGCCCTGCGCGATCAAGGAGTGAATGTGAGATGAATCCATCCGAATCGAACGTCCCGTTAGCCGGACAAATTGCGTGGAACGCGGACGGACTCGTGCCCGCTGTCGTGCAGGACGCTGTAAGCAAAGAAGTGCTGATGCTTGCGTATATGAACGAAGAATCTTTGCGTCTATCGCTAGAAAGCGGTCAGACGTGGTTCTGGAGCCGCAGCCGGAACGAGCTGTGGAATAAGGGCGCGACGAGCGGTCACACGCAGCAGATTGTCTCGCTGCATTATGACTGCGATGGCGATACGCTTCTCGTGAAAGTGCGCCAGAACGGTCCGGCGTGCCACACGGGCGCTTATAGCTGCTTCTATCGCGAAGGCTCCGTCTCGGGCGATGCTTTATCGTCGCAAGTCGGCGATCCGCAGCAAGCGCAGCCTGAAGATCGCTTCTCGCCGCTGAGCCGTCTGGAAGCGACGATTGCGCAGCGCGACGCGGAGCGTCCGGAAGGCGCGTATACGACTTATCTGTTCGAGAAGGGCGTCGAGAAAATCGTCAAGAAGATCGGCGAGGAATCCGCCGAGGTCATCATCGCCGCCATGAAGCGGGATACGGTCGAACTCCGCTGCGAGTCCGCCGATCTTATTTTCCACTTGATGGTACTGTTACGGGAGCAAGGCATTCCGTTCGACGATGTGTTGCAGGAGCTTGAATTCCGGCATCGGAAGCCGGTTAAGAAAGATTAAGGGACTGTTGCGAAATAACGAGAAGGATATCCCGTAGGATTTTGTCGGAGTACAAGGAAGCGAAACCGCCGCGTAGCAGAGCTACGCAAGGTTGAAGCTGACGCAGTAATCCGGCAAAAGACAAGGGATAAACGAACAGTTATGTCGTAACAGTCACTAAAGCGAGGGATTCAGATGACGGAGGTTAACCGCGTTACGCAAGGGCCGGGCATGCCAATCGATTACCATACACACAACTACCGCTGCGGGCATGCTGTCGGCACGTTGGAAGAATACGTTCTTAGCGCGATCGACAAGGGTTTGGAGCAGATCGGGCTCTCCGACCATATGCCTCTCGTTAACTTGACGCAGGAGGAGCATCCGGACATTGCGATGCCGATGGACGAACTTCCCCGTTATGTCGAAGAGTGCTTCTCTTTGAAAGAAAAGTACAAAGATCGAATTGCGGTTCGTGTCGGACTCGAAGGAGACTACGTCGAGGGCTACGAGGATAAAATCGAGCGTATTGTCCGCGATTATCCTTGGGATTATGTTATCGGCTCCGTTCATTTCCTCGGTCGCTGGGACGTAACGGATTTCCGTCAGGCGAACAAATGGGAAGGCCGCAACGTCACGGAGGCGTACGTGCAATATTACGACGCGATCGCGAAGGCGGCGGCGACCGGCTTTTACGAGTTTATCGGCCATATGGACGCAATCAAACGATTCGCTCCGACGCTTCCAGAAGAGGACGTATCCGACCTGGAAGAAGCCGCGCTGCAGGCGATCAAGAAGCACGATGTCGCCTTCGAGTTGAACGCTGCAGGGTTCTATGCGCCTTGCAAGGAGATGTACCCGGCGCCTCGTATTCTGAAGCGGGCCCAGGAGTTGGGTATCCCTGTTACGTTCGGTTCTGACGCCCATCATCCCGACAAAGTGGGACAAAAAGGGGCAGACGCGCGAACGTTGCTGAAAAACGTCGGTTTTACGCACTTAGCGACGTTTGAAGAACGTAAACGGACGATGAAACCTTTTTGAATTTCGCCCGTAAACATGTATAATGTAGGTTGACTATGTTAGGACGTGTCTGCAAACCCACTCAGGGGCATCTTTCACCGCCTTTTCGCCCCCTGCTGCGTTGCGATTGTTTGACGTACTTCCGGTACGCCTGCACAATCGCGCCTTGCATGGAACGAAAATTCGGCAACATCTGCGCCCATCGGAGTATGCAGACACGCCCTAGGAATGCAGGTTGACTGACGGTATTCGACACGGACAGTGTTGAAGCTAAATTTGGAGGGGCACATGTACAGCAGCAAGCTACGTATTTTTTCGGGATCATCCAATCCGGCACTAGCAGGCAAAATTGCGGAAAATCTCGGGTTGCCGTTAGGGAAAATCAAGCTTTCCCGTTTCAAAAGCGGTGAAGTGTACGTTCACTATGAGGAAACGATCCGTAACTGCGACGTTTTCCTTGTCCAGTCGCTATCTCATCCAGTCAATGACCACTTTGTCGAGTTGCTGGTCATGATCGACGCAGCCAAGCGGGCGTCCGCCAGAACGGTCAACATCGTTCTTCCGTACTACGGCTACGCGCGCCAAGAACGTAAAGCAGCGCCTCGTGAGCCGATCTCCGCGAAGCTCGTCGCCGACGTCTTGACGACGGTCGGTGCGAATCGAATCGTGACGATTGATCTTCATGCCCCGGCTATCCAAGGTTTCTTCAACATCCCGGTCGATCATTTGACCGCTCTCGATCTCATCAGCGATTATTTGAAATCCAAGAACATCCGCAATCCGGTTGTCGTGTCTCCTGATGCAGGACGAGCGTCGACCGCGGAGAAGCTGGCCAACCAGCTCGACTGCTCGTTTGCAATCATGATTAAGAAACGTCCAGCGCACAACGAATCGGTCATCACTCACGTCATCGGGGATGTCGAGGGCTGTACGCCGATCATTATCGAAGACATGATCGACACCGGCACGACGATCGTGAACGTCGTGGAAGGTTTGAAGGAACGTGGCGCGGAAGACCCGTTCGTCTGCGCAACGCATCCGCTGTTCTCCGGTCCGGCTCTGCAGCGGCTTGACCATCCGAGCATTCGGGAAGTTGTCGTAACCGACTCTATCTCGCTGCCGAACGACCACTCCTCGCGCTTTAAGGTGATCAGCGTCGCTCCGATGCTGGCTGAAGCGACCCGTATTATCATGGAAGGCGGCTCGATCAGCACGCTGTTCAAGAACGCAGGAATTTAATGGGAAAAGAATAACAGACTTACCGCGATGATATGCCTGATACGGCAGATTATCGCGGTTTTTTGCGTTTAAATAAGTGAAAAAAACGGAATTGATCTAACACGGTCCAATCGGATAGCATTTAGGAGATGAAATCGCATGGGAGGCTTGAAATGAAGAAGTATAATGAGTGGGAGCGCGTGAATAAACGGATTCGCCGCAAAGTATTTCAACCGGGACTGCATATGATGAGCATGCTTGTAGAATATGAGAAAGGCGGAATCGGGCCGGAGCATGCGCATCCGCACGAACAATTGGGTTATGTCGTCCAGGGTGCCATACAGATGACGATCGGTGGTCAAACGGTACGAGTCTCGGCAGGAGAACAAGTCCATGTGCCGGGCAACGTTCTCCATTCCGTATTGGCGTTAGAGGATACGCTTCTGTTGGAGACGTTTACGCCATTACGTGAAGACTTGATGATCTAGCTGGCAATGACGCAATGAAGATATGCATGGTCCGAAAACAGGCTTCCGTCCGCGGTGAACTTTGCCGGTCGAAGCCTGTTTTCGTGTTGCCCGGAGATGCTCTTGTAATGTCCGCAAAGAGTAAAAGGTTGACTCATGCGAATAAAGACAAGAAGCGCGCCTCGTATTTATACTACAGCTAAGGTTGCGGGATCCGTTCTGCAACGGGAAATTCTATCGTGAGGTGAACGCGTTGCCTATCCGAATCGACGGGGAAACCGTCATTGCCGAAACACCGCGGCTGACTATGAAGATCGAAAGAGACCGCATCGTCTCTCTCCGTGCCAACGGCAAGGAATGGCTTGCGGAGTCTCTTCCATTGCTGACGTTCCTCTACGCCAATGATAAAGAAGAAACCTATTGCTCCCGGGAGACGAGGGCCGAACAATTGACCGACCAGGCGGTCGATCTGGTATGGGATGGCTTGGCCGGACAGGCCAACATCCGGGTGGAAACGCATGACGAGGACATATGGGTCACTCCTTGCGCGGTAACGACTCGTCTGGGGTTCAAAGCGCTGCGGCTGAATCTAGGCGGATTAATCGCCGATACGGAACTGATCATCCCTACTTTCCAAGGAGTGCGTATCGGCCAAGACTGTCCATACTTGCGGAAAGAACGCTTGCCATGGCCCTATGTCTGGGAGGCGGGCATTATTTTTGCCGAGAACAAGGAGGGAATCTGTTTCTACGCATGGACGGAGGATACCGAAGATCGGTACAAGGCGCTGCATCTCGATCGGGAGACGAAGAGCGTACGGCTTGGTCTGGAAACGGAAAACAATGCTCCTTTTTACGACAAGAAAGAAGCCGGAGGCCATACATGGAAGCTTTCAGTTTCTCCTAACGGTTGGCTTGCAGGCGCGGAGCGTTACGCGGACTGGCTGGAGCGCACGTGGAAGCTGCGGGATATCAGGGAACAGAGAGCCTCCTGGCTGGAGAGTATTACGTATGCGCTGTCCTGGTGCCACAACGATATCAGCCTATTGGATGCGATCGCTTCCAGAATCGATCCGAGTAAAACATTGATTCATTTTCCTGGTTGGCGGACGGACGGCTATGACCGAAATTATCCGAATTATGAAGTTAACGATGACGTGCGCCCTTTCTTGCGAAGAGCGAAAGAGTTGGGCTTTCATACGATGCTTCATTTCAACGTGTTCAGCATATCGGCCAATCATCCGCTGTTCCGATTGTTCAGCGATTATCAATACAGGGATGCGGAGTCGATGGCCTTGATGGCTTGGTATACCGGCACGGACAACAACAGCTTCTCTACCTGCCCTCAGCATCCGATGCTGGAACGTTATGCGGAGCAGGATGTTCTGCTCTCCTATACGCACACGGGATTAACCCGTTGGAGAAACGAAATCACGAAACGGGTCATGAGGATTTTGCAGGAAGAAGACGCGGACTGCGTATTTCTGGATCAGACGAACGGTCTTCCGAACATTTTCAATTCCATGGTGGAAGGGAGAACGACGATTCGGGGAATTCAGCTTCTTCTCTCCGATCTGCTTCGCCTTCGGCCGGGACTGATTATCGGGGGAGAAGGGTTAAACGAAGTGACGATGCGGCATCAGGCCGTCACTCAGCTCCATCTGTTCAAGAGCCATCGTGAAAGCGTACCCGGACTGGAAAAGTATGCTTACCGCGTTTGCGATATTTTGTACCGGGGGCATACCAAATTGATTGCATACTGCAATAACGACGGTCACGATGAAGCATCGGAGCTTCGAATCCGCGTTCACGAGAAACTGGGCGGTATTCCGAGCATGACGCTGAACGATCGGCCGGCAACCGATTTGACCGAGCCGAATGAGGCGGTGCGGGATTTATTCGAAAGGGCCAACACTTGGCGGCCAATGCCTTTCGTATAAAACCTCATACAAGGGAGAAGGGAGGAATCGTCATGAGTCTGGAAAACAAAGTCGTCTTGGTAACGGGCGGAGCGGCCAGCATAGGGAGAGGCATCGTGAACTGCTTCGTTCGCGAGAAAGCGCGGGTCGTCATCGCGGATCGGGATGAGCAAGAAGGGAGCCGACTGGCTCAAGCGCTCTTAGGGCATGGCGCCTCGTGCCTTTACGTTCCGATGGATGTCGCAGTTGAAAGCGACGCCGACAGAACGGTTGAAGAGGCTTTGAAGATGTGGGGCGCGATTGATGTGCTGGTTAACAATGTGGGTACCCATTTCTATAAACCGATTATCGATGTTTCGGTCGATGAATGGGATCGGTTCATAGCAACGGACCTGCGCGGACATTTTCTGATGAGCAAAAAGGTGCTGCCCCATATGATGGCGCGTAACCAAGGGAGCATCGTCAACATTTCTTCCATTCATTCCGTGCTTTCCGCGGCCCATTTCGGCGCGTATGCAGCTGCCAAAGGCGGCATAGTGGCTATGACCCGAAGTATGGCCGTAGAATATGCGCCATTCGGGATCCGGGTGAACGCCGTGCTGCCCGGTTGGACGCGCAATAAAGGCCTGGATATGGAGATGGCGCATTTGACGGATGAGGAAAAAGAGGATCGGATGGGCAAGATGGCGGTCAACATTCCGCTTCGGCGTATTGCCGATCCGATGGAAATCGGTAACAGCGTCGTTTTTCTGGCTAGCGACAAGGCTTCGTACATTACCGGTTCCGCCTTGACGGTAGACGGCGGATTGTCCAGTCGGGTGATCATTTGATGGAAGGAACGACTCGTCCTCTCAAAGACTGGCTCGCCGCTGAATCGGAGGCTGACGACTGTCGCTGGATGTGGCTGGGCCAAGGCTCCTTCGTGTTCCGCTTCGGAAGGGATGCAACGATCTGGATCGATCCGTACCTGTCCGACGCAGTCGAGCGCGAGCTTGGTTTGACCCGGATCTGCCTGCGGTTGTCGTCTCCCGATGAGATTGCAGGCGATATTGTGGCGATTACGCATGACCACGCCGACCATTTCGATCCCGAGACGATCGAATGCGCAGTATCGGCTGGCATGAGAATTGCCGGACCGTCTTCGTGCTTGCGTCATTATCGGGAGATGGGGCTTCCAGAAAAACGGTATCTAGAACTGGACCGCGGCCAGATGCAATCAATAGGCGGAGTCCGGATCACAGCCGTTCCCGCCCATCATCCTTCCGGTAACGACAGTACGTATGATTCTGTGGGGTATGTGCTGGAATGGCGGAGTTTGTCTCTCTATATAGCAGGCGATACGGAATGGACCGAAGAGGTTGCGAATGCCGTTCGCGGACTTCGTCCCGATGCGGCGTTCGTTCCGATCAATGGTCAGTGGGGCAATATGAACGCGTATGACGCATCATTGCTGGTACAGACGGCCGAAGCCAAACGAGCGATTCCGATGCATTTCGGGATGTTCGCGGAGAACGATGCCGACCCGCAGCAATTTGCCGACTATGTCCGGGAACTGAGTTTGACGTGCAAGGTAGAAGTGCCTGTGCTCCATCAAGGCGCTAGTTTTTCTGCATAGAAATGGATTTTTGATACCAAGACAAATCAATGATTCACGTACTATAATAAATTTCTGTAAGCGCAATCATGAAACATAAGGCGGATGCTTCCTATGAGAGGCGCCGCCTTTGGATATATTCAGACGACGATTTGGAGTGATTGCGATGTATAAGCTGCTGATCGTGGACGATGAGAGCGAGATCCGCCAAGGCTTGGAAGCGCTGGATTGGGAGTCGATGGGGATTCAAATCGTAGGCTGCTGCGAGAATGGGTTGATCGCTTACCAGCGTATTCAAGTTGAAATCGTGGATATCCTGCTGACCGATATTCGAATGCCGTTCATGGATGGTCTGGAATTAATCCAACAGGTCGCCCGGAGGTACCCTTACATTAAGACGGTCATTTTGACCGGACACGATGACTTTTCCTATGCCAAACAAGGCATTCGATCAGGGGTGTCCGACTTTTTGCTGAAGCCCGTTAACGATGGCGACATTCAACAGACGTTTAGGAGAATCACAAAAGAATTGGACGAGATGCGCCTTGTCGAGGTTAGAAACACGGCTCTGGAACGGAAGGCGAAGCTCTCGGCTTATTTCCTGAGGCAGCGATTTATGCAAAAGATGCTGTTTCAAAGCTTGTCGCCGGATGAAATCGAGGAAGGCTGCTCAGAAGGAGAAATGACGCTGGAAAGCGAGCGGTATGCTGTCATGATCATGCGTCTTGACCGTAAACTTGAGCAGGAGAATTACTATTCGCACCGCGAATGGGATTTAATTATGTTTGCGCTGGACAATATTTTCACGGAAGTCTGGGACAGCGAATCTCACGGTTACCATTGGATAGATTCTGGCACGGGAAAGTGTTATTTACTTTGCACAAATTCGCAACTTCTGAAGAGACCTGGGGAGGAGCCTTCGATGCTAGCGGAGAAAGCGGCGGCGATTACAGAAAGCTTTCACCGCATCCGGGGCTTGATCCTGTCGACCCTATCGACCGGCATTGGTCCGGTTGTGGCCCAAGCTTCGCAAATCTGGTTATCCTGCCGGACGATCGACCAGTCTCTAACCGCAAACCCACAGAAGCAAATTACGATTGCGGAACGGATTCTTCTGGCGCAGCCTGAAGTGGTTAAGAACGACTCGATGCGCCGGGGACCGGAAACTTCGCTCAAGGAGGAGTCGGCCCAAGCCATTATCGAATCGGTCAAACGGTATATTGATCAAAACTACGAACGGTCGATCACGCTTCAGGACGTAGCGGAACATCTCCATTTTAATGCGAATTATTTAAGCTCGTTATTCCGCAAAGTAACGGGGACTAATTATATTCACTATTTAACCGACTGTCGGATGCGGCAAGCGATCAAGCTTCTTCAGCATTCTTCTTACAAAGTGTATGAAATATCCGAGATGGTAGGGTACTCTACGCCTGCCTACTTCATTGATTTGTTTCGCAAGCATACAGGCAACACGCCCCATGAATTTCGCTCCCGGCTGGGAATGCCATGAATTGGACGCATCGGAAACGTATCGTTGTATCGGCGGTAGGGTTATCGTTATGCGCTCAGCTCTTATTGTTGACGATGGGGATTATCGGCGCGGGCAAAATCGATCGGGGGATTGAGGAAGCTTCGCAGGAGAAGTTGCTGGATGCCGTCAGCGTGAACGTTACGACCTTCCTGAGCCAAATGAACGCCATGCTGAGCTACCTGCAGTCCAATGAGCTCGGAGATTACGTCCAATCGTACCTCGGATTTGAAGATCCAGCCGTGAAGGCGCAAAAAACCGGCAAAGTGAATACGATTTTGGATCAAATTCGGTTATCGGAAGATTTAATCGATTCGATCTATATTCTCGGTAATTTTCCGTTCCAGGAAAATATCGTGTTGCATGCCGAAGGTGAACGTCCGCAAGGCGAATATATCCCGAATATAGCCGACCTGGGGACTTCGGGACTGTTGCCGGCATTGCAGTATTACCACCATCGTCCCGTCGTTTTTTCTCCGGGAGAATTGACTGGCAGCATTACTGCGTCTTCGGCGATGAATCCGGAAGAAAAGGCCGGCGTTCGCAAGTTCGCCGAGAGTTTGGAAGGACATATCGTACTTACCAGCGGAGTACTCGACGTCAGACCGAAGTCCTTCATCGTCGTCATGGTCATGAAACCCCATTTGCTTCGGTATCTGGTGCACGAAGATTCATTTACCTCCTTTAAGCTGCTGGACGGCAACAAGAAGGTCCTGGATCAAACGCAGTCGCTCTCGGGCAACGATCTTGTTCATTACGCGCGAGCCATCAATCCCTCCGGAATCCAACTGGAAATGTCCGTGAGGAAAGACGCGTACCTGGTCGAGAATAAAGAAGCTTTTATTAAGAAGTACATTTTGTTTTTTGTACTGGCATCGGTCGGCACTTTTATCGTCACGACGGTGTATTCCCACTATCTCATTTTGCCGTTTCGCAAGCTATCGCATCGGATGAAAAAGCAGCACTTGCTGCTTCCTCTGCAATTTCTCCCCAACGATAAAGTGAACAATGGGATTTTGCCGTCATTGTCCTTAAGGAAGAAGTTATTTGTTCTGTTTTTTCTATCGGTTGGCGCCCCGGCGATCTCTTCCGGAATCGCTTATTACCAGTATATTCACCACTTTGCGGAATTGCAGATGAAGTCTTATGTGAAACAATTGACAGAGCAAACAAGCTTGAATGTTCATCGGCAGACCGTAATTTATGAAGATTTGATCAATAAACTGACGGTGAATCAGACGTTCGCAGGTTTGCTCGCAAGCCCGATTCCGGTCAATTCCAATTCGAAACAGCTTCCGGATATTTCATTTCTACAATATCCGGGAATTAACGATATCTCTTACTTCGTTCTTTATAATCTGTTGGGAACGCCAATGTATTCCAACCAAGGCTCCGAGTTTTTCAACCCTTATTCATTGGAGAACGCAGCCAGAAAAAAACTCGAACAATCCGAGAATGCCATCTGGGTTTCCAATATGAAGGACCTGTATAACCAGCCGACATTATCTATGATCAAGAGGGTAATCGACACTGCGGATCCGGGTGCGAAGCCGATCGGGATTATTCAAATCGTCCTGAATCAATCCGCCTTTCAATCGATTCTCCCGCAGAGCAGCGGCTTATACCTGGAGATCGACCCGAAAGGGGGAGTTGTTCTTCGGAACGATGCAACGAACCGGTTGACGGGGGTCATTAAACAGATTAGCTCCGATCTGACGAAGGAGTTATTCGACCGTTATCTGATTGTGGTATTCTCCAGTATCGCGATTGCGATGCTGCTTATTCTGGGGTTGACGAGGTGGTTGATCCGCTCGATCGAGCACTTGAAGACGGCGATGGAACTGCCGGTTTCGGACGGGAGGATGCAGCGTAGAGTCGTTGCCAAAGGCAGCGATGAGATCAGCGATCTGGTCGACAGCTTCAACGGAATGCTGGATCAAATTAACCGGCTGATGGATGAGAACATGCGGATCGCGGAAGAGAACAGCCAAAGCAGAATGAACCAGCAGATGCTGCTATCTCTGAAAACCCAGGCGGAATTGAAGATGCTGCAGTTGCAAATTAATCCTCATTTCCTGTACAACACCTTGCAGAGCATCGGAATGCGGTCCAAGCAGTCGGGCGACGAAGTGGTGGGGGTCATGATCTATGCGCTCGCCGATCTGTTTCATTACAGCATTAGCCGGGACGGCAACTTCGTATCCTTGACCGAAGAGATTCAACATACGCGCAATTACATTGCGATCCAAGCCTTTCGCTTCAAAGATAAATTCACGGTAGAATGGAAAATTTCCGAAGAAGCGCTATCCAGCCGGGTACTTAAATTCATTTTGCAGCCCTTGGTGGAAAACGCCATTTCCCATGGCGTTCTCCATTCCATTAGAGAAGGAAAAATCGTGATCGAAGCGTCCGCGGATGAACAGTATGTGACCCTATCGGTAACGGACAACGGAGTGGGGATCGATCCGCAGCGGTTATTATCGTTAAAGGAACAATGGCATCTGGACGTGTCCGAGGAACTCGGCAAGCCGCATTCCGTTATTGGAGGCAAAGGAGGCGGGCTTGGGCTGAACAACGTTTATTTTCGCTTGCTGTTTATTTATCACGGCCAAGCTCGAATGGACATCGACAGCGAATTGTTCGAAGGCACGCGCGTCAGGTTGTTTATCCCCCGATCATCTGAATAATTCGATATCGGTATCTGTATTTTGTAGCATTGAGAGCGGAACCGTTCCTTGTTAAATTTGAGATGTAAAACGCGGCCGCAATCCAAACTCAACCAACAGGGGGATTCAACGGTGTCCAAGAAGTGGTTATTCCAATTGACAGCGCTTTCTTTAGTATTAGCTTTAGTCCTTGCCGGATGCAGCGGCAACAATGGCGGCAAGGGCAATGCCGCTTCGCCTTCGTCGGGCGCTTCCGATGCAGGCCAGACTTCTCCCGCCGCGAGCAGCGAAGATTCCGGCAACGGAGAGAAAGTAACCATCCGCATCAATCTGGCAATTGGAGAGATCTTTGATGAACAGATCGCAGAGTTCGAGGCTGCCCATCCGAATATTCATGTGGAGCGAGTCGATTCCGATTTCAATAAATTGATGAGTCAGATCGCCGCGAAATCCGAGATAACACCGGATATCTTCCGTTTATTCGGTGCCAGTGAATTTCCCTTCTACGCAAGCAGAGGGTTGGCGCTGGATTTGCAGCCATACTTCGACAAGAGCGAAATCTTCAAGCAAGACGACCTTCTTGACGCTACGAACATATTCCGTTGGGATGGAAAAGTATCGGGTCAAGGCGATATTTACGGTTTTCCTAAAGATTGGGCGCCCGACTTCAACCTGTTCATTAATAAAAAATTGTTTGAGGAAGCCGGAATCCCCATCCCAAGCGATAAGCAGTCTCTAACCTGGGAACAGGTTATGGAATATGCCAAGAAGCTAACGAAGAAGAATGGGGAAAAAGTGGAACAATGGGGTTTATATGATCCATTGGGCGGCGGAGTCGCCATGAATCAGGATCTGATGCTGGCGCAGTTGGCTTCCCTGGGGCAATCCTTGTATTCCGCGGATAACAGCAGCATTGTACTAGATACCCCGGAAGCGAAAAAAGTGATGCAGTATTGGATCGATGCGGTCCAAGCGCCGGTCGGTCCGAGCGCGCTCCATACCGAAGCGCTGAACTTTATCGACCTGTTCTCGCAGGATAAATTGGGCATGATGATTGTTGGATATTGGTTCAGCGGCATGCTGAGAACGAACGAGCTTACGAAAAACCACCTGGACGATTTCGTGATGCTGCCCGCCCCGATTATGGAGGGAGGCAAGCGGGTCGAGGCAACCCGCAGCGGCACCGGCGGCATTATTTACAGCGGAACCAAACATCCGAATGAAGCTTGGACCGTGTTCGAATGGTTCTATGGTGCGAAACCTGCCGAAGACAGGGCGAAAGGCGGCTGGGGAGTGCCGGGCTTTAAGTCGAGGATCGAGCTTCTCCCGCAGGAAACGAATTTCGACAAGCAGACGCACAGTATTATTGTTGACGATCTTAAGAACTTGACGACGCTTCCTTATAACCCCTATATGTCGGCAATGTCGTTAGGGACGATACTCGACAAGTATATGACTCCTGTGTATTTCGGTAAAGATACATTGGATGGGGCGATCGAGAAAGTGACGAAGGAAGTCAATATTCAAATTCAAGAAAACAAAGATATCGTCGGTGCCAAATAATAATCTATTAAGGGGTGGAGGCGATTTAATCGCTTCCACCCTTCATATAAAGGAAGGAGGTTAGCCTCATGGGAAAGATAGAGCGGAGAGAGAATAAAGAGTTTTATATTCTGACGCTGCCTTGGATCGTAGTATTCGTTTTTATGTCGCTTATCCCTTTGGTATACGGATTCTATTTGAGCTTTACTAATTTCGCCGGCTTTAACTTCGATCATGTCAGAGGCGTGGGGCTGCGAAACTACCGAAACGTATTCTCGGATAACGATGCGATGTATTCGTTGGGACGCTCCTTTTATGTCGGTTCGTTAAACGTGATATTCAGCACGGTGATCGGATTTCTGATTGCCAATCTCTTAAATCAGAAGTTTAAGGGCATTAGTTTTTATCGTTCTTTATATTATTTGCCGGCTATACTGCCGATCACGGCGGTCGGATTGATGTGGAAATATATATTCGCGGACAATGGCATACTGAATAGCTTTCTGAATTTCGTCGGTTTTGAACCGATCAACTGGCTTGGCTATGATCATGCCACGCTTTCGCTGCTCATTCTGTTGTGTTGGGGATGCGGCGGTGGAGTCATTATCTACTTGGCAGGTTTGAAGGGCATATCGGCGGAGCTTTACGAGGCGGCGGCCATCGACGGGGCAGGGACGCTGCATCGATTCCGGCGCATCACCATTCCTCTGATGACGCCTGTTATTTTCTTTAATCTTGTTTTCGGTATTATAGGTTCTCTGCAAATATTTGCCCAGACGACTTTGCTGTCGTCGAGCAGCGGATTGATGGGAGTTCCGATCCGCCCCATTTACTTGTATTTGGTCCATACTTTCCAGCAGATTTTCATGTTTCAGCGGTATGCCTATGGCCTGGCGTTGCTGTGGGTACTATTTATCATCACGATCCTGCTAACGCTCATCATCTTCGGTACGAGCCGGTTATGGGTTCATTATGAATCCGATACACGCAAAGGAGGCTAAGCGTTGCTTCCCAACATCACAACTCGTATTTTCCTATATGCGATCCTGCTGCTTCTCGCCTTCATTTTCGCTTTCCCGCTGTACTGGATGGTAGCCAATTCGCTTCAGCCTCTCTTGACGGGAGTTACCTGGTTTCCGAAACGCCCGACGTTGGAAAACTATCATCTTGCGTTCACGCTTCAGCCTTTCTGGAGGCATTTCAAGAATTCATGTATTCTCGCTCTTATTTCCGTCGGCATTCCGATTTTCACCAGTTTTTTCTCGGCGTTTGCTTTTGCGCGGCTAAGGGCGAAATTCAAAGGCGTTCTGTTCATGATCATATTGTCCACGATGATGATTCCGGCGACAGTAACCCAGATTCCGCAATTTGTGCTCTTTCACGAATACGGGCTGCTTGGCACTTACTGGCCTTGGATTATCGGGGCGCTAGGCGGAAGTCCGTTCATCATTTTTCTGTACCGGCAGTTTTTTATGAATATTCCGAAAGAGTTGGACGAAGCCGCCCGGATCGACGGATGCTCGACCTACCGCATTATCTATCGCATCTATATGCCGGTCTCGATGCCGGTGATCGCCACGGCGGCCATCATGGCTTTTAATGCAAGCTGGGGCGCCGATTACTTGGGTCCGTTCATGTTCTTGCAGGAAAGGCAGTACCCGCTGGCTACTCAGCTGATGCAAGTCGGATATACAATGCCGTCGGCTCCCCAAGTCAGTTTGTTCCAGGTTCAAGAGGCGGCGTTGGTCATTTTCGTTTTGCCGATTTTGATTGTTTTCCTGTTGGGACAGCGCTTCCTGATCAGCGGCATTATGACGGGAGCGGTGAAATCTTAAGGCTGGAACGGAGGAAGAACAGTGAAATCGGCAAAGCTCTGGATAACGAAAGGCATACAGCATTGGGCGATCGTTCAGCAAATCGACGGATACGCTTCCCTCGCATTGGAGGTCGTATGCGAGACGGAGGAGGCTTTCGACTCGTCCCGGATGGAGGTAAAGGTTCGCGTCATTCTTGAAGAGACCGGCACGACTGTTGCGCTGTCCGACAAGAGCGAAAGGTTGTCGGAACGGATCTGGATGGTGGAAGTCGAACGAGTTCCGGCGGGGGGCCTGTATCGGATAGAACTCTATCTGTGCAAGAAGGACTCGCCGGAACCGTGGGCAGTTCGCGGGGAGACGGTTCATCATGTCGGCGTGGGCGACATTTGGGTCATTGCCGGACAGAGCAACGCTCAAGGAACCGGTGTAGGCAATTATGCGGATGCCGCAGAGCTTGGCATTCACGTATTCAGAAACAATCGGCAGTGGGATATCGCGACGCATCCGCTGCGCGACGATTGCGGGCATTCCCCTTACTTGTCCTTTGCCAAGGAGGTCAAGAAGGAAGTAAGGCATCCGATCGGATTGCTGCAAACCGCGGTAGGAGCTACCTGGCTGCAGCTGTGGAATCCGAATGAAAACGGTTGTCTTTATCGGGAGATGCTGGAGACGATACGGCAAGTCGTAGGGAAAGCGAAGGGCATTTTATGGTACCAGGGAGAATCGGATGCGGCGTGGTATTGGTATAACGACTGCAATTCCTCGGAGCCCGACACCTACCTGGACCGTTTCAATCAACTGGTCGTTCAATGTCGGAACGACTTGGGGCAAGACGATCTTCCTTTCTTGACCGTGCAATTAAATCGAACGTCGTTTACCGGATATCCGGAGGAGAACCGTTCATGGGGAACGGTACGCGAAATGCAGCGAAGAGCGGCCCGGGAGATCGAGCGCGTCTATGTGACGTCATCGCTTGATTGCGCGTTATCGGATCAAATTCATAACGGGACTTACGGCAACAGAATCATCGGCGAACGCTTGGCTAAGATGGCATTAGCCGAAGTGTACGGAAAGCCGTTCCGCTATCAAGCGCCGGATCTCATTCGGGCCGAGCTTAAAGCGCCGACTGCCGAAGGTCGTTCGACCGTATGGCTTCGATTCGGCAACGTACAGGGCAATCTTAGCGCGACCGATCCGCAGGCTGCCGTCTTCCGGGCGGAAGACGGCGTGGGAGAAGCCGCTGTCCTCGAATGGAAAGTCGAAAGTAAAGACGTTATCTCATTATCGCTGGATCGGATCGTTGGCAGGGATGTGCGGATTCATGGAGCGTCCGAAGCTAACCCGGCTTTTATGCTTCCGATCGACACGACTACCGGCATGCCGATTCTTGCGTTTTACGGCGTAGTCTGCGAGGCAGTGGATTGAGGGGATACGAGACACGTTCGCTGACACAAGCGTCGGGAGCTGTGTAGTTCATTACGGAGAGGAAGAAGAGAAACATGCTGCGCATGCGCTATCGCGATTATTTGAATAAAGTTCACGGCGGCTGGCTGGGCAAATGCATCGGCGGGACGATCGGAGCGCGGATGGAAAACAACAAGGACTTGCTGGACTTTACGGTAAACGACGTATTTCCGGACGAGATCCCGCCCAATGACGATCTGGACTTGCAGATTTTATGGCTTCACGTCTTGGAACAGAAGGGCAGCCGGATCGACAGCCGCGATCTGGCGGACGGCTGGCTGGAGCATTGCTGGTACCCGTTCAACGAATACGGTTACTTCGTCAAAAACTACAGAATGGGCATCGCCCCGCCCTACTCCGGCGTGTTCAACAACGATTATTTCCGCAATTCGATGGGCTGTCCGATCCGTTCGGAGATTTGGGGCTTCATTAGTCCCGGCCACCCCGAGGTAGCCGCCCAGTACGCTTATCAGGACGGGATTCTGGATCACGACATGCTGGCTGTGCAGGGCGAGCAGTTTCTGGCGGCGCTCGAAGCGCAAGCGTTCTTCGAGACTGATCTGCTGCGTCTGATCGAGCATGGAATGCGCTTTATTCCGCACGATTCGGAGCTCAGCCGCTGCATCCGATTCGTTCGCGACGGCTTTCTCCAGGGCTTAGGCTGGCAGGACATTCGAGCGCGAATGCTGCGGCAATACGCTTCACCCGACGCTTCGCATTGCGTGCAAAATATCGGCCTGACCGTGCTGGCTTTGCTGCTCGGCAAGGGGGATTTCACTGAGACGATGATGATTGCCGTCAACAGCGGTTACGATACGGATTGTACGGCCGCGACATCCGGCGCCATTCTGGGCCAGATTCTCGGGGCCGACGCCATCCCCGCCTTATGGCTCGACCGTATGGGCGAGGAATATGTCATGTGGTTTCCCTTGAACAGACGCTCCCTGCGTATTCGGGATTTGGCGGAAGACACGTGCGCCGCAGGACTATCGCTGGTCCGGGACGGAGTGCTGCAGATCGAGCTCACCGATATTCCGGCGCATGTGAAGCCTTCGCTGCCGGAACGTCGGCCCGAGCCTCTGTACGCAATCGATACGATATACGAGGGTCAGCCTTCGATCGGCTTCGGCGAAACGGCTCAAGTGAGGCTAGTCCTGCATAATCGCAGTGCCCGACCGCATGTCGGCAGTGTGCGAATCGCATGTGCGGACAGCTTGACGGCAAGTCTGGAGCGGGTGGACGTGAAGGTCGAGGCAGGCGGGCAGTTGGAAATCCCGCTGCTGTTCCAAGTGAAGCCGGACGTCGCATTCATCCCGCAAACGAACATCAACGCGATCACGTGGTCGGGGCCGGACGGGGCAGTGGTCGAGGCACGCTTCGGCCTGGCCGGGGCGGCTCGCGTGAAGGTTGTCGGCCCGTTCTGGGACATTTACGATACGCGATTGCATGATGAGCATCCGTTCTACAGAGGGAGGCCGAGCGGCCGGGCCAACTTCAACAACTACGTCAATATCGAAAGGCCGTATATCGACGAATCGTTCGCGGGCATCGACACGCTCGAAGGCCTGCATGTTAACATGCATATGGACAAAATGCGGCTGAACGAGCTGTTCGGGCACCTGGGGCAATCGTGTGTGTACGTCGTACAGCATCTTTATTCTCCGGTCGAACGGGATGCGTATGCCGTCATCGGACATAACGACGCCTACAAGTTCTGGCTGAACGGCGAACTGAAAGGCGAAGCCAAAGAACACACATTATGGATGCCTTATAATGACGAAATTCCCGTGCGTTTGCGGCAGGGCGATAATCTGCTGATTTACAAAATTGTCCGTTCGGACAACCGCTTTGAGTTTAGCAGTGGTTTCAGAGGAGACTTACCGTTCGCCAAGGAGCCCAACTTCACGCATTGGTTTATCGATCTTTCCAGTGCTATCTCCTGATGTTGGCTGGATCGATCGTATTCGATTGGAGCCGGCTTAAGCGACAGGCATTATGAATAACGCCGATGTTGGACTTCTCTCGTCCATATCGGCGTTTTTTATTGCAGGAATACAGGCTCGGTTGCTTGGCTCGCAACCTCCTCGCGATACCGCCCGGGCGAGATGCCCATCTCCTTCGAGAAAATTTTGGTGAAATACTGTACTGTATCGCATCCGACCTCATTCGATATTTCTTTGATGGACATTGGGGATTCTGTGAGCAAATGAACCGCTCTTCTGATTTTCTCTTCCCGCAAATAACGGGAGAATGAGATGCCGAGGTCGCTCGTGAAGATCCGGGAAAGGTGACGCCCAGACACATGCAAATATTCGGCTACCGTATTCAGGTGGAGTTCCTGCGATAGATTGTCCCGGATGAACTGTCTGGCCTGATGAAGGAGAATCGAAGACGAGCGCTTGGGACGATTGTTTTCTTCGAAAGAACGATTGTCCTCAGGGCGTGTAAACTGATCGCACAGCGCGGCAAACAGGGCATGAATCAGGTGGCCGAAAATTTCGGCACCCAGTACGAAGGGGCTTGCCGCTTGTTCGTACAGCATTTTCCACAATCTAGCGGAGAGGGTGTTCCCGCAGTTTGACACAATGCGTACGGGAGAAGTCCGGAGCCGCTCGTATGCATGAATGCCGTAGGCCGTCGATTCTGCCTCAATGACATTAAATCCGAGCCAGATCACTTGAATGCCATGTGTACTTGAAAGCTTATGCCAAGTTCCGGGCGGTGTCATCAAGAGGGTGTCCGAGACAATCTGATGGTCCGTCTCCCCCTCTGAATATACGGCCGACCCGGACAGAATATAGCAAAATTCCACAAAGGAATGGCGATGCAGCGGATGGTCGCGGTGATTGTCGAACGCTCCGAACGTCTGGATGAAGAAAGTGGCTTCTTTGCCAGGCAGCTTGGAGAAATGTTGATTGATGTAGTTTTGGTTTTCGCTGCGTAAAGTCTGAAGCATGTCTTCCTCCTGATGTCCTGAAAGAGTAAAGGAATGACGTGACGGGATAAAGACGAGTGCCTTATTCCGTTATTATACTACAGATAAGGAACATGAGGATGAGATGGGGGATGACAAATGAAAATAACAGGGATTGAGATTATCCATGTCAGGCCGCGGTTTTCATTTCTGAAAATGTCTACGGACGAGGGTATTGTCGGTTACGGAGAGGCGATCGTTGAAGGGCGCTCACGCACGGTGGAGATGGCCGTCCATGAGTTGAAACCGCATTTGATCGGACAGGACCCTCGCCGGATCGAGCATTTATGGCAGCTCATGTATCGCGGAACCTTCTATAGGGGCGGACCGATATTGACGAGCGCGATTAGCGGACTAGAGCAGGCGATGTGGGATATCCTCGGCAAATCGTTAGGCGTTCCGGTCTACCAGTTGCTTGGCGGGGCTGTCCGCGATCGGATCAGGATGTATAAGCACATTGGCGGAGATACGCCAGAGGAAGTATATGCTTCCGCGGCTCAGGCGGTAAAAGAAGGCTTCACGATGGTCAAAACGGCGCTTCCTGTCGCGCGAACATTGGAGCCTCCTTACTATATCGAACGACAGGCGGAGCGGATGGAGGCTATCCGGCAAGCGATCGGTCCGAAAGTGGATTTCGGCGTCGACTTTCATGGAAGAATCAGCCCGGCGTTGGCGATCCAGCTTGCCAAGCAATTCGAGCCTTTCCGGCCTATATTTATCGAAGAGCCGTGCCTGCCGGAAAACGTAGACACGATGGCAACCATCGCGCGTTCTACGGTCATTCCGATTGCGACCGGCGAAAGGCTGTTTACGAAATGGGCGTTTCGCGATGTGCTGAACAAGCAAGCGGCGGCCGTGCTGCAACCCGACCTTGCGCATTGCGGAGGCATTCTCGAGGGCAAGAAAATCGCCGCGATGGCAGAAACATACTATGCCGCAATCGCTCCCCACAATCCGCTGGGACCTGTCAATCTTGCCGCCAGCATTCAACTTGCCGCTAATGTTCCGAACTTCCTGGCCCAGGAGCAAGTTGAGCTTGGAGAGAAATTGCTGAAATGCCCGTTCGTCATACAAGATGGGTACATATCCGTACCGACGGCGCCCGGACTGGGGATCGAGCTTCGGGAAGACGCGCTGGAGGAGCTTAGGTACGAAGGCGATTATGATTTGCCAAGAGAGTTCCATGCGGATGACGGGTCTGTTGCGGACTGGTAGAATCGCCTTGTCCGGAGGGAGGAAGCATGTTGAGCAAAGGCGCGGGCGATTGGCGCGAGTCGTCCTATAGAGATTACCCGAGTATAGTCGGCGAGAACGAATTCATTCGCATAGAGATCGTTCCCGGCCGGGGCAGCAAAGTCGTTTCTCTGCAAAATGCTGAAACGGGGAGAGAGTGGTTGTTCGGGAATGACCGGGAATGGGAGCCGCTGTCCTACGGGATGAACTGGGAAGACGGCGATCGCAGCGGCTGGGACGAAATGTTCCCGACCATTCTCCCCTGTGCCGGCGCCGATCCGGGTTGGAGGCAGGCCTCCTTCCCGGACCACGGTGAAGTGTGGGCGCTTCCGTGGGAAAGTCGGGTATCTCCGGAAGAAGCGCAAATGTGGGTAGAAGGCGTGCAGGTTCCCTATCGACTGAGCAAAACCTATCGACTATCCGGAAGAACAGTCGAGCTGTTATATCGGCTCGAAAATCCGACTCCGCACCGATTTACCTATATGTGGGCGCCGCACGCGCTACTGGCTATCCGGGAAGGGATGATGCTGGCGGCAGAACCCCATCAGGTGAAGATCGAAGTTCCGTTTACGTTCGGAAATAGATTGCAGCTGGAAAAAGGGTTCAGTCCTTATCCGCAGGCAGTGACGACCGATGGCGCGAAAACGGATTTATCGGAGTTGTTCGCCGACGGGGCGGTTCATGCCGAGAAATATTGGTTCACGCAGACATTTCATGAAGGCTTGGTTACAATAGCCGATTCTCAAACCGGAGAGTCATTGCAATATATCGTCAACCCTGATGAAGTTCCTTACTTGGCTGTGTGGGTGAACAACGGAGCTTTGTGGGGCGATTACAATGCAGCCATTGAACCGGCAACGGCTTATATGGATAGCGTCGAATTCGCTACGGCTTTGGGCAAGGCAAAGGCGGTTGAAGGATTTTCTTCTGTGACTTGGAGCTTCAAGATTCGTTTGACATCGCGTGACGAGAGGTGATGCAGCTATGGAAATTATCCGGCATCGAAGCAGACTAAAGAATACGCTGCGGAAACTGGTTCAGGGCGGGGAACTGAGTGTAGGGTTTCTCGGGGGTTCCATTACGGACGCGAGACCCCGTCATAATTGGCCGGAGGCTGTTATCGCTTGGTTGGTGGAACGTTATCCCGGAGTATCCATTCGCGTCGAGAACGCGGCGATTGGCGCAACGGGCAGCGAATTGGCCGTCTATCGGGCGGAAAGGGATATCCTGCAAAGAAAATGCGATCTTGTATTCGTAGAGTACGCGGTCAATGATTATTATGTACCCAGGGAGAGACGGGCGCAAACCCGTGAGGGACTTCTTCGCAAGCTGCTGGCTGATGGGACGTCCGATGTCGTCTTGACCTATACCTACAATCAGGACATGTACGAAGACATGGCGAATCGGAAGACGCCGGAGTCCATTTCGGATTTCGAACAGCTAGCCGAGCATTATGGGCTTGGATCGGTATGGATGGGGCTTCATGCCTGGCAGGAAGTCGCCCGAGGAATGATGAGGTGGGAAGAATGGCTTCCCGACGGGCTGCATCCGACCAGCAGGGGGAGCCTCTGCTACGCCCAGAGCGTCATCGGATTTCTGGAGCGGGAGTTGGGGGCGGGGGGCCAAACTGTAGACGCTGCTTGCGAAGCGGAGCGCATAACGCTTCCGGTGCCGCTAAACCCGGGGAATTGGGAGAACGGCTGGACGTTAGATTTGACGCGGATCAGGCGAGAGGGACCATGGAGTCTGCGACGCTGGCCGCATCTGGAATGGATAGACCAATGTCTGGTAACGTCTGCGATCGGATCCAGGCTGTGTTTTTCGTTTCAAGGCCGGGGGTTTACGCTTGGACTTGATTTCGGTACTTTAAGCGCCGATTTCCGATACAGACTGAACGGAGAAGACTGGCGCAGCGTCGAGCTGGACCGTCCGGATTGGTGCCCTGAGGAAGGGTGGTTTCTTGCCGTTACCGTTGCTGACGATCTGCCGGCGGGTGAGCATCTGTGCGAGATCGAAGTCGTTCACGGCAATCGGGAACGCTGCCGGGGTAGCCGCTTCCAGCTTGCTTTTGTCGGAATTATCTCACCCGGTCAATGATTGCTTAACCGTCCTACCCGCTGGCATTTTTTCCGTAATCCGTCGGCGTCACGCCGCACTCTTTTTTGAAAAGTCTAAGTATTTTACAATTGCATCGCTCCTGCTGTCGAGTCAACTCGAAAGCGAAGAACCTCCAATCCGTTATTCATTCGGAATTGGAGGTTCTTCTCGTGTCGTTAGGCGAGGCGCTCATGGGAGATAGTTTCATGGACGACGCGCGCTGTGTTATAATCGGGGGTGATAAAGACGTACGTGATAGACACAACGAGGAGGTGCCTTGCCGATGAGTCAGCGGAAACGAGCGGTTCAGAGCCGACGTCCCAAAGTGATCCCGATGCGTCTAGATGCGACGTTTTTCTTCGAACGCGCCGTTCAGTCTCTGGATCGGTACCATTACGACAAGGCACTCAAATACTTCCGCCGCGCCGTCGAGTACGAGCCGGAAAATCCAGTTAACCATTGTAACATGGCAGGCATTCTGTCCGAGATGGGGCGGTACGAGGAGTCGAACGATATCCTTCGCACTGTGCTGGACGGGATCGATCCGATGATGACGGAGTGCTACTATTACCTGGCTAACAACTACGCCAATATGGAACTTTTCGAGGCGGCCGAAGAGGCGCTCGTTCGATATTTGGAGAACGACACGGAAGGGCAATTTCTGGACGAATCGGATGAATTACTTGACCTGCTGCATTACGAATTGAATCGGCCCACGAAGCTGGCGACGATCAAGGCGAAGGAAAATATATACGCGCATGACAAAGCTCGCGAACTGCTTGAAGCGGGGCGTTTCGCGGAAGCTGTGAAGATGCTGGAAGAAATTATCGAGCGGGATCCGGCTTTTCTCGCTGCAAGGAATAACTTGGGACTGGCATACTATTATATGGGCCTGTTCGAGAAGTCGGTTGTTACGATTTCTGAAGTGCTGGAGGCGGAACCGGGCAATTTGCATGCGTTGTGCAACTTGGCCATCTTCTATCAGCATTCGAATCGGGAAGGGCAACTGCAGACGCTTGTCGCCAAGCTGAATAAGACGGTGCCAATCCACCCAGAGCATGTGTTTAAGCTTGCGACGACCCTTGGCATCGTTGGGCAGCATCGCGAGGCCTACTCCCATTTTCGTCGGTTGCTTCGCACGGGGGAACTGGCGAACGAACCGAGCCTGCATCATTTCGCTGCCGTAGCCGCGACGAATCTCAAAAAGTACGACGATGCGGAGAAGCATTGGAAACAAGCAGAGCGTCTCGATGCCGAGTCCCCAGTGCCGGCCTTTTACTTGCGGAGGCTTGAAAAGGTGCGGGCAGGAGATGAACGCGCGCCGACGCATTACCATTATCATCTTCCGTTCGAGGAGCAATTTCGGCAATGGTCGGAAAATCCGGGACAGGTGACGGAAGCGCTCAAGCGCGATCCGTTAATACGCTCCTCATTCTTCTGGGCGCTTCGACATGGGGATCGCCGGACAAAGGTGCAGGTTATTCAAGCACTCGGCCTAGTAGCCGACGAAGAAGTGGTCGATGCGCTCAAGGCGTTCCTTGTAGATGCGGAAGAGGAAGACGAATTGAAGCGGGTGGCGGTGCTCGTCCTGAGGTCCATCGGCGTTCAGGATTCGCTTGTCGTCACTTTCAGTGGTCGGACATTGACACTAGAGGCTCGGCGCAAGCCGGGTAAGCTCCCCGTGTGGGACAGCTCTTGGCAGGTGGTGCTGGAACTGGCGCTCGACGGCATGTCAGGTCGTTACGACGTTGTACAGCAGCACGACATGATGACGTTATGGGTCGATTATTTGTCCCGCGTCTATCCCGAAGTGCCGAAGTTGCATAAATCGACGGGATGGGCAGCCGCGTTGGAATACTGGACGGCGAAAATGCACAGAAGAACGGTCACTTATGCGGATCTGGTCGAACGTTACGGTGTCTCCCAAGCGAGCATCAGCCGTTACGCGAACCGGATCGACGAAGCTTGCGGCATTCGTGAGAAGCTGGATTTGACGACGCCTTCGTTTAATTGAGAATATTCCGCAATCTGCATTATGCGTTGCGCAACAAGGAGGAGCAAAACGTGCATAAATCAATCGTAATCGGCACTGGTCCTGCAGGACTGACGGCAGCAATTTACTTGGCAAGAGCAAACTTGAATCCGCTCGTCATCGAAGGGCCGGAGCCAGGCGGCCAGTTGACGACAACGACTGAAGTCGAGAACTTCCCAGGCTTCCCGGAAGGCATTATGGGGCCGGATTTGATGGCGAACATGCGCAAGCAGGCAGAACGCTTCGGCGCGGAGTTCCGTACCGGCTGGATCAACGCGGTCGACATGTCGAAGCGGCCGTTCACCCTTAGCCTAGAAGGCGGCGAGACGCTCCAGGCGGAGACGATCATTATTTCCACGGGCGCTTCCGCGAAGTATATGGGAATTCCCGGAGAGCGGGACAATGTTGGACGGGGCGTCAGCACATGTGCCACATGCGACGGGTTCTTCTTCCGGGGTAAAAAAATCATCGTTGTCGGCGGCGGCGACTCGGCGATGGAAGAGGCAAATTTCCTTACGCGATTTGCATCCGAGGTTACGCTTGTCCATCGTCGAGACGAGATGCGGGCATCGAAGATCATGCAAGACCGCGCACGTGAGAACAACAAAATTTTGTGGGGTCTTAATAAGACGCCGGTTGAAGTCATCGCAGGAGATCACGGAGTTACCGGACTTAAAGTGCGCAACAACGTGACCGGAGAAGAAGAGATTCTCGATACGCAAGGGTTGTTCGTCGCGATCGGCCATACGCCGAACACGAAGTTTTTGGATGGCCAGATCGAGACGGACGAACTCGGCTACATTAAGGTGAAGCCGGGCTCGACGGAGACGAACGTGCCGGGTGTATTCGCTTGCGGCGACGTGCAGGACCACAAGTATCGCCAAGCGATCACGGCGGCGGGCAGCGGCTGCATGGCTGCGCTCGATTGCGAGAAATTTCTGGAAAACTCCGCCGTTCATGATTGGAGCCAGACGCTGTAACTTTCCAGTTTATTAAACATCATTAATTTCTTATGAGGTGTCGACAAAAATGTCAGAATCGTTGTATGTAGGCGTGGATTTGGGCGGTACCGCCATCAAAGTAGGTTTATGTAATTCGGCGGGAGAGCTGGTTCGCACATTCGAAGGACCGACACAGGCTGCGGATGGGGCCGATGCCGTGCTGTCCAATATTGCGTCCTACGTCAAGGAGCTCGTTCCTCCGGGAACTCCGGAATGGGAAGCTGTCGCGGGTGTCGGTATCGGCATCGCCGGATTCCTCAATATTCCGGAGGGAATCATCGATTTCTCGCCGAACCTTCCCTTCCGTGACGTTCCGGTAAAGAAAATGATGGAAGAGAAGATCGGAAAGCCGATCAAGATCAATAACGACGCCAACGTGGCTGCGCTCGGCGAAGCTTGGGGAGGCGCGGGCAAAGGCGTCGCCAACTGCGTCTGCTACACGCTCGGTACCGGGGTCGGCGGCGGCATTATTTTGAACAATCGGTTGATCGAGGGTTTCTCGGGTATGGCAGGAGAACTTGGCCACTTAGCGATCGTGGCTGATCTCGAAGCGATCCAATGCGGCTGCAGCAAGATGGGCTGCTTGGAAACCGTATCGTCGGCTACCGGCATTATTCGTATGGCGAAGGACGCCGTTGCTCGGGGCGATCGGACGACGCTCAGCCTGGTAGAGGGCGAACTGACGGCGAAGGACGTGTTCGACGCAGCGAAAGCCGGCGACGAAGCCGCGCAGCGTATCGTCGCACGGGCAGCGTTCTACTTGGGCAAGTCGATGTCTGTTGTAGCCGTCGTCGTTAACCCGCAACGATTTATTCTTGGCGGCGGGGTTAGCAAGGCCGGCGAGTATTTGTTTGAGCAAATTCGCGAAGTGTTCGACAAGCTGACACCGGACAGGGCGCGTATTGGCGTCGAGATCGTTGCTGCAGAGCTTGGCAATAATGCCGGAATCGTGGGCGCGGCAGGATTGTTCCTTCGCGCATAACATGAAACAGGCGCCCGGCACCGCTGCTCTTAATCGCGGAGCGGGCGTCTCTTATTTCGGATGATTCATCTATCGTACAGCCGTCGTTTGTTACCGGGGAGGAATGGGCATGGATTCGATCGTAATGCAACCGACGCTTGTTATCATTACCGGAATGTCGGGCGCGGGGAAAACGATCGCAGTACAAAGCCTGGAGGATTTAGGCTTTTTCTGCGTCGATAATTTGCCCCCCGTGCTAATTCCGAAGTTTGCGGAACTGATAGAGCAATCCCAGGGAAGGATCGCGAAGATTGCGCTTGTTATCGACTTGCGAGGACGAGAGTTTTTTACAGCGTTGTCCGAATCGCTAAGTCATATTCGCGAGCACTATACGTTCCACTACGAGATCTTGTTCCTGGATGCGACTGATTCCGTTCTCGTGCAACGGTACAAGGAAAGTCGCAGAAGGCATCCGCTCGCGCCGGAAGGTTTGCCTCTCGAAGGCATCCATTCGGAGCGTAAGCTTCTGGAAGACTTGAAGGGCTGGGCGACGCAAGTCATTGATACGAGCAACTTAAAGCCAGCGGCGCTCAAGGAGAAAATCATGGGCCGGTTCACGAACATGGACCGGAATCATATCAATATCAATGTTACTTCATTTGGTTTCAAGTACGGTGTTCCGATCGATGCGGATTTGATTTTCGACGTTCGTTTTCTTCCGAACCCGCACTATGTCGAGAGTCTTCGACCAAAAACGGGTGTAGATCCTGAAGTATACGACTATGTCATGAAATGGCCGGAGACGCAGACGTTCTTGACAAAGCTTCTCGACATGCTCCAATATTTGATCCCTCTCTACCACAAGGAAGGCAAAAGCCAAGTCGTGATCGGGATCGGTTGTACGGGCGGCAAGCACCGTTCCGTTGCGCTTGCGGAATATTTGGGACGCATGCTTGGATCCAGCGATACCGAAAAGGTGAGAGTGAGCCACCGCGATTCCGATCGCGACCGGGCGGATCCGAGGTGAAGGGATGAAAGAGCGACAAACGCTGAGTCGTAAACCACGTATCGTCGTCATCGGCGGAGGTACGGGGTTGTCCGTCATGTTACGAGGATTAAAGCAGAAGCCGCTCGACATTACGGCGATTGTTACTGTAGCGGACGATGGTGGCAGCTCGGGGATTTTGCGGGAAGAATTGCAAATTCCTCCACCGGGTGACATTCGCAACGTTTTGTCTGCGCTCGCAGACACGGAGCCGCTGCTGTATGAAGTGCTAAAATACCGGTTCAATTCCGGAACCGGCTTAGCTGGACACAGCTTGGGAAATCTCATTCTGGCGGCGATGACTGACATTACGGGCGATTTCGTGACGGGGATTACGGAGCTTAGCCGCATATTCGCGGTACGCGGTCGCGTACTGCCGGCGGCGAACCATGCAATCGTCCTAAAGGCAGAGATGGAGGACGGGTCGATTGTCGTCGGCGAATCGACGATTCCGAAATCGGGGCTAGCGATCCGCAAAGTGTTTTTGGAACCTGCTGACGTTGAGCCGCTGCCTGAGGCAGTGCAAGCCATTCAAGATGCAGATGCGATTCTGATCGGGCCTGGCAGCTTGTACACAAGCATTCTTCCGAACTTGATCGTACCCAAGCTGGCCGAGGCGATCGTGCAATCGCAAGCGGTGAAGATGTTTATCTGCAACGTCATGACTCAGCCGGGCGAAACGGACAACTATTCGGTCAGCGACCATCTTGCTGCCGTACATGCGCATATTGGTCATCATTTATTCGATTATGTCATCGTGAACGATGGGGAGATACCGCCGCAAGTACAAGACTTGTACGCCGAGAAGGGCTCCACCGCAGTCCATCTGGACTTGGAGGAAGTGACAAAACGCGGTTACAAAGTCATCGCGGATACTCTTGTGCTTTTCAGGACATATTTGCGTCATGATGCTGCGAAATTAAGCGATCATATTTATCATCTGGTCGAAGATTGGATGCTGCGAAAGGGGGAATAAGACATGTCGTTTGCGGCGCTGACGAAAAAGGAATTAACGATGCTCGACGCGGAGGAGTGCTGCCAGCGGGCGGAACTATCCGCGCTTATCCGCATGAACGGAACGATCTCCCTGTCGAACAGACGGGTGATCCTCGACATCGCCACCGAGAATGCCGCGATTTCACGTCGGATATACACCCTTCTGAAGAAGCATTTTACAGTCGTGACCGAATTGCTTGTGCGGAAGAAAATGAGGCTGAAAAAAAACAATGTGTATGTTGTGAGGGTGCCGGCGGGCGCGGAAAATATTTTGAACGATTTGTCGATCGTCTCCGAAGGATTCCTATTTCATCCGAGCATCGACAAAAATCTGGTCCGCAAGCCGTGCTGCAAGAAAGCTTATCTTCGCGGGGCGTTCCTGGCCGGCGGCTCGGTGAACAATCCGGAAGGTTCCTCGTACCATCTGGAGATTGCGTCGATGTACGAAGAGCATTGCCAGGCGCTCGTCGAGCTGGCGAACAAGTTCAACTTGAACGCCAGATTCATTGAGCGGAAGAAGGGCTTTATTCTTTATATTAAAGAAGGCGAGAAGATCATCGAATTTCTGAACATTATTGGCGCGCATCAGGCGTTGTTCAAATTCGAGGATGTTCGCATCATGCGGGACATGCGCAATTCCGTTAATCGAATCGTCAACTGCGAGACGGCGAACTTGAATAAAACAATCGGGGCGGCCGTGCGGCAGATCGATAACATCAAGTTGCTTCAGAAAGAAGTTGGTTTGAACAACTTGCCGGACAAATTGCGGGAAGTCGCGGAAATTCGACTGCAGCATCCGGATATTAATCTGAAAGAAGTCGGCGACCTGCTGAAAGGGCAGGTCAGCAAGTCGGGCGTGAACCATCGACTCCGGAAGCTCGACGAATGGGCGGAAAAAATCCGGAATGGCGGGGCATAATCCGTATGGCGTATTTGTTCACTTAAGTGTTATAATAGGTTGGAAACTGTAGCTCGGGGGTCCCGACGCGCGGGACGAACAAAGATAGGGGGTATCCGGTCCATGACGAGACAGCCGGTAGTCGTTCGGCTTAAAACGGGACTTCACGCCAGACCGGCGGCACTATTCGTGCAAGAAGCCAATAAATTCTCCTCTGACGTCTTCGTGGAGAAGGATGAAAAGAAAGTAAACGCGAAGAGCATTATGGGCATAATGAGTTTGGCGATCAGCTCCGGTACGGAAGTCGCGATAAGCGCGGAAGGTTCGGACGCAGAGCAGGCTGTAACCGCTTTAGTCCAGTTGGTCAGCAAAGAAGAACTCGAAAACCAATAAGCAACCGTAGCATGGAGCTCCCGATGGGAGCTTTTTGCGTTTTTGGACAATATTTTAAAACAATTGTTTAGTCAGGCACGTCAGATATAATGCATGATAACAAGCGAAGGGTGGTTGTTTCGTTTGAAAGGACGCGTATGGTTGCAAGGGGCTGTAGCCGCAGCGATGGTGTTGACGGTGGCTTGGATCGGATTCGGAAGGGGAGTGGGCAACGTGGCTTCGGCGGAAACGGCGGCGGCATCGGGGGCGACACCTTACACGATTACGGTTGGCGCTAGTGGATCGATTAAAGCAAATCCGGACATCGCTTACGTAAACGTGGCGGTAGAGACGCGCGGAGCGAAAGCGACGGATGCCCAGCAAGCGAATGCGGCCAAATTCGCGGGCGTCGAGAAAGTGTTGTACGAGAAGTATGGCATCGACAAGAAAGACGTGCAGACAACTGGTTTTGACGTGCAACCCGAGTACAACTACACAGAGAAAGACGGACAGGTGCTGAAAGGTTACGTTGCCGTTCACTCCATCCAGGTGTCTTACCGCAAGCTGACGGAAATCGGCAATCTGCTCGATGCTTTAACGACTGCCGGTGCCAATCGCGTCAACGGCGTGCAGTTCTCGACCGAGAAGCGGGAGCAATATGAGCTTGATGCGCTCAAGAAGGCGATGGACAACGCCGCTGCCAAAGCCGGAGTGCTCGCCACGTCTTCGAAGCGGCAACTCAAAGGTGTCATCAACGTTGTGCAGAGCGATTCAGGCACCAGCCCGATCCCTTACCCAGGCGCCATGTTCGACTCGATGGCGAAAATGTCGGCGGCTCCAGCGGCGACTTCAGTGCAGACCGGACAAATCGAGATCAGCGCGCAAGTGACAGTGCAGTACGAAATGCAGTAAACGAGGTCAGTTTATCGCGTATTACCTTTAATCACATGAGTTGCCCGAATGCCGCTTCGTAGCGGCATTCAGGCAACTCATTTTTTATTGGGGTTATATGGCCGGAATATGATCTGAGGCGAAACAAAAACGCCCCCGGTTGCCGGGGGCGTTCCATGGCAAAGCTTGCAAGTTCTGAGCAGATTAAGCTTCTTTGTACTGATGCATTTGCCGAATGGAAAGCGCTTCTTCAAGCAGTTCGATGAATTCAGCGGAAAGATTCATTTTCTTGGCTTCACGATAAACCTCGAGCAGATGCTCATCCTTCAGCGGGCGAAGCAACGATGCTTTGTCGCTGAGTCGGCGGGCTGCAATCATGTCGATATGGGTGTCGTGTTCGCGTTCGTAGTAGCTGCGCGAAGGCACGGAAGACGAAAGGTTCTCGGAAGTGGTATTCACTAAATACGGATAGGCTCGGTTAGACATAAATTCCCTCCTCTAGGTTTCCTAGGAGATCGCTATAACTGGTTGCAATTGGAATAACCTCTGGAAATAGCATATCATGAATTGTTAAAGCCGAAGAGGGGGCATTCAAAGTTTTGAATTTTTGTTGACACAAGAGGGGGAGTGTGATATAGGGGGGTTACCTACAAAAAAACTCCGACATCCCGCTGGGGGAGTCGGAGTTTGACGCATTTAGTTCACTTTGTCGATGACCTTGTCAATCAATCCGTACTCGCAGGCGACTTCGGCTTCCATGAAGTTGTCGCGGTCGGTGTCTTTCTCAATACGTTCCAGCGGTTGGCCGGTGCGTTCGGACAAGATACCGTTTAACTTGTCGCGAAGCTTCAAGATGCGGCGCGCGCGAATTTCGATATCGCTTGCTTGACCTTCAGCTCCGCCGAGCGGCTGATGAATCATCACTTCGCTGTTCGGAAGCGCGAACCGTTTGCCTTTGGCGCCTGCTGCTAGCAAGAACGCTCCCATCGAAGCGGCCATACCGACGCAGATGGTGGAAACGTCCGGCTTAATGAATTGCATCGTATCGTAAATAGCCATACCCGCCGTGATGGAGCCGCCGGGGCTGTTGATGTACAGGTGGATGTCTTTCTCGGGATCTTCGGCCGCCAAGAAAAGCAATTGGGCGATGATTGAGTTGGCAACAACATCGTTAACCTGCGTTCCGAGGAAAATAATGCGGTCTTTGAGCAGCCGGGAATAAATATCGTAAGCCCGTTCTCCTCGATTGGTTTGCTCGACAACCATTGGTACGAAACTCATGGTGGCGTCCCTCCTCATAATTGTTTATCTTATGAATCGCTTGCGGTTTTCTTATCATAGCGAATCTTCGAACAAAAGTCAAAGAAAGTCAAAGAGATGTTTGGGCGTGGCTGCTAGCAAAAAAATAAAACCCGACCATATGTCATGGTCGGGTTAAGTTCAATGATAAAAGTTGGCGCGCCCGTGAGGAATCGAACCTCAATCTCAGCCTTCGGAGGGCTGCGTCATATCCGTTGGACCACGGGCGCTCGCTAATACAGCAAAAATTATTATACTCCGCAGATGGTTAGAATGCAAGGGTTTACGGTGTTTTTAAATTTGTAATTTTCGTGTACGGCAATACTTGCGCGAAAGACGAAATTTAGCTAAAATAAGGGTGGGACTAAAAAGGTTTATGCGGGACATTTTAGGTCCCAATCAATCGAAGTCGCCACAACATTCGCATCGAAGCCGGCAAAAGCCATCCGGTCTCGGGAGGAAAAGCGGGAACTATGCGAAAAATCGTTGATATTCAGAAAAAGCTGTTGCCCGACATCTTGCAAGTGATGGAGAAGAGGTACGACATTCTTCATCGTATCGGTTTGGCGGGGATGATCGGCAGACGTACGTTAGCCGCAAGCGTCGACATGACGGAGCGGGTGTTGCGGGCCGAGCTCGAACTTCTGCGTGCGCAAGGGTTGCTTGATATGGCGCCTTCCGGCATGACGCTGAGCGCGAGCGGTAAACAGCTAGTCGAAGAGATGGAGCCGATCGTCAAGGAACTGTTTGGATTATCGGACATGGAAGATCGACTGCGCGAGGCGTTCGGATTGAAGCGGGTCATTATCGTATCCGGGGATTCGGACGAATCGGAGCATACGAAGATGGAACTTGGCAGGGCCGGCAGCCGCGTACTGCGTGAGAGCCTATCGTCGGGGGATGTCGTAGCCGTTATGGGCGGGTCGACGATGGCTCGGATGGCATCGCAATTTTCCAATCCATCGCAATGGAAAGACAACTGGTTCGTGCCTGCAAGAGGCGGCTTGGGCGAGAGCGTCGATTATCAGGCGAACACGATCGCTGCGGAGCTAGCCAAGAGAGCCGGAGCGCGTTATCGAATGCTCCATGTGCCTGATCATCTGAGCGAAGAAGCCTATCAGACGATCATGCAGGAGCCTAACGTTCGCGAAGTGGTCGATATGATCCGCGGCGCGAGAATCGTCGTTCATGGTATCGGAGACGCGATCACAATGGCGAGTAGAAGGAAGCTCAGCGAAGAAACGAAAGATGAGCTTGCGAAAGACGGTGCGCTGGCGGAAGCGTTCGGGTACTATTTTGACCGGGCGGGGAAGGTCGTGCATCGGATGGCGACGGCGGGGCTCAGGCTTGACGATATCGAGTCGGCTGGATTGGTCATCGGCATCGCGGGCGGTCGAAGCAAGGGAGAAGCGATCGCTTCGGTTATGAGATTCGGTCACGACGACGTTCTAGTGACGGACGAAGCGGCGGCTGCCGAGGCATTAAAGCACGTATGATTCGCAGCGAAGCGATCAGATGCAGTTTCAAGCTCGAATAACGGGTAATCCTATTAGGTAACGAGGTCTCGGCGCTTTGGCGCCTGACATATAAAAAAGCTTTAATTCCAAGGAGGAACCAACCATGGCAGCAGTAAAAGTGGGTATTAACGGATTTGGACGTATCGGACGTAACGTTTTCCGCGCATCCCTCAACAACCCGAACGTAGAAATCGTAGCGGTCAATGACTTGACGGACGTCAGCACGCTGGCTCATCTGCTGAAATATGACACTACGCATGGTCGTCTGAACGGCACCGTTGAAGTGGGCGAAGGCGCTCTTATCGTCAACGGAAAAACGATCAAAGTGTTCGCAGAACGCGATCCGGGCAACCTCCCTTGGGCTTCCGTTGGCGCGGAAATCGTCGTCGAATCCACGGGCATTTTCACGGCGAAAGAAAAAGCCGAGCTGCACCTCAAAGGCGGCGCCAAAAAAGTCATTATTTCCGCTCCTGCTTCGAACGAAGACATCACGATCGTTTTGGGCGTCAACGAAGATAAATATGATCCAGCTGCTCACACGATCATCTCCAACGCTTCTTGCACGACGAACTGCTTGGCTCCGTTCACGAAAGTATTGAACGACCAATTCGGCATCGTTAAAGGCATGATGACGACGATCCACTCCTATACGAACGACCAGCAAGTGCTTGACTTGCCGCACAAAGACCTGCGCCGCGCTCGCGCTGCCGCAGAAAATATCATACCTTCTTCCACGGGCGCAGCGAAAGCGATCGGCCTCGTATTGCCGGAATTGAAAGGCAAACTGAACGGCATGTCGTTCCGCGTTCCGACGAAAAACGTTTCGGTAACGGATCTCGTTGCTGAAGTGAAATCCAACGTAACAGTTGAAGAAATCAATGCGGCTCTGAAAGCTGCTGCAGAAGGTCCGCTGAAAGGCATCCTTAACTACTCCGATGAGCCGCTCGTTTCGAGCGACTACAACGGCGATCCGGCTTCTTCCACGATCGACGCACAGTCAACGATGGTCGTCGAAGGCAACATGGTTAAAGTCGTTTCCTGGTATGACAACGAGTGGGGCTATTCCAACCGCGTTGTGGATTTGGCTGCCTTCATCGCTTCTAAAGGTCTTTAAGTTTCTTCTTCGAAGAAATTTCGACCATCCCCCTAAATCCCCCTTCCTCCAGGAAGGGGGACCCCAAAGGGCCGCGCCCTCCGGACACCCGCAAATTGCCGTATGATCGACCGACGAGCGGGTGGGGGTTACAATGTGCATAGATCGCTACGTCCCGGATTTGCTTCGCAAACCGGGACTACGCTTTACTTAGGAGCGGGCGGGGGATTCGATTCGCGCGATTGCGCGCGCTGCGAGTCCGAAGCAAATGCGTGCACGATTCCGCGTTGACTGGCGCCGCTCATCGTGCAAGGTCAAGGGCTTAGCACTTCTGTGCGCTGTCTGCGCCGCTTGAAGTGCGAAGTTCAAGTGCAAGGTCAAGGGCGTTGCACTTCCGCGCGCTGACTCGCGCCGCTCGAAGTACCGATATACACATAAGGACATAGAGCAAGGCTCCATTAGCTTGGAGCCTAGCTTTGCGCCCGGAGACATACAACCAAGCATCCCCTAGGAGGTTTGACTCTTGAACAAGAAAAGCGTTAGAGACGTCGATGTTGCAGGGAAGAAAGTATTTGTCCGGGTTGATTTTAACGTGCCGCTCGAGAATGGCGCCATTACGGACGACACGCGTATTCGCGAGACGCTGCCTACGATCAAATACTTGATCGAGAAGGGCGCGAAAGTCATTTTGGCGAGCCACCTCGGCCGTCCGAAAGGCGAAGTTGTCGAAGAGTTGCGTCTGACGCCTGCTGTTGCCCGTTTGTCCGAATTGCTCGGCAAGCCGGTTGCGAAAGCGGATGAAGTGGTTGGCGCAAGCGTGCAAGCGCAAGTTGATGCGCTTAAGGACGGAGACGTGCTTGTGCTTGAGAACGTGCGGTTCCACCCGGGCGAGGAGAGCAACGACGTTGAATTGGCGAAAGCATTCGCTTCGCTTGCGGATCTGTTCGTGAATGACGCGTTCGGCGCTGCGCACCGCGCTCATGCTTCGACGGAAGGCATCGCGCACCACATTCCGGCTGTCTCCGGCTTGTTGATGGAGAAAGAGTTGGACGTGCTTGGCAAAGCGTTGAACAACCCTGAGCGTCCGTTTACGGCAATCGTGGGCGGTTCGAAGGTTAAGGACAAGATCGACGTTATCAACAAAATGATCGAGATCGCGGACAATATCATCATCGGCGGCGGACTTTCCTATACGTTCTTCAAGGCGGAAGGTCATGAGATCGGTTTGTCGCTTTGCGACAACTCCAAGCTGGACCTCGTTCTCGAGTTCAAGGAAAAGGCGAAGAAGCTCGGCAAAACGTTCCTCCTTCCGGTCGATATCGTCGTTTCCGAAGATTTTAAGTCGGCTGTCAACATGGATATCGTCGGCATCGACGGCATTCCGGCGAACAAGGAAGGCGTTGACATCGGACCGAAAACGCGTGAAATCTACGCGGAGGTCATTAAGAACTCCAAGTTAGTCGTATGGAATGGACCGATGGGCGTATTCGAAGTCGACGATTTCTCCAACGGTACGCGCGCGGTTGCGCAAGCATGCGCTGACACGGCGGCTTACACGGTTATCGGCGGCGGCGACTCCGCTGCTGCGGCTGAGAAGTTCCACCTGGCCGATAAAATGAACCACATCTCCACGGGCGGCGGCGCTTCCCTGGAATTCATGGAAGGCAAACAACTTCCGGGCGTCGTAGCCCTGAACGACAAATAGAGGTGAGACTATGAGCAGAACTCCGATTATTGCGGGCAACTGGAAAATGTTCAAGACGGTCGGCGAAGCGACGGCTTTCGTCTCCGAAGTGAAAGGCAAAGCAGAAGTCGCAGGCGTAGAAAGCGTCATCTGCGCGCCGTTCACGGCGCTGCCGGCTCTTGTCGAAGCGGTTAAAGGCACGTCGATCAAAGTCGGCGCGCAAAACTTGCACTTCGAAGATAGCGGCGCATACACGGGCGAAATTAGCGGGGTGTTCCTAAAAGACCTCGGCGTTCATTATGTCATCATCGGTCACTCCGAACGCCGTCAATATTTTGGCGAGACGGACGAGATCGTGAACAAGAAAGCTCACGCTGCGTTCCGCCACGGCATCGTACCGATCGTCTGCGTCGGTGAGAAGCTTGAAGAGCGCGAAGCGGGCACGACGAACGATGTTGTTCGTGTGCAAACGGAAGGCGCACTTGCCGGTTTGACGGCTGAGCAAGTTGCGACTACGGTTATCGCTTACGAACCGATCTGGGCGATCGGTACGGGCAAATCGTCGACGTCCGCGGAAGCGAACGAGACGATCTCCTACATTCGCGGCGTTGTCGCCAAGCAATTCGGCGAGGAAGCTGCGGCGAAAGTACGTATTCAATACGGCGGAAGCGTGAAGCCTAACACGGTTGCCGAATACCTCGGCCAATCCGACATCGACGGTGCCCTTGTCGGCGGCGCGAGCTTGGAGCCGGCTTCGTACGTAGCGCTTGTCGAAGGGGCGAAGTAAGATGACTGCACCTAAACCGGTAGCGCTCATTATCCTCGACGGTTTCGGTCTTCGCGGAAACACGCACGGCAACGCCGTCGCGCAAGCGAACAAGCCGAATTTCGACCGGCTATGGAACACGTACCCGCATACGACGCTAACGGCGAGCGGCGAAGCGGTCGGACTTCCGGAGGGCCAGATGGGCAACTCCGAAGTCGGTCACTTGAACATCGGCGCCGGTCGTATCGTGTATCAGGACTTGACCCGCATTTCCAAATCGATCCGCGACAAAGATTTTTTCGAAAACTCAACGCTTCTCGGCGCTGTGAAGCATGCAAAAGATAACAGCAAGAAGCTCCACCTGTATGGCCTTTTGTCGGACGGCGGCGTGCACAGCCACATTGCGCATTTGTTCGCACTGCTGGATCTGGCCAAGAAGGAAGGCCTGAACGACGTGTACGTTCATGCGTTCCTTGACGGCCGCGACGTTTCTCCGGATAGCGCAGTAGGCTACCTGACCGATCTGCAGAAAAAAATCGAGGAAGTCGGCGTCGGCCGCATCGCGACGGTTCAGGGCCGTTATTATGCGATGGACCGCGACAAGCGATGGGACCGTGTCGAGAAATCGTACCGTGCTATGGTGTATGGAGACGGCCCAACGGCGATCGATCCGATTGCAGCGGTAAAGGAATCTTACGAGAAATCCGTATTTGACGAGTTCGTCGTACCGACGGTTATCGTCGGTGCGGACGGCAAACCGGTCGGACTGGTTGAAACGGAAGACTCGGTTATATTCTTTAATTTCCGTCCGGACCGCGCGATTCAATTGTCGAACGTATTCACGAACGAGGATTTCCGCGGTTTCGATCGCGGCGATCGTTTCCCGAAAAACTTGTATTTCGTCTGCATGACGCTGTTCGCGGAAACCGTAGGCGGTTTTGTCGCGTATAAGCCTAAAGAGCTGGACAATACGTTCGGCGAAGTGCTCGTGCAGCACGGCAAGAAGCAGCTTCGTATCGCGGAGACGGAGAAGTATCCGCACGTTACGTTTTTCTTCAGCGGCGGGCGCGATCACGTGCTGGATGGCGAGACGCGTATTCTCATCAATTCGCCGAAGGTCGCCACGTACGACCTGCAGCCGGAGATGAGCATCTACGAAGTGACGGACGCGCTCTTGAAGGAGATTGAGGGCGACCATCACGATGCAATCATATTGAACTTCGCCAACTGCGACATGGTCGGCCACTCCGGCATGCTGGAGCCGACGATCAAAGCGGTCGAAGCGACGGATGAATGCCTCGGTAAAGTCGTCGAAGCGGTCACGGGCAAAGGCGGAGTGTGCGTCATTATCGCCGACCACGGCAATGCGGACATGGTTATCGACGATAACGAACGTCCGTTTACGGCGCATACGACGAATCCGGTTCCGTGCATCGTTACGCAATCGGGTCACTCGCTGCGCGAAGGCGGCATTTTGGCGGACGTTGCGCCGACGCTTCTAACGCTTATGCAACTGCCTCAGCCTGAGCAAATGACGGGCAAGACGTTAATCGTCTAACGCTCCGGCCGATAGCACATTAAACTTAAACCCCATTAAGGAGTGTTACTCATGACGATCATTACTGACGTTTACGCACGCGAGGTGCTTGACTCCCGCGGCAACCCGACGGTTGAAGTCGAAGTTCGTTTGGAATCCGGTGCTCTTGGCCGCGCGATCGTGCCATCCGGCGCATCCACCGGCGCATACGAAGCGGTAGAGCTTCGCGACGGCGACAAAGGCCGTTACCTGGGCAAAGGCGTACTGAAAGCGGTCGAGAACGTGAACGCGATCATCGCGCCCGAGATCATCGGTTACGACGCGCTTGATCAAGTCGAGATCGACAACAAAATGATCGCGCTGGACGGCACGCCGAACAAAGCAAAATTGGGCGCTAATGCGATCCTCGCAGTGTCCATCGCTGTTGCTCGCGCGGCTGCCGAAGCATTGGACGTGCCTTTGTACGCTTACCTGGGCGGATTCAACTCCAAGAAATTGCCTGTGCCAATGATGAACATCATCAACGGCGGCGCTCACGCGGACAACAACGTCGACGTGCAAGAATTCATGGTTCTGCCTGTTGGCGCTCCTACTTTCGCTGAAGCTCTTCGTACGGGCGCGGAAATTTTCCACGCACTGAAATCCGTTCTGAAAGACAAAGGCTTGAACACGGCAGTGGGCGACGAAGGCGGCTTCGCTCCGAACTTCGCTTCCAACGAAGAAGCGCTCTCCACCATTCTCGTTGCGATCGAGAAAGCCGGCTACAAACCGGGCGTTGACGTATTCCTCGGCATGGACGTTGCTTCCACCGAGTTTTTCAAAGACGGCAAATACCACCTCGAAGGCGAAGGCAAATCGTACACGCCTGCAGAGTTCGTTGACTTGCTCGCTAGCTGGGCCGACAAATATCCGATCATCACGATCGAAGACGGCTGCTCCGAAGACGATTGGGAAGGCTGGAAACTGCTCACCGAGAAATTGGGCGGCAAAATCCAACTGGTCGGCGACGATCTGTTCGTAACGAACACCGAGCGTCTGTCCAAAGGCATCGAAGACGGCATCGGCAACTCCATCCTCGTTAAAGTTAACCAAATCGGTTCCTTGACCGAGACGTTCGACGCCATCGAGATGGCGCAACGCGCCGGCTACACGGCTGTTATTTCCCATCGCTCCGGCGAGTCCGAAGACAGCACGATCGCCGACATCGCTGTCGCTACGAACGCGGGTCAGATCAAGACGGGCGCACCTTCCCGTTCCGATCGCGTGGCGAAATACAACCAACTGCTCCGCATCGAAGACAAGCTGGGAACGACGGCTTCCTACGCGGGCAAAAAAGCGTTCTACAACCTTAAGAACTTCAAGTAAGCTTCCATACCGGGAACCACCGGAGCCGAAAGGCCGGACCATTGCGATCGACGCATGGTTCGGTCTTTTTTTCGTGTTCCTTGGGAGTATTTTGGGAGTGAGCGCTGTTATCTTAAAAAATAGGTATGGTCGAGGTGGCGGTGCAGATCACCAGGCAAGTCATGATATCAAGAGCGGGAGGAAAACGATGGGTGCAAATGAGTATTGTATGCCAACGGAATGGCGGATCAAGGGAGACATTCGAGAAGTCTACGACGTATGCTCCAATTTCAAGGATTATCAGCGCTGGTGGCCGGACGTCTATTTGGATATTCAGACAGCAGGTACCGACAGGGAGACGGGGAACGAGGTGTACGCTATCCTCTCGAAAGGCAAGCTGCCTTACAAGCTGCGCTGGAGGTCCTGCAAAACGGCTGAAAACGCGCCATATTCCTTGTCGCTTAAGGCATCCGGGGACTTGGCCGGCCATGGCACTTGGAAGTTCGAGCAGGACGGGGAATACGTGAATGTACGATTCGATTGGTACGTCAATGCTGAGAGATTGCTGCTTAAATTGCTGTCTCCGGTGCTAAAGCCGATATTCAGATCGAATCATTACTGGGCGATGGAAAAAGGTCTCGAGAGTCTTGAGCGGGAATTGATACGGAGACGCGGGGCAGCGGCCGGATGAATGACCCCGACCGGCTTGGGAGTATTTTGGGAGTGAGCGCTGTTAGCATGGGGGATGACGCAGAGTGAATGCTAATACGCCCATGAAAGAGGTAGAGCGATGTTGGGGATAAGATCAGCGCAAAGAAGATCGTTTCAGAGTTTAATTGTTGCTATAGCGATGGTTGTCGGGTTGTTCGCCTCCGCCGGAACTCGGGCCGAAGCGGCAGATCCCGTGACGGTTACAAGTACGTTGCCGGTTAACGGAAGCGCGGTGAGTGTACTCGACCATCTGGAATTGCAGACTATCGTGCAGGTTGGCTATACGCTGACTCAGGCGAATTTCGTGATCCAGCGGATCAGTGACGGCCGCTATTGGAATGGCTTGAACGAAGCTTGGGAGGCAACGCGAGGAGGAGGCATCGTCATGTACGATACGGACATGGCGCAAGGCCTTTTCAAGGTGGATTTCGATACGCATATCCTGAACGCATTGAGCCAGGACGGGGAGTACGATATTCATTATGAGATTCGCTACACGGACGGTACGTCGGATTACACGACTGAGCATACGACTCGGATTACGCTCGATCGGACGGCTCCCGTCGTTGCCGAAGGCAGCATGAGCGGCAACGGCGCGGCCGTTGTATTCAGCGAGCCTTTTTGGAGCGGCGAAGAGGGCGTGGAACCGCCGGAAGTGACAGCGTCGGATTTCGTTCTGAAGATCGATGACGTACCCGCGACAATCGTTTACGTTTCGGCGATTATCGGCGAACCGCGAGGATTAATAATCGTTACTCAATCTTCGATCTCCTACGGGCAAAAAATAACGTTTCAAAGAACCGCCGGTTCAACGGTGTTCCAGGATCGCGCGGGTAACTTGCTAAGTCCAAGCGAGTTCGAGCTCACGAACGGAATGCCCGAGCCATCCAGTCCGTTTCAATCGACGCCGGTTATGAACGTAAAAATGAAATCGGGCTACGCGCTCAAGCCGAACGATCCGATCTTAACGTTCACGCCTTCCAGAAACTCCGCTTATATTCTTCAGATCGGTTTGCCGAGCGCAGCAGGCAACGTGCCGATTTTGAACAGTTCTTCCATTCGGTATACCGATTTCAAGCTAATAAACAACACCGATGGCGTTTCGTTAACACCTCAAAATAATTCGCTGGTCATCGGCAGCGATATGCTCCAGTTCGTATTCGACCACAACTTCGAAACAGGGAAATCCTATACGTTAACGATGTCCGGTACGGCTGGCGGAGACGAAATCAAGTTACCGGCCAACGAGACGTCGAATGCTAGCGCGTTTATTGCGATCTTGGATGGGAACCTAATTCCCGTCAACAATTACTCGTTCATAGGACTTACGCTGACGGCAATGGATAAAACGCCGACGCCGGATACGTCAGATGTCCGTATCATCAATAATCGAGACGGCGCGGACGTGTTGTTCGTCGATCATGTACCTGCGGGAGGAGTCGTCAAAGTCTACGATGCGCCTACGAGCGGCAGCGAAATCGGAAGAGGCACGAGCGCGATCGCGGGAGGAACGGTACGAATCGACATTCTGAATGGTATCGCGGCATCGAACGCATACGTTACCGTGACGGACGAGACGGGGGAGAAATCGGAAAGCGACCGGCTAAGCGTGGCAATGCCTGCGCCAATCGAGAAAGCGGCGTTAATTAACGCCATCAATTCCGCCGAGACGCTTTTCGTAGCTTCGGTCGAAGGCGGTGCGAACGGACAATACCCGATAGGCTCAAAGGCCGATCTTCTAACGGCTATTAACGAGGCTATTTATGTAAAGCAAAATCTTATCGCCAGCCAGATCGAGGTCAATAACGCGATAACGTCGTTGAACGCTGAGGTAACGGCATTCGAGTCGAAATTGATCCACGTTAACCTAACGGCGCTGCAAACGGCGGTTAATACCGCGCAAGATAAACACGATGCCGCGACCGAAGGGCAGGCGAATGGGCAGTATCCGGGAGGCTCGAAAGCGACTCTTCAAAATGCGATCGACGCTGCCGGAGGCGTGCTGGACGATCCGTTAGCGAGCCAATCCGACGTCGATAGCGCGTTGGCTGCGCTGAACGCTGCGGTATCAGCGTTCAGCGCAAAGCAAGTTGTTCTTGGCCCGATCGGGGGAAGCAATGGAGCCCCGCACGTAACGACCATCATCGAACTGGAAGTAACGGGCAACGGAACCGTGCTCGGAAAGCTTCCGCTGACACGCACGATTGATGCCGGCGGACGCGCGAGCGATCGGTTGGAGCTAAGCAAAGATCGACTTGCCGAATGGGCGGATCGGCTTAAAGGTTCGGGAGAGTTGAGTTTGACGATTCCGGATACGGAAAGCATCGTGGATGAGACGAAAGTGACGATTCCGGCGGACGTAGTATTGCTCTTGGCGGAGCGTGGATTGTCGTTACGCTTGAATGTCAACGGTGTAAGCCTTGCGATTCCTGCTAGCTCTTGGAAAGATGTCAAAGGGCCGATCGAGTTGAATTTCGCTCCCGTCCGAAGTAAAGGCAAACAGGACGAGCTCGCGAAACGAGCGGACGGCAACGTGGGAGTTAGAAACAAGGCAGGGCATGGTGCGCTCCGTATCATCGGCGTGCCGGTGGATATCGGGACGAATTTGCAAGATCGTCCGGTTACGATAACATTGCCAGCGACAAGCGAGAGCGATCGGTCGGAGCTTGGCATATACGTCGATCATAGCGATGGCACGACCGAATGGATATTGCCGCGAAGCGTCTCATCCGGTTTGACATTCGATGTAAGCAAATTCAGCACGTTCGCGGTTGTGAAGGTCGATGGCATGCAGGCATACCGCGACGCTCAATCGAGCGCAAAGCAGACACCTTACCTTGCGGGTTATGCCGACGGAACTTTCAAGCCTAACGCAACGATCACGAGAGCCGAGTTGGCCTCGATATTAGCGAAGGTTATTCCGGGCGAAGGAACGAATTCAGTGACTGTTTTCAAGGATGTTCCCGCGATGAATTGGGCGAAAGAAGCGATCTCCAAAGTCGCGAAGCTCGGCCTGATGAGGGGGGAGCCGGATGGCAGCTTTAACCCGAACAAACCGGTCACTCGCGCGGAAATAGCGATGATCGCGGCCGCAATCGTCAATAGAGGCGCCAATAGCGCCGAAGTAAACAACGGCAACGGGTTCAAGGATATCTCCGGTCATTGGGCGGAGGCCTCGATTCTAACGGCGCAAGCCTCTGGCATAATGTCGGGCTTCCAAGATGGTTCGTTCCGTCCGGGTCAAGCGCTGAGCCGCGCCGAGGCGGTCGTTATCATCAACCGGATTATCGGCCGGAAGCCGGTGCTATCCGGAATGCCGAGCTATAAGGACGTGCCGGCGAGCCACTGGGCGTACGGCGCCATTCAAGCGGCATCTGCGCCTGTCTTGGAATAAATACAAAAGAGACGGATTCAGGCGGTATACCTGGATCCGTCTCTTTTTGCGGAGTGTGCGTCTTTAATCAAGGATAAGGAAAAAGGTTCTTGATGATATTCGATAAATTTGGGATTATGAAGTATCGATACGGTGGGGGAGAGAGATAAACATGGCGCTTCAACATTTCGAACGTAAAAACGAAAGCATTCGCAATGCTTTTCTGGAGCTGGCGAATAAGCAACCGGAACGGCTGCAAAAGAGACTGAACTTCTCATGGAGCAACTGGGGATTCGGCGTGGAAAAGCTGAAGCAGTCGGCGCGAAGATTACGTGCGGCCGGCATCGAATACATTGAGCTCCACGGTAACCATCATGGTCCGGATACTGGCTATGACGCCGATGAAACTCGCCGCATTTTGCAGGAACACGGGATGAAAGTATCCGGTGTTTGCGGAATATTTTCGCCGGATAATGATTTATCCAGCAACCGGGCAATCCATCGTCAAGCGGCGATCGATTACATAAGGAGAGAAGTCGAGTTCATATCCGCGGTTGGAGGCTCTTATTTGTTAGTCGTTCCAGGGGCGGTAGGCCGTCCTGCGAGGAACGACGATATGGAGTTTCATAGAAGCGTTGACACGCTGCGCCGCGTGGCGGATGTCTTCGCGGAGTATGGCGTGAAAGCGGCGATCGAACCGATACGTTCCGCCGAAGTCAGCCTGGTTCATACGATCGCTGAGGCACACGCCTATATCGATGCAGTCGATCACCCGGGAGTCCGGCATATTAATGCTGACGTGTTCCATATGCAAACGGAAGAGACGCATATCGGCGAAGCGCTGCTGCACGCGGGAGAACGTCTTTTGAACGTGCATTTGGCGGATAGCAATCGCGGTGCACTCGGAGAAGGCTCGATGGACTTGGATACGATCATTATGGCTTTATACGTCATGGGTTTTAATCAGGAAGGGAAGTATGTGACGCCGGAGCCGCTTGGACCTGGCGGGGATCCATACCCCGCGATGTACGGCAAGCCGGACGCGGAACTGTTAGACAGTATGGTCTTGAAGTCGGTGTCCTACTTCCGATCCCGCGAGGAAGAGCTGTTGTCGCGCATACTGCGATAAAATGCAAAAAGGCCGGATACGCGCGTCGTACGCGATATCCGGTCTTTTTACAAGACATATTAGTCCCGGCTGGCGATTTTCGCAAGCAAGCGAAGGATTTCCAGGTACAGCCATACGAGGGTGACCATGAGGCCGAACGCGCCGTACCATTCCATATATTTCGGAGCGCCTTGTTGTGCGCCATTCTCGATGAAGTCGAAGTCGAGCACGAGGTTCAGTGCCGCGATAACGACGATAAAGACCGAGATGCCGATGCCGATCAGGCTGCTATCGTGCAAATAAGGAACCGTCACGCCGAACATGCCGAGAATCCAGCTTGCCAAGTATACGAGCGCGATGCCGGCCGTCGCTGCGAACACGCCGAGCTTGAAGTTTTCCGTCGCACGGATGATGCGGGTTTTGTACGCGAGCAGGAGCGCGACGAATACGCACATCGTCAGCAAGGAAGCTTGCAAAGTAATGCCGTCGAAGCGGGCTTCGTAATTGGCCGATATCGCGCCGAGGAACACGCCCTCAAAGGCAGCGTAGACCGGTACGAGATACGGCGCCGATGTTGGTTTGAAGCTGATGATGAGAGACAAAATCAAGCCGCCGATCAAGCCGCCGATCACGTAAGGCATGACGTTGTCGCCTTTGAAGTACATCGACCAGGAGACGAACGCGCCGCCCAGCAGGATCGCTAGGGTAATGAACGCTTTGTTCACCGTGCCTTCGATCGTCATTCTTTCCGTACCGTCGTAATGTCTCGTTCGTTCGAACGAATTGTCGTTCAAAGTGGGATTGCCGCTGCGGCCTATCACGCCAGATTCACCTCTTGATTTATTTTTCATGTCATTATTCTATTATATCATCGGCTTCCAGTATTAGACATGCCCAAAATCCCATATAAAGAAGACAAATCTCTTGCTCGTGGGAATAATGGGATAGGTCTATAATAAAAATCAGATCAGCACCTAATTCGAGGGATGGTGGATTCGCCAATGAGCAAACCGCAAGTAGGTATTCAGTTATATTCCGTACGCGACCGCAGCGAGAAAGACTTCCTGGGCACGATCAAGGAAATCGGCGAGATTGGTTACCGCAACGTAGAATTGGCCGGCTATTACGGCCATTCGGCAAAAGAAGTTCGCCAGGCGCTCGCTGACGCGGGCTTGAACGCAAATTCCGCGCATGTCGGCCTGACGGTGAACGACCCGGCAATCTGGGATAACTTGAAAAAACAAGTGGAGTACGCGAACGAGCTCGGCATAAAACGTTTTATCGTGCCTTATTACCCACTCGGCGACAATCCGACGGTGGATGAAGTGAACAAAATGGCGGACACATTGGAAGAGGCGGCGAAAATCGTTACGGCGTCCGGTCTGCAATTCGGATATCACAACCATGCGTTCGAATTTAAGCCGGTGGACGGAGAGCTTGCTATCGACCGTGTGTTCAATCGTGTATCATCTGACTTGTTGTTCGCCGAGTTCGACCTCGGTTGGGTGAAGGTCGCTGGTCAAGATCCGGCGGCGTATGTGAAGAAGTATGCCGGACGGTTGCCGGTCGTACACGCGAAAGATTTCAAAGAAGACGGCACGGACACGGAGATCGGCAAAGGCTCCGTCGACTGGGATTCCGCGCTCGCGGCATGCGAGCAAGCGGGCGTCGAATACGTCATCATCGAACAAGAGCGTTACGACGTGAACTCCCTGGAAAGCGCGAAACTCAATTTCGAGTGGTTCAAAGCGCGCGGTTGGATCTAACATACGGTACGATCATTGAGGCCCGGCGTATGCCGGGCTTTTGCATTTCGGCATATTTCTCTGATTTTGGTTCGATAGCAAATGGCTATTACTCGCCGTGTTCTCCTCAATAACGATGAAAAACATCGTAACAGCATCGGAATTACTCGATCAGTGGCGTGGTGTGATGTTTTTGCAGCATTAGCATGGAAAAGGCCAGCCGAGAGCGGTTTATTGCCATGTCGACGGTGCAGTCGCTCCTTTTAAATATACGGAAAATAGCGCTCGTCGGGGCAAATCTGTTACGATGAGAGCAACTGACGGAAGCGTAGATAGGGGAGGAACGGACGGATGGAAATCAGGCAACTGCGCATGGACGATTACGAAGAGCGGATGGCGCTTTCCCAATTCGCCTTTCAGATGAGGTTCAGCGAGTTGGAATTGGAGACTAGAAGATCCAAGTATCGGCCAGATTGTGATTGGGGAGCGTTCGACGAGGACGGGAGGCTGTTGTCTGCGACACTCATCATTCCGCTTGAAACGTGGATACAGGAACGCAAGATGGCAATGGGCGGCATCGCGGGCGTGGCAACATGGCCGGATGCGAGAAGGCAAGGATGCGTAAGCAAGCTCCTCTTTCATTCGCTGGAAACGATGAAAAAGGATGGCCAATCGATCAGCATGCTGTACCCGTTCTCGTTTCCTTTTTACCACAAATTCGGTTGGGAGATGACGGTGGAGCGGAAGAAGTATACGATTCCGACAGGGCTGCTTCCCGCTCGCTTGCATGGGCCGGGAACGGTGAAGCGGGTCGCAAAGCCGGATTTTGCCGTGCTTGATCGCGTCTACTCGACATACGCCTCGAAGTATAGCGGGACATTGGCGCGAAATAGCGAGTGGTGGGAAGAGCGGATATTCGCGAAAAGTGGCACTTGGGCGGTATACGAGAACGAAAGCGGGCAGCCGGAAGGATACGTGTTCTACGACGTTGCGAACCGTCAGTTAACGGTGCACGACTGGGCGGATACGTCCGAGCAGGCGCGCGTGGCGTTATGGACGTATATCGCGAACCACGATTCGATGATCGATGAAGCGACGCTGATCGCACCGATTGACGATCCGCTGCCATTCCTGTTGCCCAATCCGAAAATCAAACAGGAAATCATTCCGTATTTCATGTCGCGGATCGTGGACGCGGAGGCTTTCGTTGGTCAGTACGCGTGGGCGCCGGGAGTGGATGGGGAATACGTCACGCTTCGAATTTCCGACGCCCAAGCACCGTGGAACGATGGTCTGTTCCGGCTCGAATGGAGCGGCGACGGTGCAGGGAAACTCGTGCGGGTGACAGATGATAACGGTGGGGCGGTTGACGAGAACAGTGTGGCAAGTGAAGCGATAAGCTGCGACATTCAGGCGTTGGCGGCGATGCTGCTCGGCGGCCGGAAGCCGTCTATGCTGAAGCGGCACGGGCGCATAACCGGAGACGACCGTACGACGGCGTTGCTGGAACGGCGTATTCCTGAGCAGACGGTATATTTGGCGGATTTCTTCTAAACAAGAAAAAAACTTCTTCGGCGCTTGCAAACGCCGAAGAAGCGGATGATGTTAACCAATTTTCACAACATGCCAGCCCATCATTTCGCCGAATCGTTCCATGACGCGGATGACGTCGCCGTAGACGATGACCCCGTGATGAATCCCGCCATGTCGGCTGAAGGCGGCAAGATAATCGGAGACGGGGATCGCAGGCCGGAACCAACCGTGAATGCTGTCCCTCATCCTGTCGTCGCCTTCGACATCAAGCATGTCGACCTGCGAGAGTATCAAAGTATACGACTGATCTTTGCCCGGAGCCAGACATACATATACGGCTTTTCCGCCGCGGAATCGACCATATGCGACGACTGGATTGGCGGCGCTTGTAAACGGGAAATCCTTTTCCAGAAGATCGGGCTTCTGTGCTGCTACGCGAAGGTTCATTTCGCCCATATGGCTTAAGAAGATGCTGTTATGCTCCCAGTCCGGACAGAACATCTCGGTAAACGAAGTGTCGGGATAGACGGACAGCAGCGCACCTGTTAATGCGGCCGTCAATACGTCGCCTTCTCCGGCATAGCCGATGCCTCTGCCCATCGCTTTGCTTGCCTCGAGGAAAGGCATGGACGAGATCGCCGACTCCTCGGTTACGTCCATAAAATTGACTGTAAAGGCTGTCAGGTTATGTTGCTCGATCCAAGCACGCACCGACAGGCAGTCGCGAATCGAACGGCGATAAACGTCGGGATTCACGTCGTGCCAATGGAAGTCGTTCTTATCCTTCTCCAGCTCGGCATTCAGTTGTTCCTCGGAAATCGGGAAAGCTTGAAGGCTTGGGTCCCGCGGATCGAGCGCGATCGTTTCAATGCCTATTGTCGATTGTAGCACGGCAGACGGAACCGCAAAATCCCCCATACCGTGGAAGCTTTCGCCCAGTCGGCCGACTTTAGCTTGCCTCATGCCTTGGGCAAGCTTCGCCGCTTTGACATCCTCCGCGACGCGGTCCAGCACGTCAGACTTCTCCCAATGCCCCGCTTCAATCAAGAAGCTTTTCCCGTTGCGGATCAGCAGGTTGCACATGTCTTGAACGCCGTGAATGCCATGGTTGTAAAGAATCTCGTCCGGATGTTGAGTGGGGCTGAAGTCGAACGTAGGCGTCGTATCCAGTACGATCAGGGGCAATCGGGTGCTCGCGAGAACGCTGGCCGATTCCAGGGAAGGAGAATAAGCGACATGCAGCGTCACAATCGCATCGACTTGTTCGGCTTCGAATGAAGCAACCGCCTCGGCAAATTCGGGCGCGATTCTGCATACCGGAGAACAATGGACCTGCAATCCCCGATTGGCCAGTTCGTCGGAAATGGTCTGCACAAAGCCGTCCACCCGCGTTCTGAGCTCCGGCCAGCTGTCATCGTACAGCTTAATATATAAGGGTAATAGACCGATTTTGAGCATCGTCATTCCTACCTTCCCTTCCGAATGTTATCAATAAGGGCCTGAGAATTATTGTAGAAAACATCCTCGATATCTTTCTTCGTTAACTGTTCGGCTTGAGCGGCGATTCTGAAAGCATCGAGTTGTTCATACATGAAAAAGGACAACTTGTCGGCTTCATCCGACTCCACTTCGCGCATATGCCGATCGTCGGATACGTCCCCGTACGCTCCTCGGGCAACCAGATTGACGTAGTTGCCGTTCTCGCAAATTCGTCTTGTTCTCATTCGCAGAATCGGGAGGTCGCTTCCGAATAAAATTCTTTTCGACCCAACCGCTTTGATCAGCTCTTGAAACACGTATGCATTCGTATTGGCGCTGAAATCGAAAACCATGTTTTTCGTTTCCGCAAGAATTTCGAAAGCATTGCCAATATCCTCGGGACAATAGGCCCGGCCGACATGGGCGATGATCACTTTAACGTTCGGATAATTCTTCTCGATCTCCAGCATTTGCATCAGATTGACGGGGTCTTGCAATCTTCCGTCGCGAGGGATATGCAGCATGACCATCCAGCCGTGCTTGTTCAACACTTCTAATTGATGGTGCGGCAGGAAGTCGTAAATGCGGATTTCCTTCTCCGGAATATAGGAGCTGGCAAAGTTCAAATACACTTTGCAGCCAAGGAAACCGCCTCTTAGAATTCCTTCTTCGAACTGTTCGGCGCTTTGCTCGGGCATCGTTACCATCAATGAAGGGAGAGAGTGCTTCTCGGCGCATTGTCTGACGTACTCATTGCCGGCATCGATGTCATAGTCGCGGCTCACCTGGGAGAAAATTAACGGCGTTACTTCTTTGCCCGGAAACATTAACCGATAAGTCTCGAATAAATCTTCGATCGAATTGTCTTTCGCAACCAACGAAGGCCACGTCACCGCTCTTACCGGCGTACCGCCAGTCTGTTGCCGTCTAATGCTATCCAACCAGACATGGGTATGGATGTCGAGCATTCGGTCCGGGAGAAAATCCTTTAATCTTTCTTCATAGAAAGCCGTGTCTACCTTCTTTACTTCGAACAATGTGCTCATGCGAAGCGCCTCCCTTGATTATTCGTATTTGCTCATAAATTGCTGAAACCGTTGCTGATAATTAGTCGATCTTGTCGGGTTCGGTATTAACGTGCGAGTAGGGAACTGTAACTGCCGCCAGGCGTCCCGCTCATCTGCGAACAACCCCGTACCGATGCCGGCAAGTATGGCGGCGCCAACGGCTCCGGCGCAGGAGCCGTTAACGATGTTAACGGTTACGCCAAGCACATCGGCAACGATCTGCGGCCAAGCGCGGCTTTCCATAGGTCCGCCTACCATCGTGACGGTTGAAGCCGGGATGCCTGCAGCCTTTAAGTCGTCTACTTGTTTTTTGAGCAGAAAAACGGTGCCTTCCATTAACGCTCTGGCAATGTCCGCCTTCGAATAAGCGGACAAGTCAATAGCCGGTTCCTCCAACACAGGGTGGAGGAGAAGCCCATCCGCACCCGGAACCGCAGAAGATGCGTAGTTGTCGAACACCGTGTAACGATCGGCGCCATCGGATAAGTAGTTAATGATGTATTTATCTATTGAGGCGGCAATGGCAGGCAGCGAACGCATCGCCCCCCATGGGCCATTGGGTTGGAGGAAGGGATCGACCAGCATGTTTTGTTCGATCGCTTTCCGTCTGTCGTTCACTGGATAGAAACCGACCCAAGAAGTGCCGCAGGAAAGCAGCAATTGGCCTTCGTCCAGGATGCCGGCTCCTCTTGCCGCGCAAGGATGGTCGAATGCACCAAGAACAACGGGCGTGCCCGGCGCAAGTCCTGTATCGAGTGCGGCTTGCGCAGTCAGACCTCCAAGGCGTGTGCCAGGAAGATGAATCGGCGGCAATTTGTCCTCCAATATGCCGAGTTGTTGCAAATAGGGGGCGTGCCAGGTGGCAGCCTGTTGATCTTGCAAATAAAAGGTAGTAGCAGTCGAACGATCAATGCCCCAGCGCCCGGTCAGCCGGAAGAGGATATAATCTGTAGTCATGCAGACGAAGGACGAATCGGCCAGAAGTTCCGGATGATGGCATTTGATCCATGCCAGATGGGCAAGCGGGAATTGAGGGAGCAGCGGCCAGCCGATCCGTTCATATTCCTGCCGGCTATCCAGTTCGCCGAACACCTTTTGAATTTCATCCCTCACACGCGTATCCATCCAACTGATGGCAGGCATCATCGGCTTGCCACGATGATCGACGAGCAACGTATTTCCGCTGGCGGATGCGATGCTTACCCCTTCCACCGTGCTTCCCGAAGGGAGGGAGGCGGCCAAACGGCGGATGACATCCGCGGCTGTGCGATAGAGCTGCTCGGCGTCAAATTGGATGCGACCGTTCTCCGAGATTTGATAGTCGTTGCCGCTTCGCTCGCGCGCCGCAATCGTACCTTCGGAAGACATCAACACGCCTTTAATCGCCGACGTCCCGATATCAAGCCCGATTAACCATTGGACAACAGACATCTCTAAGCCCCTCTCGCTTAAACTAGGCGTACTTCAACGCCTTTTTCTTTCATGCCTTCAATTTCATTTTTATTGGCATTGTCGTTCGTGATCAGGCAATCGATTTTGTCGATGCTTTCGATGCGCGAGAAGTTCGCTCTGCCGATCTTGGTGTAGTCCGCGACAAGAATCGTTTTATCCACTCTGGCAATCATTTGCCGATTCAATTCCGCTTCCAGATGATGATAGGTGGTCACCCCGAATTCGGAGCTGATTCCATCGGAGGAGAGAATGAGCTTGTCCGCCTTGTATTTGCTAATTTGACTAATCGCATCGTCGCCAGTGACGAATTGATAGTCCAAGTTAACGTTGCCGCCAAGCAAGACGACGGCGTTCATATGCCGGTGGTAACTTGCCTCATGCGCAACCGATAATGAATTGGTAATGACAATCAGGTTTTTGTGGTTTCTCAATTCTTGCATGACATATAGCGGCGTAGTACCGGAACCGATAATGACCGTGTCGCCATCGACGATCATCGAAGCGGCCGCAATTGCGATTTTTCTTTTTTCCTCTTTATTGGAGGCCATGCGATCCTGGAAGTTCATGTTGTAATAGCTTTTGTACGCGCTGATCGCGCCGCCGTGAATGCGTTGCAGTAAACCTTGCTGCTCCAGTTCATCCAGATCGCCTCTGATGGTGACTTCGGAGATGCCGAACATTTTGCTCAGCTCTGCTACCTTCACTTTGCCTTCGGCTTGGAGATTTTCTACGATTCTTTTCCTTCGTTCCTCGATATGAATATCATCCGTCTTCAGATCGCTCATCGGTATTCCCCCACAGTGTAATCGTGTTTAAGGCCTCATCCATTTTGCGAAGCAAATATTCAAACATTTCCTTGGTTGCCGTAATCGGCGGTTTGGTGAGTGCTGCCGGCGGACAATTCGCTTTGTATGTCTGAGCGCTGATGTCGATGCATCTCTCGTTCATTTTACGGGTAAAAGCGATTGCGGCGTCGGCATCGTGGAAAAATATCGTCGACAGATGCCCTTTGCCTTCTATTCTTTCGATAAGATCAGGATACTTCGAGCCTAGCTCACGAAGTTTGTTCTCGTAATAGGCTCCCATACGGGCGACGTAAGGCGCATTTTCCTCAGCAAACTTCATTGTAACGAGATAAGCCAGCGCCGCCAATTCTTCTTGCCCGTTCGTCACAAGGGCGCCGAATTGATTCAGCGTATCCATTTCCGCAGTCGTAATGACGCGGGAGGCCGGGTATTGACCGCCCGGGAAGCCTTTCCCGATGACGACGATATCCGGATTTAAGCCGTATTCTTTAAACAAGTACATTCCCGGATACCACATGCACGACTGGATTTCATCACACATGATGGGTACATCCTGCTCATGGCAAAGGGAGTAAGCTTGTTGGAGGAACGCTTCCTCGAGCTTGATTCCGCCGTAGTTCATCAAAATGATTTCATGCAAAAATCCGGCCACTTTGAACGGAGGTTTGTTGAACTGTTCCAGCTTTGTCCGGAAATCGTTGATATCGTTAATCGTTACCGTACAAACTTTCAGTGCGCCCTCTTGTTCCAGCTTCTCATACATGCCCGGCCACATGTCGCGCAAAAGCTGAGCGTAGATCGTCGTACCGTGGTAATTCGCCTGCCCTCCGCCGTTATGGTCGCCCATGACGAAAAACACCGGGGTTCTCCCTTCGTACTTGGGTGCAGGGAATGTCGCATCCAGCCGATAAAAGCGGGCTAGCATCATTTTAATTCCGGCTTCGCAAGCGAGCGTTCCTGTTTCCAAATTAATAACCCGATTCAACACATGGGGCTCTCGTGAATCCAGAATGTTGTCCAGCTCGCGTACTTCCTTCCGGCCAAGCCCGTTCGCTGTCCGAATTAATTCTCTTTCCAGCAATCGCGTAATATAGCCCCGCGTATTGTTGTGGGTGGCATTCGTAATCCCGAGCGCTCTCGCATGATCGATCAGCTTGTAGCCGGGAAAATTGTGTCCGAGCGACGTGTGGTAATGCTCGCTTTTGGCCGTCAAATACAGTTTACCGTCTTCGCCTAAGCGAAGAAAACCTAATCCGCCAAGCGGGCTTGCGTTTCGATTGGCTGCTTTGTGGAAAGCGTCCGTAGGGGCGCCATTCATGACCGCGTTCAAGGCGGGAACGACCGAAGTTCCGACTTGATCCAGGTAACGGTTCGTAAGCTCCATGACCGCGTCCGGCAAAAATTCGATGACGTCATCTGCAATTCCGGCAGCTGCTTCGGCGCTCAGGTCTGTCAGCAGTGCAGCTCCGGCGGTTACGGCATCCATGTACTCTTTTCCGAGCAACTGGACCAAAGATTGTTTGACCGCTTTCATTAGGCTCAACTCGCTTAGTGTGATTTGGGTTTTGTTTCGTATACTTGTGTTTACATTTTATTTAGTTTCGTTTACGCTGTCAATTAGTTTCGTTTTGCATTTCGTTTTGCCGATATTCCTCCTCGATGGTATATTTTAAGCGCTTGGACCACCTCGCGGTATACGGGAGAGATCACAATGGACTACTTCAAAAAACGTCCCATCAAACTTCAATTGCTGGTCATCTTCGTGATGTTCGTAACCGTCGTCGTATCGGTCATGTTCGTCACTTATTGGCAATCTCAGAAAATGATCTATCAAAAGAACAAGGCGTATTCCATCGAGCTATTGGACAAAATCACGCAGTACATTCAGTCGCAAATCGATAATATTGACGGACTGGTCATTAACACTTCCTACAGTGCGGACGTGCATCAGTATTTAAGATCGACAGACTTGCTGGACAAAATCGACGCGTTCAAGAAGGTAGACACGTACATTACGACGATCAGTCAACTCGAGAACGGCATCGTGGACATGACGATCATTGGAGAGAACGGCAACAATGTTAACCTCATGTACGAAAAGCAGAAAAAAAGCGCCGTATTGGCCACTGTCGAGGAAATGAGAAAAAATCACGATTCGCGGTTGAAGCCGTATTATGCGGGGTTTAAACAGATCGTGGAGGATGACGTCAAGCATCGCTATTTTGTGGTGGGGTCCAGAATCAGCAATATATTTCCGGCGTCGACGTTGGGGTATATGGTGGTCATTTTGGATTTGGAGTCACTGTTTCCCAAATTCAATACGATGCTGGCTAACGGCTTCGGCCACTTCTATGTGCTCGATCGTAACGGGACGGTTGCATCCAGCAATGATGAGCAAATGATCGGACAACAGATGAACATTGAATCGATGGCTGGCAAGCATGGCCAGTATGTCGTTCAATCGATGGAGCTTCGCGACCTGCAAGGGAAAATCGTAAACGTCTATTCGAAAAAGGATCTGTTCCGGGGATTGGAGAAAGTGAAAATCGTTTATTGGTGGATTATGGCCGTATGTATCCCTGTTCTTCTTGTGCTGCTCTTGATTATAAGCCGCAATATTCTCGAACCGATGAAGTCCTTCATGAGGTTCATTCAGGTGCAAAAAGTCAAAAATATTTATCATGACCAGAAGCGAATCCAGCTAGTGGGCTATAACGAAATTATGGTCATGGCGGACAAGTTCAACGGCATGCTCGATGAAATCGATCAACTGACGGACGAAGTCGTCGAGTCCAAAACAAGAATTATGTCGCTCGGGCTGCTTAAGAAGCAAGCTGAGCTAGCATTTCTGAAACAGCAAGTGAATCCTCACTTTTTGTACAACATGCTTGAATCGCTGAGAGGGATGGCGAGCGCGACAGGAGCCATGGAAATCCGCGAAATGATCGTTGCGCTGGGCAAAATGCTCCGTTACAGCATTAAAGGGCAAGATGAAGTGAAACTCGGCGAGGAACTGGAGATCGCGAAGGCGTATTTGAAATTGCAGCAATTCCGCTTCGAAGACAGGTTCGACGTTCATATCGATTTCCCGGAAGCGTTGTTGAACAATCGGGTGTTCAAGATGGTGCTGCAGCCGATACTGGAAAACGCGATTACGCACGGACTCGAAAGCAGAATGGAGAAAGGCAACTTATGGCTAGGTGCACGGGAGACTCCGGAGGGTGATGTTGTCATTGCGATCAAGGATGACGGGGTAGGCATTCCAAGCGAGAAATTGGCCTTAATTCAAGCGGAACTGGCTGCGGGAGAAGAATTTCTCGCCCGACTCCATCACAACGACAACGGTCATCTGGGCATCGTTAACGTGCATAATCGGTTGCGAAGCGCTTACGGCGATCCATATGGATTAAAGATTCGCAGTGCACCGAATGCCGGGACGGAAGTAGAACTGCTGCTGCCGAGAAGAACGGAGGACGCGCCATGTTAAAAGTGCTGCTCATCGATGATGAGAAATGGGTTGTACAAAGCTTGAAGACGATCGTGGACTGGCGGTCGCTTGGTTATGAGATTATTGCCGAAGCCTTCAACGGCGTGGATGGATATGAGCAAATCAAGAAGCTGTCGCCGGATCTGGTACTTACCGATATTCGTATGCCGGGGATGGACGGGCTGGAATTAATCAGGCAAGGGAGCGCATTAAACCGGGACATCGGCTTCATTGTGACGTCCGGATATAAAGAGTTCGAGTACGCGAGGAAAGCGTTGCAATACGGTGCGCTGTCCTATTTGCTAAAGCCGTTTGACGAGGAGGAGTTTGCGGCCGCATTGGAGCAATTTGGCCAGAAGCATCTGAAGAACAAAGCGATGTGGCAGATGGAATTGTTGAATCGGCTTCAAGACAACGACACTCCTTCCGGCGGTCATCTTCAAGAGCTGATGATGAAGCTTGGATTTGAGTGGGATGTTGAAGTCGGCGCAGCGGTTGCCGTTGTTGTCGGCCCAATTGATGTGCCTATACCGACTGATGTGCCCTATCTAGCGTTGCAGATAGGTAAAAACGTGAAGGCATACATTGTAAAAGGCGACTGCATGGCAGCGTTGGTCGAGTCGTTCGATGCTTATTTTCCTGAAGATGTTGCCGGTATCGGCATCAGCAGCGTCATATATGATTCGACGCAACTGATGGATGCGATCGGGGAGGCGAACGCTGCTGCCCATCAGTTTTTTGTGACGGGCAACAGAGGCATATGGCACGCTGTATTATCAGGCGGCGGCGTGGATGAAGTGATAGAAATTTTGTGGAAATTACATCAGACGCGGAGCACGACGTGCGTGGACGAACTGTCCGCCAAAATCAAAACGTTGATCGCCGAAAGTAAGTTCACGATCAGAAATGCGGTGTCCTTGTATAATTGGGTACTGCTTCATGTGTACAAGCTGGAAGAAGAACAGCTATGGACCTATCAACAATTGGCGAACAGATTCGGTTACGTGAACGACATGATGGCGCACGTGGAATCGATGCTGCGCACGTATTGCGACCGGTCGGGGGCTACCGCTTCCTCCAGTGCCCCGGTATCCACTTTTAACAAAATCGTGGCGTACATCGATGAGCACTTCAGAGAAGATTTGTCTTTGCAGACGGTCTCCGAAACAATGGACGTACACCCGAGTTATGTCAGCCAGTTGTTTCGTAAGGAGGCGTCGGAGACGTTCCTGCAGCATGTGACACGGAAAAGGATGGTATATGCGAGCAAGCTGCTGAAAGAGACGAATCTATCGGTTCAGGAAATAGCCGAAAGCGCAGGATATTTGGATTATTTCCATTTCGCCAAAACTTTCAAGAAAATGATGGGGCAAACGGCTTCGCAGTATCGAGAAATCGAACGGGGCCCATCCTAAAATATAGACATACCGGACATTAAGTATGAACATATGATAGCGGTTGATCTTCCTTTATCATCAAGGATGTAAGCGCTGACAGATAAGACGCGATAAAGGGAGGACTTTGAATTGAAAGCAATGCGCAGAAAAGGAATGTTGATCGCCATGATGTGCGGCGTTCTGCTCGTCTCGGCGTGCAGTTCCAACAACAAGCCGTCGGCCAGTGAATCGGCCGCCGCTTCGCCGTCCAGCAGTGCAAGCAGTTCCGCGAGCAGCTCGAGCGAGGTTCCGAAAGAGGAATACGTCATTAAAGTGTTGACGCAAGCCGCCATGAAAGTGAAAAGAAGCGATGAGACGAAAGTCGGCAAGGTCATTAAAGACAAATTCAATATTGTGTTCGAATATGTTCAGACGCCGGGCAATTATGCCGACAAATTAAATCTGATGCTTGCCGGGGGGGATTATCCGGAAATGATCACGATTCAAGACAATGCAACGTTCGATAAGTATGTGCACGCAGGCGCCTTGCTTCCGCTGGATGATTTCGTTGCCAAATCGCCGGATTTCGCCAAAAGGTACAGCGAGCAAATTCCATTGTGGAGATTGTCGGCGTCTGATGGCAAGCTGTACAAATGGGAAGGCATGGTGCCGGTCGACTTCCGCAACTATGTCGAAGTGAACGATATCGGGGTGCGTACCGACGTGCTGAAGCAACAAAACTGGCCGAACTTGCTCTCAACGGACGATTATATTAAGTTCCTGAAGCAAGGGCTTAAAGATAATCCGACGACGAACGGTCAGAAGACGCTCGGCATGATCGTTCCGTTCGCAGAGCCGTGGGGTATGCAAGGCATTGGGGCCATCATGTACGAGAAGGGCGGAAGGTACACGGCGGCCGCCGGGAATATGGGCGTCGTTTGGAATCAGGTCGATCAGAAATTCGAAGATATGATGATGAACGAATATGTGAAAGAAGGCTTGGCATTCTTTAATAAATTGTACCGGGAAGGCATTCTGGACAAAGACTCGTTCACGGATAAATACGATCAGTTCGTAGAGAAGCTGAATAGCGGCCGGGCGTTGTCGTCCTGGTATGTCGTATGGGCACTGAGCGTAACCAATCAAGGCCTGATCCAAGCGGGGCATCCAGACATTCAGTACATCAATATGCCGGTTCGCAGCAAGACGCAAATCGAGCGGAACGAGAAACGGCAAATTCGCGTTGAAGATACTCGTCCGTTCGCGATTAACGCCATTACGAAAAACGCCAAACATCCGGAAAGAATTGAGGATCTTCTAGCCTGGGCGGCGACGGAGGAAGGGCGCATCCTGCTGCAGTCCGGGTTCGAAGGCGAACAATATACGATTGTCGACGGCAAACGCGTACCGACGGAAGCTTACAAGAAGATGGTAGCGGATCCGAATTCCGACGAAAAAATCGGGCTTGGCGGTTTTGAGTTCCTCGGTAACGTGATGACAAACGGCGAAGACGGCGTTCCTTACAACATGGCGCTTGATCCAAGCCTCCAGGATGAACTGAATTTGACGCAGCAGGCGAGAGACGCTTATAGCGCGTTGGGTTGGGCGAATTCGAAGGATTATTATTTGAAAACCGGAGAGTCGGCGCATACCGGTGTTGCCGGGACGATTGCGATCGACACGACGTCCGAACTCGGTGCCCTGCACCAAAGAATGGTTGATTTCCGCGTGAAAAATTCGACAGCCCTCATTATCAAACCGAAGTCGGATGAGGAGTTCGAAGCGATGTATCAGTCGGTCATCAGCGATTATCAGAAATTAAAGCCGGAGCAAGTCGTTAACGAATATAACCGGCTTTACCAGGAGAAGAAAGCGCAATTGGATCAACTCAAATAAGAGACAAGTCAGCTTGAGGATGAAGGGGCCAGCGGATATGCGGACTGCAACTGTTCTTGTATCCCTTGGCTTCTTCATTGTTTCCGAATGGCGGAAAGGATGAAATATGATCGCCAAAATTTCCAGACAACGCTATTTGTACGCGATGCTTATACCGGCTGTCTTGATTACTTTTATTTTCTCATACGTGCCGCTCTTTGGCTGGTTTATCGCTTTCGTGAATTATAAACCGGGGTTCTCGTTGTTTACTTCGGAATGGGTCGGGTTTCAACAATTCAAAGCTTTCTTCACGGAAACGAATGATTATGTATACTTGCTGCGAAATACGCTTTCTATCAATATTGGTTCCCTGATTGCCAATTTAGGTACGGCATTCGTGTTTGCGCTTCTGCTGAATGAAGTTCGGCAGCGGTTTTTCGGAAAGCTGATTCAGACCGTTACGTTTTTTCCCTTCTTCATTTCGTGGATTATTATTTATTCGCTTTCGAGCGCGCTGTTCGCCACATCGGCCGGCGCGATCAATGAAATGCTGGTGCAATGGGGCTGGATTAGCGAAGGTATGAATGTGCTCGGAGACCCGAAGTATGCGTGGGTGTTTATTATTGCGCTTGGCGTATGGAAATATCTCGGCTATAATAGCGTCATTTTTATTTCGTCCATTGCTTCGATCCCTTCGGAATATTACGAGGCTGCCCAGATTGACGGCGCGAGCCGCTGGCAGAGAGTGCTGTACATTACGGTGCCGAGTCTCGTGCCCACGTTGATCGTGCTTCTCATCCTCAACAGCGGATGGATACTCAATTCCAACTTCGAACAGTTCTATTTGTTCACGAATACGACGAACTGGGAGAAGATGGAGGTTCTCGATATTTACATCTATAAATACGGGTTGCAATTGCTGAACTACCCTTATGCGACCGCGGTCGGCATCATGAAGACGCTTATGAGTCTGCTTATCATTGTCTTGGTGAATGCCATTGCCAAAAAAGCAACGGGAAAAGCCATATTCTAAGAAGGAGAACACGATGAAAGAACGAACAATAAGCGGTTCGCTGTTTGATGTCGCCAACACATTGTTTATGCTGTTTGTTTTATCCATCATGGTCATTCCGTTCGTCTACATCCTCAGTTATTCGCTCAGCAATCCGAGCATGCTGAACGGCGGACTGGTGCTGTGGCCGGCTGGTTTCACTTTCGACTCTTACACGAAAGCGTTCGGGGACCCGGCTGTTCTGAAGAGCGTTTTCGTTTCTATTGGAAGAGCTGTACTCGGCCCTGCCGTCATGCTGTTTTTCACTTCGATGGGCGCTTATGCACTGACGCGAAGCGACCTGGGCGGCGTGAAGTTTTTTCGCAAATACTTCGTCTTTACGCTTTATTTCTCCAGCGGGATGATCCCGATGTATTTATTGATGGGCTATTTGCAGCTTAAGGGAACGTTCCTCATCTACATCGTTCCAGGCGCGGTGTCCGTGTTCAGCATGGTGCTCATCAAGACGTATATCGAAGCGCTGCCGAAGGAACTCGAAGAGGCTGCTGTCGTGGACGGGGCCAATGATTTCCGGCTTTTTTTTCAAGTGATTTTTCCGATCTGCACACCCGTCTTTGCAGCTGTTGTCCTATTTGAATGCGTCAATCAATGGAATGCGTTCATCGATACGCAGATTTACAATACGATGTCTCCGAACTTGTATCCTTTGCAATATGTGTTGTACAACACGCTGAATCAGATCAACTCTTTGGATCAATTAAAGATGCAGGGGCAGAAGGGGCTTGGGGCGATTACGCCGCAGACGTTCAAGATGGCGATTACGATCATTACGGTGCTGCCGATCGCATGCGTGTATCCTTTTCTGCAGAAGTATTTTGTGAAAGGTTTGTTGGTCGGTTCGATTAAGGGGTAACGGAGGCAGAGCAATGGGGAATAAAGTGAAATTGGCAGTCGTAGGCGGACAACGGGGAGGCGCTTTCGGCTCTGCGCTGGTGAGTCTGGCGGATACAGTTGAACTGGTGGCGGTATGCGATCTGAATCCGCTCGTGCTGGCCAACTGGCAGAGTAAGTATCCGGGCATCGCCGTGTTCGACAGCTTTGAGAAGCTGCTCGACAGCCCAACGATCGATGCGGTGTTCATCGCGACGCCGATGCTGATTCACGCTCGCCAAGCCGTTCAGGCGCTTCGTGCTGGCAAGCATGTGTTAAGCGAAGTGATCGCCGCGCATACGATCGAAGACGGCTGGGAACTGATCGAAGCGGTCGAACAAACCGGTCTGACGTATATGATGGCGGAAAACTACATCTTCACTCGCGAGAATATGATGGTGCAGCAGCTTGCAAGAGCGGGGGAGTTCGGGGAAATTACGTATGCGGAATGCGGGTATATTCATGATTGCCGGAATTTGTTTCACCACGGCGATGGAAGCTTGACGTGGCGGGGCGAGTATATTCGCGATTACAATGGCGCGACATATCCGACGCATTCGCTCGGGCCGGTCGCGAAATGGCTCGGTATCGGAGAGGAAGGCGGCGATGCCTTCGAGGAGCTTGTCACCGTGAATGCGAACAGCAGAGCGTCGGTCGCCTATTTCCGCGAGCGATTCGGTGCGGAGCATCCGGGAGCGCAACCGGGATTCTGGCAGCAAGGGGACACGTCCAGCACGCTCATCCGCACGAAGCGTGGCGCACTTATCTCGCTGCGCGTCGATCTTCAATCCTCGCGTCCGCACAATATGGTGCATTATGGCTTGCAGGGCACGAGAGGTGCTTATTTAGGACCGAGATTCGACGGGGAGACGCCATTAATCTGGCGGGAGAACGAGATCGCCGGTGAGAAAGGTCATGAGGAGTGGCAGTCGCTGTGGTCGTGCGGGGCGGAATGGGAACATCCTCTTTGGCGGCAATGGTCGGAAGAGGCGCTGGCGACGGGGCATGGCGGCGGCGACCTGTTCGTCTTGCAGGAGTTCGTGACAGCTGTGAGGGAACGCCGCAAACCGCTTGTCGACGTGTACGACGCGGTGACGTGGAGCTCGGTGTTCCCGTTGTCGGTGCAGTCGGCTGCAGCAGGCGGGGCACCTGTGCGTTTTTCGGATTATCGGCCGCATTTACGCCGACATTTCTCCTGAGTTCTGAACAAACGGTCATCAGCATACGCCGTCCGACTCTTCCGAAGAAGGAGAGATGGGCGGCTTTTTGTCGTTCAAATATTCATGCCAGAGCATTTCAGATTAATGATGGAGAGAGAGGTGCGATATAAAGAATAGACATTCGACTACTAAAGCTCAGACATATGATTTGGCTAAGAGATTGCTTAAAGTGAGTGATGTATCCGCTGAAAGCGCTTTTATTATTCTGGATAAATTGAGAAAAGGAGCAATGAGTCACGATGAAAAAATGGAAAAGCAAGAGCAAGCGATGGGCTTTGCAATGGATCATCTTATGTCTAGTCATTCCGGTATTTGCCGGAGTAGGGCATGCACCCAAGGCCGCGGCAACGGCCACCAGCAATTTAATTGACAACGGAGGTTTCGAGCTGCTGACAGGAGAAATGCCGGTTGCTTGGGGGAATACGGGAAATGCAAATTTCGGCGTTAGCCATGCGGAAAAGCATTCCGGCAATTCTAGCGTATATTTTGACTATCCGGACAACGGTGACTGGCAGGTCTGGCTCTATAACTGGAACTATGCGTCGTCTATCCCCATTGACGAGTCGAAAGATTATGAGTTCTCCGTCTGGGTCAAGGCAGCAGATTCAAGTCAGGCAGGTCTCCCGTCGCTGAATCTGGATTATTACGGCGATAGCGGTTACATAAGAAGTGCCGGTATGACTCTGAGCACGCCACTCACGGGGGATTGGCAGCAGCTTGTATTTAAGCTTCCGCTTCGCCTTGAGGATACAGCAGGCGTAAAACGAGTGATACCGTATTTGTTAATAAGGAACGGTGCAGGCAGAGTCTATTTTGACGATATATCTTTTGTTCAATTAAACGCGGATACAGATCCTGAGCCGGCAGAAGGTACATACAGCGTGTGGACGGCTCCTAGCGTCATGAATCTGAAACGAGATGCCGCTCCGCTTTCTGCAACTGAAGTAAACCTGGAGATGGCCAAACGTGAATATCAGAGCGGACAGGTGCTCCTCACGGCCAAAGACGGATATGTAAATATCACGAACGCCGAAATATCGGATTTAACCACAGGCAATGCAACTATACCTGCAAGCCAAGTAGAGATTCTTGTGCAGCAATATATTAAAACAACCAAGAAGTCTAATGGCGTATACGAGCCCGGCTGGTATCCGGATGCATTAATTCCGTATTCGCCTTATATGGCCTTGCACGGGTCGATTCAGGTGCAGAGCGGCAATAATCAGGCGATCTGGTTTACGGTAAAATCAGAAGAGAACACGCCAGCCGGCGTGTATACAGGCACGATTTCGATCACGGTAAATGGCAGTGTGGCACAGGTGCCGATTACAGTAAAGGTAAGAGATTTTGCTCTCCCGGAGCAAAATCATGCGAAAACCGCTTTTGCGATATGGGACTGGATGCTTCCATCAGCCTATCCAGGCTTGGTAGACGGCTCGCCAGAATATTGGGCGATTTATCGGAATTATTATGAATTTCTATTAAATTATCACGTGACCCCGACTTACTTGCCTATCCCGTGGGATTACGAGAATTATGCAGAAAACGCGAAGCCTTATGTCAGTGATCCGCGTGTATCCGCTTACAATATTCCCTACACGATAGGCGATTTTGATAAAGGGCCAAATGGCGAACCCAGCAGAGCGGAGAAGCTCGTTCAAAGCTTAAAGAACGAACATCTGCTAGATAAAGCCTATTACTATCTGGGCGTAGAAATTGACGAGCCGACACCGGATAAGTTCCCTTTGGTCAATCAGCGCAGCCAGCAAATCGCGGCTATTGATCCTGATTTAAGACATATTGTAACGACCAGTCTCCACCCGGATCTCATCAATAATGTCGATACGTTCGCGCCATTATTCCGTGAATTTGAAAGTGAGCAGTATTTGCAGAAGGTCAAAGATTTTCAAAAAAGCGGCGGCAATATGTGGTGGTATGGCTGCGTTGTCCCTACAAATCCATACCCGACCTATCATCTTGACGACGACTTGATCAGCGCAAGACTCATTCCTTGGATGCAGCGTTCTTACGGTATTGAGGGAAACTTGTATTGGTCGGTTAACGTTTCTCAGAAATGGACAGGTACCCAGTATATCCAGCGCGATATTTGGAACGATCCGTTAGTCATCCCGGGAGCCAACGGAGACGGATATTTATTATACCCTGGCTATAAATATGGCATGAAAAGCCCGATTGCCACAATGAGACTGCAAGCGATCCGCGACGGCAACCAGGACTATGAATATTTGTGGCTGTTGGAGGATCGGATTAAGCAAGCTGCGCAACAGCTTGGGGTAGAAGTATCCGCCAAGGAATTAATCCAACCTTACTATGACCGTTTGTTTACCAATGTGAAATCTTTTACCAAAGATCCGCAGGAGTTGCAGCAAGTAAGAAGCGAAATCGCAGATTTTATTGAAGAGCTGGCGATGAATCCGCAGTCGCTCGTTGTATTCGAGGATCAGCCTAATCAATTCTCTAAAAAAGAAGTCATTGTGTATGCGCCGAAGGGCACTGAAGTTTCGATTAACAATCACGCAGTCACTGGCCAAGCGATGCCCGGCAATACTGTGAGCGATCGCTACAGCTATGTCATGGATTTAACTTTGGGCATGAACGACGTAACCGTCAAGCTTGCGAAAGGCGGCATCGAGCGTACGCTGACGAAAAGGGTCATGATCAAATCTCTTGGGATTGATCCGATTATGATGAAAAAGGTCATTCATAATTTCCCGGATCAGCAGTCGATTAGCGGCATTACAACTGCATATGGCGCCATGATACTAGGTATAACAGAGGATCATGCGACGGGAGAAGGCAAGGCACTGAAAGTGAAGATTCCTGCAAGCAATCAGGTCAGCTATCCTGGCTTAACATTTCCCGTACGTGAAGGAATGAAGAACTTTACTTGGGCCCAGACGGTTGAACTGGATATTTACAATGCAACCAATGAGCCAAGGGACGTTTATATGAAGCTGTTTGACAAGAATGGAGCTGCTTCTGATCATCACATAGGTTCCATTGTTGCCGGCAGCAATCACTTATCGTTTGATTTGTCCGGGATTAGCAACGATAAAGCGAACATCTCATCTCTTCTGCTCTGGTTTTCCCCGAGCGACCACGAGTCTGAGTTGTATGTCAGCGATTTGCATTTGCTAGGCATAGATACGGAAGCGATGAAGCAGTATGAGTTGCCATTTACTCAAGTTATTCCGTATTTGGACGGAAAGCTGAATGAGCAGATATGGAATGAACGCGCGCAGCTAACTAATAAAACAGGCGTTACGGATAATGCAGCTACAATCTCGATGAACTACAATGATGAATTTCTATATGTAGCGGCATCCGTTAAAGATGACCACGTCGTTAACTCTGGTGCGGCCAATCCGTGGGATGACGATTCATTGGAAATCTATGTAGATGGCACAGGAAAAAAAGGCGCGTATGATGACCATACGGTCAAATATGTTTTTAGAGTGAATGATCCTCAAGTGTATGTTGATCGAGTGACACCAAGAGCGAACGAAAAGGTTAAATACAGCTACGCCGCTACAACAGAAGGTTATAACATGGAGATCGCTATTCCATGGCAATCGCTGGGCATTACGCCGGCAGAAGGCAACATCATCGGCATCACTGCCCATGTGAACGATAAGGATATCAATAATGCCAATGCCCCTGCGACAGGCAAGCTCACTTTGACGGGGGATAGCTCACAGGATACCGTATCTTCCTCAGCTTGGTTGCCTAGAAAGTTTGTAAAAAAGAAAATGGTATACAGTCTTGAATCAGTTAAAAACGCCGCGTTGAATATCGACGGGGTAATTGATGAAGCAGCCTGGAATACGAATTGGAACATCGGCTATCAAGCCTTTGGCAATTTGCAAAATGCAAACAACGGAGGCAGACTGGGGTTGCTGTGGAGCCCTGAATATTTGTATGCTGCCTTCGATGTAAAGGATGGACATATCAGAACGACGACTACGAATCCGGTTTGGGAAGATACAAGCGTCGAATTGTTCGTGGACAGCAACTTTGTTCAAGGCCAGCGCGATAGCGGCACCCATCAATACACGCTCAGACTGGATGATCCTGTAACCTATTACAACGGTGCTCCGGATTCAGTCAAGACACAAGGCATTATCCAGAAAAGCACGCGCACAGCGGACGGCTATCAGGTTGAGATGGCTATTCCGTGGACAACGATCGGCATTACGGCCGAAGCAGGCAAAAAAATAGGCGCAACGGCGCATATCAACTTAGTAGAACCAAACACATCCATTGCGGGGGTTGCCCTAAGCATGGCCGACTACGGCTTACAGGATGGCGCTTCGACGTCAAATTATGTTGCGTTCGAGATGAAGGAGCCACCGGTAGATCCGGTAGATCCCTCGACGCCCGGAGGCAGCACGGGAACTGGTGAAAAAGCAGGATCGCAATCAAGCCATTATATTGTAAAGTTGCAGGACATTACAGCGGAACAGCCGGTCATTACATTGAAATCGGGGCAAGAAGCTGCTGAAATCCCGCTTGATATCCTGAAACAGCTTCGTCAGGAGAAAAAACCACTTACGATTCGGCAGGGGGATGCTCAGCTAGAGCTAAGACCTGAATGGATGGATGAGTTGCTGAAATCAAGCGAGGCGGCAGGCTCCGACAAGCTGATTCTGGGACTGAGAGCATTGGAGGCAGATAAAGCCAAAGGGCTTGCTTCACTTGCCGCCAATAAGCAATATGCAGATGTTTCATTGCCGGATAAAGTGTGGGAAGTGCTGGTGACTTGGATGAATGGCGACAACGCGCAAGCTGCAAAGCCGTTTAAAGCTCCGCTGTTGCTTTCATGGCCAGTCGCACAGGAAAAACAGGCCAACTATCATATTTATCGCATTGGAACAGATGGAGAGCTTGTCTACTTGAAAGAAGACGTATCTGGCGATCGACTCTCTGCTCAGTTGCTCCAGGGAGGACAGGTTGCTGGCTTGATATTTGTGAAGAAATTCGACGATCTATCCAAGGTCCAATGGGCGCTGGAAGCCATTCGAGAGCTTGCTGCCAGACAGATTATTAAAGGCTCTTCTGCTACAACGTTTGCGCCTGCACGGGAGATAACACGCGCCGAGTTCGCGACCATTCTTGCAAGAGCACTGGGGCTTGAAGAGAATGGACGCAACACATTTACAGACGTGAGCTCTGATTCGTGGTTTGCTGGTGCAGTCAATGCCGTAGCGCAGGCTGGATTGGTCATGGGTCAAGGAAATGATCGCTTTGCTCCTCAGGCAGCGATTACTCGCGAGGAAATGGCAGTTATGTTGAAGAGAGCTTTGGATTGGCGAGGCAAGCAAGCGCCTCAGTCCGCTGTGTCGCATAGCTATACCGATGATGCGCAAATTTCCCCGTGGGCAAGAGAAGCGACTCAAGCTTTGGCAGGGCTGGGGATAATGAACGGTAGAGGCAATAATCAATTCGCTCCGCAGGCCTCTGTTAATCGCGCTGAAGCAGCACAATCTATTTATCATTATTTGAAAAAAGAATGACGTTTCGCCTAAATTTTGCCGTGCTCGACATGCAGTACTATCCCGCTTGACAGAATTTGCTTGGATTGTCCATAATAAAGGGAAATAACGGCAGGGAAATACCCCGCAAAGTCGAACACAACCAAGTGTTTCTTTGCGGGGTGTTTTCGTTTCCTTAAGAATCTGCGCCAGTAAATCTACGTGATCAAACCGCGAGCGTCAACTTTCATCCAATGATCCAGCTTGCCGTCCCGAACGCCGGCTAATTCGTCGCGCAAGTTGACTACCGTACAACAGTGATTCGGAATAATCGAGACGACATCGCCGATTTTCAATGAACAATTGTTGGGGACCGCCAGAATGCCATGCTCTTCGCTGAGCCTTTCGACGAATATTTCGGGATAATCGGGCAAGTATCCGTATCCTTTGCGATGGACGCTGACGTCATTCGTCAACGTCTTGGAACCTGCATCGACAATAAGGGTTCCGGGGCGCGGCGAACTAACGACAGTGGCGTAAATACGCATAGCGCACTCTGTCTCATCGATGAAGCCGGGATATAACTGCGAACCGTCACCGAACACATAGGCGCCGGGGCGCATCTCGGTAACGCCCGAAAGCTGCTCTGTAAATTTGGAGGTAGGCGTCGAGCCGACGCTAATCTCGGGCACATCCAGCCCTTTATCCCGGAGGATTTGCTGCGTGGCAATTAACGCTTCCGCCTCGGCAAAGGCAACCTTTCTCGCTCCTTCCGCATCTCCGCATCCATAAGAATGGCCCGCATGCGTCATAAGTCCGTTCACGTCAACGCCAGGCAGCGCGCTGATTTGAAGCGCGAGTTCAGCCGAAGGCAGGCCAGGTTCCAAGCCGCAACGATTCAGCCCTGTATTAACGTCCAGATAGAGCGGAATCCTCATGCCTGCTGCATGCCCGACATCCGATATTCCGCGTGCGGCTTCCATGCTATCCACGCTAACCGTGACACGGACGCCGCGCTCAATCAGCTTGGCCAATCGTTTCAGTTTATTTGCGCCGATCAGAGGAAAGGCGATCAGAATATCATGGATTCCGCCGTCAGCCATCACTTCCGCTTCCCCCAGCTTGGCCGTGGTGATGCCAGTAGCTCCATATTCGATTTGTTTTCGGGCGATCCACACGCTTTTATGCGTTTTAATATGAGGACGCAGCTTTACGCCGGCTTTGGCCGCAAGCTCAGCCGTTCGCTTCAGATTCGCATCGAGAATATCGAGATCAATCGCTACGGACGGCGTCTCCATTTGCTCAATTTGCATCTCCGTATCACTCCTCACCGATTGTAAATATGTACAACTTCGCCATCGAGGAACACTTTGCGGATCTGAATATCTTCGGTTACAAAAAGCAAATTTGCCCGTTTCCCAGCTTCCACACTTCCCGTTTCGTGATCGATGCCGATCACCTTCGCCGGGTTCAGGGCAGCCATTTTAAACAAATCCACGATGTCGGCACCTGTATGAACCTTCATATTGTATGCGGCGCGATCCATCGTAAGCAGGCTGCCGCCTAACATATAATCCGCCTCCTGAGGAGGGGAAAACTCGTTTTTCTCGATCAGATTGACATCGACGGAAGCGTCCTTCGTGCCGGTTCCGTCCATCGCATCCGTAATAATGATGACTTTGTCTACACCTTTCGCTTTCAAAATAAACTGGAGCATCAGCGGACGAACGTGACGGCCTTCGCGATCGGCGATAACCTCGGCATAAATATCGTCGCTGAGCAGAACCGCCTCATCGACACCAACCTCCCTCGTTCCGGCATAGCGGGAAGGAGATGGAGTCGTACCGCTCGCATTCGTACAGTGACAACCAATGCGAAGACCGTGCCGCACACTGTCCAACACCGTTTCAGCTGCGGCTTCCGAGTGCCCGACCGAGAAGGCGATGCCATGGCGCGAGGCCTCCTCCATGAACAGTTGCTGGCCTTCCAGCTCGGGTGCCAGCGTCCACACTTTGATCTGCTCTCCCGCCATGTCGAGAATTTTCCGATACTCCGCGGGATTCACCGGACGAATAGGGGAAGTGATCGCCCCGTACTTCGGATTAATGTAAGGCCCCTCCATATGAATGCCGGCGATCGCGCGGCCATACGCCTCTATATCTGCCTGTGCTTGCAGCACTTTGCGCAGCCCCTCGATGATTTGCTCTTCCGTTTCATTGTAGGAGAAGGTTGGCAAAATCGATGTAGTGCCGTATTTCAGGTGAAAGCGTGCAAAGGCCGCAGGATTCTCATAAGACCAATGGCCTCCGCCGCCGTGGCAATGAATGTCGACAAAGCCCGGAGCCACATACAGCCCTTCGGCATCAACCAGCTCCGCATCTGCAGGCGGCGGAGGCAGTTCGCGCGCCGCACCGCAACAAACAATTCGCCCCTGTTCGATCCAGACGGTCCCGTCGTTGATCAGGCCATGCGGTGTAACAACCGTTGCGTTAACGATAACTTTCATCCTCGTACTTCCTCCCATGGATATCAATGATTACGCAACTAACTTTTAAGACAACTTGATAAACTGCCCGCCGTCAACGACCATCGAATGCCCCGTCATGTAAGTAGAATCATCCGAAGCAAGGAACAATGCAGCGGCGGCAATTTCCTCGGGAAGTCCGACCCTGCCCATTGGAATCGTCTTCAAATAAGGCTCTATTGCCTGCGGATTATCGATTAACGGCTTCGTCAGCCTCGTATGAATAAAGCCCGGACAAATGCCGTTCACCCGAATGCCTAACGGTGCCAACTCCAGCGCCATAGACATCGTGAGAGAGTTGATTCCGGCTTTAGAAGCGTTGTAATGTACCTGATCCGCTTCGGCTGCCAAGCCGTTTACGCTGGATATATGAATAATCGAGCCGCTGCCCCGCTTGGACATTTCTTTGGCGACAGCCTGAGCGCTCAGGAACGTCCCCTTCAAATTAATATCGAGATGCAAATCCCAATCCGCTTCCTCGATTTCAAGGAAAGGGGCCGGCTTACATACGCCGGCGCTATTGATCAGCGTATCGATTGGCCCGAACGCCGCAATTGCCTTTGCTACCATCCTCTCAATGTCCGCTTTGCTCCGAACATCGGTCTCTACCGCAATCGCCTCTCCTCCGGAAGTAATAATGGTCTGCACCGTTTCCGCTAAAGCTTTCGCTTCATTTCCCGCTACTGTCACCCTTGCGCCTTCGCGAGCAAATCTGTACGCAATGGCCTGACCAATACCGCTGGAAGCGCCTGTTACGAGAGCATGTTGATTCAATAATCGCATGAGTCCCCTCCTGAACGACGAAACAAATAGGATTTACAGCCCCAAAAGGGTATGGTATGTTTTACATTATAAAACCTTGGTTTCAAAATATCAAAGAAAATCTAACTTCGAAATTTGACAAACAGGAGGTTGCTATGAAGTTATTAACGTTTATTCAAGAAGGTCGGCAGAAGCTTGGAATCGCGACGTCACTTGGCATACTTCATGTCGAGCAAGCGATTGAAACGTTAGGAAGTCTGGACGTTACGAGCAACATCGCCGCAACTGCCATGGAAGCGATCGCGGGCGGGGAAGAAGCGGTAGCCAAGCTGAGCAGGCTTGTCAATCAAGCTCTCCAATCTTCAGACCATTCCGCGCTATTCCTGAACGAAGCGGATCTTATACTGGGACCTTGTGTCACGCATCCGAACAAAATCATTTGTGTCGGACTTAACTACCGCAAGCACGCGGAAGAAACGAATTCGCCGATTCCGCAGTTCCCGATTCTTTTTAACAAATTCAACAACACGTTGAGCGGACATGGGCATGATGTGACTCTGCCTAAGGTGTCTACGAAAGTGGACTACGAAGCGGAGCTTGTCATCGTCATCGGCAAAGAAGCCAAGTACGTGAGCAAAGAAAACGCGCTTGATTACGTATTCGGTTACGCTTGCGTCAACGACTTGTCCGCCCGCGACTTGCAGCTTCGCACTTCGCAATGGTTGACTGGCAAGTCCTGCGACGGCTTCAGCCCGCTGGGTCCTTATCTGGTCACCGCCGATGAAGTAGGAAATCCGAATGATCTGGAAATCCGCTGCACCGTCAACGAAGAGATCAGACAAAACTCGAATACGGCCGATATGATTTTCCATTGCGACGAGATTGTCAGCTACATTTCGCAGTATATGACGCTTGTGCCCGGGGATATCATTCTGACTGGAACGCCGGAAGGCGTAGTGCTAGGGTACTCTGAAGATAAGCAAGTATGGCTGAAGAACGGCGATATTGTTACCGTAGAAATTGAGAAGCTGGGCAAGTTGACCAATCGCATGATCGCGGAAGTAAATCTATAACTCAAATCAAATGTAATGGAGAGATCAACGATGTCAAAACAAATCCATACAAGCGACGCGCCTGAATTCCCCCTTCCGTTCTCGCAAGCACTGCGAGCCGGCGATTTCGTGTACGTCTCAGGCCAAGTTGGCGTTGATCCCAAGACGCGCCAGGTAGTCGGCAATACGATTGAGGAACAAACGGAGCAGGTCTTGCGCAATATCGAAACGATACTGGCCGCTGCTGGCTTGACGCTCGATCATGTCGTGAAGACAAACGCAATCCTATCGCGTATGGAAGACTTCCCCGGCTACAACCAAACGTATGAGAAAATCATGAAACGGCCATTCCCTGCGCGCACCTCGGTGCAAAGCGGCATTGGCGATTATTTGGTCGAGATCGATGTGGTCGCCTACGCCCGCTCGATACGGGGTGAGACCGAATGACCTTGAAAATTGCGGTTGCCGGCATTCTCCATGAAACGAATACATTTGCTCCCGGAATGACCGGACTTGAGCATTTCAAGAGCGAGAGCGTCAAGGGACTTGACGCCTTTCTCCTTCGCTATGGCGGCACCCGCACTTCAATGGGCGGCGTTATCGATGCGGCCAAGAGGCATGGCGTGCAGCTAACTCCCGGCTTATATACGGCAGCGACGCCAAGCGGGATGGTGGAATCGACGGCCGCAGATGTCTTGATCGACAATGTTGTCCATTCCATTGACCGTGATATATCCGGCCTCGTGCTGATCATGCACGGAGCGATGGTGTCGGAGCAGTACGACGATATGGAAGGCGAATGCCTCAGACGGCTGCGGGCAAAGCTTGGTGACGAGCTGCCGATTGCGATGACCATCGATCTTCACGGGAATGTCAGCAAAGATATGATTCAGCTTGCCGATATCGTCGTCGGGTACGACACCTACCCTCATGTCGATATGCACGAAAGAGCGGAAGAAGCGTTCGATCTGCTTGTTCAATATATACGGAAAGAAATCAATCCTACTCGTTCCTATGGTCACACAGGCATGCTCGTCGTCCCGCAAGCGATGATGACCGAAACCGGCAGTATGAAAACAATCATGGACCGCGCCTTCGAGATCGAATCCGATCCGCACATATTGAACGTTACCGTCGCAGGAGGATTTCCGTACAGCGATGTCCCGGATGCGGGAATGTCTTTTATCGTAACCGCCGATAACGATCAGCAACTGGCGGATCGCTATGCATCCGAACTGGTGCAACTCACGATGGACATGAAAGAAAGTTTCGGCATCGACCATCTGCCCCCTGAAGAAGCTGTCGCAGCGGCACTTGCTGAAGCGTCGGGACCCGTTATTCTTGTGGAGGGTTCCGATAATGTCGGAGGCGGAGCTCCCGCAGACGCTACTCATACTCTCCGGCACTTGGTCGGTATCCAGGAGAAGGCACTAATCGTCATCAGGGATGAGGAAGCGGCAAGCATCGCTTTCGAGCTCGGCGTCGGCTCGACCTTCCATGGTCGGATCGGCGGCAAGAGCGACCGGTTGCATGGCGAGCCGGTAGAAGTAAGCGGACAAATCCGTTTGTTGTTCGATGGCCAGTATCGCCATGTCGGCTCTTATATGACCGGACAGCTTGCTTTTATGGGCAGAACGGCAGTCGTCGAGTGCGGACAATTAACGATTGTGATAACGGAGAAGCGCGTGGCGCCGTGGGATCTTGGCCATATTCGCTATGCCGGACTTTGGCCTGATGACTTCAAAATCATCGTCGTCAAATCCGCGATCGCGTGGCAAACCGCATTCGGAGCATTCGCCAAGCGCGTCATATACGTAGATACTCCAGGCTGTTGCAGCGCCAATCTTCAGCATTTTCATTACGAGCGCGTATTAAAGCCGATCTATCCTTTTGATCCCGTGCCTCAACCAAGATTTATAGGATGAATTGTTAATCAGGAGGGATTGCTGATGTCATTAAACGTAGAGAAATCCAAACAATTGATGCTTGAATCCAAAAAGTATTTGGCGGGAGGCGTAGCGTCGACGCTTCGAGCATCTATGAAGCCGGTGCCGCTATTCGTTGAAGCGGGAAGCGGTTCCCGCGTGCGTGACGTCGACGGCAACGAATATATCGATTACTTGCTTGCCTACGGCCCGCTCATCCTTGGGCATGCCCATCCGGCGATGGCGGAAGCGATGAATGAAGCGACGAAGCGCGGCGTCACTTACGGATTACAGCATGATGGAGAGATTAAGCTGGCTAAGCTGCTTACAGAGCTGCTTCCGTGCGCCGACAAAGTCGCGCTAAGCGGCTCGGGTACCGAAGCCGTCATGCTGGCGCTCCGATTGTCCAGAGCTTTTACCGGCAAAACGAAAGTCATCCGGTTTCACGGCCATTTCCACGGCTGGTCCGATGCGATATTCACTTCTTTCCCGAGTCCGGATATGAAGCAATCGGCATCGGTCCGCAGCTCCGCGGCTTTCGCGACTCCCGGAACCGGAGGTCAGAGCGAGAACAGCCTTCAGGATATTATCATGTTGCCCTGGAATGATATTGAAGCTTTCGAAGAACTCGTTGCCAAGGAGAAAGACAGCATAGCGGCGGTGATTACCGAACCGATTATGTGCAATAACGGTTGTATTCAGCCGAAGGCCGGGTACTTGGAACGCATACGTGAATTGACGGAGCAAAATGGCATCGTTATGATTATGGATGAAGTCATTACCGGATTCCGGCTCGGTCTTAGCGGGGCTCACGGCAAACTGGGCTTGAAACCGGACCTGGTGACGATCGGCAAGGCGTTGGGCGGAGGTTTTGCCATTAGCGCCGTTGCCGGCAAAGCCGATATCATGGCGTTGATTGAGAATGGCACTGTTGGGCATCTCGGCACATTAAACGGTAATTGTGCCGCCACCTCCGCAGCGCTCGCCGTTCTGAACGAGCTAGGCAAAGACAACGGAAGCATCTATCCACGAATGGAACGACTGTTCGACAGGCTAGTAGCCGGAATTCGCGAGCTATTGGATAAGCACGGCATACAAGGACTTATTAATCAGGCGGGCCCGGTCTTCCACTTTATGTTTACCGAGGAGAAGCAGGTCGAAGACTTCGAGACCTTTAACAAACGCGATGCGGCCAAGTACGGCAGGTTTGCGGAATTGATGCTTGAGGAAGGCGTGCTTGTGCGCCCAAGCGGACTATGGTATATCTCTACCGTTCATACCGAAGAGGACATCGAAGCTACATTGCAAGCAGTAGACCGCGCTTTGTCCCAATTGGCACATTGATCATAAGGACGCGGCAAACGGAGGGTGTTGTCAGTTGAGTAAAGAAATTGAGGCTAAAAATGAGCGGTATACGATCCAATCGATCGATAAGGCGCTTGATTTGCTCGAACTGCTCGCGGAGCACGGTTCGCTCAGTTTGATCGAAATTACCAATCTGCTCGAGCAGCCCAAATCATCCACCTTCCGCATTATTCTTACCTTGGAAAATCGGGGGTTCATCAGCCGCAGCGATGAAGACGGCAAATACTGCCTTGGATACAAACAGCTTATGCTGACCCGAAATTTACTCGAACGCAACACACTCCGTACGGCCGCATTAGCGGAAATGAAGCGACTGTCCGAGCGATATGGCGATACCGTCAACTTGGGCGTCTTAATCGATAATCAAGTGTTGTATATCGAAATCGTTGAAAGCACGCATGCGCTGCGGATGACGGATACGATCGGATCACGCTCGCCCTTCCATGCCACAGCGATGGGGAAAGCCATTGCCGCGTTTATTCCGGAGACTGCGGTGCGAGAATTGGTCAATATGTGGGGCCTGCCGGCCATCACGCACAATACGATTCGTACAGTGGAGCAATTATTATCAGAGCTTGGGCATATTCGCAAGCAAGGCTATGCGCTGGACGACGAAGAAATCGTTGAAGGAGCCCGCTGCGTGGCGGCGCCTGTGTTCGATATGCATCGTCGGCCTATCGGCGCGATCAGCGTCTCCGGCGCGATGCACAGGTTCAAGGAAGAGCTGCTTCCGGAAATCTCGCAGCACGTTCGCGAGGCGGCTTCGATCGCTTCACAGAAGCTTGGGTACTTGGCGGGGACATAACGACTCTACCAAAGCCAGCCCAAGTGTGATATGATCCAAACAAATGATAACAAACGGTCGTAAAGCATACGCCGTCTGATTCTCCCGGGAGGGAGAGTTGGACGGCGTTTTGTTTTTGCGAGACCCGAGGAGGGAAACGATTGGGAGAGAAAAACAAGCAAGGTGAGGAAGAGGCCAAGAAAACGCCAACCCCGCATGACGAGGCGTTCAAGAAGCTGCTGCAGACGTTTTTCGCAGAGTTTATCGCTTTATTTTTCCCGGAGCTGGACAAGCTGTTGGACCATACGCACACGCGACTACTTATGCAGGAACTGCTGGTCGACATTGTCGGTCAAGAGTCGCGCAGCCTCGACTTGCTTATCGAAACAAGGTACAAATTGCTAGACGCATTTATCCTCGTCCACATGGAACCGCAATCTTACAATCAAAGCGACTTCAACGAAAGGATGTTTATTTACTTCAGTCGCCTCTTTGAGAAATATCGCAAAACATACAAACTCATGATCCCAATTGCGATTTTTTCCGCGGATGACGTACGGAAGGAACCGGATACGTTAAAGATGGGCTATAATTAAGAAAGAAGAACGAGAAGTAAGAACCGCATACTTGCGAATGATTTTGCGGTTGCAGAACAAGCTGGATGATGCGCGATTGGCGCTCATTATGTCTGTAGCCGATTTATATTTCGAATTGGATATCAAGCGTGATCAGGAGATTTTGCATGAAATAAGCAAAGAATATCCGGAGGAAGGGGAAAGGTTCATGAAGTTGATGCCGGGATTTGCGCGCGTGGCATATGAAGAGGGAATTGAGAAGGGCATTGAACAAGGAATTGTGCAAGGAATTGAGAAGGGGATTGGACAGGGCATTGAACAAGGTGAGGAAAAAAGTAAAAAGCTAATCATCCAGAAGTTTCTGCGTAAAGGGTTTACTCCGGAACAGCTGGCGGAGACGTTAGAGATTTCTATCGACGAGGTTAAGGAGCTTGGAAAGCAGTAGGTTATTGACAATAGCGAAGGAACCCGACTCTTTCACATTCTCGACCTATCCGATAGAAGCTGCATGATATGCCGTACATTAAAAAAGCATTCCCTTCGCTAAATCCATCCGATGCGAAGGGAATGCTTTCGTTTTATGCTAATGAGCTTTCGACGCCGGTGATGACCTTTTGGCGAATATCCGGTTCGACGGGGCGCCCGAGGGCGAGTTCCAACGCCCATAGCACGGCCCCGGTCGCGGGCGGGACTTGCAGCTTGATGAAGCGGCAACGACGACCGTGTCCGGTCAATTCGGAAACGTGCTGCCGATACCGATCGAATAGGAGCGGGCTCTCCGCTTTGATCCAGACGGAGCCGGCAAGAATGATATCGACTTCCTCGCCGAAGTCCAGGTTGTGCATGCAGCCTGCCGTGGTACGGGCTAACTGTAACGCGGAAGCATCGATCAGCTCGACCGCGGCGGCGTCTCCGTCGTCCGCGGCCGCAAACAGAATCCGCATCAGTTCCGTATTCGGCAACGTCCGCTGAAGAACGCCGTTTACCGCGTAATCGATGAAAGACGCTTTGTCCGGTACGCCGAGCAGTTCCATGACCGGCTCCGCCATTCGGGTCGCCTGGCCCATCCGATAGAAGGAGTCGTATACGGTGCGCAGCACCTTCCTGGCATAAAAGTACCCGCCGGCTTCATCCCCGGCAATCTCGCTTCCTACGCCGCCGATCTGAAGGCGGCGGCCGCTCGGGGAGATGCCGCCGGCGACGGTGCCGGAGCCGTTGATGGAGCAGATGCCGAAGCCTTTCTCGCTGCCCGCTTTGATGCCGAGGAAGGAGTCGTTGTCCAGCGCGTAGTTCGTAAACCCGAGACGCTCGACGACCTGGCAGAGCTGCTCCTTCTGGGAAGGAAGGTCCGCGCCGGCCAAGCCGAAGGCGCCCGCGGCGATATCGCGGATCGATAACCGATTGCGTTCGAGCAGCAGCCGCACATTGTCGTCCATGACGCGGTAGCTGCTGGCATAGCCGTCGGCGAACCGCTCATGGCTGCAGGTCCCGGCTCGGATGCGGTCGACGAAACGGCCTTCGATATCGAATAAGAAATAATCGGTTTTGCTGTTTCCGCCGTCCACCCCGATGATGTGGGTTCGCGTCATTTAGCGTTCGCTTCTTCCTTAAAAAATTGAGGCAAATAAGCTCGGTGAGCTTCCTTCAATTCTTGGAACGCGCCGTACGCGGCATCGTAATCGCCTACGAGCGGGTTCATCAGAAGCGCACGCATCGCGGCGTCTTCGCTGCCGGACACGGCAGCGGCGACAGTTTCGCGTTCGTAGGCTTTCACCATCCGCATGTAATCGATAATATGGCGGTTATCGAAGCCTTCGAGCTTGATCGGCTTGGCCCCGTCTTTGCCGACGACGCAGCAGACTTCGACGGCGTCCGTGTCCTCCATGAAGTCGAGCGCGCCATTGTTCAGAACGTTAACGACGTGAATTTCTTGCTTGTCGTTATAGATCGCGTCGACCAGACTGATCGCCACTTCGGAGTAGTTGGCGCCCCCGCGGGAAGAGAGGAGCTCCGGCTTCGTGTGAAGCTTGGAGTCGGCATAGATGCCGAGCAGATCCTCCTCGATCTGGATGCATTTCTCGCCGCGCGACAGCTCGGTCTCTTGCACGATCTTCAGCTTCTTATTCTTGAAGTAGTAATACTCCAGATAGGAAGAAGGAATCGCTCCGACCATCTGGATCAGCTCTTTGCTGAAGCCGCTCGAAGGAATGTTTTTCATCGCTTCGCTGTTCAGGCCCATGTCCAGCGCGGTTTTCAAATAGTCTTTGCCGTCCTGCTCGATGGCCGTAATCCAGCTCAGATGGTTCAGGCCGACGTATTCGATTCGCGGCCAGTCAAGCTGCAGCGACTCGCGAATGCTCTTGAACATGTTGTAAGGAACGTTGCACAAGCCCATCATTTTCACGCCGGTATGGTTCAAAATCGCTTCCGTGTTAATGCCGGCCGGATTGGAGAAGTTGATCAGCCAGGCGTCCGGACATAGCTCCTTCATGCGCTCGGCGATATGAAGCATGACGGGAATCGTGCGCATCGCCTTGAAGAAACCGCCGATGCCGCAAGTCTCTTGCCCGATCAGGCCGTATTTGAGCGGAATTTTCTCGTCCAGCACGCGAGCGGGCAGCTTGCCGACGCGGATTTGCCCGAGCACGAAGTCGGCGCCGCGCAGCGCCTCGTCCAAGTCCTGCGTCATAACGACCTTGCACGGGACGTCCGCGGCTCGGATCATCCTTTCGCAGAGTTCTCCGACGACCCGGAGCTTTCTTTCGTCGATATCCATCAGCACGAGTTCTCCGATGGGGAGAACGTTTTTGCGTCTGATCATGCCTTCGATCAATTCCGGCGTATACGTGCTGCCCGAACCGATAATCGCGATTTTGATACTGTCCTTGGCCATGCGTTCCACCCTCTGTTCCTTGTGTCGTGAATTGCGTTTTCTACGTGAAATGATTATAGCACCATCGGGTAATGGTAACAATAAAATATAGAATTAAAATTTCACTATGAATTAAAATTTTGAAATTAAATTTCCGAAACGACTGATCGGCATTCCGAGTCAAGTCGCAGTCTTTCCTTGTGTTTTTGCGGCGATGCGCTTAAGATAAAGGTGCAAAAGGATGGACAAATTTGGGCGAGTAGGGAAGAATCATGGCGATAAACGATAATATATTGATCAAAATCCGGGACATGAAGGACAGCATGACTCCCGTCGAGAAATTGGTGGCCGAGTATATTTTGGAGAACACGGACGAGGTTCCCCATCTTTCGATCAAGAGTCTCGCCCAGATGAGCAAAACGAGCGACGCGTCCGTGCTTCGGTTTTGTAAAACGTTGGGCTACAGCGGCTATCGCAGCTTTATCGTCAGCATCTCCGCCTCTCTCGGTTCGCGGGACGAAGATCAGAAGGACCAGTATACCGACATTCAGCCTGGCGACGATCTGTCCATCATTATCTCCAACGTCTCGCTTAACAATATGAAGTCGATCGAAGACACGCTTAGCGTTATCGATCGGAACGAGGTCGCCCGCGCCGTGAAGGTGCTTCGCGCCAGCACTCGCATCGTGTTTTTCGGCATCGGGGCTTCGGGCATCGTCTGCAGGGACGGGGAGCAGAAGTTCTCGCGGATCAACAAGATGTGCCATGCCTATACCGACGGCCATAGCCAGCTCACCGCGGGCACGCTGCTTGGCAAAGGCGACGTCGCGATCTTCGTCTCGAACTCCGGGGATACGGTGGAGATCATCGAAGCGCTGGAGCTCGTGAAGAAGAACGGCGTCACGACGATCGCCATCACGAAGTACAATAAGAGCGAGCTTGCGGAGAAATCCGATATTCTGCTAAGCATCTCGACGCCGGAATTGACTTTCAGGAGCGGCGCCATGGGATCGCGGATCGCGATGCTCACGATAATAGACATTCTGTTCGCCGGGGTGGCAAGCGCCGAGTACCAGAACGTGAAGAAGTACTTAACCAAGACGCATAATATCCTTGCGAGCAAGCATCGGAAATAGAAGGATATGGGCATGGGCATGCTAGGTGGCTCATGTCTCTTTTTTTGTCGATTTCCAAAATAAAAAAACAAATATTAATTTTACAATAAAATTTTATTTCAGAATCTATTGACGATCCGAATGCGCCGAGAGTAAGATGGGGGTGTGAAATAAAGGAGTGTGTTAGCGAGACTGACAACACGAAACAGGGTAGGAGAATGGAAATGAACGAATATCTGGCTGGACTAACGACAGAGGAGATTAACCAAGACACCCAGATGATCGATGAATGCACGACGGAGGAGATGCTTCGGCTTCTGAATCGTGAAGACGCCAAGGTTCCGGCCGCTGTAGCCGCGGAAATTCCGCAAATCGTGAAAGCGGTTGATATATTGCACCGGTTGCTGAAGAATGGCGGCAGAATGTTCTATATCGGCGCCGGCACTTCCGGAAGATTAGGGGTGCTCGACGCATCGGAATGCCCGCCAACGTTCGGAACCGATCCTTCGCAAGTGCAAGGTCACATCGCGGGCGGGGACATCGCGTTAAGGGTCGCTGTCGAAGGTTTCGAGGACAATGAGGAAGAGGGGGTTGCGTTAATCGACCGTTGCGGAGTTACGGCTAAAGACGCGGTCATCGGCATATCGGCGAGCGGAAGCGCGAGCTTCGTCATCGCCGGCTTGAAAAGAGCCGCCGAGCTGGGCGCCGCAACGATCAGCGTGGTGAACAACAAAAATTCCAAGTTGGAAAGCGTTAGCCAAGTGTGCATCGCGCCCGTCGTCGGGCCGGAAGTCATCATGGGCTCCACCCGGATGAAAGCAGGCACGGCGCAGAAGCTGGTGCTCAACATGCTTACGACCGGCACCATGGTGAAGCTGGGGAAAACCTACAACAACCTGATGGTCGACCTGAAGGCGAGCAACAACAAGCTGAACGACCGTGCGATCCGAATCGTGCGCACGGCGACGGGCGTCGATTCCGACACGGCGGTCCGTTACCTGGAGAAGGCGTCCATGAACTGTAAGCTGGCGATCATGATGATCGTCACCGGATTGGATGCGAAGGAAGCCGAGGAAGAGCTGGAACGTCACGACGGCAAATTGAAAGCGGCAATACGAAACGTTACGAAAGTCGATTAACCCGCAAGGATTAGGAAACGATAATGCTGAATCTTCGAGGAGGATTATTCTTATGAAAAGAAAAACGCGCGTATTGGCATCCGTTCTGGCTTTGAGTTTATCCGCGGCATCGCTTGCCGCATGTTCGTCCAACAACAACGGCAATAACGCAAGCCCGAGCGGCACGCCGGGTGCTTCCGGCGGAACTTCCGCGGCGAAGGACACGATTACCGCGCTTCTGCCGCCGGTATCCTCGACCTACCAAGATAATTTCGAGCAAATGGCGAAGGACTTCAACGCCCTTTATCCTAACCTGACTTTGAAAATCGAACCCGCGAGCTGGGAAGACATGACCCAGAAGCTGGATACTCAAGTCAATGCGGGCAGCCCGCCGGACATCGCGTTCATCGGCGCTGACGGCATCTCCAAATACGTTCAACAAGGCATGCTGATGGATATCTCCGACACGGCTACGCCGGATATGATCAACGATTTCGATGCGAAGCCGTTTGAATATATGAAGAACGGCAAAGGCATTTACGGCTTCCCGGCTTACATGGAGGCTCACGCGCTGGGCGGCAACAAGGCGTTTCTTGAAGAAGCGGGCATCGACTACAAAAACGTTCAGAAAAACGGTTGGACGTATGACGAATTCCGCGAAGCCATCAAGAAAGGCGTCAAGAAAGAAGGGAACACGACCCGTTACGGTTTCGTGTTCGCGACCGCAGGCGTCGCTTCGAAAGACTATCTGAACATCCTCGTGAAAAACGCGGGCATGCCTTCGCCGTTCACGAAGGATCTGAAATACGCATACACGAGCAAAAACTACCTGGAAGTGCTGAAGGACGTCCGCCAACTGATCGACGACGGTTCGATGCCTAAGGAATTGAGCTCCGTCGACGCGGGCAAACGCTGGAACATGTTCTTGACCGGCCAGACGATGATTACGGGCAAAGGTCTGGCAACATTCGAAAACTCGGCGAACAAGAACAATGCCAAAATCGACGCCAACGATGGCAGCGCCGTAAAAGGAAGCATCAAAGCGGATTATATCGTATTGCCTGTTCCATCTTTCCTTGGACAACAGCCCGTGACGAGCGTTGCGGTCGACGGATACGTGACGTTCCGCGGCAAGAAGGAGCCGACCGCCGAGCACAAAGCGAACGTCGTCAAGGCGGCTTACTTCCTCGCAAGCGGCAAAGTCGCGGCAACGACCAACAACGATCTGTTCGTCGCGCATATTACGAAATCCGGCAAAGAAGCCGCCGCAAGCATGACCGTTAACCGCAATCCCGACAACGTAGCGGCAGTCGAAGTCCTGTTGTCCCATGCGGCCGAAGCTCGTCCGGACATCCCGGTCGAATTGGGCGCGAAAGCGATCAAACTCGAAGACGAAGTCATCATTCCTAAGCTGCAAGCGTTGCTGGCCGGCGAGATCAAGCCGGAAGCGATGTATGAAGCGGTGAAGAAAGCGGCGATCGATGCGTTCGGAGCGGAAGGCGTCGTACAAGACTAATCATGTATTCGGTTCGGATAGTCGCGCGGAACCACGCCGCGGCTATCCGATCTCATTTTCGGCACGATCATTGATTGTTGAAAGAGGTGTTGTCCATGACCCAATCCGCCAGACCGATCAAAAGGCGGAAGATCAGAGGCGACGGGGGCTGGGGGTACGCGTTCATCGCCGTCGCGCTGGTCGTCTTCGCGCTGTTTACGGCTTATCCGGTCGCAAGCGCCTTCGTTATCAGCCTTCAAGAATACAAACCGCTCGGTTCCAGTTTCATCGGGTTCGATAATTACGCCAACACGTTTCAAGACGCGTTATTCTGGAAGTCGATTCGCAACACGATTGTATATACGGTCTTAACGGTGCCCGTCGCGTTATTATTGTCGTTCGCCGTGGCCATCTTGATTTTACCCCTTAAAAAATGGATGCAGACGACTTTCAAAGCCGTTTATTATTTGCCGGCGGTCGCGTCCGGCGTCGCGTTATCCGTCGTATGGCTCTGGATCTTCGATCCGATGCCTTCCGGCATACTGAACAAGCTGATCGGCGCGTTCGGCTTGAGCAACGAGAATTGGCTCGGTTCCAGCAGCACGGCGATGTTCTCGCTCGTCTTCATGGCATGGCTCTCCAGCCACGGCACGAGCATCATCATCTACTTGGCGGCGCTTCTCGGCATCGATACGAGTTATTACGAAGCGGCGGATCTGGACGGCGCGTCCTTCCTGCAGAAGCTGCGGTACATCGTCATTCCGTGCTTGAAGCCCACCACGCTGTTTCTGCTCGTCACCGGCGTCATCGGTTCCTTCCAAGTGTTCCAGAACGCCTATATGATGACGGGAGGCGGTCCAGACAACGCGACGACGATGGTCGGCTTGCTGATCTTCAATAACGCGTTCAAATATTTTGAATTCGGCAAGGCCGCGGCGCAATCATTGGTATTGGCTATTCTGATCGCGGGCGTATCGCTCGCCCAATTCAAATTCTTCGGTAAAGAAGTGGAGTACTAGGGAAAGGAGGTTCGCTGCATATGGCGCTGTATAAAGAACACGCAGGAAATAAAACGGCCAAATACTTTCGCAACGGGATCATTATCTTGTTGCTCGTTCTCTTCGCCTTGGCGACGCTGTTCCCGATCTATTTCATGCTCATTTCGTCCTTCGGGGATCCGGTCGAAGCCGGCGCGATGAACTATTCGCTCTTCCCGCACAAAATCTCGTTCGCGTCCTATAAATTTTTCTTCGACTATAGCCAATATTCATATCGCTGGCTGCTGAACTCGCTGATCGTGGCGGGCAGCGTCATGATTACGAACGTCGTGTTCGCCAGCATGGCGGGTTACGCGTTCTCCAAAATCCAGTTCAAAGGCCGCTCGTTCTTGTTTACGCTGCTGCTCGTTGCAATGATGATCCCGTATCAAGTGACGCAGGTGCCTTTGTATATTCTCATCGTCAACATTTTTCATATGGAGAACACGTATAGCGCGTTGATCATGCCTAGCTTGGTGACCGTCTATAACATCTTCTTGGCGAAGCAGTTCATGAGCTCCATTCCGAAGGAGATCATCGAGAGCGGGAAGATGGAAGGAGCGAGCCAGTTCCAGATTTATTGGAGAATTATTTTGCCGTTATCGAAAACGGTGCTGGCCGTCATGGCGATTCTGACGTTCATGGACAACTGGAATACGTTCTTCTGGCCGTTCCTCGTGACGAACACGATGGATATGCAGACGATCCAAGTCGGTTTGAAAAACTTCCGATTCGCGAACACGACTTACTTCGCCCCAATGATGGCGGGCGCGACGATATCCGCGTTGCCGATGTTCGTCCTGTTCTTCAGCTTGCAAAAGTACTTCCTTGAAGGCGTGACCGTCGGCGCGGTTAAAGGTTGAGCATGGATAACAAGTATATGCCAGCAAACCGTCGCCGCTATGCCGTCGGTCTAATGTCGGGCACGTCAGTGGACGGCATCGACGCGGCGGTCGTCGAAATTGCCGGCGAAGGAGACCGGCCTTCCGTCCGCTTGCTTGCTTTTGAGAATTCCGCTTATCCGGAGAGCGTCCGGAACGAAATCTTCGAGCTGTTCGATCCGCGACTGGCGACCATTGACCGGGTTGGACGGATGAACGTTCGGCTTGGCGAGCTATATGCCGATGCGGCGCTATCGGTGATCGCCAAGGCGGGTCTCGATTCGAAAGAGATCGCGGTCGTCGGTTCGCATGGCCAGACGATCTACCATGCGCCGGAGGCGTATCCCGAGAATGGACGGGACCTTCGATATACGGTCCAGATCGGGGAAGGGTCCGTTATCGCGGCAAGAACCGGCATTCCGTGCGTGTCCGATTTTCGAGCGGCCGATATGGCCGCGGGCGGGCAGGGGGCGCCGCTCGTTCCGTTCACGGAGTGGCTGCTTTATCGCGAGGACGAGCGGACGCTGCTTCTTCAGAATATAGGCGGGATCGGCAATATGACCGTCCTGCCTGCCGGCTGTTTGCCCGATGAAGTATTCGCGTTCGATACGGGGCCGGGCAACATGATCATCGACGGCGTCGTCTCGCGTTTGTACGGCGGGGGACGCAAGATGGACGCCGGCGGGCAAATCGCGCGTTCCGGCACCGTGGACGAAGAGCTGCTTCGCCTCTTGCAGCAGGAAGAGTATTACGAATTGCCTTTGCCCAAATCGACGGGAAGAGAGCGCTTCGGCGCCGCCTACGTCGATCGTCTGCTCGCGTATCGGGAGCAACATGGGCTTCGATCGAAAGACGTCGTCGCGACCGTGACGAAGCTGACGGCATGGTCGATCGGGGACGCCTACCGGCGATTCGTTCAACCCCGGCATGCGGCGGACGCGCTGATCGTCGGCGGCGGAGGCAGCTACAATCCGACTCTCGTCGCTTTCCTCAAGCAGGAAATGGAACCGATGGGCGTGCAAGTGCTCTTGCAAGAAGACATCGGCCTTAACAGCGATGCCAAGGAAGCGGTCGCGTTCGCCCTGCTGGCGGATTACGCGCTCGCCGGATTGCCGAACAATCTGCCAAGCGTTACTGGCGCGAGGCGGGCGGCGGTGCTCGGGAAAATATCTTACTAGCTACTAGATTCGTTCAAGGTTGGTGACGGCGACATGGAAATCGCGACGTTCGAGACGCTTTATACCGACGGCATCGTTTCGCTTTGGAACGAGGAAGCCGTCAAGGAGGATTACAAGGAGCTCGATCGTGCAAGCTTCGATCTGATTTTTTTGTCCAATCCGTATTTCGACAAGGAGAATACGTTCGTCTTGCTGGCGTCCGATCGGGTGGTCGGTTTTGCCTGCGGCTGCACAGGGGACGACCTGCCGCTTGGCGACGTTGCCGGGTACATCACCTGCATCGTGATCGCAAGCGCGCACCGAAGCGATCGGACGTTCAGGATGCTGCTGCAGGCGCTTGAAGCGCGGTTTCGGAGTAAGGGCAAGAAGCAGGCGGACGTGTTGTTTTTCAACCCGATGATGCTGCCTTGGTATATTCCGGATACGCCGAAGCACGAACACAACAACGCGCCCGGCGTTCCCGTCGGCGCTCCTTTGCATTCGTTTTTGCGCAGTGAAGGCTATGCCGACCGGGCGATCGAAAACGCGATGTATCTTCATTTGGCCGGTTTTTCGATTCCGGACGAGATTCGCGCGAAGGAAGAGAAGATTAGGACGGACGGTTACGAAGTCGCGTTGTTCGACTCGGGCAAACATACCGGGCTTGGCGAGATGCTCACGGGGTTGAACAACGAGCTGTGGACCAGGGAAATTACGCGCTGCGCGGCCAAAGGCGTGCCTGTCGTCATTGCCGTTCGCGCGGGGGAAGCGGCCGGGTTTGCCGGCCCCGTCATCCGCCAGGACAACGGCCGCGGCTATTTCGCCGGCATCGGCGTACATCCGGATCACGAAGGTCATGGGCTCGGCAGCATTTTGTTCTTTAAGTTATGCGAAGCGTTCAAGAACATCGGGACGGAGTATATGTCCTTATATACAGGCGTAAAGAATCCCGCGAAGGGAATTTACGAAAAAGCCGGATTTCGGACGGTTAAACAATTCGCGATCATGCGGAAGGAGCTAGAACGATGAGCGAGAAAATGACGATATTGGCGATCGGCGGACATGTAGGGGACATGGAATTGACGGCGGGCGGCGCGTTGGCCAGCCATGCGCTGAAAGGCGACAAAATCGTGACGCTTGCGCTGACCGCGGGCGAACGCGGCGTTCCCGCCGGGCAGGATGTCGGGGAATACCGAGCGCAGAAGGTCAGGGAAGCCGCGCAATTCGCGGAGCTGCTCGGCGGGGAATCGATCGTGTTCGAAATACCCGATGGGGAGCTGCAGGACAGCGAGGAAATGCGTTACCGCGTGTGCGACGTCATTCGCGAAGTGAAGCCGAACGTCATCATCACCCACTTCAAGAACAGCATGCACAAGGACCATATGACGACCCACCGCATCGTGAACGACGCGCGGTTTTTCGCCGGTCTCGCGGCCATGAAACGGGATCTGCCCGCGCACTTTGCAGGCACGCTTTATTACGCCGAGAACTGGGAAGACGCGGTCGACTACCGCCCGTACGTGTACGTCGATTTCTCCCAGGAAGCCTACGATCTGTGGATTAAAGCGTTGTCGCTGCATTGGTTCGTTACCGGCAGCAAATCGTTCCCGTACATGGAATACTATAAGCACCTCGCCCGCGTTCGCGGCATTGAAGCCAGGAAGCAATACGCGGAAACGTTCATGGTTCCGGAAGAGACAAAGCGGTTGCTGAAGGATCAACTGTAATGGCAACGGTATTTAACGGGATCGATCGCATCGGAGAATACGCTTCTCTATTTGAAGGAAAACGAATAGGACTCATTACGTCTCCGACGGGGCTCGACCGCGACTTCGTCTCTACGATTCAGATTTTGCGCGACAGCGTCAATCTTGTCGCGATGTTCTCTCCGGAGCACGGCGTTCGCGGTGATCAAGAGGCAGGCGGCATGGTCGATACGTACGTCGATCCGCAAACCGGCGTGCCGGTGTACAGCTTGTACCGCAAAGATTCGAAGCGGCTGACGCCGGAAATGCTGGATTTGGTCGACCTGATCGTCTACGACATTCAAGACGTGGGCGTCCGCTATTATACGTTTATTTATACGATGCTGTACGCGCTTGAAGATTGCGCCAAGGCAGGCAAAGAATTCGTCGTGCTTGACCGGATCAATCCACTGGACGGCGTCACAGTCGAAGGCAACGTGCTGAAGCCGGGCTACGAATCGTTCGTCGGCAACTACCCGCTAAGCGTCCGGTACGGATTGACGGCCGGTGAAGTCGCGCTCATGGCGAACGAAGAGAAGGGTTGGAACGGCGAGCTGCATGTCGTCCGCTGCACGGGTTGGGAGCGTTCGATGCATTTTCCCGATACGAAAAGGCTATGGGTGCTGCCATCCCTCGGCGTGCCGCGTTACGAAACGGCGCTGCTTTACGGAGGTACCTGCTTGTTCGAAGGGACGAACGTTTCCGAAGGCAGGGGTACGACGCTACCTTTCGAGATGGTCGGCGCTCCGTTCATCGACGGGCAGAAGCTGGCGGACTTAATGAACGCGCAGAAGCTGCCTGGCGTGCGGTTTCGCCCGGCTTTCTTTAAGCCGACGACGTCGAAGCATCAAGGGCAGCTGTGCGGCGGCGTGCAAATCCATGTGACCAACCCGCGCGCCGTTCAGGCCGTGGAAACGGGCGTTCGGTTAATGTATGTGATCAAGGAAAACGTTGAAGGTTTCGCGTTTTTGCCGCCGCTGAAGGAAGGTTCCAGACCGTTCATCGATTTGCTCGGCGGCGATTCGATCTATCGGGCGGAGTCGCCCGACGTCGAGGCCATGCTAGAGCGATTCCGTGCGGAGAGCGAAGCATTCGCGGCCAGAAAGCAACAGTATCATCTATATTAATGGAGTGGCGAATCATGAACCATCTGTCGTTAAGAGAGAAAATCGGCCAGTTGATCGTCGTCGGGTTTGCCGCGCCTCATATGACCGATGATGCGAAACGCTTGATCGCCGAGTACAAAATCGGGAACGTCATTCTGTTCTCGCATAACGTCGAAAATAAACGGCAGCTTCGCGCTTTGTGCGAAGAACTGCAGCAAACGATATCCGAGCATACAGGTTATCCGGCGCTCATCTCCATCGACCAAGAAGGCGGTCGGGTGACCCGGCTGCCGGACGAAGCGACGAACGTGCCGGGCGCGATGGCGATCGCCTCGACCGGCAAGCCGGACAATGCTTACGAGGCTGGGCGCATTACGGCTCGCGAGCTACGGGCGCTCGGCATCAACTTCAACCTCGCTCCGGTGCTGGACATCAATAACAATCCACTCAATCCGGTCATTAACGTGCGCTCCTACGGGGATACGGCGGAGACGGTTGAGCGCTTCGGCGTCCCGATGATGAAAGGGCTTATGGACGGCGGCGTGCTGACGGCGGTCAAGCATTTTCCCGGCCACGGCGACACGGCGGTCGATTCGCATCTCGGGCTGCCCGTCATCGAGAAAACGGTCGAGCAACTGTCGGAGCTGGAGCTGAAGCCGTTCCGCGCCGCAATCGCCGCGGGTGCCGAAGGCGTCATGACGTCGCATATTTTGTTCCCGCTGATCGAGCGGGACAAAGTGCCCGCGACGATGTCGCGGACGATCGTTACGGATTTGCTGAAGAAGCAACTGGGGTACGAAGGGCTTGTCGTCTCCGATTGCCTGGAGATGGACGCGATTCGGAAGCATTACGGCACCGCGAACGGAGCGGTCGGAGCGCTTCGGGCCGGCGTTCACCTGGTTTTCGTCAGTCATTCGGCGGAGCTTGCGATCGAAGCGGTAAATCGGATCGAGCAAGCCGTCGTCGAGGGAGAACTGACTGAAGCCGAGCTTGACGAAGCGCTGGAGAAAGTCCTTTATTATAAGAAGAAATACGGCGCGATCGCGCCTGCGGAGCTATCCGTCGTCGGCTGCGACTCGCACCGGGAGGCTGCCGAAGCGATGAGCCGGGAGAGCATCTGTCTGTTGCGCGGCAGCTTGCCGATACCTACCGTTCGCAAAGGGGCGGGGAACACGTTCTTCGTCGGCAGCCATGCATACCGTACGGATCAGGCATCCAGCAGCGTGAAGAAAAACGTCAGCTTTCCGGCGGCGATGGGAGAAGCTTTCGAGTCTTCTTACGCCATCGTTAGCATCGATCCGGATGACGAGGAGATCGAACGAACGCTGCGACAAGCGGAAGGCTTCGCCCATGTCGTTGTCGGGTTGTACAATGGACGCGAGAACGCCGGGCAATTGAAACTTGCGAATCGCCTCATCGCGAATGGTCATCAGGTGACGGCAGTCGCGCTCGGCAAGCCTTACGATTTGGAACTGCTGGAAGGGGAAGCGTATGGATTGGCGGCGTTCGAATATACGCCGCTTGCCATCGGCTCATTAATCCGGGTATTGAGCGGAGAAATCGAGCCGACGGGTAGGCTGCCTCTCACATGCTGAGAACGGGGATGTGGCAACGATGAAATACGTGGCGGGATTGGACGGCGGCGGCACGAAAACGGCGGTGACCATCGCCGACGAACATGGCCGGAAGATTCATGCTTTTACCTCCGGCGCCATCAATTATAACGGCCAGGACGAAGCAAGCATTCGGGACAGCTTCCGGCATATGATGGCGGAGATCGGCCGGGCGTGCGGCGGGCTGGAGCACTGCGCGCATATCGTCATCGGGGCCGCGGGCATTAGCAATCCGGCCGTTCGCGATCGGTTGACGGCGAACGTCAGAGAACACGGCTTTGCGGGCGGATTGACGATAACTGGCGACCACGTCACGGCGCTGTGCGGCGCGCTGGAAAGTCCGTACGGCATCATTCTGATCGCCGGCACGGGTTCCATCTGTTACGGACAAGCGGAGTCCGGGCTTTCTCACCGTGCGGGCGGCTGCGGCCATCTCATCGACGACGAGGGAAGCGGCTACAGCATCGGCCGCAGCTTGCTCGCCGCGGTCGCGAAGGCGAACGACGGGCGCATTTCTCCGACGGTAATCACCGAACTCGTGTACAAGCGACTGCGGATGGACTCGATCCGGCAGATCATCGAATTCGTGCACGATCCGAGCAAGAATAAGAAAGATATTGCGTCGCTGGCACCGATTCTGACGGATGCCTGCGAGGCGGGAGACGAAGCGGCTTTGGCGATCGCGCGTCAAAGCGCCGCCTCCTTGCTCGAACTGGTCATCCCCGTGGCGGAGCGTCTCGACATGCGGGAAGGCAAGCTGGCGCTGGCCGGAAGCGTGCTGCTCAAGAACGCCTTCGTGAGAGGTGAGTTCGAGGAAAGGCTCGGGCGCGCGTATCCGAGGATGCGGTGCGTGCAGGCTCCCGATGATGCGTCCGGAGGCGCGGTCTTGATGGCGCTGCAAGAGATGGCGAAGGCGCAGGCTTAGCGAGAGCAGCGGGCGTCTACACTCACTTCCAGAAGGCTTACTGCCGATTGCGATCGTGACGTCCAGCGTGCACTGTAGTTGTGTTTAGTCCAACTAAATGGCTGCTCGGAGTTGCTGCGGTGGGCTGTAGTTGTGTTTAGTCCAACTAAATGCTTGCTGGAGTCGCTGCGGTGGGCTGTAGTTGTGTTTAGTCCATCTAAATGCCTGCTCGGAGTCGCTGCGGAGCGCTGCAGTTGTGTTTGGTCCAACTAAATAGCTGCTCGGAGTTACTGAGGTGCGCTGTAGTTGTGTTTAGTCCAACTAAATGCTCGCTCTCTTGGGGATTTGTGTGCTCCGTAAGCGATTGCCTGCCCTGCGCGAAAACAGGTTGTCAACCCGATGTCGCCTATGCTACAATAAAAATACTGTTTTTGTAGCGGTATTTGGGAGGTGTAAGCGATGGACGTCGTTCTCAAAGTCATTCTCGTTATTTTCTCGCTCGGTCTGATTGCGGTCGTTCTGCTTCAACGCGGGAAGAGCGCGGGATTGTCCGGTGCGATCTCCGGCGGTGCGGAGCACTTGTTCGGCAAGCAAAAAGCTCGCGGAATCGACTTGTTCTTGCAACGTCTGACAGTCGGCTTGGCGGTCGGATTCTTCATCCTTTCGCTGGTAGTCGCTTATTTCGTCAAAAACTAATCGACATTCGCCATCAACGGACGGGAAGCATTCGCTTCCTGTCTTTTTTTGTATTTTGCGGCGCGAAAGATGATGGACGAACCGTCAACAATGGAATACAGTGGTAATAGAACCAAACGGCGGTTCTGGGGCTCCGGTTGCAGAGGGCTCCGAATGTGTATACTAGACGTAGGACGAGGTGAATAACGGATGCCGATGTGCACGGAGCAGGAACTGCTCGATTTCATGCGGGAAACCGCGTACAAGCCGATGACTTATCAGGAATTGGAGAAACATTTTGGCATAGATAATGCGGGGGACTTCAAAAGTTTCCTTCGCCTGTTGACCGAGATGGAGCAAGAAGGCCGCGTTCACAGAACCCGGTCGGAACGTTACGGCGTTCCGGAAAGAATGAATTTGCTGCGCGGAAGAATTCAGTCGCATCCAAAAGGATTCGCGTTTCTCATTCCCGACGACAAGGCGCACCCCGATCTGTACATTCATGCCAATGACATGAAAGGTACGATGAACGGGGATATCGTGCTGGCCAGAGTGTCGGCGAAAAATGAGAACGGCAAGCTGGAAGGGGAAATCGTGCGTATCGTCAGCCGGGCGGTGACGCAGGTGGTCGGCGTGTTCGAGAACCACGAGAGCTTCGGCATCGTTGTACCTGACGACAAGCGGATTCACAAGGAGATTTTTATCCGCAGGGAGCATTTTAAAGGTGCGGTTACCGGGCAAAAAGTGGTCGCGAACATTGTGACTTACCCGGAAGGGCGCACGGCAGCGGAAGGCGAAATTATCGAAGTTCTCGGGCATAAGGACGATCCGGGCGTCGATATTCTTAGCATTATCCGCAAGCACGGCTTGCCGGAAAGCTTCCCTGGCGACGTGATGGCCGAGGCGGAAGCGGCTCCCGATACGATTACGGAAGACGAGATCGTCAAACAAGGACGTCGAGACTTGCGGAACAAGACGATCGTGACCATTGACGGCGAAGACGCCAAAGATCTGGACGATGCGGTTAACGTGGAGCGGCTCGAGAACGGCAACTATTTGCTTGGCGTGCATATCGCTGACGTGAGCTATTATGTGCGCGAGAAGTCCAAGCTCGATGAAGAAGCCTACAATCGCGGCTGTAGCGTGTATTTGGTCGACCGCGTCATTCCGATGCTGCCGCATCGATTGTCCAACGGCATTTGTTCGCTGAACCCGCAAGTGGATCGGCTCACGATGTCGTGCGAGATGGAGTTCGAGCCGGGCACGATGAAACGTGTTCGCTATGATGTTTTCACGAGCGTAATCCGGACGACGGAGCGAATGACGTATACGAATGTTAGGAAAATTTTGCAAGGCGAAGATTCCGGAGTAACAGAACGTTACGCCCCGCATGTGGACACGTTTAAGACGATGGAAGAGTTGGCGCTTGGCTTGCGTGAGATGCGGATGCGTCGCGGCGCGATCGACTTCGAATTTCAGGAATCGAAGGTGATCGTTGACGCGCAAGGCAAACCGATCGATATCGTAAAACGCGAACGTTCGATTGCCGAGCAAATTATCGAGGAATTTATGTTGGCGGCGAACGAGACGGTGGCGGAGCATTTCCACTGGCTGAAGGTGCCGTTCCTATACCGGATTCACGAAGAACCGTCGAATGAAAAACTGATGACGTTCATGCAATTCGCCAGCAATTTCGGCTATACCGTACGCGGGGGCAAAGGCAATACGGTGCATCCGCGGGCGCTGCAAGGCTTGCTGGAAGAAATTCAAGGTACGAAGGAAGAAACGGTACTCAGCACAATGATGCTGCGTTCGATGAAGCAGGCGAAGTACGACGCCGAGTCGCTCGGACATTTCGGGCTGGCGGCCGATTATTATTCGCACTTCACGTCGCCGATCCGGCGTTATCCTGATTTGGTCATTCATCGCGTCATTCGCGAAGTACTCGAGAACGGCGGTACGCTGCCGGAGTCGCGTTACGATTCGCTGAACGCGCGCATGCCGGACATCGCTTCGCAATCTTCGGATCGGGAGCGGACGGCGGTCGAGGCCGAGCGGGATACGGCCAAGCTCAAGAAGGCCGAGTATATGTTGGACAAAATCGGCGAAGAGTACGTCGGCATCATTAGCGGCGTGACGAGCTTCGGCATGTTCGTCGAACTGGAGAACACGGTCGAAGGACTCATTCGGCTTAGCGATCTCACCGACGACTTCTATAACTTCCATGAGCAGCACATGGCGTTGATCGGCGAACGCACGTCGAAAATTTACCGTCTCGGCGACGAGGTGAAGGTGCGCGTTGCACGGGTGAATATGAATGAACATACGATCGATTTCGAGATGGTCGACATGTTGCCGCGCAGCGCAGGACGTTCGTTTGACGTTCGCGGAGGCGGATTCGGCGGAGGCGGCGGCCGAGGAGGCGATCGCAAGCGCAAAAAGCTGAACGCTGCAGGGCGCTGGGTCGGTATCGGCGGCGACGGAGGCGGTCGAGGCGACGGCGGACGAGGCGATCGCGACGGTCGACGGGGCAAAGGCGGCAAAGGACGCGGTAAGCAAGGCGGCAAAGATAGCGGTGGGCGCGGAGGCGTTCAAAGCGGAGATGCCGGGAAAGCAGGCCACGAAGATCGCGGCAGAAAGCAGAGGGGCGGCGGATCGGACGGCCGCGAGGCAATCCAGAACGTTGCGCCGACGGAGCCGGAAGTCCGAGTGGCAGAAGGAGCGGTCCCTGCGACGGGAGGCGGCAAACGCAAGCGTCGGAAGTCCGGCGGCGATGGCGGCAACGCGCAGGTTGCGGTAACGGTGGAAGCTGCCGTGCTGCAAGCATCGACGCCGAAATCCGCAGGCAAACGCAGCGGCGGGGGCGCTCCGGCGCGTTCGAACGATGCCGGCCCGAATGCGAGCCGAAGCGGTGGAAGTTCGTTCGGCAGCGGCATCTGGAGCAACGGGGCGACGAAGCCAACGACGTCCAGGCGCGCTGGCCCTAACAAAGTGGACATGTGGGGACTGCCACGCTCCGGTAATTATAAGAGCAGCGACGACGGCACGGACGAGGGCATGGCGAACTACGCCAAACGCAAAGGCCGGGGCGGACGCGACGGCAACGGCGGCGGTCGAAACGGCGATGCGGGCAAGCGTCAGGCGGCAAGGCCTCTGGTAAAAACTGAGGCGGCGCAGCCACCGGTTGAAGAGAAGAAAGCCAAGAAACGTAAGAAACCTAAAAACACGGCAACCTCGAACGAGCAGAATCCGCCGCAACAATAAGCATTGCGAGAACCTTCCGGCATTTAAGCGCGGAAGGTTTTTGCTTTACCGGGGACTCGTAGGCTTCGCGTTTGGCGGCTGAATCTACATCTTGCGAATCAAGTCGTCCCACGCCGCTCCGAGCCGAGTTCTGCTATAATAATGGGCATTCATTCCTTTTTTATTCCCGTGCGGCGGAAAGAGAGACATAGCTATGAAAAGTCGGTTGGCGAAAATAGGGATTGCTGCGGTCATCGCATTGTTCGTTCTCGTGCAAATCTATATGGCGCTTGACTCAGAGGTGACAAGACCTACGCCTCCGGTAAAAGACGGCATTCTAGATGCGAGCGGGTGGGATTTCGACAAAGATGGCTTGATGAGGCTGGATGGAACGTGGAATTTTTACCCTAATATGCTGGCTTCTCCCGATTCGTTGCCTTCCGGCCGAGCTGTCAGCATCCAAGTGCCCGGCGCTTGGCAGAAATCCGTTCCAAAGCAGAAGCTTTACGGCAGCGGCACTTACGAAGCCGTGATTGTGCTCGCGCCGTCCGCGCCTCCCGTCATCGGCATCAAGGTGACGAATATTCGCATGTCGCACCGGCTGTATGTCAACGGTCATCTGCTTCACGAGAATGGGACGCCGTCGGAGTTGGAAGAGACGAACAAGCCGAACAATACCCCGTATACGGTCTACGCTCCGGTCGAGAACAATCGACTCCGCCTCGTCATCCAGGTTGCCAATTTTCAATATTATCAGGGAGGTATTGCGCAGCCGATCGTCATCGGAGAACCGGCGCAAATTTCTCGTTATGCACTAGTCAATTTCGGCATCGGGCTGGTCGGCTTCATGATGACGGTCTCATTCGGCTTGTATTCGTTGGCCGTTTATTTGATGCGTTCCCGTGACCGCCTGTATTTGTATGCAGGGTTATTTTTTCTCATCGTCTCCCTCACTGTGGCTTGCGCGGACGAAAAAGTGCTCATGGTGCTGTTCGATTGGGTTCCTTTTGCAATCGCCTATAAGCTGCAAGACTGGTCATTATCGGGAGCGCTTATGCTGCTGCTTGTTTTTTTTCGGACGGTAGAGCCGGCTTTCGCTTCGAAAAAAGTGTTCCGACTGATGATGGCGCCGATTCTGCTTTACTTCGCGGCGGTGGTCATCTTGTCTTACCGGACGTATGTACCTGCGAAAATGTTGTTTTCTCCCTACGAACTCCTGATCTGCGGTTATTCGATCGTCAGATGGCTGATGCTGCTCCTTAAAGCCAACTCAAGAGAAAGACGATTGGAGCGGGCATTGATGCTCGGGACGGCAGTGTTCCTGACGGGTAGTCTGCTGTTTCAGTACTTGTACCTAGATCAGTTTATTGCGAGCAAACGGCTGTCGTTCGTCTCGTATTTCTCTTTCATTTCCACAATTAATGTGTACTTGGCTTTCTGTTCGAGAAACGCGCTGCGGAGGTCGGAACAATTGACGGTCCAATTGCTGAGGGCGAACGAGGTGAAAAACGAATTTTTACAACGGACGTCGCACGAGTTGAAAACACCGCTTCATGGCATTCACAATCTAGCCGATTATGTACTGCGCAAGGAAGATGGAATTCGCGAAGACGCACGCCGCCATCTTGGCATCGTCGTGGATACGGCCGAACGACTGTCCTACATCGTGAACAACTTGATCGATGCGACGCAGCTTCGCAATATGTCGTTGCAAGTGCGATTGTCGGCGGTAGATTTGTCAGCCGTTGCTGAGCATGTACTTCGGATTATCTCCATGCATATTGGACTTAAGCCAATCGCGCTGGTGAATCGTGTTCCGTCCGGAACGTTCGTTGAAGCGGACGAGATCAGGCTCCAGCAAATCGTCTATAATGTGCTGTCTAATGCAGTGAAATATTCGAACGAAGGCACTGTCGTCGTCTCTGCGGAAACGCAAAATGGCCGGGTTACGCTGCTGATTGCCGATGAGGGGATCGGCATGACTGCAGCGGAGCAGGCGAATGTATTCGAGGACAGGTACCGTGCGGATATGGCGGGGCAGCCACCGATAGAAGGCATGGGACTTAGCTTGTTCGTCAGCCGGGAATTGTCGCGTCGGATGGGAGGCGAACTGTACGTCGCTGCGAGCGAGCCAGGGCGCGGAACGGAGATAGCTTTGGAGCTGAAGGCGGCGAATAAACTTCCGGAAGCGAAAGTTTACGTCCGCAGGGACGTTGCGCCGGTCGAACGGGAAGGGGGACTGCCGTCAGCCTGGACGGAGGTTGCTGCATCGTCGGATGCCGAGGAGCGGGAACGCCGCGCCGTGCTTCTGGTAGACGACGACCCGGTTAATCTGGAAGTGCTTCGGCTCATTTTGCAAGATGATTACGATCTGGAAGTGGCGTACGGAGGGGAAGAAGCATTAGAGCGACTGAACCTCCGCCGGTTCGACCTGATGATTACCGATTATTTGATGCCCGGGATGTCGGGCATGGAACTGACGAAGCGTGTTCGGGCCGGCCACTCCTCCGTGTCGCTGCCTGTTATTATTGCAACGGCTGCATCGCGCGAGGCCGATGTGGAGCTTGCCTACCAAGCCGGAGCAACGGACTATATTGCCAAGCCGTTCTCGGCAGGCGAGATTCGCAAGCGGGTACAACTGCTTCTGCAGTTATCCGGCACAATGGAAACCGCACTCCGCAACGAGCGGGCGTTCTTAGCAGCGCAGATCAAGCCGCATTTCCTGTATAATGCGCTAAACAACATTATCGCGGCTTGTTACGATGAGCCCAAGCAAGCCGCGGAGTGGTTAAGGCTGCTCAGCCGTCATCTGCGGCGCATGTTCCGGTATGAATCGACCGCCCACACGATACCGCTTGAACAGGAAGTGGAGCTGATCCGGGACTATGTTGAACTAGAGAGGCTGCGTTTCGGAGAACGCCTTCGATTTGAGATCGAGATCGAGCCATTACTGCTGGCGGAAAATCCGCAAGTCCAAACCTTGCTTATCCAGCCGCTCGTCGAGAACGCGGTTTGCCATGGCATTTTCAACAAGAGAGGCACGGGCACGGTAACGCTGCGGATTAAGCGGGAAGAAGTATATTTACGTATCGATGTGGAAGACGACGGCATCGGGATCAATCCGGATGCGGTTCGGCGCATTGTGGCTGGAGAGACAGTGAAGGGCGTCGGGCTTCCGAACGTTCGCAGGCAAGTGGCGGCTGTCGCGGGAGCGGAATTCCAGCTCCAATCCGCGGAGGGAAGCGGTACCCGTTGCACGATTCTGCTTCCATATCCATATCCGTATTCCTTCGCTGAAAGAGGCTGACAAGATGGCTTATACTTTGATGGTTGTAGAAGACGAACAGCGCATATTGACCTATATGAGAAACCAGCTTGCGGTGTTTCCCGAATTCGATTTGAAGGGATGTTTCGACGTTCCCGAGGAGGCGCTTGCCGCATTTCCCGGGCTGCTGCCGGACGTTGCGTTTCTCGATGTTCAGATGCCTCGCATGACGGGGCTTGCGCTGGCCGAGAAGCTGCTGCGGATCAAGCCGGACTTGAAAATCGTTTTCTTGACCGCTTACGAGCAGTATGCGCTTGATGCGTTCAAGGTCGAGGCGATCGATTATATTTTGAAGCCGATCGGCAGCGACGACATCGAGCGTATTCTGCGTCGGCTGGACAAGCTTCGCCCGGTTACGGCAACGGCATCGGTCGCCGTTCTTGCCGAACCGAAGATCCGCTGCCTCGGCACGTTCGAGGTTACGGATCGCGACGGCAGCCCAGTGAGCTGGCCGACGAAGAAAACCGAGGAATTGTTCGCTTATTTCTGGATGAACAAAGACAGGCAGATCGACAAATGGGCACTCATCGACCTGTTGTGGCCGGGTGCCCCCGAAAATAAAGGGGTTCGCAATCTGTATACAGGGGTCTATCGGCTTAAGCGGGTATTGCAACGCTTGCCTGTCGGCTTCTCTATCGAACGCGGCAATTTTTCTTATCGTTTTCTTGCCCCTGATAGATTGTCCGACCTGGAGGAACTGCGCGAATTGGCGAATGACCGCGCGTTGGCCGAAAGACGCGCCGAACGCGCGATGGAGCTGTTTCTCGGCTATCGCCAGCCGTTGTTCGGCAGCAGAAGCTATGCATGGAGCGCATCGGCGGATGCAGCGGTTGACGAGATGATGAATCGACTGGGCGAATGGCTGGCCGAGCTGTGGCGTCGTCGGGGGGATGACGTTCGAGAAAGAACGGTGCTTATGACGATCGATGCCAGGCTTCGCGAAGCGGAATAGCGAAAAAGCTCGTTTTGTGTAATTTTTGTTACGTCCGCTTGCTATAATCCTTCTCGACACCGGCAAGCAACAAGCTAGGCTACGAGAGGGGATTGCATGATGACAAAAAAATGGATGGTATTGTTACTCGCATTCGTGTTGCTGCTTCCAACGGAGGCGTTATTCCGTTCGCCTGAAGCGTCAGCGACAGCGTTGTTCGCGAGAGGCAGCGGGATCGAGGGAGACCCGTATTTGATCTCCACCCCGAAAGAGTTGAATAACATTCGCTATGTGTTGGATGGAAATTTCAAGCTGACGAATAACATTGAGCTGCCGCAAGACATTGACCTGACACCAAACTGGACCCCGATCGGCTTCCTGTCTTCCGCTCCCTTTAGTGGCGTGCTCGACGGGAACGGATATACTGTCTCAGGCCTTACAATTAATAGCTCGAATGAGCAAACGGGACTGATCGGAGGGCTGACCGGCACGATCAAAAACCTTGGCGTTGTCGGAGCGTATGTTGTCAGTAATCAAACGCGTACGGGCATTTTGGTCGGGCAGAGTTCGGGGGGCACGATTCAAAATTGCTATGTGACGGGTTGGGTTTCTTCGTCGGCCGACAGAGTGGGGGGCATGGTCGGAGAAAATTATTTCGGGACGATCACGAACTCCTATTCGCTCGCTTCGGTCAGCGGAAGTACGAAAGTCGGCGGCCTTGTCGGCAATAACCCGTATGACGAGGAAAACGCGGGGTTCATTAAATATTCGTTTGCCGCCGGTCCGGTAACGGGAACGTCGAAGACGGGCGGTCTTGTCGGTGTTTCGCCGACTGAAACCGTAGTCGAGTCCTTCTACGATGCGGACGCCAGCGAACAATCCGATAATACGGGCAAAGGTGTCGGCAAAACGCCGACGGAAATGAAGATGAAGGCGACGTATACCGGTTGGGATTTCGAGTCGGTATGGTCGATCCGCGAACTTGACGACTATCCGGAGCTGCGCGTATTCAACACTGTTCCGACAACGCCAGATCATGCTCCGACGGCAGCGCCGACGCTTTCGGGATCGCCGAATGTCGGTAGCGTTTTGACGGCAACGTCAGGATATGCGGATGCGGACGGCGATGAGGAGTCTGGCACGACGTATGCGTTTTATAGTTATAGCGCAGGGGGAGGTAACGAGGCTGAAGTTCGGGCTGCTTCCACGGTAAATACGTACACGATTACCGCCGCGGACTTTGGTAAAGTTCTCAAGGTCAAAGTCGTGCCGAAAAATGCAAAAGCGACGGGCGCGACGGCAACGAGCGCGGCGACGGACGTTATCGCCGAAGCTTTGCCGATTATGATATCGACTGCGGAAGAGTTGGATGCAATTCGCAACAATTTATCCGGAAACTACATCCTCACTAAAGATATCGACCTGACAGAGTATTTGTCCTCTACTGACACATATACCGGTCCAGGATATGATGGCGGGAAAGGCTGGCGGCCGATCGGAACGACGTCGAACAATTTCACGGGGCGATTCGACGGTAACGGCCACGTCATTAAGGGTTTGAAAATCGCTCGTCCAGCGGAGGCGCCTGTCGGACTTTTTGGCAGAATCAAAGAAGGATCGTTGATTAAACGCGTAGGGCTCATAAATGTCGACGTGACAGGGTCGGTGGCTGTAGGAGGCCTTGTCGGAACGAATAACGGCAACATTTCCGAAAGTTTCGTAACAGGCAAAGTCGACGCCTCAGGTCTTTTCGCGGGCGGACTCGTCGGCAACAGCTCCGGCACGATAACGAACAGCTATGCAATTGTTAAGACAACCTCCACCAGTACCGATGTCGGAGGTTTAGTCGGGAAGGTGATGGTTTTCGGATCGACAAATCCGGGAATCGTATCGACTTCGTTTGCGGCAGGTATTGTTTCGGGCACAAACTATACCGGCGGCTTGATAGGTACCAATGCCGGAATGGACAATGTGGATAATAAGTCGTTTTACGACAAAGAGATATCCGGTCAATCAGATATGTACAAAGGTATCGGTAAAGTAACGGAGGAATTGAAGACGCAATCCACGTTTGCGGGCTGGGACTTCGAACACATTTGGATGATGGACCCGAATACTAGATATCCAAGCCTTCGCGCATTCGTACCGACGGATGCATTGCCGACGGCGTCGCCGACGCTTACGGGAACGGTGCAGGTCGGTAGCGTATTGACTGCAACGTCAGGGTATGCGGATGCGGACAATGATGAGGAAGATGGCACGACGTATGCGTTCTACAGCTACAGTGTAAACGGGACGAGCAACGAAATGCTCGTTCAGGGGCCATCCGCAACCAACACGTATACGATTGCCGTCGCGGACGTCGGCAAAGTGATCAAAGTCAAGGTCACTCCGAAAAACGCGAAAGCAACGGGGGCAACCGTGACGAGCGCGCCGACGGTGTACGTTCCGCGACTGGCGACGGAAACTTCTTTTGTGCTCGAGCCGGCTGCCGCAACGACCACCGGCTTGAAGTACGGTTCGACATTTAAGCTTACTGCGAATGTTAGATCGGCCTCCGGCACGGGAGCGGTTCCGACTGGCACGGTGAGATTTTATATGGGCATGCAACTGCTTGGATTGGGGGAGTTGGACGAGGACGGTGAGGCCAAGCTTACAGTGTCAGATTGGTCGAATCTGCCGAACCCTGGAAATTTGCCATACGAAGGTACACTTATAGCCAACTACAATGGCATTCATCCGTACGATGCCAAAGTTAGCAAAATTTTGGTCAAAGTCTATGACAAAATCACAACGAAGGCTACGCTCTCCAGCGACCATGCAACGGCTACGGCCGGACAAGCAGTCAAGTTGACGGCGCAAGTGGAAGCGGATGACGATTTACGCGGTATACCCGTCGGCTCGGTAACATTCAAAAACGGAAATACGACACTTGGCACGGCACCGTTAAACGAGGACGGGCAAGCGGTATGGACGACAACGACTCTTCCAATCGGCGAGCACGACGAAATTACGGCGGTTTACGCGGGAGCGGGAGACCATCTCGGAAGCGCATCGTCCCAAATGGCTGTGACGATTACGCCTGCACCGTCGGCTCCTTCAGGCAGTTCTGGGCCAATCAAGGAAGAAATCAAAGTCAACGTACAAAGCGGCGCCGGTACGAACGGCTCGGTCGTCGCACAGACGGTCATTACTCGAACGACAGATGCGAGCGGGAAGAAAAGAGACGAAGTGAGCTTCACGCCGGAGCAAGTCGCGGATACGGTCCGCCAATTGCAAACGGGCAGCACCCGTGCGGCTACACTCGTCATTCCCGACGCGAAGGATGAAGTTACGGAGTTGAACGTCAAGCTCCCGAAAGCTTCTACCGATAAGCTCGCGGCAGAGAAAGTCGGACTGTCCATTTTCACGAATGACGTTCATATCGGTATTCCGAGCGGTTCAATGCAAGGACTTTCTAGCGATACGTACTTCCGTGTCGTTCCAATCAAGCAAGAAGACGAACGCAAGGCGGTAGAGCAACGCGCGAAAACCGAACAAGCGGCGAAACTAGCGATTGGAATCGAAGGCGTCAGCGTCATCGGGCGTCCGATGACGATCGAGACGAACTTGCAGAGCCATCCGGTAGAGCTCGTGCTTCCGCTCGGCAATACGAGCCTTACGGCAGAACAGAAAAAAGATCTCGGCGTCTTCATTGAGCATAGCGACGGGACGAAAGAGTTTGTTCGGGGCGAATTGGTCAGCTACGATTCTTCCGGTGCGCTTGGCCTGAAGATCACGGTAAGCAAATTTAGTACATTTACGATCGTGCATCTGTCCGGCTGGAGCGCTGCATCTTCCGCCACGAAGCACACTCCGTACATTTTCGGCTATGGGGACGGCACTTTCCGGCCGAACAATGCGATTACCCGCGCAGAGATTGCCGCCATTCTGGCACGCGCTTTCCCGACGGAGACCGCACCGGGAGAACTGTCATTCACGGACGTAACGGACAAGCATTGGGCGCGTTCAGCGATCCTTCAGGCAGTGAATACGGGAATGCTCAAAGGATATCCGGGCGGCGTCTTCAAGCCGGAGCAGGCGATTACGAGAGGCGAGATGGCAAGCATTGTAGCCGCTCTGCTTGAAGGCTCTAATGCAAGTGCAGCCGGCGGAAGCAGCTTCACAGACATTAAAGGGCACTGGGCGCAAGCCTCCATCGAACGAGTACAAGCGGCAGGCATTATCGCCGGGTTCAGCGACGGTACTTTCCGTCCGGACGACAAGCTGACGCGTGCTCAAGCGGTCGTTATCATTAACAAGCTGCTCGGATGGAAACCGCAAATTTCATCCGAAGCGGCAAAGTGGACGGACGTTCCTGCGGCGCACTGGGCATTCGCGGACATTCAGGAAGCTTCCGGCGAGGCTGCGAAACTATAAACGGCATTATATATAGTTTAGCGCGCGCATGCCAACGGGCATGGCGCATACCGAGCAGGGAGACGAGGCCGATGGGGCCTCAGTCTCCCTGTTTGCCGTCTTTTTGGCGGATCCGGTAGGTTAGCGTCTCTGGTTACTCCATCGGCGTGATTCCGAGACAATCGAGGGTGTATAGCGTCGTTTGAGTACTCTATCGGTGGAGCGCCGAGACAATCGAGGGAGTATAGCGTCGCAGAGTACTCTGTCAGCGGAGTACCGAGACAGTCGAGCGAGGGTAGCGTCGTTGAGTACTCTAACTGCGTGCCATCGAGTGCTGCCGCATTCCCATAACATAACGCACCGAATCCGAATATAATGGACTTCTTGTGAAAGCGCTTCATTATATACTGGAAGAAATAAGGAGGTGAAGCGTGTCTTCCGCAATCAACGGTCCGCCGGTTGTACAGTGCAAGGCCGTCTTTAGTCTTTCATTTTAATTCTGAAAGGTGGTTAATCAAGTGATGGCTATGCAGCTCTTTGCTCGGAAAAAGTCCCTGTCTCTACTGCTTGTCTTGTCGCTCGTATGTTCGTTGTTCGTCGCGCTCGGCAGCAAACCCGCGTCCGCTTACGTCGGCGCGCTTGGCAACGTGACAGGCGTCAGTGTGTCGGGAGATACGCTGACGCTGACCGTTGATAACGGGGCGGAACCGAACGATGACAAACTGATTTTCGAAGTGCTGCAGAACGATATTGTCAAGGTGAGCTATCGGCCGAACAACGTGTCGCCAAGCGCCGACACGCCGATGATCGATCCGAACAAAACGTGGAGTGCCGTCGGCGCGACGATCAATACGGCGGGCGATCCGATCACCATTACGACAACCAAAATGATCGTCAGCATCGCCAAAACGCCGGCGCGGGTAACGATCAAGAAGGCGGACGGCACGATCTTGCTCTGGGAGCCTTCGGGCGGCGGCGTATTCTACGACGGCGTTCGGTTCCGGCATTCGAGCGGGCAGAACATCTACGGCATTCGCAGCTACAACGCCAATGAAACGGCACCCGATATTCTCCGCAACAACTCCAACCATCCGGCACATGCGGGCAATCAAGGGGATTCGGGCGGACCGTTCATGTGGTCGACGTCCGGGTACGGCGTTCTCGTCGACAGCGACGGCGGCTATCCGTATACGGAGGATGCGACGGGCAAACTGGAATTCTACTACGGCAGTACGCCGGATGAAGGACGCCGCTACCCGAAGACCGACCTGGAGTACTATGCGATCGTCGGCAATCCGAAGGAAATTATGGCGGGCTACTCGGAAATTACCGGCAAATCGCCGATGCTGCCGAAGTGGTCGCTTGGTTTCATGAACTTCGAGTGGGGCATCAATCAGACGGAAATGACGAATATGGTCGACACGTACCGGGCGAAAAATATTCCGCTCGACGCGTACGCGCTCGACTACGACTGGAAAAAGTACGGCGAGTCCAACTACGGCGAGTATGCGTGGAATACGACGAACTTCCCTTCGTCCTCCACGACGGCGCTTAAGAGCGCGATGGACGCCAAAGGCGTCAAAATGATCGGCATTACGAAGCCGCGCATCGTGACGCAGGACAGCGGAGGCAACCGGACGACCCAGTACAACGACGCCAACACGGGCGGCTACTGGTATCCGGGCCACAGCGAGTATTCGGACTATTTTATCCCCGTGCTCGTTCGCAGCATTGATCCGTATAACTCGGCAGCGCGTACGTGGTACTGGAATCACTCGAAAGACGCTTTCGACAAAGGCATCGTCGGCTGGTGGAACGACGAGACCGACAAGGTGTCGTCCGGTGCGGCGCAATGGTGGTTCGGCAACTTTACGACGACCCACCTGTCGCAAGCGATATACGAAGGACAGCGCGCCTATGCGCCGAATGTCCGGGTGTGGCAGACGGCTCGTACCTTTTATCCGGGCGCGCAGCGGTACGCGACGACGCTTTGGTCGGGCGATATCGGCTCGCAGTTCAAAATGGGCGATAAGGTCGGCTGGGCTTCCGGCATGCAGGATCAGCGGACCGTTATGCTTTCTTCGGTGAACCTCGGCCAGCCGAAGTGGGGCATGGATACGGGCGGTTTCAATCCTAACGACAGCAATCCGAGTCCGGAGTTGTATGCGAGATGGCTGCAGTTCTCGGCGCTGACGCCGGTGTTCCGCGTTCACGGCAACTTGAACCAGCAGCGCCAGCCGTGGTATTTCGGCAATTCGGCGGAAGAGGCGGCGAAGGGCGCAATCCAGCTCCGTTATTCGCTCATCCCGTATATGTACGCCTACGAAAGAAGCGCGTACGAGTCGGGACTCGGACTCGTAAGACCGTTGATGTACGACTATCCGACGGACTCGAATGCCGCCAACGATACGGAAGCCTGGATGTTCGGGGACTGGCTGCTCGCTTCCCCGGTCATGGACCAAGGGCAGAACGTGAAAAATATTTATTTGCCGGCGGGCACATGGACCGACTACTTCCGCGGCACCGTCTATACCGGCGGCCAGACGATCAAGTATCCGGTCAACACGGAGACGTATTCGGACATTCCGCTGTTTATCAAGAAAGGGGCAATTATCCCGAACCAGCAGGTGCTTGATTATGTCGGGCAGACGGCTGTGAGCACCGTAAACGTCGACGTGTTCCCGGATACGGCGTCAACGAGCTTCACCTACTATGACGACGACGGCGCCAGCTACAATTACGAGAGCAGCAATTATTTCAAGCAGACGTTATCTGCGCAGGATAATGGAGGCTCGGGCATTAGCCTAGGCGTTGCAGCGAAGAGCGGCACTTACACGCCTGACGTTCAGTATTATTTGTTCAAGGTTCATGGCAAGGCAGGTACAGGTGTAACGAGCGGAGGTTCCTCCCTCACGTCTTACGCCGATATCGACGCGCTGAAGGCAGCCTCGGGAGAGGGCTGGACGACCGGCAAAGACGTATATGGTCTGGCCACGTACGTCAAAGTGGCGGCAGCCTCAGGTTCGGCCAAGAGTATCGTCGTGTCGGGCACCGGCACATCGGCCGCCACATCCGTCAAGCTTGAAGCCGAGGATGCGTCGCTGTCGGGCAACACGACGGCAACGAAGGCCGGCAAAAACACGAATCATACGGGTTATTCCGGCAGCGGCTTCGCCGACGGCTTCGACAATGCGGGCGCGGCGGCAACGTTCTATGCGGACGTGAAGACGGCCGGGGATTACAACATCGCGCTCCGCTATGCGAACGCAACCGGATCTGCCAAGTCGATCAGCATTTTCGTGAACGGCGCACGCGTGAAATCGACGTCGCTAGCGAACTTGGCGAACTGGAACACGTGGTCGACCCAGAGCGAGACGATCCCGCTCAATGCCGGCCGCAATGCCATCACTTACAAGTACTATAGCGAGGGCGGAGATACGGGGAATGTCAATCTGGACTACATTACCGTTCCGTTCGACCCGGTCGTCGCCAAATACGAGGCGGAAGGCGCGGAGCTATCCGGCAGCGCCACACGCAACAAAAATCATCTATTCTACAGCGGCGCCGCGTTCGTTGACGGCATGACATCCGTTGGCGCGGAGGCGAAGTTCACGGTGAGCGTGCCTTCCGCCGGCAGCTACCAGGTTAATTTGCGGTATGCGAACGGCTCCGGTAGCACGAAAACGCTCACGACGTACGTCAACGGAAGCAGCATTGGGAAGGCGAGCATGACAAGTCCGGGCGCGAGCTGGGACGTCTGGCAGAATGTGTCGCAGACACTGTCACTGAGCGCCGGAACGAATACGATCTCGTACAAATACGATGCATCCGACAGCGGCAGCGTCAATCTCGATCGGTTGCTCGTATCGGCCGCAGCGCCCGGAACGCCGGTTTCGGAGGCGAATGTGCTCGACAATGCCGGCTTCGAGCGGGATGCGGGCCTCGGCAGCAATTGGACCGAATGGCATCCGGGCGGCCAGGCGCTCGCTTATGGCATCGACAGCGGTTCGGGGACGAACCCGCCGCAGTCGCCGTGGACGAGCGACAAGAGAGCTTACTTCTACTCGGCGTCCGCGTATCAGCAAAGCATCCATCAAACCGTGAACGTGCCGAATGGCACGTATAAGTTCGAAGCATGGGTAAAACTGCAGTATGCGAATCCGACGACGGTGCGCGCGGAGATCGCGAACTACGGCGGATCGATGCTTACGTACAACATCAGTAACGACGGCGTATGGAAGTATATTAGCATCGGCAGCATCAACGTCACCTCGGGTCAAGTCGACGTTGGCTTCTACATCAACTCGCCGGGAGGCTCGGTGCTCCATATCGACGACGTCCGGCTGACTCCGCAGTAACGATCGAAGCTGCGAACGATACGAAGGCTGCCTCCATTCCAGGGGGCAGCCTTTCGGAATCAAACGGCATGTTTACGAATCCGGCCCGATCATGCACAATAGATACACTGGTAAATATGGGGTGGGGTTTACATGTTCCTCCATCGGTGGATTATCCGCCACTTGTCCACCAAGCTCGTGCTGATGATTTTGCTTCTCCTTGTCCTGTCCATCACGCTGGTCAGTTCGCTTTATTATCAGCTTTCCGCACGGATGATGAGCGAGTATGTAAGGGACTCCACGAAACAGTCCGTCAAGCAGTCTGCCGATTACTTGTCCGTCATTTTGACGGTTGGCAGAGATATGGGGCAGCAAGTGTTCCGCGACGCGGGGCTGCAAGATGTGATCTCGGAGGAGGAGGAGGCTGGGGCCGTCAGCGTCGACCGGAAGTTCGATCATAAGGAGAAGGTCAACGGCCTGCTTAACAATCTGATCGATACGAGTTCGTTCGTCCAGAGCGTCTACTTGCTGAAGGAGCAGGGGAGCAGTTGGGGAAGCGGTCTCTTTAACGTGTCTAAGGTAACCCGCTACACGCTGAAAGAGCATGCCTGGTATGTCGACATCATGAACGGGCGCACGAACGAGCTGTGGCAGCCGCTTCATTACGATCCGTTCAGCGGGGGCGGAGAGAACAACGAGCTCGTGCTGAGTTACATTCGGCCTTTGCGCCATCTGGCGACAGGCAAGGCGGTTGGGGCTATCGTAATCAACCTTGACGGCAATTTGATTTTGCAGGCGATCGAACGGATACGGCTGGGCGAGACGGGGCGTTTCTTCATCGCCGACCCGTCGGGAACGATTATGATCGGCTCCGATCCGTCCGAGTGGGGCAACCCGGTCAGCCTCCCAATCTCCCGCTTGGCGGCCGGTTTGGCGGACACCGGCGGCGGAGAGTTCGAATTCGATCTTGCAGGAGTGCAAACGTATGTCGTCGCCCGGCAGATGGACAACGGCTGGACGGTCATCGGCTCCGTCCCCGTCAAGGAAGTGATCGGCGGCATTCAGCGGCTGCAACTTAGAATCGGATTGTACGCCGTATTGCTGCTGGTCGGGGCGTCGCTAATCGGCATTATGTTCTCTCGCAAAATCACGTCGCCGCTGAAGCGGCTTATGAGGCAGATGAGCGAGCTGGAGCGCAGCAACTTCGAGGCGTTGACCGAGGTGCGCTCGCAGGACGAGATCGGGCAGCTCAGCCGGCGCTTCAACCAGATGGTCGGGCAGATCAAGCGGCTGATCGAGCAAGTCAACGAGGAGGAAACGAAGAAACGCGAGGCGGAGATCCGGGCGCTAAGACATCAGATCAATCCTCATTTTCTGTACAACACGCTTGCATCGATTCGCTGGATGGTGAAGTACAATCGGACGGACGAAGCTTTCAAAGGCATATCGGCGCTCGTACAGCTGATGGAAGCAAGCATGGGGAAAAAGGGCGCGTTCTGCTCGCTGGTCGAGGAGATCGAATTGCTTGAGAAGTTTATGATTATTCAGCAGTACCGTTACGGCGAGCAAATCCGGATGACGATTGAATGCGACCCCAGCCTGCTCGAACTTAGCATTCCGCGTATGCTGCTGCAGCCGATTGTCGAGAATGCGGCTTTTCACGGCATTGCGCCGAAGGAGGAAGGCGGCACGATCGCAGTCGCCATCCGCAGGGAATATCGGGATAACGGAGATTTGCTTGTCATTACGGTTCAGGATGACGGTGTAGGCATGTCTGCCGAGACGAAGGATTGTTTGTTCGCCAGCCCCGGCGAGCGCAGAGGGCAGTCTGGAATCGGCCTTCACTATGTGAAGGAGACGATGCAACTTTATTATGGCAGCGCTAGCGGTATAGAAGTCGACAGCGAGGAAGGCTGCGGAACGTGCGTCCGGCTGGAATTCGCGATGAAGGCGGGTGTGAAAAATGCCGTATAGCGTCCTGATTGTGGATGACGAGCCGATGATCCGGTTCGGGCTAAGCTCCTGCGTGGAATGGCTGTCGGAAGGGTTCGAGCTGATCGGTGAAAGCGCCAATGGAGAAGCAGCGCTGGAGCTTATTGAACAGCGCGGTATCGATGTTCTCATTACCGACATCAAGATGCCCAAGATGGACGGACTGGAGTTGACCCGACGGGTGAAGCAACTGCTGCCCCGCGTAAAAGTCGTGCTCGTCAGCAGCTTCAGCGATTTCGAGTTCGCGCGCGAGGCAGTCAAGCTCGGCGTTGTCGTCGATTATTTGCTGAAGCCGACGATGGAGCCGGAAGATTTGCAGCGCATTATGCGGGGATGCAAGCAAGCGCTCGATGCCGATGCAGAACAGATGCGGGAATCCGAACGACGGGTCGACGATGAGAGCCGGAAACAACGGCAAGGTCAGGAGCTCGAGCTTAAAAACTACTTAAGCGGCACCGTCGACGTTGTTCGGCAGCGGCCGGAATGGCTCAGCGAGTCAGTACGGGTTGCCGTATGGCGCGGCATTGCGACCAAGCGGCCATCGGAGGCTCCCGGCCCGCTGCCGATCGCCGGCATGCTGCAAACCGAGGCAGCCAAAGAAATGTTGAACGACGGCTGCGGCACCGGTATCGCCTTCGTATCGGGAGAAGCGGAGATTACGATGATCGTGGCCGATCGGGGCGGCAGCGGCTTGTCCGGCATCGAGTCATTGCGGATGCGGCTGCAAGGCGACGGCCGGATATTCACAATCGGCGTCAGCCCGCCCGTCCGCGAGCTGCGGAGCGTTCGCGAAGCGTATGTGTGGGCGCATGCGGCGCTCGAGCGTGCGTTCTTCGAAGGGATTGGGCGCTGCTATGAAGGCAGCATCCCACCACCTCCAGCTGTCGTTCGGCAGAAGGAAGAGGAGATCGCGCATGCGGCGGCAGATTGGAAAGGGAGACTGTCTGCCGCGTTCGCATCCTTCGATAAAGACCAGTGCGCCGCCGCGCTGGAGGGGATGTTCTCGTTCTGGAGCGGGAGCCGGCCGCCGCGCGAGGCGATTGTCTCGCAGGCGCGCTCCATGCTCGCTGCTTTATGGTCGTCCCGGTTCGAATGGAAGACGGACGACCGGATGAAGACGTGGATCGAATACGTGCAGCTGCTGGATCGGGCGGAAACGCTGGGCGACGTCATCCGGCTGCTGCGCGGGGAATGGGCGCGGCTGGACGAACCGAGCGATCTGCCGCGCCTGACGGATGATGCGGCAGGCGTGCACGTCATTCAGATGGCGCTGTCCTACATTCAGGAACACTACAGGGAAGACCTTACGCTGCAGCAAGTCGCGGACTTCGTGCATATGAGCAAAAACTATTTCAGCGAACAGTTCAAACGCCATACCGGCCGTAACTTCATCGATTTCGTCATCCGGCTGCGCATTCATTATGCCAAGCATCTGCTCGACACGACCGGGCTGAAAGTGCTGGAGATCGGCTATCAGTCGGGCTTCCATAGCCCGAAGCACTTTCTGAAGCTGTTCAAGCGGCTGGAAGGCGCGACGCCTGCGGAGTACCGGGAGATGTGCAGGGGACGGCCGCACGGCGAGCAAGCATCGATACAGGGAGGGGCTCCGTATGTCGGGCATTCGTAAAGGACTGGCGGGGCTGGCCGCCCTGTTGCTCATCTTCGCTACGGCATGCACCGGTGTGCGGCTAGCGCCGGTGCCGGGTGCTGATGGCAAAGGAGAATCGGCTTCGTCCCGCCAGATCGTCCTCGAATTCTGGCATACGTACAGCGAATTGGAGACAGAGGTGTTCACGAAGCAGGTGCTTCCGCTGTTCGAGGAGCAGTATCCGGATATCGCCATCCATCCCGTTCGCAAAGGTTTTACCGATCAACTGAAGGATGCCGTGCTGGCAGCCGTTGCGGACAACAAGGCGCCGGATGTGATGCGAATGGATATTATCTGGGTGCCTGAATTCGCGAAGCAGGGCACGCTTGCCAAGTTATCCGACATGGACGGATTCGACGAGCTTCGCGACCAATTCATCGGTTCCATGCTGGCGACGGCGCAATACCATGGAGATTATTACGGGCTGCCCGTCAACGCCAATACGCGGGCGGCCATCTTCAACAAGACATTGCTGCGCCAGGCTGGCCTCGAATCACCGCCGCAGACGTTCAGCGAGCTGTATGCGGCGGCCAAGCGGCTGAAGGCGATTAATCCGGATACTTACGGCATCGGCATCTGCTGTTCGAACGGATGGGGAACGCTGCCCTACTTCTGGACGTTTGGAGGCAAGCTGACGGACCCTGGCTACACGCAGGCCAGCGGCTATCTGAACAGCGAAGCTAGCCTCACTGCCTTGCGTCGGCTGAAGAGCTGGTTCGACGAAGGCATCATCAGCCGATCGATCATCGGCGGCGAGCCTGGGACGTGGGACGGCATTCTGAAAGGGAAACTCCTGATGATCGATGACGCGCATTGGTTCTATACGGTCAATTCTTCAGGCGAGAACAAGTCGTTGCTCGACGATACGGTGCTCGGATTGTTCCCGTCAGATGCGGCGCCGGGCACATCCGTCATTGGCGGGGAGAACCTCGTTATTTTCGCGCAATCCAAACGTCAGGAGGCGGCATGGAAGTTCGTCAAGTGGATGACGTCCGAACGGCCGCAGCAACTGATGGCGGAAACCGGACTCATCCCGACGAACCGAAATACGCGCAAGACCAATCATGACTCGCTGACCGAGCAGTATCAGGAACAGCTGGCGAGGGCCAATCCGCGCCCCCCCGTGCCTGGCTGGACATCGATCGAGGACGTCTTCGCGCGGATGATCGAGCGGATTCTGACCGGCGAGCAGACGGTCGAGGAGGCTGCGGCGCAGGCTGCGGAGAAGATTGACAAGCTGCTACGCGATTCGTAGTTTGCGAGATCGCCTGACAGGCCGACAGCCTGTAAGCACCTTCTGAGCAAATGGGATACCTGTCACCGGGTTAGGTGTCAGGTATCTTTTTTTCGGGCTCTTTGGAACATACGATACCTCCGCTGACCGTCGTAATGCATCAGAAGCGCAAGAGCATGAAAAGACATACCATTTCCGAACGTTAGTGTATCGGATGCCACCCAGTAATCTTCTAAAATGAAAGCGCAACCAACCTACAGGAGAAGGGGTACGACCCATGAAAGCGACAAAAAAGCCGTTCGCGTACACGCTTGCCACGGTCCTGCTTGTATCGGGAATACTGGCCGGCTGCGGCGATAAAAAAGAAAACGGCGCGTCCTCTGGCGACTCGGCATCGCCATCCGCGTCAACCACTCCATCTGCGTCATCCTCGCCTTCCGAATCGGAATCGGCATCGCCATCGCCGTCGGCATCCGAGGAGCCGGTCACCGTCGAGTTCTGGCACGCTTACGGCGAAGGAGAAGAGAAGGTACTGCTTGAGGAAGTGCTGCCTAAATTTAAAGAGAAGTATCCGAACGTTACGATCAAGGCGACGCGCATGCCGACGGATAATCTCGACAATCAAGTGCTGACGGCGGCAGCGGGCGGCGCGGTGCCGGATCTGATGCGCATGGACAATACGTGGATCGCGCGGATGGCGGACGCAGGCGCGCTGCAGCCGGTCGACGATTTCCCCGGCTTCGCGGACATAAAGAGCAGTTCTTTCGAAGGGCCGATGTCGACGAACTATTTTGACGGCAAATACTACGGCATCCCGCTCGATACGAATACGAAGATCGCGATCTACAACAAGGAATTGCTGGCCGAAGCGGGCGCGACGGAGCCACCGAAGACGATCGACGAACTCGTCGCACTGGCTAGGACGCTGAAGGCGAAGAAGAAATTCGGCATCACGATCGGCGGCCCGGACGCATGGAACATGCCGCCATGGTTCTGGACGCTTGGCGGTACGATCACCGATCCGGAATACAAGCAAGCGACTGGCTATTTGAACAGCGATGCCAGCGTTAAGGCGTTGGAGACGATCGTCGGCTGGAACGATGAAGGTTTGCTCGCGCCTCCGATTCTCGGCGGTCAGCCTGGAACGTGGGAAGGACTTCGCGGAGAAGAAGGCAAGGCGAAGGCCTCTTATATGATGATTAACGAAGGCCCGTGGTTCTTCGGCATTCTCGGGGACGCGGTGAAGGACACGATGATTCCGGCGAAAATGCCGAACGGACCCGATGGCAAGAGCCACTCGGTCATCGGGGGCCAGGATCTTGTTTTCTTTAACGGCGCGAAACATCCGGAAGCGGCTTGGGCGTTCGCGCAGTTTATGCTGACCGACGAAATCCAGACGCTGATGGCGGTCAAGACCGGCGCGATCCCGGTAACGAAGTCGGCGGCCAACGCCGATGCGCTGAAAGGCGTCTATTACCTGGATAAGTACATCGCCGAGATGGAGACGGCATATGCCCGCACGCCAAGCGCGAAGTGGAACGAGATCAGCGATATTTTCGGCAAGGCTTTCGAGTCGGCGCTCCGCAAGAAGGCGAAGCCTAAGGAAGCGCTGGATAAGGCGGCGGCAGAGATCGACGCGCTGCTGCAGGCCAAGAAATAACAATCATCGTTAGCTGCGGGCAAGCGACCGGCGGGTTCTACCGGCTGCTTGCCCGCTTGCGCGGACACTGGAAAACCGGGAGGGATCGGCATGAATCGTGTCCTGAAGCAATATTGGCAGGTGTCGCCTTTTCTGGCCGCCGGCGTGCTCCTGACTTTCGTCTTCGTTCTGTACCCGCTGGCGAAAGGCATTCATATCAGCCTGTTCGATTATAAGGTCATTCGTCCGTCTGCTAGCACATTCTTAGGGATGGACAACTATCGAAAGGTGTTCAGCGACCATACGGTGCTTATCGCGCTGCGGAATACGGTGTTGCTCGCGCTCGTGACGGTGCCGGGCCAGTGGGCGTTCGGTATTTTGCTGGCGATGCTGATTAATTTGCAGTTCGTACGCGCTAAAGTGTTTTTTCGGCTGGTCTATTATTTGCCGGTTATCAGTTCGTGGATCGTCGTCTGCTACATGTTCCAGTTTCTGTTCGCGGACGGCAGCTCCGGCATTGTCAACTTCGTGCTGACCGATGTTCTTCATCTCGCATCCAAGCCGATCGCCTGGGTGCAGAACACATGGACGGCGAACGTCGTCGTCTGGATGGTCAGCATCTGGAAAGGGATCGGCTGGGTGATGATTATGTATCTCGCCGCGCTGCAATCGGTGCCTCGTTCGCTGTATGAAGCGGCCCAGATCGACGGGGCGAAAGGCGCGCGCACCTTCCTGCACATTACGCTGCCTCTGATGCGGCCGATGACGGCGTACGTCGTGATCAATCTGATCGTCGGCGCGTTCCAGGCGTTCCTCCAGGTGTTTCTGATTACGAAAGGCGGGCCGCTCGATTCGACGCATTTGCTGAATACGTATTTGTTCAAGCAGGCGTTCGAATATTTCCACTTCGGCTACGGGGCGGCGCTTAGCGTGATGATGGGCTTGCTGATCTTCGTTCTGACCTATAGCCAGCAGCGAACGTTCGGACGGGACCGTATCGAATATTAGTAATTTAGAAGACAACGAGAAGCGATTGATTGCGAAGGAGCTGACGGCATGAGAGTGGCGAACGCATGGATCGTCCATCTTATTTTGATCGCGGGCATCGCGCTCGTGATCGGCCCGTTCGTCTATATGATTCTCACTTCAATAACGACCGATAATTTCAGCTTGCCGAGTCCCTACAAGCTGATGCATAGCGGGAAGACGCTGTCCAACTATGTGGAGGCGTGGAACAAAAACCATTTCTCGCAATATTTCGTGAACAGCATCTTCGTTTCTTGCGTGACGATGGTGCTGGCGCTGTTCATGGCTTCCATGACCGCATACGGCTTCGCCCGTTTTCCGTTTCCGGGCAAGGAGCTGCTGTTCCGCTTGTTCCTGTTCTCGATGTTCGTACCTTCGCTGCTGAACTTGATTCCGCAGTTTATTATTCTCAAGTCGCTCGGTCTGGTGGACACATACGTCGGGCTGATTCTGCTGTATGTGAGTACGGGAATCGTAGGCAGCACGTTTTTCCTGCGAGGCTTCTTCGAACGCATTCCGATGGAGCTGGAGGAATCGATTGTTATCGACGGGGGAGGGCGCTGGCGGATTTACCGGACGATCTACATTCCGCTTTCACTGCCGGCGATCGGCACGCTGGGCATCTTCAGCTTCTCCGGCACGTGGGACGAATTTCTCGTCGCCTTGACGCTAATCAAGACGGAGGCGCACCGGACGCTGCCGATCGCGCTGCAGCTTTTCCGAGGGCAGTATGCGACATACTACGGGCTGTTCTTCGCTGCTTCGATGATGGCGTTGATACCGATCATTCTTATTTTTGTTATTTTCCAAAAACAATTCGTTAATCCGAACTTGTCCGAAGGGGGCGTCAAAGGTTAATGAGCAACACGAGAGTCGAACTGATTCCGGACAAGGCGATGTATCGTCCGGGCGAGCCTGTGCGCTTGCTTGTGCGTGGCAAGGCGGGAGAACCGCTGGTCGGCTGTGCCTATGATTATACGGTATGGGAGCTGCGCAAGGTACGGGCGTCCGGAAGTGGCGTAACGGGTGCTGACGCGGTCATCGAGCTCGGTTCGTTCGCGGGGCTTTCCGCCGGTTATGGCGTATTTATGAAGCTGACGAGTCCGGACGGGCACATGCTGGAGGCGGAGACGGCGTTCGATACCGGAATGCATTGGCGGGAGGCGCCGCGGTACGGGTTTCTGAGCGATTTTACGCCGGACGAGGCAGGCAAGCTAGAGGATGTAGAATTCGCGCGCAAGCGGCACTTGAATCTGATCCAGTTCTACGACTGGATGTACCGACACGATCGGTTGCTGCCGGACCCGAATGAGCAGCCGTTCGTCGATCCGCTCGGTCGGTCGATTTCCCACAATGTCGTCCGCGAGAAAATCGAGGCGCTGCGTCAGCGCGGCATCGCGGCTATCGGTTATGCCGCCGTTTACGGCGCGCTGCCCGACTATATCGAGCGCCATCCCGAGCAAGGACTGTATCAGAACAACGGCAAGACACACTCGCTAGGCAACTATTTTCACATCATGGATATATCCGCGGACTCCGACTGGACGTCGCATATCATTGAACAGTTTGTGACTGCGACGAACGCCATGGGTTTCGAAGGCCTTCATTTGGATCAATACGGATTTCCCAAAAAAGCGATCCGCCACCCGTCGCGCGGGGGCTATGTCGTCGATCTGCGGGAGCTGTACCCGGCTTTCATCAATCTTGTTCGCGAACGGCTGCCGTACACCGGCCTTATTTTCAATAATGTCAGCGGTTTCCCGGTGGAGACGACGGCGCGGGCGCGGCAGGACATCATTTACATCGAAGTGTGGGACCCGGCGACAAGGCTTGGCGATCTGAAGGCGACGATCGATCTGGCGCGCAAGCTTTCGGGCAAACATGTCGTGCTGGCGGCGTATTTGCCTGCCTTCCATCCGGAGCGGAATCCGGATCTTGCGAGCGCCGAGATCGGGGCAACGCTGACGATGGCGTCCATCTTCGCGAGCGGCGGCTATCATCTGCTGTTGGGCGAGAACGGCAACGTGCTTGCGGACAGCTATTATCCGAAGTATGGCGCAGTGTCGGAGCGGTTCGCCGGAACTTTAGCTTGCTACTATGATTTCATCGTCATGTATCGCGAATTGCTGTTTGACCATGTGCTCGACGACATTTCGCTGACGCATACCGGCGGAATTAACACCGAGATCACATTTGCCAAAGATGATGCGGTGTTCACGCCGAACGGCGGTCCGAATGCGGTATGGACGATCGTGAAAGAGAAGCCGGGTTATCTGGTCATGCATTTGATCAACCTGTGCGGCGTAGACAACGATGTCTGGCATGAAGGAAAAAGCAGTCGGCCGGATGCGCTTGTCGGTGTTGAGGTGAGGGCCGAGGTGTGGGAGGAAATCGAAGAGATTTTCTGGGCAAGCCCGGACGGCGGCAGCATTCGACCGGAGCCGCTGGGGTTCGAGTGGCAGTCTAGAGGAGAGCATGTAGGCGACTGCGTGCGGTTTACGCTGCCGCGGCTGGACTATTGGTCGATGATCGTCATTCGGCTGAAGGCTGGAAGGCCTGCGAAACCACAAGACTAATATCGATAAAAACGGCCGCGCGATGGGGAGTTACCCACTGCGCGGCCGCTTTCGTTGCTAACGGTTAACTAACAGTAATGTGGAAGTCGGTTCCTTCCCAACGGTCAGTAGATGGTTCGAGCACTCCGTTGTTATTGTCGTCCCACAAGAACGTGAAATCGACGGTCGTGCCTGTTGTGAACGGTCCGATCGACGTCTCGTGGTTGAGCGCCGCATTGCTGGAGCCGTTGCTGCGCATTTTGCTGTCGGCTACGCCAGTCCACCCATTCACGCCCCAATGCGCCCATCCTTGCTCGCCGGTGCGGAACGTGACGCGGTAGCCTGCGGGAACAGAAGTGATTTTCCGATCGAACTGCCATATATACGTCGGGTTTAGCGCCAGATGATCCAGATTGATTGCGCCGGAATTGCCGGATGCGTAGTACAACACGACAGTATGGACGCCCGGCTTCAACCGCGTTGCCACCTCGGCGTAATCCCATGTGTTCCACGAACCAGTTGAATCGAAAGAGACAGTGCCCGCAAATTTGCCGTCCACGTAGACGTTGCGGGTCGCGTTCGATCCTCCGTTCGCATAACGGAAACGAAGTGCATAATCGCTATCCGAAGTTGCGTTTACAACGAACGATACGCCGCTGCCCGACGAGGAGAATCCGTCAACGAAGCCCGAACCGGTATATCCGGCGTGGTTCGTATTGGTTGTGGTGCTCGATTTGATCTCCGTCTCGGCTTCATAGATTGCATTGACCGGATTCGTGAACGACCGCTTCATATAAATCATGTCCCAGTATTTCAGACTCGGCAGCGTGAACGAGACGTATTTGCCGGTCGAATCCGTTCCCGTGGTGAACGTCAGACTTGAAGTCGCTCCGTGATTCAGATCAGGGGAGGCGACATACACGTTGCTGATCGACTCCTGGTTGCCGATATAGATTTTCATCGGTACGTTCGTCTGGAACGTCGGTTGCGAGGCGCTGTTCCGCCATTGATTGTCATTGCCGAGCAGGTTGATCAGATGAACGATGTTGTAGTCCGGCGTCCGCTTCGGAATGTACCAAACCGTATTCGCCAAGCCGTCTCCGCTGGCCGTTACACCGCTCATGTTGATGAACTGAAGCCCGGAATCATTCGTCGTAACGTTGCTGTCGAACAGCAAGTTTTCATACGCGGTAATAAAGTTGTAGTGATCTTTCATCGCCGACTTGAGCGAATTGCGCATGCTCTTGCTCTTGTTCGGATAGTATTCGTGCGGGAGCATTTGGTTGTCGTCGCCAAGCTCGATGTGTGTTGCGCCGCTTGCCGCCATCATTGCGTCGGCCAGCCGGATCGAGTGGTCATCGAACGTGCCGAGCGTCAAGCTGTCGAGATTTATTGCACCTGCGTTCATGCCGCTGTTGTCGTATGCCAGCTTGATCGTATGCGTCCCCTGAGTCAGATCCACCTGGTACCATGCATCCTGTGACCACGTGTTCCAATTCGCTTGGTTGAGGAAGTACAGCTCATACTTGAATGTGTTGTCTACGTACAGGTTGCGGAAAGCTGTCGCCCCCGTAGCGTTCGCGTAACGGAATACGAGCGAGTATTTGCCGTCCTCGGGCACGGTTACGGTGAACTCGACGGAATCGCCGACGCTTGCAAATTGGTCGACGAAACCGGTGCCCGTGTAGCCGGGGTGGTCGGTGTTCGTGCCGACATTCGTTAATGTCGCCGACTCCGCCTCATAGCGGGGACCGATATTCTCGCCATAGTCCATATAGGCGGCGAGCACGACCGCTTTGTTGTTGCTGTTCTCGCGCAGCGATTCGATATAATCTTTCAACTGCTTGTAGCTGTTGGACAAATACCAGATTTCACTGTAGTTGAAGTCCACGTTGGCGTTCTTGCTGACGTCCTCGGCAGCCCAACCGTTCACCGTACCGTCGACGATGTTGAATGCTAACCGGTTGTGCGTCGAATTGTTCGTCGTAAGCTGGCTCTTCGCTTGGTTGAGGAACGGGGTGAAGCGCTGCGAAAGGTCCACGGAAGAGCCGCCGTACAAGTAGACGTTGCTGCGCTGGCCCATCTGGTCGACATGAATGCCGTCGAAACCGGCCGTGTTGATCGCATCCTTGTATTCGCCCATGATGTAATTTTGCCAGTTGGCGTTGTTCGGGTCGAACATGTACAAATAAGTGCTGCCATCGCCGAAGTCGACGTCGTGCTGGCTCGCGTGGGCGTTGTCCTTGTACAGACCCCACGTCGGGCTGACGCCAAGCGACGAATAGTTCTCGCGGGAGGCGTAGACCATCGCATACGCCATGGCCGCGCCGTTCACATTATGGACAGCGCTGATCTGGTTCTGGATCGTCTGCCACGAGATTTGCCGATCGAACAGATCGTTCCACGTCGCGTCGACTGTGCCGCCGGTCCGCTTGAACAGTTTGTCGTGCCGCCACATCCAGTCGTAGAATTGCCAGGCGTTAATATGGTAGTCTTGCGCGAGCGTATTCACCTTGGCCGAGCTTTGGAGCGCTGTCTCCGCGCTCGGGAACTCGCTGATATAGCCGTAGCGCGGATACTTTGCGAAGTCGCTGGACACGTCGATCGCCGTAGCGCCGGAGCCGAATGCACCCGCGTCGACGCTGACGAAGTAGCCGCGGAAGTCGGTGCCGGGCGTGGTCCAGTTGAACGTGATCGTCGTCTTCTGATTGTTACTCAGCGTAACGGCCTGGGAGGTCGTGTGAACTTGCGTCTCAAGCTGATACACTTTGAGATAGACTGTGCCGCTCCAGGTCGAGCCGGTCGTATTGCTCAAGTCGACGGAGATGACCGCCGTGTTCCCGGGAGAGTATCTCGCCTTGTCGGTGTACACGCGCTGCACACCGCCCGTTGCTGCGGCCTGCGAGTTGCCGGTCCATCCTGCTGGGAAGAGCGAGGCGGTGAATAAGACGATCAGCAAGGCAGAGACGATGGCGGTAATCGAATGGAAGCGCCGTGCCCGTACCATCATAATGATCCTCCTTCGGATTTCAAGATTGGCGTACGGAAGCCGCTCGGTCCTCGTATCTTCGTGCCGAACGGATTAAGCGAACAGACCACCTCCTTGCCATTAGCATAAATAAAACGCTTACATTTGGATATCCACTATTTTCCGAATTCGGTGTCGTATATTAGGCAATTTGCGGTAGTCCCCGAGTAAGGGAGCGGGCTTAGGATGGTGGAACAGACGGGATTATCGGTGGCGGGGAGACGGTACAGATAGCATTTTACAAAGTTCGACTTATCTTATAGGATAGTATGTGGTGTGAACGGATGATCGGGGGAGGCGTACGGAAAATGAAACAATTGTATCATGTGCTGGGGGCCAAACAGTTCGGAAGAGACGAGCTTGAACGGTTGTTCGAATCGTCGCACGAGATGGAAGGCGTCGTGGCGCGCGGCGGGGACAGACGGCATCAAGGCAAAATCATGACATCGCTGTTCTTCGAGGCGAGCACGCGGACGCGGTTGTCATTCGAATCGGCCATGCATCGGCTCGGCGGCAACGTCATCGGCACGGAAAACGCTTCGCAATTTTCCTCCGCGATCAAGGGCGAGACGCTCGAGGATACGATCCGCATCATCAGCGGATACAGCGACGTTATCGTCATGCGGCACACGGAAATCGGCGCGGCCAAGCGGGCTGCGGCAGTTGCCAACGTGCCGGTGCTGAATGCGGGCGACGGAGCGGGCGAGCACCCGACGCAGGCATTGCTTGATGGGTATACGATCCGCAAGGAGTTCGGAAAAATCGACGGACTGAAAATCGCGATGGTCGGCGACCTAGCGTACGGGCGGACGGTCCACTCCTTGAGCTATATTTTGGCCAATTATCAGGATGTTATGATTTACTACATCTCCCCGGATAACGTGAAAATTCCGGCCAATGTGAAAAAGTACATGGACGAGAAAGGCATCCGCTATCAGGAAACGACGGACCTGGACTCGGTTGCCGGCACCATCGACGTGCTGTACCAGACGCGGATCCAGAAGGAACGTTTTCCATCGATAGAGGAATACGAGAAGGCGTCCGGCCTATACATCGTCGATGGCGAGCTGCTGTCGCGCATGCGCAAAGACGCGATCGTCTTGCATCCGCTCCCTCGTGCCGGAGAAATATCCGAGGAGATCGACAACGATCCACGCGCAGCGTACTTCCGCCAAGCCGTGAACGGCGTATACATTCGGATGGCGCTGCTGGACAAAGCGCTTAGCGAATCGAAATGATTTAACCGAACAGTGTTTGTTGAAGGTGCGGGTGGGCGCGTGATATAATAAATGTCCGGCTGCTCCCGCGCTATCAACGCGCGTAGGGCAAGTGAAGATGAGGCGAGAAGGCAGGTGAAGGAAAATGGGCAAGAAAGATCAATTCGATAAGCCGCTGGCTCAGAATAAGAAGGCGTCCCATGACTACTTCATCGAAGAAGCCACCGAAGCCGGCATGGTGCTTACGGGCACAGAGATCAAGTCTCTTCGCACCGGACGCGCCAACCTCGGCGACGCGTTCGCCACGATCCGTAACGGCGAGATGTTCCTGCACAACATGCACATCGCTCCGTTCGAGCAAGGCAACCGTTTCAACCCAGACGACCCGACTCGCGCTCGCAAGCTGTTGCTGCACAAGCAACAGATTACGAAGATGCTCGCTGCTGTCAAACGGGACGGATATACGCTAGTTCCTCTTCGCGTGTACATCAAGAACGGCTACGCGAAATGCCTGATCGGCCTTGGCAAAGGGAAAAAGCAATACGATAAGCGCGAATCCGATGCCAAACGCGACTCTCAGCGCGACATCCAGCGTATTCTCCGCGAGAAACAGAAGGTGTACAAGTAAGTCAGCTGTTGGTAACGTTGGCAGCATTATTTTCGCATCATGCAGGGCGTACGTGATATAATAAACAAGTAAGACGAAAGTCATTCAGCGTTTGTTCTCCTCTTCCGATGAGGAAGAGATTCCTGGTTTCCGCTCAGAGATTGGACGGATGACCACCTTTAGGGGCCGTTTTTGGATTCGACGGGGGTAGAACGAGCGTGGGTAGCGGGTAGTAGGGCTGCGGCTGCTTCAACAACGCGGAAAGCCATTTAAACGGCAAACAACAACCAACTTTAGCAGCAGCCTAAGAAACTGACTGTTAAGCTTCTACTCTCCATCGCCCATGTGGCGGGATAGGGGCCAACTCTAGTGGGATACGCTGTCTAGTCTCCGCCTGGGGCTAGCGGAAGAAGACAATCAGGCTGACCCGAAGAGAATCCGGTGACAGGGAGTCTCTAGGGTGACATCAAATCTGTCACTACACCCGTAGAAGCACATGTGGCGTTGCCTTCGGACAGGGGTTCGACTCCCCTCGGCTCCACCATAAAAACTCTGACCGCACGAGGTCAGAGTTTTTTTGTGGAGAAAATCGGGGAGTCGCCCCGGTCCGAAGGAGGACAATGGGGTTCGATCGCGCGCAGGTCTGCAAGGCAGACCGAGCACGGCATCTCATTCTACCGCTAAGAACGTCATCCTCGAGTAAACTTCGTCAGCAACTTTAATCATGAATGGGATACCCCCGCGGCGAATAAAGAAAAGTGACCCAAGAAACCGCCACGCAGTAGTCGGTTTTGTTTGGGGAGCCTTAACGGGGGTTGTCTCGATTTCACAGGAGGACATTGGGGTTCGATCGCACGGAAGAGTGTGGAGCAGTCTGAGCACGCAATTCAATTCTACCGCTAAGGTTGTCATCGTCGAGTCTTCTCTGTCAGCAAGTGTAATCTGGAACTTAATTGGAGACGATTTTATGAATGTCATCGTACAGATGTTGCAGTATTCCATAAATCAAAGTATCCTCTTTCTAGACGATATCGTACAGATGAGGAGGCGAGTAGGATTCCAAAAGTTATTGTCACGGAACTTCAATGGATTGAAATAGGGATGAGGCAATTTGCACAAAGCGGAGTAAATGGCTTAGTCATTGAAAAAATGTCATCAGAGTTAGGTTGCAGCAAGAGCAGCTTCTATTGGTACTTCAAAAATCGCAAAGAGTTTATCTCGCGAGTAGTTAATCAATGGAGTGAATTATCGACACAGCTTGTGATCTGTAACTCATCCGTTCCTGAAAAGACAGAGGATAAAATAATAAATATGCTGGATCAGATGTTTTCTGCGACGAGAAAGGGTGATTTTTTATTCTACTTAAGGAAGTTAGGAAAGGCACAACAATCTTTTCAGGGGCTTCTCGAAAATATAGAGCAAACTAGATTGGATTATGCTAAGGAGCTCTTCGTAGAGGCAGGTATGGATTCAGTTGTTGCTGAGCAGAAGTCACAACTCTTATATCATTATTATTTAGGATGGTACGAACGAAATAAGCATGTTCAGGTTGAACAAGAGGAGCTAAATCGACATGTTAGTATGCTGCGGCAACAACTGCTCGGAATTTAAAGGGGGAGTATGATGGTGGGTATGATTACATGGACTGAGGCGAGCGTTCTATTTCTGCTGAGCGGAATACATTTTTATTGGATGGCAGGAGGGAAGTTAGGTGTTTTCTCTGCGATTCCGAGCAGGGGATCTGAATTGGTATTTTATCCATCTAATGTTGGAACAGGCATTGTAGCGGGAGCATTGGCTTTAGCAGGTTGGTTTGTACTAGAGCTTGGTGAAGCGGTTGAACGTACATTATTCCCCGATTGGTTATTGATGTATGGAGGATGGGTTTTAGCTTTCGTGTTTATTATCCGAACAATCGGCGATTTTCGCTGGGTTGGTTTTTTTAAGAAACATAAAGGTACTTTATTTGCACAAAGGGATACCATGCTCTATTCCCCATTGTGCCTGTTAATCGGAGGATGTTTGATTTTCCTTACCAATAATTGATGAGAGGGCAGTGACATCAAATCTGTCGCTGCACCCGTAGAAGCACATGTGGCGTTGTCTTCGGACAGGGGTTCGACTCTCCCCTCGTCCTCGTCAGCCATTCAAACAGGAATTGGATACTCCCCTTAAGACGCTACCATACAAACAACTCCCCAAGAAACCGACACGAAGTAAGTCGCGTTTCGTTTGGGGAGCTGTGAAGCGAGGGGAGTTGTTAGACCCCGATTCCTAAAAAGGAAAAGGGGGTTCGATCTCGTGGGGGACTGTCAGAGCATTCTGAGCACGGTCCTCGCAAAGAGAAGTGGTGCGGCTATCTGGATGGGGCAGTTGGCGGAGAATCTACCTTGACGGTTTTTCTTACGGATCCAGCGTAGTGACAACGGGAGTTTCTGTTGATGACTTGAACTGTTGGATACAACTTCTCTTACTACGCCGTATAGAACAACGAAATGAATGTAAACTAACGGTGATCGACTGCCTAGGAATGTAATTCACGAGCGGTCTATCCACGTTATTCTACGGCTCAAATCTAAATTATAGTATAATGTTACTACTAAATGGGTTGGAAAACAGGGGAAGAGGAAACGGATGCCTAAGATTCTGGTTGCTGACGACGATGCGAACATTCGTGAACTCGTCTGTTTATTTCTACGCAACGACGGATTAGAAACCGTCGAAGCCGCGGACGGCAAGGAAGCTCTGAACGTCTATCACTCGACGCCCGTCGATCTTGTCGTGCTCGATATTATGATGCCGATTATGGATGGATGGACGTTATGTAAGGAGCTCCGAAGGGCCAATCCCGATCTTCCGTTACTTATGCTGACCGCGAGAGGCGAAACATGGGAGAAAGTGAAAGGGTTCCAACTCGGGACGGACGATTATTTGACGAAGCCGTTCGATCCAATGGAGCTGACGGTTCGGGTTAGGGCCTTACTGAAACGATACCGGATCGATTCGACGCAGGTCATTCGATTCGGCAACGTTATCCTTGATCGGCAGACCTATAAGGTGACGAGAGGGACGGAATCGCTCATGCTGCCGCCTAAGGAGTTCGAACTCCTCTATAAGCTCGCCGGAACGCCCGGACGAATTTATACGCGCGAGCAGTTGATCGATCAAATTTGGGGGATCGATTACGCGGGAGACGATCGAACGATAGACGTACATATTAAACGTCTGCGCGAACGGTTCGCGGCCACGCCCGAATTTCGCATCGAAACGGTGCGCGGGCTTGGCTATCGGCTTGAGGTCTACGAATGATCGGATCTTTATACACGCGCGTAGTCCTGACATTTCTAGTCTCCGTCATCGGGGGTACAGCCATTGCTTTATTGATGGCAACTTGGATATTTAAAGACCAACTGAACGAAAGCTCAAAAGTCACTTTACGTGGTTTCGGCCAGGACATCGTCCGCATTTACGAAACATTGCCACTGCAGGAAGCGGACTCGTTCGTGAGCGGAATGAAGCAGCTCAATTCTTATCATATTCGAATTTATGATGAAACGGGCCAGTTCCAGTCTTACGGGGATCTTAACGAACGCTCCACTGTGACTGCGGAACAAATAAAGAGAGTACTCGATGGAGAAGTTGTTGAAGTCGATAAGACTACAACTGAACCTAATCTCCTAGGTTTGCCGCTGCAAACGGAAAAAGGAACGAAAGCGATGTTTGTGGTGCCGCTTGTCCCTTCCTCTTCTTTTATCATTACATTGTTATTGAACTTTGTGGCGTATTCGTTGTTAGCAGGAAGTTTAATCATTCTGATTGCCGCTATATTCCTGGTAAGACCGCTCAAGAAGCTAACCAAAGCGACAAAGCGGATTGCAGCCGGGGACTTCAACGTCAAGCTGAATATTAAACAAAAGAGCGAGCTTGGAACGTTAGCCCGCAGCTTCGAGGAAATGATGCACGGTCTGCAGCAGCTTGAACAGATGCGGCGGGACTTCGTTGCCAACGTGTCGCATGAAGTTCAGTCGCCGCTTACCTCGATATCCGGTTATGCTTTAGCGCTCAAGCAAGTAAACATCGCAGATAACGAGCGAAGCCGCTATCTCGATATTATCATCGCCGAAGCAGAGCGGATGTCCAAGATGAGCGATAGCCTGCTGAAGCTGAGTTTGCTTGAATCGCAGTCGCAGCAGATGCGGCTGGTCACGTACAAACTTGATGAACAGATAAGAAGGGTCATCGTCGCGATCCAGCCTCAATGGTCGGCTCGCAACATTCGGTTCGAGCTCGAGTTGCCGACGCTTACCCTAACGGCTGATCATGACCTGTTAAACCAGGTATGGACCAATATACTCGGCAATAGCATCAAATTTTCCAAGGATGGCGGCGTTATTAGCGTCAGCATGAAACAAGAGATCAAGAGCGTAACCGTCCGAATATCCGACACGGGCATTGGGATTTCGCTCGAGGATCAGAAGCGTATATTCGAGCGTTTTTTTAAGGCGGATCGTTCCCACAGTCGCAAGTATGACGGCAGTGGTATGGGGCTCGCCATCGTTAAACAGATCGTATCGCTTCATCAAGGAGACATCCGAGTGGAAAGCGAACCTGGCCGAGGAACGACCATCATTGTCACCTTGCCAATCACAACTCCGACAGATAGTTAGGAGTGATATATGGAATAGGTCGGATTGTCTACACCACTTCCTCTATGCTGTGGCTCATGTGCAAGCTTCCTTGCATGTAACGTCCCAGCATTTTTTTGGTTGTTCATATTCCGTTCATATTGTCGTCATAGGGAGTACATCTTCAGTTGATATGCTTTCCTTAGCGGCTTTGTTATGACAGCCGGAATAAACCAACGAAGACGGGAGAAGATACAAGTGGAGCAAAAAGAGACGAAAATAAGGACGGGTACGAGAACAAGTAAAATATTAAAAATTCTACTTAAAATAATAGTAGCAATAATGTTACTAATCGTACTTTTTCTAGCCATTGTTTATATCGTTAATATTGTCAGCAGCAAATCGGAAGAGGGAAAAATAGAACACTATGGTCAATTGGTACCTGTAGACGGGAAAAAGATGAATGTTCTGATTCAAGGAGAAGGCGAAAAAACGGTCGTGTTGCTGCCCGGTTATGGAACAGCTGCGCCCGCCCTTGATTTTAAGCCGCTAATAGAAGAGCTAGCCCCATTTTACAAAGTCGTCGTGGTTGAGCCTTTTGGTTATGGATTAAGCGATAGAACCGACAAGGAACGAAGCACGGCGAATATCGTGAGTGAAGTCCATGAAGCTTTGCAAAGTCTTAAAATTGATCGCTATATTCTAATGGGTCACTCCATTGCAGGCATTTACGGACTGGATTACGTGAATAAATATGAAAACGAAGTGAGTGCTTTTGTCGGGATCGATAGCAGCGTACCAACTCAAGGCGGTATGGATGCTGAATTCCCGATAGGAACTTATAAACTGCTCAAAAAATCAGGTTTAAGCAGATTGGTCATGAAACTAAGTGCAGACCCCTATGCTGGTCTCCCGTTTAATGATGAAACAAAAGAACAATTGAGAATGATCTCTCTCAAAAACTTGTTTAATTCCAGCGTCATGAATGAAATGGAAAATATTTATCCTAATTTTGTAGCCGCTAGAAATTTAACATTCCCCAAAAATCTGCCGCTTATTTTCTTTATCCAAGCGAATAATACAGATACTGAAGGATGGATACCACTGCATGAAGAACAAGCCAAACAGTCTGTACATGGAAAAGTGATGATATTTGAAGGAGGACATTATTTACACCATACACGGTCAAAAGAAATCGTTGAAAACTTAAGAATGTTTATGGAAGAAGTAGAATAAGGCAAGATTCAAGAGTCGAATGATTCACAAATGTCCCGATTTACTTTGGCGGCTTGGCGTTGAATCCTACTTGACCGGACTCGACGTTTATTAAGTCATGTGGTCGAGGACAACGGGGGGCAAAGACAAAGGAAGAACCTATCAGTTCGAGATTCCTGTTAGCGACGGGCAACTGAACGTCGATTTTCTAGGGCAGGTCGACGAAGCCTTGGTTAACGGAATCGTCGTGGAACGTCTATACTAAACAACGGGAAGCCTTCTTGATTGAGAAGAGGGCTTCCCGTTGCTTTATCTTAAGGCGTTTCAAGTAGTCAAAGTTATAGAATTACGGCCAGCCAATGCCTGGACTTCGGCTCTCGGATCATAATAAAATAATCCCGCTCAGCCTTTAAGCCGGGCGGGATTCTGTTTAGTTAATTTTGAACCACGCGCCGCCTTTGCCATCATAGCTCCTGCCAAACGCGATAAGCGGGTTGGCATCGTCTGTTTTAACCTGGAACGAGACCCAACCACTATCTGAAGCTCCGACATAAAGTTTTGCGTCGAGTTCTGGATCTGGAAGAACAGTTGCGCGTCTAACATAATCTTTTCCGCTTGAGGAGACAAGTGTGAAATCGTACTTTGAAATGAGAACCTGCGAGTCTCCTTTAGCGTTTTTACTCACTCCAGCATTAATTTTTGCGAGTACATATTCATATCCAGCTTCCGGTTCGTCGTTAAACTGGTTTGCTTCTTGAATAAGCTTCCATGCTTCTGCACCCCGAATAACCGCTTCGACTTTTAGAGTCACTTGGTAGTCGTCAGAATAATCTTTCTTGCCGAATGTTACAGTCGATCCCACCGATGCAGGATTGCTTCTCGAAAGCCCTGGAGATGCTGGGGGTGGAGTTGTCGCAGGCTTCGGCTCATCAATCTTAATAATTCCGGTTTTAGAGTCTACTTTTGTTGTAACTCCTTTTAAGTTTCCAGACAGCGCTGTTATAGGTATGTAAGGGGTCCCGTTGATCACCTTAATATCTGCCTTTACTGACTTTCCGTTAATGACAAGGGAATACTTTACTGCTGCATAGGCACCCAATGAAAATGAAGCGACAACAAGCGCCATAACAGTTGAAGCGATCAAAAGTTTTTTCTTCATAGTAGCTCCTTTTTTGTTTTTATAGGATTGTTTACCTTTGTCGTCATCATTTTACATTAAAGTTCGGAATTTGGCGATAAGTGGAAACACGGTAAGTCGTATAACGGGTCTTCAAAAGTTTAAGTTCGGCCCATTCCGAAGGAGGACATTTGATGGCGGCCGAAATGAATTTTTGCGTAAAATGAAGAAGTAAGGAACGGTAAGAAAATTCGGGCTAAAAGGAGAGTGTCCCTTATGCTTCTCAAGGGGGAAGAGTTGCAAGCTATTTTGGATAAAGCTGCGGAACAAGCCAGGAAGGAAGCCAAGCAAGCGGGGGCGTCCATTTATTATATTCGGGAAGAGAAGAGAATCCGCGAGTCGGCGGACGGACAGAAGTTTGAAATATTGATTGATGAATCGGGTAAGCGGGTCGAACGGGTTCTGCATGAGCAGTAATCCAGTAGCTGCGGGACGAGAAGCGGTGAAACGAATTCGCGCTCTCATTGCTGCTAAGAGTAACTTTGCAACCGAGACGACGTTGTCAGGCAGTTTTGCTCTTCGTCATATGCATATAGCTAAGGAACAAGGTTATCGGATTGTTCTCTACTATATCGGACTTGAGGATGTGCAGATGCACATCGACCGGGTCGCATCCAGAGTCGAGCAAGGAAGGACATTCGTTGGAGATATGGTCAATCTCTTCAAAACTTGAGCCCGGCTCTGGGGATAGCTAATGAAGTCGTTATTATCGATAATACTGATGCACCAACAATTATTGCCGAGATCGTCTCGGATCGGCTCCTACATTGCATTGAGGGACCTCCGGATTGGGCGATGCAAGCATTAGGCAGGTATAAAAATTGATTGTTCGAATCATAAAGAAGTGCTTCTGCGGGGTAAATGCAGAAGCGCTTCTTTATGATAAAAGTGTCTTTAGTCTCTCTGAGTGTGGCAAAGCGGGAATAATGGAGGTTATTTCCTGTTGCCTGTCGAATATGGAGATATTGGCATGCATATTGCGCTAGCAGATTAGGCCAGGGGTAGATCATATGAGGAGTGGTTGATGCGGTTTCACGGCAAGCGAATCCGCGCTCCAATTCGTAGGTATATCAGCCGAAGGAGACGTTTGTCGAATGGCACGTCCGAAGTTTTTAGAGGGCCTGCCAGATATAATACTTCTCGTGGATAGCTTTTCTCATCACCCATCACACCTCAGTAGGGGGCCCAAATGAACGAAACTGCACTGCAGCATGCACCAGAACTTCAGTTAATTTACAGCTTGAAACCGGAGTTAACGTCGTTCTGTTATAGAATGCTAGGATCGATCGATGACGCAGACGATGCCGTTCAGGAAACCTTTATTCGCGTTTGGCATAGTTGGGACTCATTCCGACAAGAATCCTCATCTAAAACATGGGTTTATCGGATTGCTTCAAATATATGCTTGGATAAGCTAAGACAAGCTAAACGGAGAACTCGCCCCGTCGACTTTTCCTCTCCCGCGGCATCCATTATCGCACCCAGTGAAACGCTCCCGGACTCATCCTGGATCTGGCCTGCCCCCGCATTCTCGGAAAATCCGGAAGAAATACTCATTCGCAAAGATACCCTTCAACTCTGTCTGATTACACTCTTGCAAATTTTGCCTCCACGCCAACGTGCCGTTCTTCTTTTGAAAGACGTATTTGAGTGGTCCTCCAAACAGATTGCAGAATCGTTAGGAATGACGCCGGCTGCAGTTAACAGCGCCTTGCAAAGAGCCAGAGAAACGATGGATCGGGCGAAACTCCGTTCTGAAGAATACACCTTAATGGAGGTCCAGCCTGATCATGATCTGCTATCACGGTATGTGGAAGCTTTTGAACGATTTGATATCCATGCACTTGTAGCCTTGTTTCATGAAGAAGGCCATATGTCTATGCCGCCTTTTCCTATGTGGGTGCAAGGCAAGGACGATTTGTTCCAATTTTTTTCGCTTACACGCTGGCATTGTGCCGGATCCCGGTTTTTGCCTATTCAGGTGAATGGCGGTTACCCGGCTTTTGCGCAATATATGCCGAGTCATGACAAAACCTGCTTGGTCCCCTGGGGAATTCACGTCATTGTGATGAAGGACAAGAAGATTTTTCACATCCAAAATTTCATCAACACCAAGTTATTCACGCGATTTGGGCTTCCTGAACAATTAGACCGATGAGTATAGCAAATGGACGACGTCTAACGGTTGCCACGGCAGCCGTTTTTATTTGCTCAACTATCGAGCAGGATAGTTTAGATGTGCCAATTGCTTTTTGTGGAAACATCCTCCAATTCATATCGTCTAATTAACTACAGACAAATATGAGGGAGATGAAACGTTCCTATGAAAAGGTTTAGAAGCTTCTTAATCATCATAATCACCGCACTTGTCTTATCCGCATGCTCGTCGTCCAAATCGAACGACGTTGACTCGCCATCAGCAAGTCCGACGAGTACCGCGGATCCGGCAGCGCCAAGCGATACGGCAAGTACCGATCCCTCGGGAAGCCCGCAAACCTCATTGTTCGTCGAAGTGAAATCGGGCGGCTCGATCATTCAGTCGTATACGTTCAATGACAAGTTGGAGAACGCCGTTTTCCGCAAACACACTTCGTTGCCGTACGGGGTTTACGTACCGGAATTCATGGATCAACGAGAATTTTCCGAAGGGGTGGAGTGGGGCTACGGAGAGCCGAGAAACTCTTTCGCTATTATGGACGGCAGCTTGATCCAACCGGAGTTTCAGCAAACCGAACCCGATCTGGCAACGTATAAGGAATACGTGGGAACGGACCGGAGCGACCCGAAGATGGAATACGACTATTTCTCGTTCCATGGTGAATCGCATGAATTGATCATCCGCTTTGCATATACGATTGAGGAGAAGGCGGAGGCACTTAAGCTGTTTCTGGCCATGATTACGTCGCTTAGGGAAACGCATTCGAACGAGGACTTCAAAGCCGGCGTGTTCTTGACTTATGACGAATCGTCGCTGGACGAAACCCAGAAAGCGGTGCTGCAATGCGCTATGGCGAGCATGGACGCGATCATTGCCAGGGACGCGAAATCATTCGCGAAAACACTGGAATCACAAGCTATAGCGGATGCGTTAAGTTTTTTGATCGACGACGGAAATCTGTACCGGTTCGAAGAGCTGGAATCGATCACGGCGCTGGACGAGAAAAGATACAATGTCAACGTTGTCTATAAGAGGCTTAGCGAAGAGAGCTTCTTATTTAATTCCAGTTATGCATTCACGGTGAGAAAAAACAAAGACGGCGAATGGAAAGTTGCGAATATCGACTAGGGCAAGATGGATATTCGGCTCCTGAATTCATGTCGGATGGCCGTCAATTTGCGTGTCCGGCACTTCTGAGTCGAAGACTCTGTCACCTTTGATCGCCCTCGTGTGTTGTAGAAAGTAAGCAGTTCTATCTAACGAAGGGAGGAGAGCCCCTCGGAAGACGAGACGATTGAACGATCCGTCAGGCGAGTGCAAGAAGGCGAGACGGATGAGTATGTCAATGTCATACGGGCGTACCAGCAACCGATTTACCGCTATTGCTTGCGGCTTCTGGTCAACGCGCAGGATGCGGAAGATGCGGCACAGGATATCTTCATCAAAGCTTTCGAGTCAATCCGGCACTATCGGCGTATGATCAGCTTTTCATCGTGGCTGTACACGATCGCGTATCGCCACTGCCTCAATCTGCTCCGCAAACGCAAATACCAGCTGCAGCTGCTGCCTCGACTGCTGAGAACCGACGCTGCGGCGGAAAGCCCGGAGCAATCGCTCGACAACCGGCTGTTCAGCCCGGCCTTGACGGCCGCACTCGCCGCTTTGTCGCCGGAAGACCGCTCGCTGCTTATCTTGCATATTTTCGAGGAGCGAACGTATGCGGAAATAAGTGAAATTACGGGGCAAAAGCCGGATGCATTGAAGAAGAGAGTCAGCCGAATGAAGGAAAAAGCACGCAGCTTAATACGAGATTGGCGGGAGGAAGAGCCGTGGAACGGGAACAATCAGCCGGTCAATGGGAATATTTGAAGCATCATGCCGTACCGAATGAAAGGCTCGCAAAGGTAGACATCACGGAGCGAGTGATGGCTCGCGTCACGGCCGGGCAACCAGAGAGAAGCCGGCTGCGCCGTCATCGTGCTCGGATATCCTTCCCGGCCGCCGTACTGATCGTCGTGTTGCTAGCCTCCGCTTCGGCGTACGCGGCCAGCGCAATGATCGAAATCCGCAACAGCTCCGGACAAGTGACCATTCAATCCGCCATCGGCGATCGCGAACCGTCGACACCGAAGCCGTATGTGTACGTGGAGGATCCGATGCACAAATACGAAGAACGGGTTATGACCATGCTCAAGCCTGGACAAGTGCTTGCTTACTCTATTCATAACGGCACAACGAAGCCGAAGATCGATTTCCGATTCAATACGGATAGCGACACGTATGCAGCCTTTGCGGAGATGGCGGAGAAGGTTTCGGCGCCGTTCATCCCGGAGCCGACGGATGTGCCCAAAGACTTCAGGCTAGTCTATGGCCGAGTGGTCCCCGTTCTGCCCAGCCCCAAGGACGAGCGCACCTCTGCCGAATACGCCCGGCTGCAGGAGCTGTTCGAGCGTCAAGCGGCCGAGAAGCCGAGTCGGGATCTGCTCGTCGAGCCGGTCCATTGGTCGGGAGCGTTGCATTCGGAGCTCGTCTACGCGAACCTGGATACGACACTTACCATTCGGGCCGTCAAAGCCGTAAGGATGGAAGTAGAATGGCCGTCGACGTACAACCAGCGCAAAGTCGAATTCGGGAATGTCGAGGTCGTCTTCAGCCAGGGATCGAACATCGTATTAGGCAGCGAACGGCAGTCCGTCGAATATGACGACTTTCAAGCGGTGTGGCAAGATGAGAAGCTTGGTCAGCTCATTACCGTATCGGCAACGGGCAGAGGACAATTGACGGAAGAACGGTTTTTGCAAATTGTTGAGGGAATGATAGTCGGTTAAGCGCAACGGCGGTGTTTTGTATACGGTGAACAAAGAGGCGGCTATCCCCATTTATTGGAGGGGTAGTCGCCTTTTTATTTCAGATTACCGGCGCCAACGTTCCCCCTACCTTCCACAGTTGGCTTAATCCCACGAGATGGTTATACTTGTATTATCATGTTGGACTAAGGGCGAATCGACTAATTACGAAAGAGGAACAAACCTCATGCATCACGAGTTGTTAATTATCGGCGCGGGGGCTGCGGGATTAGCGGCTGCCGTTACTGCGAAGGATCTAGGCATCGACGCCGCGATTCTCGAGAGAAACGATAAGATCGGGAAAAAAATATTAATGACAGGCGATGGCCGCTGTAATCTTACAAATGAATCTACTGCGATAGATGCGGAAGATGAAATGGCCGACCTATCGCGCAAGTTTCACTGCAACCAGGCTGGATTCCCAATGTCGGTACTGCAGCAATTTGGCATCCGGCAAACCATCGACTTCTTCTTTGGACTCGGGCTTCCGCTCACCACATTGAAAGAAGGAATGATGTATCCAATGTCGCTGCAGGCTGCATCGGTGCTGGATATTTTTCAGCTTGCGCTGGAGGATCGGAATGTTCCCGTGATCTTCAATACCAAAGTAGAGGATATTATTGTCCAGGCGGAGCATCCACGGTTTACGGTCGTATGCAAGACGACGATAGATGAGGTAGAGGAGCAGTCGGTTTACACAAGCGACTACCTGTTTCTATGTGCCGGCGGTCTTACCGCTCCGAGTGCGGGGACCGATGGATCGGGTTATACGCTTGCCGGGCGTTTGGGGCATACCTTGATCGAAACGACACCGTCGATTGTGCAATTGAAGGTGCAATATGCGCATATGAAGCAGCTGTCCGGCATCAAACTGCAGGGCAAAGCTCATGTCAATGTCAACGGGGAAGTCGTTCGCAGTGAAGCGGGTGAGATTCATTTCGCGGAATATGGCCTATCCGGGCCTGCCATTCTCCAAATCAGCCGAGAGGCTGCGTATCATCTTGCAAGAAGAGATGCGGTGACTGTAACCGTTGATTTGATGCCGGGCCGCACGGAAGAGGAACTCGTCGATTTCATGGAGACGCATTGGGGGATTTTCGGACATCGAGCGGTTGTGGATTCCTTTATCGGCATCTTGCATAAGAAGCTGGTTCCTGTATTGCTGAAAGAGGCAGGGATCGACGAGCAGCCTTATTTGCTTTGCCAGGACCTGTCGTGGAAGACGAAGAAAAAATTTTATCGACTGCTGAAGCATTGGGAATTTAAGGTGACTGATACGAACGGCTTCACGAATGCGCATGCAACAGCCGGTGGCATCGATACAACAGAGCTAGTTGAAGGAACGTTGGAATCCAAGCGAGTGCCAGGGCTTTATTTGGCTGGAGAGGTAATGGACGTGGACGGGGATTTTGGCGGCTATAATCTGCAATGGGCTTGGAGTTCAGGCTATGTGGCTGCAACAGCGCTCGCTAAACAAATTTCAGAGGGTGCAAAGACCAAATGAATAAGAAACAAACTTCTATGCACCACCAACTGATCGTTATCGGAGCTGGCGGAGCTGGCCTAACAGCTGCAATTACAGCACGGGACTTGGGTATTGATGCCGCCATTATTGAAAGCAACGACCGGATTGGGAAAAAGGTATTAACGACGGGCAACGGGCGCTGTAACATTACGAACGAATCGACTGCAACGGGGACAGATGAAGCAGTAGCTCTCGCACGTAAATATCACAGTACGCAAGCGGAGTTTCCGCTGACTGTGCTGGAGCAATTCGGTGTCCGTCAAGCGATCGATTTCTTCTTTACGCTTGGACTGCCGCTGATCAGCTTGGAAGATGGCCGGATGTATCCAATGTCGTTGCAGGCTGCAGCGGTGTTGGAGATTTTTCAGCTGGCGTTAGAGGATCGGAATGTTCCCGTTTATTTCAAAACCAAGGTGCTGGATGTTGTCTATTCGTCGAATCATCCGCGCTTTACGATTAAATGCCAGACAGAGAACGAGGAGCCGGTTGTGTATACCAGCGAATACCTCTTTCTATGTACGGGGGGCCTTACTGCTCCGAAAACAGGGACGGACGGCTCTGGTTATGTGCTTGCCGAGCGTCTGGGACATACGCGGATCCACCCTGTGCCGGGGATTGTACAGCTGAAGCTGGATTATCCGTATTTGAAGGAACTGTCCGGCATCAAATTCGAGGGAATGGGCCGTATCATCGTAAGAGATGAAGTCATCCGCAGTGAATATGGCGAGATTCTTTTTACTGACTATGGCATGTCTGGACCGCCGATTCTCCAGTTAAGTCGAAAGGCCGCCTATCAACTCGCGAGAGAGGAAGAGGTGATCCTATCGGTTGATTTGATGTCGGGGCGTACAGAGGAAGAACTCGTCGAATTTCTGGAGATGCACTGGGGGATCTTTGGACATCGGACTGTTGCGGATGCATTTGCAGGTATTTTGAATAAGAAACTGATTCCTGTTCTCCTGAAGGAGGCGGGAATCGATGATCAGCCGCAGCTGCTTTGCCAGGATTTGTCGTGGAAGACGAAGCAAAATTTCTATCGACTATTGAAGCGTTGGGACTTTAAAGTGACCGATACGAACGGCTTCACGCATGCGCAGACGACAGCCGGCGGCATCGATACGGAGGAGTTAACAACAGGGACACTCGAATCCAAGCTTGTACCGGGGCTTTATTTAGCTGGCGAAGTGATGGATGTGGATGGAGATTGTGGCGGCTATAACCTCCAGTGGGCCTGGAGCTCCGGTCATGTGGCCGCGAGGGCGCTTGCTAAACAACTTTACGGCGGTTGAGATGGATATCTCCCTCTCCGCCATAAAAAACTCTGACCGCATGAGGTCAGAGTTTTTTATGTGGAGCAAATTGGGGAGTGGCCTAATCCAAAGGAAAGCAGATTGGTCCGTTATATATGATTATTTCTTAACGGAGAGCAAGTTGTAAATCAATTGGGCGCTTTCTGCACGAGTGCCCGACTCAAGCGGTTTGAACTGGGAATTGGTGCGTCCGTTCATCAGTCGCGCTTCGACTGCCGACTGTATAGACGTTTCGGCCCATTTCGGAACGGAACCGATGTCTATAAAACCGGTTTTCTTGGAGTTTGCGACTTGTATGCCGAGGGAATATTCATATGCCCTTACAATCATTGCCGCCATTTCCTGGCGTTTAATCGGTGCTTCCGGAGCAAACTCGGTTGCGTTGATGCCATTTACGATGCCGACTTTAACGGCCAGCGCCACTTCATTCGCATACCATTTGCTTGCGGGCACGTCTGTAAACGACGAGGCTGCTTCGCCTTTGAGAACCAAAGCTCGGACCAGCATCGCGGCAAATTCCGCTCTTGATACGTTGCGGTTCGGATCAAAGCTGCTTGCGCTCACGCCTTGGATCAAATGCCGGGCAGATAACTCGCTAATCACGTCGCTAGCCCAATGAGCCGATGGAACATCGGAATATTTTTTGTTGAACTCCAGAATCGCATACTTGCTGAAATGGTGAACTGTTGCAGTCAGGAAGCCGTCTTTCCATGTACCGCCGATGTACTCCAAATCACCGCTATCGGAAATGTAATAGATGCCGGCCAGCTTTTTGTTCGTATTTGGTTTGGCCTTCAAGGCAATCGTAATCGGCTCGGAGAACTCGCTAAGCTGCTTCGTTTGCCCGTTTTTCATAACAATGTGCAACGTAAAGTTCAATATGTCGCCAGCAGCGCTCACATTGGCTTTGCTTTTTTGCGTTGCCGTCGATATCAGACGATCGGCTTGATCCGCCTCTACTTTGGAAGCTTTCAGCGAAATCGAGCTTTCGCTTTGTTCGCCGGCTTCAACTAATCCCGATAAGGACTGAAGCACTTGCGGCGGAATGGTGATGTTCATATTAGAAGCCTTGATCGTAATTGGCGCATTCCCGATCAGTTCCACAGCATTTCCAGGCAAAATCAATTCGTTAAGGGAGACTTTACTTTCTATCTCGACTTTGCCGCCGACATTTTTCAAATCGTCTGCTTTAACCACGAGACGCCCTTGATCGTCCTCGGGTTTCGGTTTGTCCTTATCGCCAGGATTGTCTTTTCCGCCTTGATTATTATCGTTGCCGTTTCCGCCCTGATCGTCAGCCTTCTTAACGATTACTGTCGTTTCATTAAACACAGAATCGATTGCGCTAGTCGCCCTGACGATTGCCGTACCCGGTTTCAAAGCGGTCACCGTACCTTGCTGATCCACGCTGACCACGCCCTCCGGACTGGAGCTAACGACCGACCACGAAACATTCTGGTTGGCTTCGCTCGGCATGACGGAAGCGTTCAACTTGGCGGTTTCTCCGGTTTTCATCGAAACATTCGTCCGATCAAGTTGGACCGATTGCGGTTTGGCCGTCAATTCGAAGCGATCCACTTCCCGACCGTCTACCGTTTTGGCCACGACTGTCATTTTGTTGCCGTTGATTTCGACAGCTGTATAAATTTGCGTCTGTTCCGCAAATGTGACTTCTTGGAACGGCTTCTCCGTGAGCGGGTAAAACTTCGACCCGGAAGCTCCTCCGACGACATAGACCGTTCCTTCGCCAGAAGCGACCTTTTGGTCCCCCTTCATCGGGTATGACCGCAAATACACATGATCATGGCCGTTCATGACGAGGTTGACGCCGTATTCGTCAAATATCGGAGTCCACTTGTCACGCACGATCTGCGTATCATAGATGCTGCCATACGGTCCGCGGTGGAAGAAGACGACTTTCCACTTCTTATTCGTATTTTTTAGATCATTGCTAAGCCATTCTTTCTGCTCGTCGTACATTCCCTCGCTGTTAAGAACGACAAAATGAACATCCTTGATATCGTATGAAAAGCTGCTGCCTTTCACTCCGTCCAAACCGTTCTGCGGATTATTGAAGTGAGCCACATAATCGCTATTGCCATACAAGCCCATGACTTCATGGTTGCCAATGACCGGAACGAAAGTGTTTTTCATCAAGTTCACTTGGGCGGAACCAAAGAACATGTTCCATTCCTTTTCTTCGTAGCCTTTGTCAACCATATCGCCTGCGTGCGCTATGAAATCGGGATCAGGCATAAAGTCCAACGCTTTCTGAAGCGTCGTTCCCCACAGATCGTAACCGGCTTTGTCGGCCGCCTGGGAATCGCCGATGAATAGGAATTTTGTTACGTCTCCGGATATGGGAGACGTTCTGAAGGTGCCTTGCGCGCTGTAATTGCCGTTGCCGTCACCGACACGGTACACGTAAGCCGTATCCGGCTCCAGATCGACCGCCGACGCTTTATGGACGCGAAGCGTGCCGGCACTGTCCGTGTTGTAGATGAAGCTGTCGCCATTAAATTTCTTTACGTTACTTTGGTTAAAATCCGTAAATTCCGATTGTTTGACGATTTCGACAACCGTTTCCTTCGTATCCGGATGCGTATGCCATGTAAAGTTTCGGGATACGGTCGGTTTGTCGCCCATCGTGACATTGATATTGTGAGGTATAGCTGCCCCCGCTAAAGCCTGAACCTTAAGATTCATTACCGGGCTGTATTGTCCGTCTTTTACCGCTTGTATTTTATACGATTTAACGGATTTGGTCGCTTCCAAAGTCGTCAACCAACCGTTGGCTCCCGTTACCGCATCTCCTGCTTCAACGCCATCAATCAGCAGCTTGGCGCCTTCAGCCGCGGTACCATTCTTAAAGGTGACGATGAAAGAAGCTGGGTAGCCTACGCCAATAGCGCTGTTATTCCAATTCAGTTGCAGTTGGGCTTTGACCGTCGATTTAACCGCCGGCCCATTGTATGCGGATCCCGCACCATCCGTCTTAACGATCGAGCCCGACTTGTATTCGATCGTATTCAGACGCGATACGTCATTCAAGGCTTCATCGACCATTAACAGCCCGATGACATCGCGCTTAACGGTATATTGCACTTGCGCGATCATATCCGAATCGTTCAAAGCCGATTGGTCCAGATCCGCAAAGGTCATTTGAACGTTCCCGGTCGCTTCGTTTATTACCGGCTGCAGTTGGGCATCGGTAATTTTCGTCCCTTTAATGACCTTCAAGTTCTCGACAATAGCAGGATCGAAACCGAACTCCACTTGGCCGCCCTTGAGTTTGTTTACTTTCTCGCCTTTGATATCAAGAGTGTAAGTTCCTCCTGCATAGATATCGGCTGGAGTTGCGTAGACGAATTTGGGCGCCCCGGTGTTGACCATAAAGCTCCATTCGTTGATCGTCTGGTTGCCTTCCATATCCCGGATCGAAACTTTGATTTTATGAACGCCGTCGACAAGCGGCGTTGCCGGTTTGTACGTAATTCGTCCTTCCGGCGGATACAGCCCATGGTTGACCAATGCACCGTCGAGGTAAACACGGATTTTATCGGGATCGATCAACGTCGTGCCCGGATGCGTAAGCTTATCGTAGTTGGCGGCTTCGCCGATGACACGAATATCCGGGGTTGCCGTATTAACCGTACCGTCCTCGGCCGGATACGGATTTTTCAGAATCGGCGGCGTCCTGTTTTCATCGAGCGGGCCGTAAACCGCCCGAATCTGGTCAACATAGATAGCGCCTGCCGTCTTATTGGCATTGCTGGTTTCCATATAACGGACTGGCAGGTCCATCGTAAGAGGTGTAACTTTGCCTTTTGGAACGGTTGCCTCGACATATTTCCATCCGGTCCAGTTTACTCCTGTCGTTTGGTCCGTATAATCGATAGCGAAGGCTGCGTTATTGCCATCCCTCATCTGTCCGCGAAGCCAGTGTTTCTTGCCGTCGCCGTAGACCCACATGCTGATCTTTTCCGGATATCCCGGAACTTGAATACGGGAAGCCGGATCCGTCGGATTTTTGAAAGACAAATAGGCTCCTGAAGTTCCCGTTTTGCCGACAAAATCGTACGACAATTTCAACGAGTTATTGCCGAAACGGACAAAGTCTTCGTTTGTTTCCAGACTGACATTAACGGAGTTAAACGTTGCGCCGGTTGCTGTATACTTGTCGATGCCGTTCTCGAAATCTTCCAATACAACCGGCGGAATGCCGACATTGACGTCCATCGAAGTTTCAATATCGCCGAATTTGACGAAGATTTTGCCCTTCTGGTCATTCTTCGCGGTTGCGGTAAATACGCCGTTCGTATCGATGGTTCCGATATCGCCTTCGACGCGCCATTCGAAATTGCTGTTGTTGGCCTGGATCACCTGGCCGTTCCGAAGCGCTTTTACTTTCAAAGCAGAAATTGCGCTGGAGTCGAACGTCTTCACCACGTCCGGGAACTGAAGCGCCGTCAGCTTGTCCACGACTTCGATTTCCCCGGTGCCGCTTAGAGCTCCCGACGTTACGCTGATACTGCCGGACGCCGCAGTTGCGCCTGCAGTAAACTTTCCATTCTCGTCAATCGATCCAAGCGATGGATCCGCATTCCAAACCGGAGTGCCGGCAAAAGCGGCCGGATGTCCGTTCGCGTCAACGGCTGCGGCCTTAAGCGGAATGGATGCGCCAACGAGCACGCGTTCCATATTCGGTTTAACGACGAACTTCGCCGCGTCGCCTTCCGGCGCTTTATTGACAAGCAGCAAGCCATTGCCCGTCTGACGTTCGCCGCCGTCTGAACCTTGGTTCAGCATTTTGACCGAAGATTCGCCTGGAAGCTTGGCTACAAATGTCGACGAACCGCCGCCGTCAAGGTTCATGGCATTAATGACGCCAAGATCGTTCAAGATTTTACCCAACTCAACCGTTTCAACGCCTTCGCTGAAGCCCGGCGCACGGCCGTCAATTTCGAACATGACGATCGAGCCGTCCGCTTTCGTGCCGATCGCTGTCCGAGGATGAACCCCTTCGGGTCCGACGTTTGTTTGTACGACGCCATCCTTGATCAATGGACCTTGGCCGCCGATCGCTACTTTAACGTCCTGCCATGCGTTGTCCAAAGCAAAAATAGCGGTAATGACATCATTAACCTGCAGCTGTGATAGAATGGAGCGGGCCGTTCCCGAAGCGGATAACACGACTTGTCCGCTTGTCAAAGGAGCATTGCCCTGATCCTTGCGGATTTGGGCTACCTTCAGGTGCATCGTCTGACCGCTTTTCACTTCCCCGTCGAGAATATCCAGAATGACTTCATCCCCGAGGTCGGTCGTTTTGGTAGATGTATAATAATCGGTCGTATAAAGAACCAATTGATTGTTTTCGCGATAACGGTTAATATGCGTCAAGTTCGAAGTCGTTCCATTAATGGTAATCGTCTTCATTAGCATTGGCGATCCGTAAATTGACGTTCCGTCATTTTTCAGCCCGAATGCATAAGAAGAAACGGAACTGTTCAGGATGCGACCGCCATCCATGAACAAACCGCTTGGAACGCCGGTGGAATAACCGGTCAAATCATAAAAATCTCCGTTTATCCCGGCAATAACCCGGTTGCCCGGCTTATCCGAATACGCAGCCATTTGCGTAACGCCCTGCATGCCGTATACTTTGCCGGATTTCGTTCCCGCTTGCAGCTCTAGGTTCGGATTTTTCGGATCGAATTCGACAAAATGCGCCTTCTCCAATCCTCGGTCAGTCTTCATATCATACCAAGTATACGCAGCGCCCGGCGCAAGCTCCGTTTGGCGCATATCCAGCACCTGACCGAATGCGGTGGAAGGCAAACTCATAGCGGCGGCCAATTGCGAAGGCTGCTGATACATGATCAGCAACAATACGGAAAGCAGCAAAGCAATGCTTTTTTTCAATCGATAAACCTGTTTCATCTTCTTTCTACACCTCTTCTTATCATGTTGACTCTCTTGATAAATTGAGCAAGATATAGAAACGATTTGTTTCAACTGCCCCCTCTCTTTCCTGCAACCATTAAATGATAAGGCGGGAGTGTTAACGCAAATGGCAGATTAATCTCTATTTATATTAATTCCAAACTGTTATCTCAGATGCGTGTAGGAAGGGATGTCGCTAGAATGATAGGAAAAATATGTATGGTAACCTTCAATGTTACTGTTTACATACACTTCATTTATGATATATTAATTCATAGTAATCGATTTCTATAGCTCCGAAGAGTGGTGAACAGTTTGCATAAATCCGTTACGATCCATGATATTGCCAAAGCGGTGAACGTGTCGTCAGCTACCGTGTCGAGAGTGCTCAGCAACAGCGATTATCCGGTTAGTTCGGAGCTTAAGATGAAGATTCAACAAGCGGCGAAAGATATGGCTTATGTACCGAACATGCTGGGCAAACAGTTGAAAACGAAGCAAAGCCGGATGATCGGGGTCATTGTCCCGACGATTACCAACCCCTTTTATTCATCGGTCATGCTGGGGATCGAAGAGGTGGCTCGCAAAAATGATTTTCAGGTCATGCTGTGCAACACGCTTCAGGATTCCAAAGTAGAGAATGAGTACGTGAAGACGATCTTTGAGAAACAAATCAAGGGATTGATCATTTCCTCGATTTCCCCGGATCAGAACACGCTATCTGATTATATAAAACTGGGGCTTAAAGTTATCGCGATTGACCAACAGATCGATCTGGATCACGTTCGCCAAGTGGGCTTTGACTATAGAAAGGGCGGGTATTTGGCAACCCGGCATCTTCTGAAGAAAGGGCACACCAAAATTGCTTATGTGACGGCACCATTGGATAGACCAAGCCGCAAATCGGTTTATGAGGGATATATGGATGCGCTCAGGGAAGCTGGGATTGAACGGAACCCCGAATGGGTGAGAGTAGAGGGGGAGATGAACGATTACAGCGGTATCTCTGAGTATGAGAACGGTCGAAGATTGACTTGCGAACTGCTTGCTTTGGCGGATAGACCGACTGCGATTTTCGCTTGCAATGATATGACGGCTTTTGGCGTCATCAATGAGTTGGCTAATCAAAGCGTCCGGGTTCCGGAAGAGATGTCCGTTATCGGTTTTGACGATATCGAATTTTCCCGAATGGTTACGCCTGCATTAACAACAGTGCGCCAACCGGACTACGAAATGGGCAAACTGGCTTGTTCCATGCTATTCGATATATTGGATGGCGAAAAAGAGCAGGAGATGGGAATTATGCTTCAACCTAAGCTCATTGAACGGCAAAGCGTCGCTGCACCGCCCGATTAAGGGCAGTTATTTTTCTAAAAGAAATCGATTACTATAAGAGGTGAGGAACAATGAAAAAATACGTAATTGTTGGTGCAGGCAACAGAGGGTTATGGATGTTCGCCAAACCGCTAACGAGCGAACTGAAAGACGCAGCGGAGCTTGTCGGTATTTACGACGTGAATCCGATCCGGGCGGAATTCATGAGCAAATCTTGCGGAAATGTCCCGGTGTATGACGATTTTGAAGGCATGCTTAGCGATACCCATCCGGATGGCGTGATTGTTACGACCCCGGACAGTTTGCATGACGAATACATTATCCGGGCGCTTCAGGCAGGTTATGATGTCATATCGGAAAAGCCGATGACGATGGAGGCGTCCAAATGCAGGGCGATTCTGGAAGCGGAAAAGGCGGCAGGCAAGCAAGTGACGGTGACGTTCAACTGCCGGTTTATGCCCTACGTCGTTCGGATCAAAGAGTTACTCAGTCAGGGGACAATCGGCGATATTCTTAGCGTCAACCTGGAATGGTCTTTGGACAGGAGTCACGGCGCGGATTACTTCCGCCGGTGGCACCGGAAGCTAGAGAACAGCGGAGGTCTTCTCGTTCACAAATCGACGCATCATTTTGATATGGTGAATTGGTGGCTTCATGATGAACCCGAAGTCGTCTATGCTCAGGGGGCGAGACATTTTTACGGCCCGACAAGAGAAGAGCGAGGCGAGCGGTGTCTGACTTGCAAACATAAAGATACGTGCGAGTTTTACTTTGATATTACGGCTGACGATACGGTGAAGCAGTTATATTACGAAGCGGAACAGCAGGACGGCTATTTCCGGGATCAGTGCGTATTTAGCGAAGAAATCGATATCTATGACACGATGTCATTAAGCGTGAAGTATGCAAGAGGGACGCTCCTTACCTATTCTCTGAATGCTTACTGCCCTTATGAGGGCTGGAAGATCACATTTAACGGGACGAAAGGAAGGATCGAGGCGGAGGAAATTTCCAGCGGTCCAAAGAGCAATGACCCCAACCAGTATATTTCCATCTACAACAACAAGGGGGATTTGGAAGTTTCGGAAACCAAGAAACTACTGGCTGACCATGGCGGGGGCGATGAGCATCTGCGCCGGATGATTTTTAGAGGGGATGTTCCCGATGTTCTGGGACAGCAGGCCGGTTCCCGGGCGGGAGCGATGTCGCTGTTGGTTGGAGCCGCTGCCAATATTTCCATTGCCGACAAGCGGCCGGTATCGATAAATGAACTGTTGGGTGAAGACCTATTTTAAGGGAGGAATATGGACATGGAAGTTAAAGTATTGGAGAATAGCGCGCAGTTAGGTATTGAAGCGGCAAAACAAGCGGCAGAAGTGATCAGAGGGGCGATCGCGTCGCGGGGAAAGGCCCGAATTGTTTTATCCACAGGAGCTTCCCAGTTCGATTTTATTCAAGCCTTTGTCCAGTCCGATCTGGATTGGAGCAAGGTGGAAATGTTTCATCTTGACGAGTATGTCGGCTTATCTGAAAGTCATCCTGCGAGTTTTCGCAAATATTTGCGAGAGCGATTCGTCAATCTTGTCGGTCTGAATCGTGCGTACTTTGTTAATGGCGAAGGCGATGTCAGTGAGAACATTCGGGAATTAAGCGAGGAAATCAGGAAGGCGCCAATCGATTTAGCTCTGATCGGCATCGGAGAAAACGCCCATATCGCCTTTAACGATCCTCCTGCGGACTTTACGACAAAGGAAGCTTATTTCGTTGTCGAGCTGGATGAAGGCTGCAAAAAACAGCAAGTTGGAGAAGGTTGGTTCGCGACTTTAAACGATGTACCTAAACAAGCGATTACGATGACGGTCTACCAAATCATGCAAAGCGAAGTGATCATTTCCTGCGTTCCTCATGAGGTGAAGGCAAACGCGGTAAAATTAACGCTGGAAAACGATACGACTCCGCAAGTTCCGGCAACGATGCTAAAAACGCATCCTGACTGGACGCTCTACCTCGATCGAAATTCGGCGTCACTCACGGATTCGCTTGCGAAGTGAGATGGGAGGGTAGATAACCATGCAGCTTGATCAGTTGGAAAGCTTGGATATTGATTTTTACGATGTGAAAGATCAATTGAAGCAATTGGTCTTTACCCGCTCGATGGCGGCATTTGACGCAGGGGATCATGCCAGAGATAACGTGCATAGCAGACAGCAGCTTGAAGAACGCAACAAAAGAATGAGGGAAGCGCTCCTGCAATCATTAGGCGGTCTTCCTTCCAACGATGCGCCGCTTCAACCCCATGTTACCGGCGTCGTGCAATGCAACGGTTACAGAATAGAAAAAATCATCTTTCAGTCCCGTCCCGACACCTATGTGACGTCGAACTTATACATTCCCGAAGGAATCTCTTCCCCCCGCGGCGCGGTACTGTTCTTATGCGGTCATTTTGACACGGCAAAACACGCAGATGAATACCAGACTGTGTGCCAATACTTGGTGAGCGCGGGTCTCGTCGTGTTTGCTATCGATCCTATCGGGCAAGGGGAACGGTTAAGCTATTACGAGCCCTCTTTGGGAAAAGCGATTGTGGAAGGGGGATGTCCCGAGCACGATCACGCCGGAACACAGTGCTGGCTTGTCGGGGACAGCCTTGCCCGATATTTTGTGCACGATGCGATGCGGGCTGTCGATTATTTGTGTACGCGCTCGGAAGTAGACCCTGCTAAAATCGGTGTAACCGGTAATTCCGGCGGAGGAATGCAATCTTCGCTCATGATGATTTGCGATCCCAGAATTGCGGCAGCCGCTCCTGCGACCTTCATCATGAATCGACGCTCCTATATCGGTGCCGGGCAAGCGCAGGATGCGGAACAAATCTGGCCGGGGCTGTCCGCGGCCGGATTTGATCATGAGGACATATTGATGGCGATGGTGCCGCGTCCGGTACTCATCCTTGCTGCATCCTACGATTTTTTTCCCATAGAAGGAACAAGAAGTACGGTAGAGAGAACGCGAAGATTTTGGGAAATGCATCATAAAGGCGATCATCTATCTTATTTCGAAGAACCCGAGGTCCATAAATATTCGATAGCGATGGCCAAGCAAGCTGCCGCATTTTTTGCCAAACATCTACTTACTGAAGCGCCGGGACCATTGAAAATAAGTTCAGAGATCGAGCCGCTCGATCCATCTCTTCTATGGTGTACCCAGAGTGGCCAAGTCCGTGAAGACTACGCACTGGCGCGCGCGGTCTACGAGGAAAATGTCGATCGCCTTGATGGGTTTGAGTCGACTCGAGCCGGGTTATCCGGACCGGAGCGCAAAGAGAAAGCGTTAATATGGCTTAAGGGCAAAGTTCATGCTTGGCGTAAACCGTGCAGCTTGAATCCCCGTGTGGTTCAACGTGGACAGCTTGATGAGCTAACCGTTCACACGGTTGCGTGGTGGAGCCAAGAGGGATTGCTCAATCATGGGTTAATGTTCAGGGATTGCTCGTATATGGATCATAAGCTTCCCTTGACGATTGCGGTTTGGGAGGAAGGCACTCGTAAAATCGGGGGTCATTTTTCCTGGATTCGGGAAACTTGCTCGACCGGGAGAGCGGTAATGGTGCTGGATGTGACCGGAGTCGGGGCTTTATCCCCCAATGCCGTGAATGGCGGAGATTTGAAGGGGCTTTTCGGCACTTTTTATAAATTGACGACTGATCTCTTTTGGCTCGATGATAGTTTGGCGGCTTTGCGTACTTATGACGTGCTTCGGGCGTTAGATCTTGCGGAAATATTGCCGGACATGGTTATCCATGATCTTACGATATATGCGAAAGGCCGATACAGTTTATTTGCCCAACTGGCGACTGTACTCGATGAACGTGTCAAACAGCTGAAGGTAGAGGATGGCATGGAAAGTGTAGCCTCTCTCGTAAAATCGCGCGATTTCGACAAGTATGATGTAGCAGGTTTAATATTGCCTGGGATGCTTCAATATTTTGATCTGCCCGATTTGGCAGAATGGTCCAAGGAAAGGGGATTAGGCCTATGAAGTGGATCGGCAAGCGAGTTGAGGATGGGGCTATTATTCAAGTTAATGTCATTAACGGTGTCATCGAGACCGTAACACAATTGGCGGAGTCAGATTTGCCCAACGAACCTGTCCCGTGGATTTCAGCCGGTTGGATTGATCTGCAGGTGAATGGCTTGGCGGGATTTGATTTTAATTCGGAGCATCCTTCGGAAGAGGATGTACTTGGCGTTACGAACCAATTGTGGAAGCTTGGGGTAACGAATTATTTGCCAACGGTCATTACCGGCAGCTCTCGGCGAATATCCGACGCGCTGACGATAATAGCAAAAGCTTGCGAGTCCAGCGAGGAAGTTAGAAACAGCGTACTCGGCATCCATTTGGAAGGTCCATACTTGGCTGAACAAGACGGTCCGCGCGGGGCTCATGAGCTTCAATATATTTGCGATCCGGATGTAGATCAATTTCATCAATGGCAGCAAGCTGCAGGAAATCAAATAAAGCTGGTCACCCTGGCGCCTGAAAAACAGGGAGCGGTGGATTTTATTTCGAAGCTAGTCCAGGAAGGGATTGTCGTGAGCATCGGACATACCCAAGCCTCAACGGAACAAATAGAAGCGGCAGTTGTTGCCGGAGCAACGGTTTCTACCCATTTAGGCAATGGTTCACATCCGATACTGCCGCGTCACCCGAATTATATATGGGACCAGCTGGCAGAGGATCGCCTATGGGGATGTTTTATTGCCGACGGTCATCACTTGTCTCCCAATACCTTGAAGGCCATGATCCGGAGTAAAGGAGATAAAGCCATCTTGGTGAGTGATGCAGTCAAATTCGCGAGTATGCCGCCAGGCGAATACACCAGCGTCATCGGCGGAGAAGTCGTTTTACACGAAAGCGGCAGACTCCATACGAAACATAATCCCTCGATCTTGGCTGGCTCTGCTCTATCCGTTCCCATAGGCATTGAAAATGCGATTAAATATGTCGGGTTGAGTCTTGTGGAAGCCATCGAGATGGTAACGAAACGGCCGGCAGCAGCAATGAAACTCGAGCATTACGGCAGCTTGCAAAAGGGAGCTCCGGCGAATATGACCTTATTTTCATTTGATCCAAATGAGGGCAAAGTCCGGGTAATGGAAACCGTGTTGGCGGGGAGAAGCGTGTATAACGCGGATTGAGTTCTCTGGGAGGGAATCTCCATGGGTGGAGAAGAAACAATTTGAAGCGGATTGATATGGCTTTAAGAAAGCCTCGTCCTCACGCGGATGAAAAAGAGCTTTGTTACCGTACTTCTGTGACAAAGCTCTTTTGATTGTGGATTTACACACATCCCACTTTATCGCTAAGTCAGTCATCCTCGAAACAAGCGGTTATACTCTTGACCAACTGCCACTTAACAGTGACAATGACATTGATGACCACTTCCGCCTGTCATTCGAGGGGTTTTGCGGCACGTTGATGCGGTTGGTCGGACTGATGAAACAAGTCAAGCCATAGCAATCTGTCCTACAGATTTCGAATGCGAGATCGAGGGTAACCAAAGGAGCGAAACCCATGCACGAAAAATGGTGGAAATCGACGGTCGTCTATCAGGTTTACCCCAGAAGCTTTCAGGATACCGACGGGGACGGAATTGGCGATTTGCAAGGAATCATCGAACGTCTCGATTACTTACAAGAGCTAGGGATCGGCGCGATCTGGCTTAGCCCGGTCTACAAGTCGCCGAACGATGACAACGGCTATGACATCAGCGACTATTGCGACATTATGGACGAATTCGGGACGATGGCGGATATGGACGAACTTATACGCGAGGCGGATACGCGCGGCATTAAGATCGTGATGGATCTGGTCGTCAATCACACCTCCGATGAGCATACTTGGTTCATTGAATCGCGGCGGAGCCGAGACAATGAATATCGCGATTACTATATTTGGCGCGACGCGGCACCAGGCGGCGGGGAACCGAACGGATTACGGTCGACATTTAGCGGCTCCGCATGGCAGTATGACGAAAGTACCGGACAGTATTTCTTGCACCTGTTCAGCAAGCGACAGCCCGACCTCAATTGGGAAAACCCGAAAGTGCGGCAAGAAGTATGGAACCTCATGAATTTCTGGCTGGAAAAAGGCGTCGGCGGCTTTCGAATGGACGTCATCGACCTTGTCGGCAAAATTCCGGATCAAGAGATTACCGGCAACGGTCCGAAGTTGCATGAATACTTGCAGGACATGCACCGTGAAACGTTCGGTCGATACGACGTCATGACTGTCGGTGAGACGTGGGGAGCAACGCCGGAGATCGCGAAGCAGTATTCCGATCCGAAGCGGAAGGAACTGTCGATGGTTTTCCAGTTCGAGCATATTATGCTCGACCAGCAGGAAGGCAAGGACAAGTGGGATTTGAAGCCGCTGCCGCTAGGCGATCTGAAGCGCATATTGAGCAAATGGCAGACAGAGCTAGGGGATCAGGGCTGGAATAGCCTGTTCTGGAATAACCATGATCTGCCGCGCATTGTATCCCGTTGGGGAGACGATGACGCACTGCGTGTCCCGAGCGCCAAAATGTTCGCTATCCTTCTCCATCTCATGAAGGGAACGCCATATATCTATCAAGGCGAAGAATTGGGAATGACCAACTGCCCGATCACGGATATCGCAGAGGCTCAGGATATCGAGACGATCAACATGTATCATGAACGGCTTGGTTTAGGATTTTCCCGTGAGGATATCATCGCTTCCATTAATGCCAAGGGACGGGATAATGCTCGTACTCCTATGCAGTGGGACGATACGCCGAACGGCGGCTTCACGACCGGGACGCCGTGGCTGCGGGCAAATCCTAACTACTCATCTATCAACGCGGCCGCCGCGCTGTCTGACCCGGACTCGATTTTCCATACGTATAAACAACTGATCGCACTCCGCAAAGCCAATCCGATTGTCGTATGGGGCGACTACCAACTGATCGAGGAAGGACCGGAGCAGCTATTCCTGTACATCCGTCGGTACGAAGGACGTACGTGGGCGGTTGCGGCTAACTTCGGCGGCACGGCGATATCGGCCAGCGTCCCGCGACTTGGGCGTAGCGAAGCGATCATTATCGCTAACTATGACAGAACCGCAGCGGACTTTACGCAGCTAGAGCTTCAGCCATTCGAGGCGTTTGCGGTTGAGTTGGTCTAGTACTCCGTAACTTCAACAGACGTCACATCGACGGAATCGGCCATTTCGTTTCCGAAGCATGTGCTCAATCATGTAGAATGACAAAACCCACGGGAGCCCCGTGGGTTTCTAGATTAGGATGGGCGCTTTGTACTTATATACGGAGGGAAGTCCATGAAATCTGCAATTATTTTGCCACTGTTAGGCGTATTAATAGCTGGATGCACACAGTCTCATGAACAAAACCTATCCGAAATGTCATCCACTAAGCCCGCATATCCTACTTCCCCAACAGTTTCTTTTGAAATTTCACAAGACTCAGTCGACTCCAAACCCTATCTCAATAAAATTAAACAAGTCACTTATAATATGGCGAAGTCTTATCGGGACAATCTTCGAATTTCTTTAGAAGATTACTTAAATCAGCCGTCGACCAATGTATCTTATAGCGATCATTACAACGTATCATGGATTTCGGACGGTGTTGGCGCATCGGTTGTTGTCGTGTTTTATTCAGAAAAGCCTAATGAATGGAAGCCTGTTTTTTCTGGAGCCTTTGGCCGTGATATAACGGCAATTTCCTGGAGAACAGATGCGTTTGGAGCAGAAGAACCCCTTTTGAGCGTAGAATCATATAATAGCGCCGGCACAAGACGAATCAACCATACTCAGTTAATTTATCTTCAAGGTAGTACTGCGCAAATTGCATTTGATTTGGATACGGTCACTTATGAAGCGCCGCATATGCTGAAAAACGGTAATGAAGAAAGATGGAAGCTTGTTCAAAACTTTGTAGTTGTCAGTCAAGGCATGAACGATAATCATTCAATCCCAGAGATCGATGTTTCCGGTTATGAACAAACGGACGTCATTCATGGACAAACAATAAAATCTTCATCAAAAGAATTCATATCAGTTGGATACACTTGGGACGCAAGTTCGCATCGTTTTATAGAAACCGCCGAAAAGAACCCCGTTAACAGCTATTAACAGGGGCTTCTTTGGTACGATTGTTGTGGTAGACGTATATTCCCTTGCCGAAATATATTGGACACAGCCCGGGAGCTTCGGCTCTCGTTTTTTGCGCTACAGAAGAGTTGGTAGAACCTCTATGGCAATCACGACGGAGGATTTTTCTAACGTGATGTCGAATTTTCGCAGAAGGAGTCGTTTATTCGTTTGGGGGATTAATCATGAGGTTTGTTTCGGAGCTAATCAAACATTTAAAAGTGAGAACAAAGGTGCTTATTTTACTCGGAGTTGCTCTTTCCCTCATGATTGTCGTTGGCGGTGCCGGAATATTTGCTATGCACAAGATGGAGAGTAAGGCCCATGCATTGTATATGGAAAAGTTAATGCCGAGCAGCTTAATCGTCAAACTTTTATTTGGAAATGCCCGAATCGATGCACTGCAGCTCGAAATGCTTCTTGCGGAAAGTGATCCTGATCGCGTACATATTCAACAACAGTTTGATGATCAACGAACGAGTAACCGGGCAATTCGCAGCCAACTGGAAACGATACCACTGTCTCCTAGAGCAGAGGAGCAGTACAAACATTTTTTAAGTCTGATTCCGACGAATAATGCCTCGAAAACAACAATGGATACATTGACCAATGCCGGGCGCAAAGACGAGGCCTATAAGGAGTATACGGCCCGCTACAAAACAAACCGCGAAGAAATGATTAAAAGCTTGGAGAATGCAGTACGCTTTAATGAAGAGGATGCTCAAGCCTTTTACGATGATACGGTTAGAGCTTATCGTGGAGGTATAACCATCACCACGTTGGTCACGATGCTGGCTTTCATTTTGTGCACTTGGCTTGGTCTGGCTATCTCGAACTATATAACGCGACCAATCATCAAGCTGAGGAAATTGATGGCCGACGCACAACAAGGCGATTTGACCGTGAAGGGCTATTATGAATCGTCGGATGAAGTTGGGGCTCTCATCATGGGTTTCAATCAGATGATCGTAGGACGTAAAGAAGCGGAGGATGCGCTTCATCACTATAAAGAGAATTTAGAGGAATTAGTCGAGCAGAGAACGATCGAGTTAGAAAATAAAAATATGTTGCTTCGCGAGGCCAAAGAAATCGCGGATATTGCGAATCAAGCAAAAAGTCAATTTATTGCGAATGTGAGTCATGAGATTCGAACCCCGATGAACGCGATTATGGGGTTTAATTTATTGCTTAAGCACAGCGAGTTAACAAACCAACAGAAAGATTATGTAGGTAAGAGCATCTTATCGGCTACCAACTTATTAGGCATTATTAACGATATCCTTGATTTTTCGAAAATGGAAGCAGGCAAGATGAAGCTGGAGGAAATTGATTTTGACTTGTATGAGGTATTAAGTAATCTTTCAAATATCGTAAGCCTCAGTGCGTCCGAGAAAGGCTTACGATTGCGCTTTGATGTGGATCATCGCGTTCCCCAGAAGCTGAAGGGAGATCCGTTCCGGTTAAATCAAATTTTGTTGAACTTAACAAACAACGCGATCAAGTTTACTCAGAGCGGAGTCGTTGCCGTCTCCGTGGGCATCCAGGCAAACGAAAATAAAGGAGCCCTCCTCCGGGTTGAAGTCAGTGATACGGGAATTGGGATGACAGAAGATCAACTTCGCCAATTGTTTCTCCCTTTTTCTCAAGCGGATATGTCAACGACGCGAAAATATGGCGGAACCGGTCTTGGCCTAGTCATCACTAAAAATCTGGTGGAGCTCCTTGGAGGGACAATCGAAGTTAACAGTGAGGCAAATAGGGGCAGCAGTTTCGTAGTCACAGCACCCTTTGATTGTAGTGAAGAGCCATTTGTTGACTTCGATCGAGGCGGTGATTTGGAGCGTCTTCGCGTACTGCTCATCAGCGATAATCCGGAAATGCAGAGTGTATTAAATAATCAATTTGGGCAATTTCGCTCTAGCATAACGATAGCGGCTAATGAGAAAGAGGCGATTAAAGCATGCAGTCGCCATCCTCATTATGAGTTGGTTCTGATCGATGTGGAACTGCAAGGGTCGGATATCACCAGGTTGGCCGAAACAATCAAGTCGGACTATTTTTCTCCAAAGCCCAAGATTGTACTCGTAAGCAGATTTCATGAAACTAAAATGCAAGAGATACAGGCATCAGAAAATATAGACAAATGTTTATTTTTTCCGCTTGGTCAATTACAGCTATATGAGGAAATGGTCAGTCTGTTTAAACCACAAACCCCAATCATGAAAGAAATATCAATAGCTGATGAGGAAGTTGCAGCGAATGTGATCTCGCAGCATATAAAACTATTACTTGTAGAAGATAATGAAATTAATCAAATCGTCGTGATAGAAATGATTAAATTAGCCGGTTTTGGAGTGGATGTGGCTAATAATGGGCTGGAAGCGATAGAAATGATTAAAGCCAAAAAATACGATGTCGTGCTCATGGATCTGCAGATGCCCTTAATGGATGGCTATGAAGCTGCACGTACAATAAGAGAGTTGGATCCTCAGAATGATACGCCGATTATTGCGATGACTGCGGACGCGATGGAAGATACGAAACGAAAGGCGCTCGAAGCCGGCATGCAAGGGTATTTAACAAAGCCTATTGATCTTAAACAGCTAACAAGCACACTGCAACGCATATTGGAAAATAATATAATACCTTAATTGTTAAGGAGGTTAAGTGGCAAATCATGAACAATTCGAATCAAAAGCCGGTTGTGAAAGCGGAGATGCTGATTCGCAAGCCGGCGCAAGACGTGTATGAAGCATTTGTTGACCCGGCCATTACGACTCTGTTCTGGTTTACGCGCAGCAGCGGAAGACTGGAGCAAGGAAGCCGAGTGCGATGGGAATGGGAGATGTACGGAGCCGTCGACGAGATTCAAGTACTGGAGCTTGTGCCGAACAAGCGGATCAGGATTGAATCCTCGGATGGGACTCAAGTGGAGTGGACGCTGACAGCACGGTCCGATGCGGAGACATTCGTTACGATTACGAACTCCGGCTTTACGGGCAGCGAGGAGGCAATCGTCGGTCGGGCGCTGGACTCGATGGGTGGATATACGATGGTGCTCTGCGGCTTAAAGGCGCTATTGGAGCACGGCATTGAGCTGAATCTCGTAGCTGATTACGCTCCGGACGCGCATGTTAGCCGGTAGGAGGGGAGGGGGCATCACGGAATTGGCTACTGCGCCTCCTCCTCCTGTACCCCATACCGCGCAAGCGCTCTGGAAGCCGATTCTCTCATGCGGCCTTTAAGGTGTTCTCCTTTTACAATCTTGACGCGCAATCCGAGGAATCGGATTTTGGACAGCAGAAACTCGCTTTCATCTGCCAGATAAGAAATATGAATCCGGTAGGCATCCACATCTTCGTCATAAGAAACGGATTTCTCAAAGCAGGAAAACGCATATAAAATACGCGAAAGCTCGACGTTGTAGGTGGGGACGACCTGGATGACGGCGTGCTCTTTGCGTTCTTCCCATAAGCGTCCTAGCAGCTCTTTCAGAGCGTCCACCCGCTCAGCAGATAACTCGCTTTCCTCAACGGCGACAATGTTCTGCAGCTTCGAGGACATTAGAGTATGCTGGCGAGTGTTATACCAGAGCAGATACCACTCTCTTTTGACCACATTGTACTCCAGCTTGTAGGGGAAGCCATGTTGGTTCGATTTAATGCCTCCGTGCTTCATCCGGTAAGTCAGACGGATGCCGAGATTGCGCATGATGATCCGACGGAGCACGCGAAGCAGCGGGTGGTATACTTGTCGCTCCCGGCTTTTGGCCTTCTCGATGATGATGCCCTGAATGCCCGTTACGTCGTCGGTTTGCAGGATTTCGTCCAGCTTGCCCAGCGTCTCAGGTGTAAAAGCTTGCGTAGACTCGACAGGCTCCAACATCATTTTGAGCCAAGTCCGTTCCTGTCCCGTCAGCGCGAAGGAGCCGGATTCATCAAGACGGGAGATGATCTGGTAATTAAAGATTTTCTCGAACAGATTCATAGTAGTCCCGAATCTCCTTCCACTCCGCAATGAACTCCCGACGAAGCCATGCAGGTTCCAGCACTTCGCAGCTAGACCCGAAGCTTCTTAGCCATGGTTTAATTTCGTAAATGCCGTTAACCGTGATCTCGTATAGGAACGTTGATTCGGATTCCTCCGTAATAACTCCCCACTGCCCTTGCGCCTCGACCCGCTCCCGCACGAAGTTTGCACCGGAACGGTCTGGATTAAAGAAACGCGCTTTCACAGTGGCAGGGCGCAGCGTATCGATTACCCAGCTTTGCTTCAATTGCGCTTCTGCCGATACTAGTCGACCGTCAAACTCTTCCTCCGAAACGGACTCGCCTTCCTCAATCTGCGTTAGCCCCTCCATTCGGAACTTCATGAGACCGAGCCGCGGGCCATACCCAATCAAATACCACCGGCCGTACTGATGATCGAATATGACGCGAAGCGGGAGTACCGTGTGCACAACGCCGTCCGATTCTCGTTCGAACAGCGGGTTCGTATTTTGCGATGAATACTTTTTGCCCTTCTTCGGCGACAGGTAAAGGAAATGCAGCTTTTTGCGCTGCCGGATCGCCCGGAAAATCGTATATAGATGCGCTTCGTCCAGAATACGCGAATGATAATGGTACTTATAACGGTGCGTCTCCGCAACGTCCGCGTCAAATCCACGCTTGATCAGCGCTTTCTTTAAAGTGGAGCGAAGCAGATAACCTTGCACGGACGGAACCTGCGTATTGGCGATAACATCGACGTAATCGAATAGGTCCAGCAATTCGTCGTCGGACAGCCAGTCGATCAGATCGTTGGCGGCTTTGTAGCGGTAAGGGCGACCTCCGCTCAGGCGAACGATGACACCGACTTCCTCCAAATATTTCAGATCGCCCCGAACGGTCTTCTCATCCGGGAGCGGGAATTCAACCGGCATTTGCTCGCTGCAAATGTCCTGCAAGTCTTTGGCTGTCAGTTCCTGTGACTGCAACGCGGTCAACAGCAGCGTGAGCCGAACGCTCTCCGTTTCCTTCAGCGACTTGGCGCGGAACAGGAAAAGCAGCAGCGGATCGGCGGACTCGTAATAGTTATAACGAAGCCCTTCCGTTAGCTCGGTTCCTTGCTCCTGAGGGACTCCTTGCTGAAGCGTACTGAGCATTTCCTTGAGGTAACGGAGCGTTTTGTCATAGGTATGCACCGAAATGCCGAGGCGATCGGCGAACTGCTGCCTGCTGTATGCGCCTCCGGCCAGAGCCAGCATGCGAAGGAACTGAATTTCTTTGTCGAAGCTTTCCCGGGCCACCTTTGTTTCCCCCAACCTGTACCGAATCACATTATGCTGTTTATTGTATCAAGCTCGGAAGCTGGGGGAAATGGAAAAATTTTATCCCGTCGCCATACTTTCGCCCTGTTCGCAGGTTGCTTTTTCGGGGAAAATCAGGTTGTGAAACCAACATTACATTCCACTCGAGAAAGGAGTGCAGAAGCATGCACGAGATCAATCGATTCCAATGGGAAAATGATTTAGCTCACAGCGAATATCCGATTACGAATAAGCAGCAGGAGATAAGCAATCCGCTTGACTTCTACATCCAATCTCATAAGGGCATTCTTTACAGACGCAGATCCGTTCCGCTTCGTCGGTTGTTTTCTACAGCCTGACGTCGTTCGCGGTGAACCTACATAGGCGTTCTCGTAAAGACTGCTTGAAGCTGAGCGGTCTTTTTCTATGGCTAAATTCGCTGTAGGAAAGGATCTCTGGCGACAGGGGTCTTTTTTTTGATGATACAGAATTGACATGTTTCACGCTTATCATTGTCTGTATCATCTTCGCAAAGCTTCTCCGGCATCAACGGATGCCGAAGACGTTTTTGCTTAATCCCCTGCAAAGTACATATCGCGGTGAAAAAAACGGCCGGAAGTGCGGCTGGTGAAGAGAGGAGGCGAGAAAATTGATAAATAGTTTACATGAATTTGCACAGGAGTGGCAGAGGCCGGAACATAAGCCGGAGACGATTATTCTGGATAGCCGATTTATAGCGTTGAGGTACGGTCCGCCCAATGAGCGGGCAGGATGGCCTTTACCCACCAGGTAAAGTGTACCCTCATATGTGAATCGAGCTATCTGCAATCCGGATCATCCATTCGCTGCTGTTCAGTAGAGGAGGAACGGAATACAGGTAGCTTTTTATTTTTCTAAATATGGATGGGCAACATCAAATAGGCTGCTGCTAGTGGCGGCTGACAGATCGGCGGGGAAAACCCGCTCCTATCCTCCATCGGGACGTAGCTCAGCTTGGCTGGAGCGCTTGCCTTGGAAGCAAGAGGTCGCAGGTTCGAATCCTGCCGTTCCGACCATCATTCGGCGTGGTGGTGAAAATGGTGTAACAGGGACATAGTTCAGAAGGCAGAACACTCGACTGATATTCGAGAGGTCGCCGGTTCGATTCCGGCTGTCCCTACCATAGGGTTGTAGCTCAGATGGTAGAGCACCTGACTGTTAATCAGGTCGTCGCAGGTTCGAGCCCTGCCAACCCTGCCAACTTCACAGTGGATAAAATTTCTTCGTCGTCATACTTCCGCCATGTTCGGATGGATGTAGATGAGCGAAGATAAGAGCATGAAGCCGATGCCCGAGGCAAAGGCGAACAATACAAATCGTTGAGGCGTATGGAAGGGTTACTTCGACTGTTAATCGGCTTGTCGTTGGTTCGAGTCCAACTCTCGTCATAGGACGGGATAGCTCAGATGGTAGAGCGGCATCGTACCTTTCCGACCTTTTCCTCAACGATCCTGTAAGTTTCACTAGAGCGAGGCGCTTGAGAGGGCTACTTCTCCAAAAAGTATTTGAGCGGTATGGCCATGTCGCCTGCCGCATTCCTTCTCAGACTTTTCCTCGCTCTTCCATCATAAGATTCAACCGGCGAAGCGCCGGGGAGGGTTTCTTCGCTACTTAAAGCCGGCAATTTGATTCACCCGGGCATTACGGCAGGTTCGAGTCCTGCAGTTAACCTTCCTCAACATTTCTTCGCCGGTTCAATTAAAAGGAGGCCAATCAGATGAGCTTCGCAAAAAAACTGTTCACGGCCATTCGGCCAACGATGCTAAACAAAGAAGGATATCCGGCCTATACTCGCTCTGCTGAAGAGCAATATGTGCAGACGCTGGTGACCAATACATTCGGCAATACATTCTATGCGGATCAAAACGAGCTACTGTCGGAAGCGGAACAATTGCACCGCGAGATGGCACAGCGCAATCCGCAGTTTATGGCTAAAGCATTGGTTTACGCCAGGAATGAAGGCTACATGCGGCTGCAACCATTGTTTGGCTTGGCAATCTTGTCGGCTTATCGCCCGGACCTGTTCGCGAAAGTATTCCTTCAAGTCGTTCGAATTCCTTCGGACTTGACCGACTTCCTTACGATTCTGCAAGGCATGGGACGTGGTGAAGGCGGTCGAGCGATCAAAAGGCAAGTCAACCGGTTTCTGAACGGCGTGTCCGAATATTGGGCGATCAAGTACAATGGCCGCGGACGCGGCTATAGCTTGGGCGATGCAATCGCTACGGCTCACCCGAAACCCGCGGATTTGAAACAGCAAGCGCTGTTCCGTTACTTGCGCGGCCAGGAAGCAAACTTGTCGCTGCTTCCACAGGTGGGAGCGCTTGAACAATTGAAACGGGCGGCAACCGAAGAGGAGAAGATTTACTGGATCGAATCGGGCAAACTTCCGCACGAAGTCGTAACAGGTGCGATTAAACCGTCGAAAGCGGTATGGGAAGCATTAATTGACCAAATGCCGACATTTGCTCTGCTGCGCCACTTGAATACGCTCGAACGGGCCGGAGTGCTGGAAAGCCGTTACTGCCTGGAGACGGTGGCTGCCCGATTGACGGATCAACGGGCGTTGCAGAAAGCGAAGATACTGCCTTTCCGCTTCGCCAAAGCGTTCCGCCAAGTTCAGCATCCGGTATTGCGCGATGCGCTGCGGGATGCGGTCGAGTATACGTTCGCGAACTTGCCGGAGCTCGAAGACCGGACGGCGATCTTCCTCGACATCTCGGGTTCGATGAACGGAGAGTATTTGCAGATCGGTTCGGTGTTTGCGCTGGCGCTGTACAAGAAAACGCAAGGCAACTCTCTGTTCTGGTTGTTCGACACGGAGGTGGAGGATGCCAAGCCGTCCCGCCGGGACAGCATTTTGTCGCAGGCGGACCGGATTCACGCGCGAGGCGGCACCGATACCGGCGCTCCGGTGCGGAAGCTGCTCGCCGAACGGCACAAAGTCGATCAGATCGTCATCATCACGGACGAACAGCAAAACAGCGGCAGCCCGTTCTACGAGGCGCTGCTGAAATATCGAACGAAAGTAAATCCGAACGTCAAAGCGTTCATCATCGACATCGAGCCTTACCGCAGCGCTATGGTTCCGCCGCAAGATCGCAACACGTTCTACATCTACGGCTGGAGCGATACGGTATTGAGCTACATTGCGCAAGCGGCAAAAGGATACGACACGATGGTGCAGCAAATTGATGCGACGGATTTGGAGGCTATGCAGTAATCAGTTGGATGGTCATGAATGTTTGTTTATTCATGACCATGTGGCTGGAGTGGGGGAGTCTGAAATGGTTGATATACATAAAATCATAACCGATCAACTAGATCGGATAGAGCGAGATGAGCAAGTCCAAATCCTGTATGCCTGCGAATCGGGCAGTCGCGCTTGGGGATTCCCGTCGAAGGATAGCGATTACGATGTGCGGTTCATTTATATTCGTAAGCCAGAATGGTACTTGTCCATTTTCGATAAGCGCGATGTCATCGAGCGTCCGATCAGCGACCAACTCGACATCAGCGGCTGGGATATACGCAAAGCGTTGAACCTGTATCGCAAATCAAACCCGCCGCTGCTCGAATGGCTGCAATCGCCAATCCGGTATACCGAGAAGTACAGTGTGACGGAACAACTCCGCACGGTATCTCCGCTCACTTTTTCGCCGAAATCCTGCATGTACCACTACTTGAGCATGGCTCGGGGCAACTATCGGATGTATTTGCAGGGAGAGCAGGTCCGGATCAAGAAGTATTTTTACGTATTGCGGCCTGTCCTGGCTTGTGAATGGATCGAACGTTATGGCGAAATGCCTCCAATGGAGTTCGACGCGCTAGCTGAACATCTCCTTCCCAAGGGTGGAGCGTTGTGGGATACGGTGATGCAGTTGCTCGTTCGGAAAAAAGCGGGCGAAGAGTTGGATTATGAGCCGCGGCTTAGTCCGATTAACGATTATTTGGAGAATCGGCTGCAGCATCTCGAGCAAACAACTATATCGTTAAACACGGCGGAAAATAAGCTGGATGGCCAACTCGATGATTTGTTTCGTTCAGCGCTGCAGGAAGTATGGGGATAAACTTTAGGAATCGTGACCCGAAAGCAGAACAGGAGTGTTAAGCAAAATGACTTACCAAATCATCGACAACGTGCGGGTCTGGGGCAATCCCGATCCGGGAGCGTTGTCTCAAGCCAAAACATGCGCGGAACACGGTAATGTGGTTCAAGCGCTGTTAATGGCCGATCATCACAAGGGCTACAGTCAGCCAATCGGCGGTGTAGTGGCATACGCGGGGCAAATCTCGCCTTCGGGCGTCGGTTACGACATCGCGTGCGGGAACAAAGCAGTACGGACGAACTTGATGGCAGCTGACGTTAAGCCGCATTTGTCCGCGATCATGGATCAAATTGCGCGTAAAATTTCGTTCGGCGTCGGACGTGTGAACAGCGAGAAAGTGGACCATGAACTGTTCGACGATCCCGACTGGAGGGTCTATGCTACGGTCGGTCGGCAGGAACACGATAAGCTGAAATCGCTGGCCCGCGATCAACTTGGAACGGTCGGCAGCGGCAACCATTATGTTGACTTGTTCGAGGAAGCGGGAACAGGGCGTCTGTGGATCGGCAACCATTTCGGAAGCCGAGGGTTCGGCCATAAAACCGCCAGCGGGTTCATCAACTTGACGGCAGGGCGCGATTTTCTGGCGAATGCGCCCGGGGAAAAGATGGATCAGCCGCCTGTGCTGCTCGATCTGGACAGTGAATTGGGCGACATGTACTTCCGTGCGATGAAGCTGGCTGGCCGCTACGCATACGCCGGGCGAGACTATGTGATTAAGCAGGTGCTGTCGATAATCGGCGCAACAGCGGATTTCGAAGTGCATAATCATCATAACTTTGCATGGCTGGAGTCGCACGAAGGCAAAGATACGGTTGTCGTTCGTAAAGGCGCGACTCCTTCGGCTCCGGGACAGCTCGGCTTTATCGGCGGAAGCATGGGGGACATCTCGGTCATCGTGCGGGGCAAGGATTCGGTTGAAAACCGCGATTCGTTCTATAGCACCGTTCACGGAGCCGGCCGGGTCATGAGCCGTACGCAAGCCGCAGGCAAGATGAACTGGAAAACCCGCACGCGATCAGGCGGACAAATCGCTCCCGAGCAAATGCTGCAAGCCGTCCGCAACTACGGTGTAGAGCTTCGCGGAGCCGGAACGGACGAAAGTCCATTCGTCTATCGCAAACTTCAAGAGGTACTGGATGCTCACTCGGAGACGATCGACGTGCTGAATGTGCTGAAGCCAATCGGTGTATGCATGGCGGGAGCGGATGAGTTTGATCCGTATAAGGACTGAAGGATAAGTGAAGAGACCGTCTCAGTCGACGGTCTCTATTTGTTTTCAATTACCGAATCGTCTGACTCCTCCCGAATGAACGGTTACGCCACCAATAACTCGCCTCGAATATCGCGAATATGCCGACGACTACTGCGACAAGTGCAACCGCCCACTCGCCGAGAACAGTCATTGCCGAGGTCGTTTCTTCATCTTCGAGCAATATAACGCTGCCGACAACCCACAGAATATCGAGCACAGCAATGACGAGGATTACGATTGGAGCAATCAAGCTTCTGGACGCCGTCCACAGAAGTATTGTGACGAATACGAGCAGGAATATTCCAGTTTCGACCAACGCGTTTTGATTACTTAGCCCCATCCAATCGGAGACGTATCCGGATAGAAGCAGCAGAATAAGTCCGCATCCCCCGGATGATACGGCATTTATGAGCAGAATTTTACGCATGAATGCTTCCCCTATAGGCTTGTTTGTACTCATACTGTACACCTCTTTCTCGGAAGATTATTTGCTGGCCAGAACAGCTTTTACAAGCGACGAGATGACCCCAAGATGCAGCCCTTCATGAATGAACGCAAAGCTAAACACTTCCCCGGCAGTCAAGAACTTTAATCCGCCCCATTCAAATGGCGACTTCAAAGGCAGTTCCAACAACCCCGGATCGATCAGAGACAAGTCATCAAGCTGTGCGGTTAAATACTGAAGCAGTTCCGCTTTCGACGGTGGCGTTCCTTCCCAATCGGACGGCTTCGTACCTGACTTAAATAAATCGGAGTAACCTTCAGGCAGCTTCGTTAATAAAGGCGAGCCGGGAGATAGGAACCAATCTAATGTCGTAATCATATGACCGGCGTTCCAGCGGATCGTATTATTGAATCCTGCGGGCGTAATATCGTAAATTTCTTCCGGTATAGACTGCATAGCGCCGATCACCAATTGACGAGCCGTTTTGGCAGCTTGGATGCTTGCTTGAGACATTTTACATTCCTCCTAGTGGTTTGGGTTTCTTGCTCCTGCAACTCGAGATTAGGCCACAAATGACTGCCAAAACCATGATTTTCACTGCCGTTTGGTGCCAATTTGGCGATTTTTCCGTTTAAAACAAGAAAAAACGACCGCTTCCCGGAAAATTTTTCGGAAAGGCGAGCCGATAAGTCACTTCGTGAAGGGGCAGATATGAACGGATGAGGGACAAGTTGATAAATTTCTGTGTTGACAATATAGGTTAGGGGGGTATACTATAAATGCAAGACGTTAGGAAAATGATGGATTTGAGGAGGCAGTTATCATGAACAATCAAGGGGTTGGGGCTAATGCAATTCCGCAAGCAGACCCGAAGCGTTGGATGGCTCTAGCGTTACTATGCTTAGCGAATTTCATGGTCATAATGGACACTTCTATTATTGGTGTTGCTCTGCCAGCGATTAAAGAAGCGCTCGGCTATACGCAATCCAGTTTGCAGTGGGTATTTAACGCGTATGTCATTTTCTTTGGCGGTCTGTTGTTACTGGGGGGAAGATTGTCCGATCTATTCGGTCAGCGTCGCATATTCATGTGGGGATTCGCCATTCTTACATTGGCTTCATTGCTGGCCGGGTTCGCATGGAACGAGGAGTCACTCAATGTTGGACGCGCGCTGCAAGGTCTCGGTTCAGCATTCATTGCGCCTTCCGCTTTAACGATTGTGATGATGCTTTTTAGCGGTAATCCGAAAGAATTAGGGAAAGCATTGGGCTTCTGGGGGGCATCGGCTGCCGCAGGCGGATCAGCTGGAGTGTTCCTGGGTGGTGTCATCACTGAATGGCTCAGTTGGCAGTGGACTTTCCTCATTAATGTGCCGGTCGGCATTGTCGCATTGCTCTTGGCGCCGAGGTTGTTGGGCAAGGGAGCGAGAAGGAAGGGCAGTATCGACGTGGTCGGTTCCATTTTCGTAACAGCGGCATTGGTATTAGTCGTATATGGCATTGTCACTGCAGAACATAACGGGTGGGGGGCGCCGTCTACGCTGTGGACGCTGATCTCGGGTGCGGTGTTGTTCATCCTGTTCCTGATCATTCAAGCCGTTAAGAAAGAGCCGCTTGTTCCTCTGAAAATTTTTAAGGCGCCTAATTTGGCAGCCGGTAATATCGCGCTGATCATGTTGTCCGGCGGCTGGATTCCGCTATGGTATTTCCTTAATCTCTATATGCAGCAAGTGTTGAAGTTTTCTGCTTTCGCAGGTGGGGTCGGCTTGCTGCCGATGACGATTCTGATCGCTGTTTTCATGATCTTGATTACCGGCAAATTAATCGGAAAGTTCGGTATGAAGGTTAACCTGGTCATTGGATTGCTTGCGCTTGGGGGTTCGATGCTTCTCTTCGCGGGGAATACGCCGGTTGATGGAAGCTTTGTCGCTAATGTTCTTCCGGCTTCCTTGCTCGGTGCTCTTGGGATGTCACTTGCTTATATTCCCGCAACGATGTCTGCCATGTCGGGCGCCAAACCGGAAGAAGCGGGTCTTGCATCGGGGCTTGCCAATACAAGCTATCAGATCGGCTCGGCCATTAGTCTAGCTATTATGGTTGCGATCGCTGGGGCAACGACCGCTTCTCAATCTGGTGTTGGTCAGACCGTTGCACTGAATGAAGGGTTTCAACAAGCGTTCCTGTGGTCCGGTATTGTCGCTTTTGCAGGTGCGGTGTTAGCTTTCTTTTTCATCCGTAGAACAAATTGATCCATTAAGGAGCGAACGAAAATGGCAAATCAAACATTACAGGTTAAAGGAATGGGCGGCCACCATTGCGTGCTCGTCATCGAAGGTGTGCTAAATAAACTTGGAGCAGCGGGAAAAGTGGACTTGGCAAGCCATACGGTGGATGTATCCTACGACGAGAACCGAATCGACATCGAGGACGTTAAAGAAGCGATTGAGGAGCAAGGATACGACGTCGTTTGATGAATGTTAAGAAGAGGAGTGCAACAGCCTGCCATCGGCAGTCTATTGCACTCCTCAAAGTTCCGTCCAGCCTAAAAGGCAGCCGCCATCTACGATACGTTATTGCGCTTGGGCCAAATCATTCTTTTCTCTCAGGCTCGACGCGATAAGTCGTGCCCCGGCATTTTGCCAATTGTAGCAAGTTCGCTCCGGCACATAAGTTCGGAACCAGTCCAAGGCTTCTTTGGACGGCGTGTCCAACTGTTCGTCCGAATAACGAACGCTATAAGGCTTTATCCCGACAACATAGGGGAAATACAATGCGTTGTAAAATTTCCACTCATCAGTCGTGCCGAATGGTTTATCCCCGCGCGGCTTCATTTCGATAATGGTATCGATAAGTAAAAACTTCAGCTCATTCGCTCGCTCCACGATTCCATTCCCTGTCTTACGTCTATGGATCCGCTCCTCGATCAGCTTTAATTGTACGAGGGGGCTCGAAGCCAATCGCTCTAGATTGCCCAAGTTGCTGAGCGCACGACGTATATGACGATAGAGTTCCTCCTCGTTCATCTCCTCTGGTTTCGCATCGGTATCGATTCGAACCTGAACGCTTTCGGCTATGCGAAGCTTGGAACGTTCCGTGCGCAGCTTCGGGAAAGTCATGAAAGCAATGTTATCAAGGAAAGCCCGGATCGGATACACGAACACTTGAAATGAAATGGAAACCGCGATGCTGATCATCAGCAACAATAACGAAGTAAAATCGAGACCCTTCCCTAGCCAAATCACAAGTGCGACCTGGCCAGAAAATATGAGCGTAAAAAAGATCGAATAATCAAGCGACCGGAAAAGATCCGGCAGCCAGGACTCCCCTTGCTTTCGAATTTCCTTGATCATCGTATATGCGCCAAACAGTATTAATCCAGCGCTGTTCACGATAAGCTTTCCTTTTTCCCAGGTGCCTTCTGGCAAAAAGATAATCAATGCCGTCAAACAGGCAAAAACCAAAAGCGGCACGTAACTGCACACAATATAGGATAGCGATCGTTTTTGCCTCCCCGTCACGACCGAATCCCAAATGGATAAAGCAGTCAACAGAAGCGTGATCATGCCTGTCACCAGACTGTAAAACATGTCATACCCATCTGAATTCCTTGCGAGAACTAGCCAAATAACACTTCCTATCGTTAAAGCAGCAAGCGCGTACTTCCACAGCTTCCATAAGATGTTTCGTTTCTCCTCTTCTCCTACTGCAGGAGAGAGGATAGCACCTTGCCACAAAACCAAAGGGAGGTAAAAACAAATGTCTCGCACATTGCCGAGGAATACGATCGTCTCAGCATGTTGGCTATAAGTCAGTAATAAAGCTGTGCCGACACAGAAAGCGCTGACTAGAACACTTATACCGGCGAGCAATAACCGCAAGTTTCTGGCATCCCGATTCATCATATATAAACCAAACCACAGTATGAGTCCGAAATATCCGAGTTGCAAAGTAAGCAATCCGCTCAATCTCCTTTGTCCCTCCGCTGGATGAGTAGCCGTAAAAAAATCCACCCTTTTGTTAGCTGCGAAGGTGGATGGTTATTGTGCCTAAGGTGCATCGTTATTGTAGCATAGGGAAATATTGCTGTCAGTAATTCAGAGAATGCAAACCAAAGGCTAAGAACGGACGGAGCGCCGACCGAGTTTTGCCATGATATAATGAGTTTATCTATTGAAGTCGCAGGAGGATGATATGGATGCGATGGGAAGAGGTTCAAGAAAGGTTTCCTGAAGAATGGGTTGTATTCGAGGCCGTAGAAGCTTATTCACAAGATGGTTTCCGATTTATTGATTCGGTGTCTGTTATTGATCGTTATGAAGACTCACTTGATGCGATGAAACGATACAAGCAATTGCACAAAGACCAGCCTGGTAAAGAAATTTATTTTTTGCATACGTCGCGTCCGGATTTAAAAATTGAAGAGAAATGGATCGGGTTCAAAAGATGGAACGGAAGTGGTTTTTACAAAGTGGTTCGATGCCGTGATTTTAGGCGATTGGGCAGTAAACGCGTGCAAAGTTGAAATTGGTGCTATGGATTATGGTATTGAGATTGATGGTATCCTTGGGTTCGATTTTATAAAGGCAGCAGGCCTCATAATTGATACAAATACGATGCAAGTTTACGGTCCTCATTAAGCCCCTCTTTTTCTCAGCAGAAATGGGGGCTTTTTTGTTGTGTTCAATATTTTATTAAAGCATTTACTTTATAAAGAAAATTATTTAATATAAACAACAGAAGGGAAGGAGGGCACAGGAACAAGCTGTATGCCTAACGATATATTTTCCGCACTTGCGGATCCGACGCGCCGACGCATTATGGAGATGCTTGCCGACCATGAAGAGTTCTCGGCATCTCAGATCCACGATCAATTCCAGGTTAGCCCGCAGGCGATCTCCCAACATTTGAAAATTTTACTCGAGGCGAATCTGGTCCATGTGGAGAAGAGGGCGCAGCAGCGCATTTACCGGATCAACACCGATGCAATGGTTGAACTGGAAGATTGGTCCGCCAACATGAGACGTCGATGGAGCCAGCGCTTGGATGCGTTCGAAGCAGTCATGAAAGCAGAAATGAAGAAAGCCGCCAAAGCCCAAACCGAACAGGAGCGATCGAAATGAACCCAAATTCGAATAACCGAGACCTCGTGATTACCCGTGTCTTCGATATCCCTGTTGAATGGGTGTGGAAAGGCTGGACAGATCCCAAGCTGGTTCCGTTATGGTGGGGGCCGGCGGATTATACTTCTCCTCGATGCGAAATCGATTTTCGAGAAGGCGGGAAATATTTGTTCTGTATGCGGGCGCCGCAAAATCAAGGAGGCCTGGATTACTACTCCACCGGTGTCTATACGAAAATAGTGCCGAACGAGCGCCTTGAATTTACGCAGAGCTTGGCCGACGCGGACGGCAACCCGATCGACCCCACACAAGTCGGCATGCCGCCAGACTTTCCGCCGGAGGTCCAGTTTGTCATCGAATTCAAAGCATTAGACGACAATCGGACAGAGCTGACGATCACCGAACACGAATGGGCGCCGGGCCGAATGTCGGAATTCGCCGTCATGGGCATGAATCAGTCGCTTGATAAGTTTGCCGCAAGTATCGGTCCGTTATTTCGCTAAACCTAAATTTTAAGGAGATGAGCATGGATGTCCAACAAAATTACCCCGTTTCTGTGGTTCGACAACAACGCGGAAGAGGCAATCAACTTTTACAGCTCCATTTTCAAAAATGCGAAAACAACCCATGTTTCTCGCTACGGCGAAGGAGGTCCGTTCCCGAAAGGGACGTTGATGACCGCGACTTTCGAGCTGGAAGGGCAAACGTTCATGGCGTTAAACGCCGGGCCGCACTTCAAGTTTAACGAAGCCGTCTCGTTCTTCGTGAACTGTACGACGCAGGAGGAAGTCGACGAGCTATGGGAGAAACTTACTGCCGATGGGGGAGAACCCGGCCGGTGCGGCTGGCTGAAGGATAAATTCGGCTTATCGTGGCAGATCATTCCTACGGCTCTAGGTGAGCTGATGGGAGATAAGGATCCTGTGAAGGCGGCAAACGTCGCGCAGGCGATGATGCAAATGAATAAAATCGATATTCAGGGATTAAAACAAGCGTATGAGAAATAAATGGTTTCACCATGAGAAGTCGCCCGTTCCAGGGCGGCTTTTCTTTTTTTACTCCCAATGACTGGTATGTAACTGTTCGTTGAGCGTTTTGTGATTTTTTCGCACAGTGTTTTTTGATATTCCGAGGTTACTGTAGGAAATGTGGAAAAAACGAAATGGCGGAGAGGGGAGGAAGGAAACATTGCAAGCTGGAAGCGTAATTTTCAAAGTATTGGCTTGGATATTTTTGATTTGTATTGTGTCGCAAGTATTTATTGCCGGCCTGGCCATTTTTTCCGATGCCGATAATTGGTCGGTGCACACTTCGTTCGTCAAAACTTTTGCTTTGGCTCCTTTAATTATGTTCTTGATGACTTTCGTCGGTGGAATTAAGGGGCTTAAACGCTGGGTGAGTCTCGGACTATTTGCACTCGTGGTATTCCAGTTTCTGTCGATTCAAGTGTTCTCGTCTTCATCCATTATTGCTGCCCTACACCCGGTCGTTGCCCTGTTGTTGTTCTGGGGGGCAGTTGTGACGGTAAAAAAGAATGCAAAAGAAGCTTGAGAAAACCAATGGCAAGGAGGATGAATGATGAGTTACCAACTGGAAGGACAAAGGGTGCTTGTTACGGGAGGAAGCGGAGGTATTGGAGGCGCGATTGCGCAGAAACTTGCGTCCAACGGTGCGATCGTTGCCGTTCACTACATGCGGAATAAAGAAGGAGCGGAAGAGACGGTTCGCATCATTCGCGAAGCGGGAGGAGAAGCTGAAGCCTTTCACGCCGATCTCACCCGGCTGGATCAGATTAACTCTCTGGCCGCTCAAGTTCAAACCGCATTCGGAGCTTCTATCGATATTCTTGTTAACAATGCCGGTCAGATGAGCCAGAGGGCCCAACTGCTGGAATTGTCCGAGGATTACTACAATGAGATGTTGGACGCCAACTTCAAGTCCTGCGTGTTCTTATCTAAAGCCGTACTGCCCGGGATGCTGCAAAAGGGCAAAGGAAATATTGTGAATATCGCCTCGCTTGCAGCCCATAACGGGGGAGGCCCGGGCGTGGCGCTGTATGCGGCAGCCAAAGGGGCGATGCTTACTTTTACGAAAAACATCGCTAAAGTCTATGCCGGCCAAGGCATTAGAGTGAATGCGATTGCCCCTGGCGTAATTGCCAACACATCGAACGATCGGTTTAAAACCGAGGAGATCCGCAAATCCATCATCGCAGGTATTCCGCTTGGACGGGAAGGATTGCCGGAAGATGTGGCCAACGGCGTGTTGTATTTGACTTCCGATCTCTCCTCCTTTGTAACTGGAGAGACGATCGAAATCAACGGCGGCATGTTCATGCGATAAATTGATAGGTATCACCCAAAATCAACGAGTACAAGGAGAGATAACGATGGAACCCACATTCAATCCTCAATGGGCTAAACTGGTCCAAATGCAGCATCCCAAGAAGGTGCTCGGTTATGCACGTCATCTTGATGACCAACTGTTAGCGGCCATTTACGGCATGGAACTGGATATGTACTTAACCATCAAAGGCAAATTGGCGCAGCAGACGAGGGAAGCGGCGGAACAACTGCTGGAATCCTCCGATTTTGCGGACCGGGTTCGCCGTCTGCCTTTCAAAGAGGGGGCGACCATCGTCGCGGTAGGCGAAAGTACGACCGACGATCTGCTGTCGTGGTTTGAAATTCTTCGCCAATTGCTTGGATTGCAAAGGCCGCAGGACGGCATACAACTGATCAATGAAGGGATTTCCGGAAGCACGACAACGGAGGCTCTTGCTCGATTCAGCGGAATTGTCGCTCACCAGCCCGATTGGATCTTCTGCCTGCTTGGTGCCAATGATGTGCAGCGAGTCGGTCCCGATTCCGCCAAAACATTGGTTAGCCTGGAAGAGACGGTCCAAAACTTAAAAGAAATGCGGCGAATTGCCGAAGCGCGTACCCAATCAGAATGGGTCTGGGTCACGCCGCCGACGTTCATTGAAGAGCGGGTTGCTGCATTCCCTTACTTCCAAATGGGACAATTGAGCTGGCGGAACGAAGACATCCTTCGGGTTGGCGAGGCGGTTCGCGGCCTGCCAGGCGTGGTTGTAGATACACAAGCAGGATACGGGCAGCCAGCGCAGGCCAGTTACATGGGATTCGATGGCGTTCACCCTACGATTGAAGGACATAAAGCGATCGTGCGCGGGCTTGTCGAAAGCCTCACCGGGGGAAAAGAACAATGAAAGTTATTGTTTTCGGAGCCACTGGGGGCACCGGTCGTCAGGTTGTCGAGCAGGCCATCGAGTCGGGTCATGAAGTGACCGTTGTCGCGCGCAATCCAGAAGCTGTTGATATCCGGAATGAACGATTGGAAGTCGTCAGGGGGGATGTTCTCAATCTCGACTCGTTCAGCGAGAGGATCGCAGGCAAGGATGCGGTCATATCCGCGCTTGGCGTTAACCACCGCAAGCCAACGACGGTGTACTCGGAGGGGACGGCGAATATCGTAAAGGCGATGCAAGCCGCGGGTGTACGTCGGTTAATCGGTCTGTCTTCGGCCGGGTTGGACATTCCCGACGACACGCCAACGATGCAGAAGCTTGTGATCAAGTACGTGATCCAGCCCATGTACAAATACGCGTATGAAGATATGGCGCGAATGGAAGAGAAACTGCGGAAATCCGGGTTGGTCTGGACCGTTATTCGACCTCCGCGATTAACGAATGGACCGAAATCGGGGACGTACCGGACTTCGATTAACGAGACGTTACCCAAGGCGCAAAGCATTGCGCGTGCGGATCTGGCCGACTACATGTTGAAGTCGGTTGAGGACTCATCGTCGTATCAGGCCATCGTTGAAATTTCCAATTAGTGAGTAAGAAAGGAGAGCCACTTGATGTCAAACATCCGTACGACAAAAATCGGATGGGTCATTGCGGCGTTGCTGCTCGGCATTCTGATGGCGGCAATGGACAATACCATCGTCGCTACGGCCATGGGGACGATCGTATCGGACCTGGGGGGATTCGATCGCTTCGTCTGGGTCACTTCCGCATATATGGTCGCGATGATGGCGGGCACGCCGATTTTCGGCAAACTATCCGATATGTACGGCCGTAAAATATTTTTCGTCAGCGGTTTGGCGCTGTTTATCGTAGGTTCCATTTTATGCGGGATGGCCCAGGACATCGTTCAGTTAAGTATTTTCCGGGCCATTCAAGGAATCGGGGGCGGCGCGATTATGCCGATCGCCTTTACGATTATCTTCGATATTTTCCCGCCGGAGAAAAGGGGCAAAGTCGGCGGATTGTTCGGTGCCGTCTTCGGCGTGTCCAGTATTTTCGGACCGCTGCTCGGCGCATTCCTGACGGAGACGCTGGACTGGCGATGGGTGTTCTATATTAATCTACCTCTCGGTATTCTATCCCTCATCTTCATTGCTCTCAGTTATCATGAATCAAAGAAATACGTGAAGCAGAAAATCGATTGGGGAGGCGCGTTAACTCTTGTAGCCTCTATTGTAAGCCTGTTGTTTGCGCTTGAGCTTGGCGGTAATGAGTATGCCTGGGATTCAGGCGTCATTCTCGGTTTGTTCGCCGCGTTCCTGCTGTTATTAATTGTTTTTATTCGAGTGGAAACGAAGGCGTCGGAGCCGATCATTTCCTTCTCTATGTTCAAGAACCGGTTATTTGCGACAAGCAATGCAGCCGCATTATTTATAGGCGTAACCTTCATTTCCGCGACCGTCTACATTCCGATTTTCGTGCAAGGAGTGCTCGGCGGATCCGCGACGAATTCCGGAAATATTTTGACCCCGATGATGCTCGGTTCAGTCGTTGGCAGCCAGCTTGGCGGTTTCCTGACGACCCGAACAAGCTATCGGAACATTATGATGGGAGCAAGCTTGTTCTTCGTCGCCGGGATTTGTTTGCTCGGCATGCTGACCCCGGATACGTCGCGAACGATGCTCGTGCTCGATATGATCTTAACCGGATTTGGCGTCGGATTCTCGTTCTCGGTGCTGAGCATGGCGGCGGTTCATTCGTTCGACATGAGACAGCGAGGAGCTGCGACTTCCTCGAACCGGTTTATGATCTCGCTGGGAACGACGCTTGGCATCACGGCATTCGGCATCATCCAGCGCAATCTATTTACAAGCAAAATGGTTGACAGCGGTGTAAAAGGGCCTGCAATGAGCGGTGGAGCCGGAGCAGGGGCGAACAGTTTTCTGACGCCGGAAGGCCGCGAGCATATTCCCCATGATGTGCTGGATGCCATGGTACGAGCATTGTCATCTTCGATCTCCCATACGTTTGTGTGGGCGCTGATCCCGGCTGTACTGGCAGCAGGCGCAATATTCCTGATGTCGAAAGAACGGCTCGCAATCCCCCCTAAAGGAAACATACAACCTTCCGGCCGTCAGGCGGAGGGGAGAGGATGACGGGAGAGCGTAAAATCGGAACCGGTTGGAAGGTTATCGTTGTACTTACGTTAGGCGCCGCCGGATTTGCAGTATTTCCGTATTTCAGCTTCGATCCGGATCAAAGCCGAGTTGCGATTGACGATTCATTCAGTTGGCATTACCCTTTGCTGCTTGTCCATATATTCGTTTCGTTATTTGCGCTTCTTATCGGGTGGCTTCAATTTCTTCCGAGCTTGCGTGCGAAAAGGCCGGACATTCACCGGTTGATCGGGAAGTTCTATCTGGCGTTCGTAGCGATCGGCAGCGTATCGGGGTTAGTCGTAGGGATGTACACGTCCAGTTACATTAAGCAAATGGCCTTCCTGACTTTGGTCGCGTTGTGGTTATTCACCGGCTGGAAAGGATATTCGGCCGCCCGGCGCAAAAAGTTCGACGCCCACGGCGTGTGGATGATCCGCAACTATGCGATGACCCTTGTCGCCGCAAGCGCTCGGCTAGTGACCCCGATCTGCATCTTAGTTTACGCGGTAGGGCATAGAAACGAACCGTTCCAGGGCGTTGAAGCGATTCTGGAACATGTGCTCGAGGTCAATATATGGCTCGGATTGGTCGTTAATATCGCCATTGCGGAGTGGGTCATTATTCGCCGGTTGACGAAACGGAAGATGTGAATAAGTGTGAGGAAAAAAGCCGCGGCGCAGTAAGCGGTTTTTTCCCGCTTATTCCGCCCGATTCGGCCCGGTCCGGCGCAGTAGGTGGGTTTTTCCCGCTTATTCCGCCCGATTCGGCCCGGTCCGGCGCAGTAGGTGGGTTTTTCCCGCTTATTCCGCCCGATTCGGCCCGGTCCGGAGCAGTAGGCGGTTTTTTCCCGCTTATTCCGTCCGATTCGGCCCAGTCCGGCGCAGTAGGCGGTTTTTTCCCGCTTATTCGGCCCGATTCGGCCCGGTCCGACGCCTGTAAGCGGGATTAATTCGTAAGCATAAAAACAGGGATGCTCCTTAGTCATCTTTCATGACTTATAGGACATCCCCTTATTTTTTATCGATTCTTTGATAAAATCTTTCTCCGGTTTCGGGATTGAACCAGACTTGTTGCTTCACGCCGGTGGTAGGGTCAATGAATACTTCATCGGTGGGGAGGAAGCCGATCGGCGGCCGAAATGAGTTCTGTTTCAACCGTCGGCGGCGGGCTGCGATGGTGTACCATACAGCCGCCGCCACGATTACAACCTGAAGACCTATGTAAAGCAATACGATGTCAGTCATCGTTACGCTTTCTCAGTGACAACAGCCGTTCCGTATGCAACGATCTCTGACATCGTATTTCCGATCTCTCCCGAATCGAATCTCATCATTACAATGGCATTCGCTCCCATGGCGTGGGCATTCTTGATCATGCGGTCTATCGCGGATTTGCGGGCGTCTTCAATCATCTCGGTGTATTCCTTGATCTCGCCTCCAACGATGCTGCGTAGGCCCGCAGCGATGTTGCCCCCTATACCCCGGCTTCTAACAACTACCCCGAATGTATGGCCTAACACCTTGTCAATGCGATGCCCCGGTATGTTTTCAGTTGTCACGACAAGCATGGCTGATCCCTCCTGCTCAATTTGCCCCAAACATAACATGCCCGCAAACAGGTTGTCAAAGCCGTTGTTTGCGCAGTTCAGGAGCCGAGTTTACGAAGGTGTTCTATGGAGTCAACAATTTTCGTATGATGTATTTTACTGCCGGCGGGGAAGGTGTTTTGGCAAATCGTACCGAATCATTAACATTGTAAAATAATTGTATTCGTGGGGGTTTTCATGATATCGATTACGGAAGCCTATGTGGACAGTCTGGCTCTGAATGCCGCAGCGAGCAAAAATGGCCGCGATCTTGTCAAGAAGAACAGCTTTCCCCTGTTGTGCCGATCGGAAGACGATACGCTTCTGTTCGGAGAGTGCAAAGGCAGCGGCAGCGAGCCGTATCGCTGCTCCGTGGACTTTCTTAAGCCGGACGACCCGGTGTTCCGCTGCTCCTGTCCGAGCCGGCAATTTCCGTGCAAACATATTCTTGGATTGTTATACGCTTATACAGGTGGTAAAGCATTTGCGACGGCAGAAATTCCGCAAGATATTAAGGACAAGCGGGATAAAGCTTCGCTTCGCGAGGAGAAGAAAAAAGAAGCGGAAACGGCAGTGGAGAGCGATGCGAAACCTCGCCGACGGCAGTCGAACAAATCGGCTTTAACGAAGAAAATCGCCGCGCAGCTCGAAGGAATCGAACTGGCGGATAAGCTGCTGGCAGGCATTGTGCAGTCTGGTCTTGGGAGCGTAGACAAGAAGACCGTACAGACGTTAGCCGACCAGGTCAAGCAACTCGGGAATTATTACATACCGGGCATTCAAATTGCCTTCCGGGCGCTGCTGCTCGAGCTGCAGTCCGACGGAGACCGGGAGTCGATGTATACGGCGGCCATTCCTCGCTTAACGTTGCTCCATTCTTTGCTGAAGAAGGCCAAAGAATATTTGGAGCAGCGGCTTCCGAATCCCGACGAGACGCCGATGGATACGGCCTCTACGCTGGAGGAAGCAATCGGTCACGCCTGGCAGTTGGCGGAACTGAAACAACTCGGGTTGACGGTTCCAAATACAGAGCTGCTCCAGCTTTCCTTTCGCTCCTATGTCGATTCTTCCAGAGAAGAATTCGTCGATGAAGGGTACTGGATCACGCTCGGTTCGGGACATATCCATGCAACCAGAACATACCGGCCTTATCGTGCCGCTAAATTTATTAAAGAAGAAGATTCCCAGTTCAAGTTGGTGCAAATCGAAGAATTGTTCGTTTATCCCGGTGAACTGAATGCCAGGGTCCGCTGGGAAAATACGACGTACCGCAACCCGCAACCGGTAGATATGAGAGCGGTATGCAGCCATGCTCGCCGGTCTTTTCCAGAGGTCGTTAAGCAGGTGAAAAATCAAATCAAAAATCCGCTTTCCGACAAGCACCCGGTGACGCTGCTTGCTTATAAGGAAATCGTGAACATGAGCGGACAGTACGTGCTTGTGGACGAACAAGGCAAACAGATCCCGCTCAAGGACATTGCCGCTGTCAATCATGCGACGACCCCGATGTTGTCGCTTCTCAAACAGGGAGATTTGCGGGACAACGCGATGCTCGTTATGTTCGAGCACGATTTGGAGCAGAATCGACTATCGGCCCAACCTCTTAGCGTCGTTACGGATCAGGGCGTTATTCGCCTGTTGTACTAATCTATCGAATCCATCGCAAGGAGACCATCGGATGAGTATCGAGTTGTTGAAGCAAGCGGATTACGAAATACGACGGTTATTGATCGCTGGAAGCAAGCTCGCTCCGGGCGACGCGCGACTAGCGAAACTGCAGGCAGCGCTCACGCAAGTCGGGCAATCCAGTCCGGTATTTGCCAGAGTCGCGCAGGCGGTGGGGCGGGCGATTGAACCGAACGCGGAGAGTTCTTCGACCAGCTTACTGGAGCTTGCCGCTCTCATTCGCTCGATCCTATACACACAAGGCCAAACGGACGTCGCAGGCGAGCAAGTCGCTATCGCAGGAACAAACCATTTTCCAATCACATCCGTCACTTTCCGCGAACTGAATCCGGTGCTGCTGGCTTTGACCGTCAAAGGGCAGGGCAGATTGGAAGTCATTCGCAAAGCGGATGAAGACGGCATTTTCCGAGATTATCGGTTGCTGATTCCCGCTGTAGCCGCGCTTGATGAGAGCTATACCGAAATTTCCGACTACTTGGAAGCTCGCGTCATTCCGCAGTACGGCGCGGATGCGCTATCGGCGCTGCAGCAGCAGTTTCGTCCGGACGGTGGCAGGGGCGATGCGAGAAGATTGCAGCTGATTCACCGCATTCTCGGCGGGTCGGGCATGCAGCTATACGAACAGGTTGCAGCTGCAGGATCGGTAGAAGTGCGGGTTGCTGCGCTCGGGCTGCTCGGACATTATCCGGAGCAGGAGCCTTTCTTGCTCGAACAAGCGGACGAACGACGCAAAGAAATTCGCCGGGCCGCTTTGCTGGCATTGTCCAACAGTCATACGCCGAAATCGTCGGATCGCATCTATCAAGCGCTTGTTTCCAAGGACAGAGAGCTTGCGGTGGAGGCGATCCGTCGTTCACCCGATGAAAATCTCAGAATCCGGACGATCGAGTTTGCGACGAATGTTTTCGACCAGTGGAAAAGCGGAGGCAAGAAAGAGGAGGCGCTTGACCAACTGCGTACGGCTTTAGAGGCATTGCACGGTCATCGGACGGCAGGGTTGTTCGAGCTGCTTCGCATGCTGTTGTCCGATTCGGCGTTCTACTCCCCGGAAACTTCGCAGCTTCAGGAAACTGCCGCACAATTGCTGCTCGGACTGGATACGGGAGAAGCGAAAGCGTACGCAGTATCCCTCAAGGACACGAACAAAGGCAAGCTCATCGACTACAGCCTGCGGGCAGCTGTACGCAGCTTGTCCCCTTCCGAGGTGTATGAGCAGTTCCATGGTTATTTTGCCAAGGGCGCAGGAAAGGCAGCGTCAAAGCTGCTCGTCGAAGCATTCCACCGTGTACTGCCGAGCATCTATGAACGAATGACAGGCCAATTCGATCATGCTGAATCTGTGGACATCGACCCGCGATGGGTGGACGTTTTTGTCCGGGCGGATGTTGCGGAACTCGTGTGCAGGTCGGCCCACGCGCCGGACCGGTCGATGATGAAATATTTGGCAGACAAGTGCCGGGAGGACCATGCGTGGATCGGCAACGATACGACCGTCAACGCATTTTTGACCCTATTCCATATTGGCTATGCGGATGCCCCGGAGATGCTGATGGATTCTCTTACTGCCAAAAGAAACCGCGGCATCTACTATTTGGATCACGTTCAATTGTTCCTGCTCGGCCTGCTACCGGCATCCTACGCGGATCGGCTTGTGAAATTCGCGGAAGAAGCGGTTCCCTACGAAAGCGTGAGGAAGCAAGTCATCGAAGTGGCGGATTTCGTTCGAACGAAGCCGCAGCAGCAAGACGACAAGAAAGGATGGGTTAAATGGATAACAAGCAAAATGTTCTGAGACTTCCGTCCGAAAAGCTGTACGCAGAGGAGTTGGAGGCACTGAAGGCTTCCGACAAGGAGCCGCGGCCAGCGGGCTGGCAGCTTTCGCCTCGCGCGGTTCTGACTTTCATTACCGGAGGCAAAGCCGGAGGGGTAACCATTAAACCGAAGTACATCGGCAACCGTCGGCTCGTCGAGATGGCAATTGCGACATTGCTGACCGATCGGGCGTTGCTGCTCATCGGAGAGCCGGGAACAGCCAAATCGTGGTTGTCCGAAAATTTGACTGCGGCGATTCACGGGGATTCCGCCAAAGTCATTCAAGGCACGGCCGGCACGAGCGAGGAGCATGTACGTTATTCATGGAACTACGCTATGCTGCTCGCGCAAGGGCCTTCGGATCAGGCGCTTGTCAAAAGCCCGATTTATCGGGCGATGGAGGGCGGCGGCATCGCGAGATTCGAGGAAATCTCCCGCTGCGCGTCGGAGGTTCAGGATGCGCTCATTTCCATCTTGTCGGAGAAGACGATCGCCATTCCCGAACTGGGCAGAGAAGTGACGGCGGCGAAGGGATTTTCCATTATCGCGACCGCCAATACTCGCGACAGAGGCGTCAACGAGATGTCCGCAGCGCTCAAGAGGCGCTTCAACATCATCGTGTTGCCTTCTCCGGCCGACGTGGAGACGGAAGTCGATATCGTCAAACGGCGCGTGGCGGAAATCGCGGCGAGTTACGAGCTAAAGGCAGCTTTGCCGGAGGAAGATGCGGTTCGCCAAGTGGTTACGATTTTCCGTGAGCTGCGCAATGGGGCCACGTTGGATAGCAAAGAGAAAATTAAGCCTCCTTCCGGGGTTATCTCGACGGCTGAGGCGATTTCGCTGCTGACCGGCAGCATGGCGCTGGCGGCAAGCTTCGGCAACGGACGAATAACAGAAGACGATTTGGCTGCCGGACTTCAAGGGGCCGTCGTTAAAGATGACGAGAAGGATCGGGCCGTGTGGAAGGAGTATTTGGACAATGTCATGAAAAAGCGGGGATCGGAATGGCGAAGCCTGTACAACGCATGCCGGGAGATGAACGGTTGAAAGAGACGGCAGACGGCGTTCACCTGTTCGGCATCCGCCATTTGTCTCCATCGGGCGCGCATCACTTGCTGTCTTTCCTGGACGAAATACGCCCGACGGCTGTACTGGTCGAAGGGCCAAGCGATGCGAGCGGCCTGATCTCCCAGATCGCTTCGAAAGGCGTCGTGCCGCCGATTGCGCTGCTTGCTTATACGGAAGAGCTTCCGGTTCGCTCCTTGTTGTATCCACTGGCGTCGTATTCGCCCGAATATCAAGCTTTTCTATGGGCGAGCAAGGAAGGCGCGGCTTGCGAATTTTTCGATTTGCCTTCGGGCTATGCGTTGGCGTTACACGGGTTGAAGGAGAAGACGGACAGCGCGTCTGCACAGGACGAGGAAGGGCGTACACGATATATCCGGCACCACAATGGCCTCTATGAGCGTATCGCCGAGTTGGCCGACGAGCCGGACTATGAAGCGTACTGGGAACGTTATTTCGAGCATAATGGCAACGCGGGCGCGTACCGCAGCACGATTCATTCTTTCTCTGACCAAATGAGACGAATGAATTCAGAGGACGAATATGCCAGCTGGCCGCAAGAGACGGCCTACACGGATATCCGCGAAGCTTTCATGCGAAGAAGAATTATCGAGACGATCGCTGCAGGCCATCTCCCCTCCCGAATTGTTGTTGTAACCGGAGCACATCATGTGTCCGCGCTTGTCGGCGACCAGTCGGCAATGACGGATGACCAATGGGCGCGGTTGCCTTTTGCTCCGACAAGATTGACGTTAATGCCTTATACGTATTACAAGCTTTCCTCCCGTTCGGGTTACGGGGCGGGCAACCGGACACCGGCGTATTTCCAATTGTTCTGGGAATGTCTCCGGGACAATCGTCTGTCTGAATTGCCTAAGATGTATATGTCCAAGATAGCGGCCGCTATGCGTGACAAAGGCACCTATCGGTCTACCGCTTCCGTTATCGAAGCCGTCCGAATGGCTGAAGCGCTCGCCGCCATGAAGGGCGGCAGTCTGCCGACGTGGCAGGACCTTTGCGACGCTTCGATCGTCTGTCTGGGCGGAGGGGAAGCATCCGTCGTCGCCGATGCGCATGCCCGGATCGATGTCGGCACGGCGATTGGGGTGCTGCCGGAAGGCGTAAGCCAGACGCCGATCCAGGACGACTTGAATCGCGAGCTGCGCCGATTGAAGCTGGATAAGTATAAAACGCCGGTGGCGCAAAGCCTCGAACTGGACCTGCGGGAAAACCGCCGCGTGCAATCCGAAGAGGCGGCCTATCTGGACTTGAATCGGTCGGTGCTGCTGCATCGATTGGAGTTGCTGGGCATTCCTTTTGCCCGTAAGCTACCGTTAAAACAGGACGCCGCCACATGGGCGGAGCATTGGACGTTGCAGTGGACGCCGGAGACGGAGATCGGCGCGGTGGAATCGACGTTGAAGGGCGAAACGATTGAAATTGCCTCCGCTTACGTCATCCATGAACGGTTGCAAACGTGTGCGGACATCGTTGAAGCGGCTAAAATCATTCGCGATGCGAGCCTATGCCGGCTGTTAGAAGCGATGGACGAGGCGGGACGGATGCTTCAGGCGCTGACCGTCGATTCCGACAATTTCGAACGGATCGCCGAGGCGGCGTTCGAGCTGTCGGCATTGATCCGATTCGGCTCGATACGCAGACATGATACACAATCTCTCGTACCGCTGTTGCAGCGGTTGTTCCTTCGAGGAGCGCTGTCGCTCAGTCAGGCGGCTAACTGCAATAACGATGCGGCCGCCTCCGTTCTATCCGCGATGCAGATGCTGCATACGGTCGCACAGGAGCATTATGACGATGTCGACGAAGCGTTATGGATTCGGGAATTACGCGAACTGACATCCCGGGATGACCGCAATCCCATGCTATCAGGCTTCAGCTTCGCTATTTTGCTGGATCGGAACGAGTTCTCTCCTCAAGACATCGAGCGTGAAGTATCCCGTCGATTGTCTCCCGGCATTCCGGCGGATCTCGGCGCAGGCTGGTTCGAAGGATTGTCGAAGCGTAACAGGTATGCTTTGTTGTCTCGTATTTCGCTCTGGGAGCAGTTGGACGCCTATATCGGTTCGCTGGATGATGAACAGTTTCGCAGATCGCTTGTTTACTTGCGCCGGGCGTTTGCCGCCTTCGAACCGAGGGAGCGGGCTGCCATATCCGATATGCTCGGCGAACTATGGGGAACGGGAACGGACGACGCAAGCATGCTGCTTCAACGACCGCTTACCGAAGAAGAGAAGGAGAAGTTGGATGAGCTTAACGAGTTCGATTTCGGAGATTTATAGCTTATGACGGGGGCCGATCAAGCGCAGCTGGCAAGGTGGCGACTTATCCTAGGAGCGGCGGCGGATGAGCCGCTGACTGCAATGTCGAGCGGAGGCGTTCCCTTGTTGTCGGAAGAGGAAACAGCCATGGATGCCGCACTGGCAGCTATCTATGACGAAACTTATGAATCCTTCGGTCAGGGAAGCGGCGGATCGCGTTCTGCCGGACTTGGCAAGTCGTCGCCCCGGTTGGCGCAATGGCTTGGAGATATCAGGTCGCTGTTCCCGGAAGACATCGTGTCCGTGATCCAGACGGATGCGATCGAGCGTAAGGGTTTAAAGCAATTGCTGTTTGAACCGGAAGTGTTGTCCCAAGTGAAGCCTGATATTCATATGGTCGCGACGTTGATGGCCCTGCGGGGACAAATTCCCGAGAAAGCCAAAGAAGCGGCGAGACAGCTTGTTCGTTCGGTCGTTGAAGATATCATGAAGCGGATGGAGCAGGAGCTCCGACGCGCCGTGACGGGAGCATTGAACCGTCGGCAGCATTCGCCGCTTCCGTCGGCAAGCGGCCTGGATTGGAAGACGACGATCCGTCGGAACTTGCGCAATTACGACCGTGAGCGGCAAATCCTCATCCCGGACAAAGTGTACTTCTATGACCGGGCGCGCCGGAGCAAGGAATGGACCGTCATTCTCGACATCGACCAGAGCGGTTCGATGGCCGGTTCCGTCATTTATGCCTCTCTAGTCGGCTCGATTTTTGCCAGCATGCCGGCGCTCGATACGAGAGTCGTTGTTTTCGATACGGAAGTCGTTGACTTGACGGATACTTGCGCGGACGATCCGGTCGACATGCTGTTCGGCATCCAACTCGGCGGAGGAACGGACATCAATAAGTCGCTCGCTTATTGTGAGCAGTTCGTGCGGGAGCCGAACAAAACTTTGTTTATACTTGTCTCCGACTTGTACGAGGGGGGCAACCAGGCCGAAATGATCCGCCGTCTCGGAGAAATGAAACAAGCGGGAGTGAAGGCGCTATGCTTGCTCGCTTTATCCGACGAAGGCGTCCCGTCGTATGACGAGAATGTCGCCAAGAAGCTGGCCAAACTCGGCATTCCTTGCTTCGGATGCTCGCCGAACCGGTTGCCGGAGCTGATCGAAGGCGCTCTGAAGGCAATGGACTTGGAAGCGTTGGCGGAGCGGTTAAAGATATAGCGAAGGGCTTCATACTCCAGGGCTGAAATAACGAGAGGGAAGGCGTGTATTCGCCTTCTCTTTTTGTCTTTTATTTTTCTGATCGGCGTTGGGAGTATTTTGGGAGAATGCGCTTCTAGAATAAATCGTACGAGTCGACACGCTAGGGCTCGGTACGAAGAAGGGAGCGCATTTATGAGATTTAGACTGCTGCAAATGATAGGAATGGTTGCGATCATTTTGTCGCTGTTATCCAGCCCGACGATCACGTTGGCGGATAACGGCGATGCCCAGACGGGGGCTGGGGAAATTCATCCGGTTAAAGTCGTGACGTCAAGGAGCTTCACTATTGCTCTGGATGCTAATGGCACTGTATGGACTTGGGGGCATAATCCATACGGCCAGCTCGGGACCGGTGATTCCGCCGATCGTTCGTATCCCGTGCAGGTTGCGATTAACGGTGCGCCGATCATTACGGACATTGCCGCCGGCGTAGATTACACCATGGCTCTTGATAGTCAAGGGCGCGTGTGGATGTGGGGAGAGTTGGACTCCCAAGCGAACAATACCGTGATGGGTTCGCCGACATTAGTGAATGGATTAAGCGATGTTCGACAGATTGCGGCGGGACCGACGACGGCGATGGCGCTAACCGCCAATGGTCAGGTGATGACCTGGGGAAGCAATTATAACGGAGAATTGGGACAAGGCAGCCAAGCATCGGCGAGCTTCACCCCCTCTCCGGTCGTGATTGACGAGAACGATACGATACTAACTGGCATTAAGCAAATTGCCAAAGGCCAACTCGCTTCCTACGCTTTAAAGGACGATGGAACGGTGTATCAATGGGGCCGCATCGATCTTCAGCATTCCGCTAGCGTTGCCACCTCGGTCGACGGCATAACCGGGGCCAAAGCGATCGAATCGAATGCCAATGCCGTATTTGTTTATGCCGTAACGAACAACGGCGTGTTCGCCTGGGGGCAGAACAGCTACGGGCAACTGGGCACGGGGGAGACGCGAGATTCAGATACTCCAGTTCGGGTGTCATCGTTGGATGGCAAGAACGTGACATCGTTAAGCGTCGGCAAGTCCCATGTCCTGGCGCTTCTGAACGATGGCTCTGTGTGGGGCACGGGCGATACGACGCAAGGACAACTGGCCGATCCGAAAATTTATTGGCAAACAACTGAATTCAAGCCAATTACGACCGTGTCCGATGTGAGGGCCGTATACGCAGGTTTTAACAACTCCTTTTTCTTCAAAAGGGATGGATCGGTCGTTGCAAGCGGCTTGAACTCCGATTACCCCTCGCAAACTTACGGCCTATTGGGCATCGGACACACTGTCGATCTGGTGCGTGTCCCCGTGCCGATGATTGCACTGGCGCCATCCTACGAAGTAGGGCCTAAACCGCTGAATAACGTTGCCATTCAAGTGGTTAATAACGATCAATTGAAATTCACCTATGACATTCCGGCTCTATCGAACTTCAACAAGATCTATTTTGACGTATACCCGCAAGCGGGAGGCGCCGCCATTCGGACCGGGACGATAGATTATTACTCATGGGAGGACATTGTAGGCGTAACCAATACATTGGATGGACATTTCCAACCGGGGAAGTATATCGTCAAAATCCATACCGGGAATACCGGCGATCAGACCGTATCGCCGACGGTAACCTATGACAACAACGCAGCGGGATATACGATTGTTCCGGGCACCGTGACATTAAAAGTAGCGGTTAAGGAGTGGAATGCGGTCGTGCCCGCCGGTCTATCCGATGCGAATTCCGATAACGGCACCCTGTACAATGTGCCTGCTTCCGGCGTCACCGTTACGATTGAGGATGCAGCCGACTTCCGCAATTCCAGGACGGCAGTCACTTCGGAGAACGGAGTGGCACAATTCGATCATCTGTACCCCGGACTTTACAAGGTAGAAATTACGGACGGCTCGGACGGGGAGAGGTCCAATTTTATCGTCAAGGACGAGGTGTTCGTATTCGGCAGCCAAGTTTCGCATACGCTGAATACGATTGCAGATTCGCAACCGTCAAAGTTTATTTATCAGCCGGATGCGAGTACGCCGAGGGGACAAGTCGGCGGCAATTTGTCCTGGTATCCGCCGTCGGCGCCGTCGCAGACGACGGCTTATCGGTTCTACTTTGAAGACGCGCACGGGAATAAGCTGGGCGACAGTCTCGGTGAGACTCCTCATTATCCCGCATGGACGAATTACTACAGCGACGTACAGGAAACCGATATTCCTGCCGGCGCCGTAGCTATACGGTTGTATACATTTGATGGCGTTTCTGAGCATATGACTCCGAATTTCGTTACGCTATGGAACGAATCGATGATGCCAGCAGACGCCGTGATGCAGAGTACGGACCCAACCGGCAATAACTTGAGCGGAACGATCCAATGGAGCGCGGCTGACGAAGAGGAAGGAATAGCGAGTTATGTCATTATGCCTGACTTCACTGCGGTTGACGGCAGCAATGAACGGAATGAGAGCCGGATTGCGGTCATTCCGGCGACCGGAGCCAAGACTTATTCCTATGCCTTGTCTGATTTTATGCTGCTCGACGATTGGAACTCTCCGCCCAGCGCCAATGCGTATATGATCGGCGTCCAAAATGCGATGGGGCAGTTGTCGGGGTATTTGAATTCAAATCAGGATTTTGTCCCATATGCAAAGGGTGTTGCAATTCATCCGTACAAGCCCGATTCCGGAAGCGTCCCCGGTGTGGGGACGGGCGGAGCCGTACAGCCGGAATCCGACGGCAGCGTTGTTGTGAACCCGACGATCTTGACCGACTCCAGCGGGCGCAAAGTAGCGCAGGCCACGATTACCGCGAGTCAAATTTTTGCGGCATTGGAGCATTTGCCATCAACGGCCGACCCAAATCAAGTCATTTTGCAAATTCCATTTGACGGATGGGACGATTTCGAGCTTCTGTTGGAAGCGGAGTTGTTCCGCAAGCTTCTGGATCGCAATCCAGCTATTGTACTAGTGATTCAGTCCAAATTTTCAGCCATACAGTTCTCGGCCAGCACGGTTCAGCGGTCGCTTGATCAATTCGGAGTGTCGTTAGCCGGTGCACATGTGAAGCTGCGTATGTCGAAGCAAAGCACGCTAAACGAAAAGCTCTTGCAATCGCTAGGGTTGTCATCCGTAACAACGCCCATCGATTATAAGATGAGCTTGATCGAAAAAAGCGGTGTGAGCCGCAATCTGAACGGGTGGGATTCCTATACGACATACTTCCTGCCTGTGCCGAGTTCATTAAACGATACGGGATTCGAGCAGCTCGCCGGCGTGGCGGTCGATCCTGCTACAGGCGTCTATTATCCGGTGCCTACCGTATTTGCGCGAGATGCAACCGGCAAGGTGCAGGCGCAAATCTACGGAAGGAACAATGTCGTCTATACCGTTGTCGCCAACAGCCGGACGTTCAGCGATATCGGCAGCAGCTATGCGAAAGAAGCCATTACGGTTCTGGCTTCGAAATACGTGCTGAACGGATATGCAGACGGAAGCTTCAAGCCGATGAAGCGAGTGACGCGCGCGGAATTCGTCTCTATGCTGACAAGAGCGCTTGGTATTGTCCCTTATGGCGCTTCTCTGTCCAGCTTCACGGATGTGAGGCCGGAAGACTGGTTCTCCCCGGCTGTCGAGGCGGCGGTGAAAGCGCGTCTAGTCAGCGGCTACTCCGATGGCAGCTTCAAGCCGAACGCAGAAATCAGCCGAATGGAAATGCTTCAGATGATCTACAATGCGAGCCGTTCAAGCGGAAAGTGGAAGATAACGTTATCCGGCGAGGAGATCGACAGCCTACTAGCCCGTTATGCCGATCACGACAAAGTGAGCGCATGGGCGAAAGAGGCTATGGCCGCAATGATTAAGGCAGGGATCGTGAACGGCTCAGAGGACGGTCGACTGACTCCGGGGACGGATGCTGACCGCGCGCAGAGCGCTTCCTTCCTATATCGGATGCTGAAGACAATCCATTTCATCAACTAAGCGCAAGTTGAAGATTCCAGGCGACAATCATTTTATGTATTGACAATGATTCCCTTCCACCCTTATGATAAACACTATCTTAATTCAGAAAGGAGGCCGACCGACATGATCGGAACTATCAATCGTCGCAACGTCGCTAAGTCGCAACCGAATATTCCGTTCATTGTCTATCGGCCTCTTCGGGCCCAAGCAAAGGAAACATAAGAAGACTGCCGCATCCCGCCTCCGCTTTCAGCGAAACGAGGGGGAACAAGCGGGAAGTCCTTCTAAATTTCACATTGCGAGAAGACCGTGAGCGAAGTGGGCTTGCGGTCTTTTTGCATTTTCATTTTTCAAATCAGAGAGGAATTTAACGACCTATATGAATAACAACGCTAATTATTATCGGCGAATCGATCTTCCCGCGGGGGATTTACACGTATTCGCACACGACGATTTATTTCATGCCATGGGGGCCAAAGTGCTCGAGATGGCGAACAACAATTTGCAAATTCCGAATATCCGGTATATGAGCTACACGCCAGACGCGCATGTCGGGGTTGGCACGTGCATCGGCACGACGGCGGTGTGGGGGATGGCTGACGGCTTCGTGTCCCCATCCATCGTCGGCAGCGATATCGGGTGCGGTATGCGTATGCATCTGACGAATTTGCAGGCGGAGGACTTGCAGGATGTGAAGCTGCGTCGCAAGCTGGTCAAGGCGATTGAGAAACGGATTCCTGTAGAAAATCACGCGCGGGGGTACTTTTCCGATATTCGTTTGGAAAATGTACTGCGCAAAGGGTTGCACGGCCTGCCGGGCAAATATGTGCCGGATTCGTACACGCCGCGCAAAGCGACTTCGCTTACGCACGTCGAGTGCAGCCGATTCCGGTTCGACGAGGACGAACTCGATCGTATCCCGGAGCCGATGTGGCACAGGTCTCATCGCCAATTGGGTACGCTTGGCAACGGCAATCATTTTATCGAGATTCAAGCTTTGAGCGTGAACGAGGAAAATCGAGGTATTGCCGAACAGTGGGGGCTGCGCGACGGGCAAGTCGTTGTCATGATTCATTCCGGCTCCCGTTCATGGGGCGGCTCAGTTAACCAGCATTGCAGCTCGCAAGTCGCCAAAACCATGAGCAAGATGGGGCTTGGCACCGCCGATCCCAAGCTCGCCTATGCGCCGCTCGACAGCGAAGCGGGACGGGCGTATACGAATCTGATGTATTCGGCGCTTAACTACGCTGTTGCCAACCGGCACCTGATGGCTTTTGCCGTGCGTGACGCATTCAAGGAAACGCTCGGTTCGCAGGCGGAGATGAGCACGCTTTACGATCTCATGCACAATTACGCCTGCGAGGAAGCGCACAGCGAAGAGCCGCTGCTCATTCACCGCAAAGGAACGACGCGTGCGCTGCCGGCCGGGCATGCCGGCAATCCGGCACCGTATCTCGACACAGGGCATCCGGCGCTCATTCCCGGCTCGATGGGGACGGCCTCTTACTTGATGGTCGGCGCACCCGAAGGTGCGCGGAACTACCATTCGATCTGTCATGGAGCTGGCCGGATTCGTTCGCGCAATGCGACCAAACAGCTTGTGACGGTAGACGAGTTCGCTTCTTCCATGCGCATCGGGCAAGAAGACGAAATCGTGCTCAACCACCGGGCGCTTGAATCGCTCGTTGACGAGTCGCCGCAAGCTTACAAAGACGTAGATCAAATCATAGACAGCGTCGTTCAGGCTCGGCTGGCTTCCGTTGTAGCCAAATGCCGGCCGCTGGCGGCGGTAAAAGGGGTGTAACACAAAGATGACGATACAACTTAAGGCTAAAGAGCCGCCATTTATCGTAAGATCAGATGAGGCAAGAGATTCATGTAACGAGGATAACTATTTTAATTACATTGCGGTCGTGCAAGCTATTCTCAATTTTCTAAAAGAAAAATTCGGTGATGGCTTTCGCCTGTATTATCAAGACGATGGTAACGAAGTATGGAACGGACTTGGTGAAGATTTGCGCAATGGATATGCCGGCGTCGAGCATGCGGCAAGTTTGTTTGATCTGGTAGAGACGAGCATATTCGAGTATTCGTCGGACGCAGATCCGAAGCGCGCGGGTTACGCGATCAGACCAGCCGTACGCAACAATTTGTTTGTTTATCCGCAGCACTCGGTCGCGCTTGCCAGAATTCCAAGGGTAACGCATCACGGACTCGGGTATGAGGATCTGATTTTCTGCCAATCGGACGTTGGGTTAGTGCATTTCCTGGAAGAGATGAGGCAGCGCCAGCTTTCAGATCCGAAAATCACGATATTCACCGACGCTAGCGACGGTTTGGAGCAAACCCGCGAACCCGTCTCATACTCCGTAAGCCGTGACGAAGTGTTTATGGAGGATACGCTGAAAACGCAAATTTACCGCTCGATTGATGAGTTTTTCTCCAAAGACCGTGCCTTTTTCCAAACGTACAAGCTTCCTTACAAGAGAGGCATTCTGTTATACGGCAAACCGGGCATCGGCAAAACGACGCTCGTCAAATCGATCTCTTCGACAATGAGCGCCCCGGTCGCCTATTGGCAAATTACCGAGCATACGAGCAGCGGTTCGATTAGGGAAGTCTTCGAGACAGCCGCTCAGATGGCGCCGATGGTGCTTGTCATTGAGGACATTGACTCGATGCCGGCTTCCTGCCGCTCATATTTCCTGAATACGCTGGACGGTGCGACTTCGAAAGAGGGAATATATCTGATCGGCACGACGAACTATCCAGAGAAAATCGATCCCGCCCTCATGAACCGTGCCGGTCGTTTCGATCGAGCATACGAGGTGAAATGTCCGGATGAGTCGCTGCGAGGTGCGTATTTGACGCATATCGGAATGACCCGCGTGGCGGATGAGGAGGCAATCGCCCGAGCCGCCCGTGCAACGGAAGGGTTCACGCTTGCCCAGCTTAGCGAATTGTACGCTTCAGCTGCGCTGCAAATGCACTACGAGAACGAAACCGACCTCGAGCAATTGATTGCCGGAATGAAATCGGACTATGCAAAAGGACGCAGCCGCGAATGGATGACGGATGAACAGTCCCGCAAGCTGGGGTTTATGTAGGGTAGAAAACGGAGGTTGGAAGAAATAAGGATTAAACTCGAAACGCTAACCTATGCCTTGAGCCGACAGTTCAAGAAGGATATTATCTTGGTCGACTACCAAACCCTGCCGTTGCAGGGCGGAACAGTGGCAAATGTGAACCTGGTAACGGGGATCGCCGAATCCGTGGATGGCGAAATATTGCCATACCGTATCGTGCTGAAAATCCAAAAGAAATGGGAGCGCTATGGCGATCCGGGTTCATGGCGCCGGGAATATGATCTCTATGCGTCTGACTTGGGAGCAACATTCTCGGATGCCTTCCGCTGGCCGACATGTTATCTCGCCGAGATCAATGCCGAAGAAAATGAATTCCAGCTGTGGCTGGAATATATCGACGGCATAACCGGCTTAAACTTGACCGGCGATATGTATGAACAGGCCGCGCTGGAGTTAGGACGCTATCAAGGCAAGCTGTATGCGGAGCAGCCTGCCGTGCTGCGGAGCCTGACCAACCTGAGCCATGCGGATCTCATGAAGAATACGTATTTGCATTACCGGTCCTGGCCGGTCGTCTACGACTATATACGCTCGGAGGACTGCGAATTCCCGCAGCACGTTCGGCAAATGCTCATCGACATCGATGAGCACGCAGACGAAATATTTGCCCGCATCGAAAAGTTGCCCCTCGTGCTATGCCACCGGGACTTCTGGGTGACCAACCTGATCTTTGCCGACGGGAAAATCGCGCTCATCGACTGGGATACATCCGGATGGGGCTACCTGGGCGAGGATCTCGCAAGCCTGATTGCGGATGAGGCGGATACCGATCACATGGTCGAATACTACCAGCGATGTGTCCCCGCGTATTACAAAGGTTTTTCGGAGTATGCGGATGTATCTTCTATCGTTGATCATTGCGTCTATGAGATGATCCTTATCGCATTCGGTTACAGGCTTGTGGAAGGGTATCTTCACACAGAGGACGATGATGAGAAGACGAAGCGTGTCCATACGCTCCAAAAAATCTATGAAATGAAGACCAACCTTGTGCAGAGTAGTGAGGTGGGTTCTTTGTCGGATGGAATACCGAATAAAAACTTGTTTATGATGTGTACCGCCTTGAATCCTACTGCAGTTCGAAGTCTCCCAACGGGGTTTCAAATTCGAAAATGCCGCGAAAATGAGCTTGAAACTTGGATGGACTTTCCGTTTGATGATCCGCGGGACGCTGAAAAGTATCGTGAATTTATGTCAGCCTACTTTCACAATGTTTATTCAGATAAGAAGAAAGCGTTTTTTGATAAATGTCTGTTTGTTGTTGATTCGCAGGATCGCCCTGTTGCTACCTGCTTCGCTTGGAAAGCTTACGAGAAGATCACGACCATTCATTGGTTTAAGGTGTTGAAACAGTTCGAGGGATTGGGGATTGGCAGAGCATTGCTTGCTTATGTCATGCAAGGTTTGCCTTTGTCTGAGTTTCCGGTATATCTACATACGCATCCATCGAGTTATCGTGCAATTAAACTGTATAGCGACTTTGGTTTTGAATTGCTAAGCGATCCGGTTATCGGCACTAGAACAAATGATTTAGAGGAATGTCTCCCGATCCTGCAAACAATGATGCCCATCCAGGCTTTTCATGCGATGAAAATAACTGCGGCACCGGCATTCTTTTTGGAGGCTGTGAATTCTTCTTCGATTGAGCAGTTTTAGCGTGTGAGTTCCGTGTATAAAGTGGGACGAAATCCGTTCCTTTGACATACAACAAGGAGGAGATCTTATCGTTGATGTTTTTGCTGTAGCTGATGTTATTGTCAAACATATTAAAACTCACTTCTCTCAAGATGTTGCCATTATCGGATATTACGGATCGTATTTGCAGGGCCGAGCGACTGAACGATCGGATTTGGATTTTTTCTTCATCCCGGCCACGGATAGAGGTAGACAAGTAGAGTGCCAGTTTATTATCGACGGGATAAGTTTTGATTTTTGGCCAATCGGATGGGATCGTGCTGAAAGGATGGCAGCATCAGAGGAGTGGAATACAACGATTATAGCAGACTGTGAGCTATTGTACGTCCGCTCGAAAGAGGATCTTGCGAGATTCATGAAGCTTCGCGAGACGATATCCAACATTGAGAGCGAATCCAGCGCACCTGTTATGCTTAGCAAAGCAGAATCTGTGTTAAAGGAATGCCTGATCAGCATGGCTAAAATGCGGATTGCCGAAAACTCCAGGAACCTATCTTATAGTCGAACCCAGGCTCAAAATATTGCGGGAAGCATTTTTATGTCTCTTGGTTTCTTGAACCAAATTTACTATAAGCGTAGTTGGGGCCACTATCGTGAGCAAGTTAAAAATCTCCCGGTAAAACCAGACCAACTGGATCAATACTTGGATACCATTATGTTCAGTTCTACACCGGATGAAATAATGTCAGCGTGTGAGCAACTGATTGCGGATACACTTTGCCTTATAGCGGAGAGGCAAAACGGCCAAGAAGAGAATCGCTCCTATAAAGATCGTATGAAGGGATACTACGAAGAGGAAAGAGGGATGATGAACAAACTTTTAACCGCATGTGAAAAGGGCCATTACGAGACAGCATTCTTCGTTGCCATTGGTCTACAAGACGGGCTATCTCGAATTTTGTACTCGGCAGAAAAAGGACGCTGGCCTAGTACTGTCGACTTGGGTGAGCATCGAGAGTTTTATGTTCGTTTTGGGTATCCTGATCTTGTTGCTCTGTTGGATCCAACGGATTTCGAACCGTTGAGATTAGCCGTTCTGCAGCTTATAGAGAAGTTAGAGAATCACCTTAAGGCAGAAGGTGTATCATTGAACCGTTTCAACTCTATTACTGAATTCGAGTCTTTTTATAAAAACAAAGTTTGATGATCCTAAAAGGCTTCGTTTCGGTTTTGTGGTCAGATCATCTTATTGCTAGCTGGCGGCACTTTTGTGCGATTTATCGTACAAATGATGTTCGAGCAACTTCGTCTTTTGGCTTTTTGTATGATCTATCGTACAAAACGACTGAGATTGAGCGACGAATGGCGAGTTTTGTATGAGGATTCATACAAATCGTCGGGGAGAGGCGGCTTGGAAATAGGTGTTGTATGAAAAATCGTACAACAAGACAGATGAGTTGGCTTCATGAGCGGCGGTGAGGCACATATCGTTTCCGGACGGAATGCGAGGCTGTCACGTCTTCGATCCTGAAGGTAATATGTTGCTTATTTGTACTCGGCCCGAAGTGTGACCGAGCATGACGAATAGGGATCAAAGCCAGGTCCGCTTAAGCGTATGCAAATAGGCGAATATAGCTTCGCGGAACGCATCGGCAGTATCATCGGCAAGCGTGTCGATGATGCCGCCGATGTTTTTTATCGTTTCGGAAGTGAACGGAGCCTGCCATCTTCTGCGATTACGGCTCCAGAAGAGTCTGCTACTCGCAGAGTGGAAAGTTCGCGCCATTTCGTCGTTATGGCATAACGAGATCATGTCGCGAAGCAGCTCGAATTCGAAATCGATTAATGGCTGCAGATCATCGTGCGCCGAGGTGGTCAACGAGCGAAAAACTTCGTTTTTGGCGGAAGCAAAGGAGCGCAGTTCCTCCAGTCTGGAATATCTAGATGCGCAGACGGAGAACAACGTCATCGAGATCACGATTTCGAGCAGATCGCCGACGCGCTGGGAAGAAGAGTCCAGGATGATAATGCCATGTTTGGATGCGATCCGAACATAACCTTCAAGCTCGAGTTGCTGCAATGCGGCTCTAATCGGGGTACGGCTCATCTCGAGCCTCCGGCTTAGCTCGACTTCCGAAGTCGCCGTTCCTTTTGGGAAGTCGCCGTTGACTATCCACTCATGTATTTGTGCGTACGCCAATTGGCGTAAGGAAGGACTGCTCATTCCATTCTTCCTTTCCGTTCTCGTATTCGGGTATGATCATCATAGATCATGCGATCAGGGAAAGGAAGACTACGACCATGTCGACAGCAGGAATCACGTTGCGGGACACTGCTTTTCAGAACATCAAGAGGAAAATCGTTAATGGAGAGTGGGAGGGCGGAACGTTCTTATCCGAGAAAATGCTCAGCGAACTGCTCCAGATGAGCAAGACACCGATACGTTCAGCGTTGGACCGGCTAGAGATGATGGGGCTCGTGAAACTCATGCCGAACCAGGGCTTTGTCGTCCAGGAAATAACGTTGAAGAGAATTATGGATATCTATGAACTGCGTCTCGCTTTGGAGACTTTCGCGGCCAATGCCCTGACAGGCAAGATGGATCGAGCTTTCTTCGACAAAATGGACACAAACCTGGCGCGGCAATCGGAAGCGGTGCAGGCGGAAGATATCGTCAGCTACGTGGAGCTAGACCGTCAGTTCCATGAGACGATCATCTCGGGAATGGCCAACGAGGAGTATGCAGAAGCGATGTCCCGAATTCAGGACAAGTTCCTTATGGCTGTCCGAACAACGTTCTACAAAAACAAGCAACGCTTATGGGGCAGCCTGGACGAGCATAAGCAAATCCGCGATGCATTGGCAGGCGCAGACCCGCAAGCGACAATCGAGCTTGTGAAACGGCATATCAAGTTTGTGGAGCGAATTATGCTCTGATGTATACAAGTGTGACATCTTGAGCATCTAATTTTATCGTGCTACGTTTAATTCATCCTTGGTATGGAGGTTACGTGGCATGAAGATTACAGATGTGAAAACCTATATTGTAGGCAACCCGTGGAAAAATTGGCTGTTCGTCCAGGTGGAAACCGATGAAGGTTTGACGGGGATTGGGGAAGGAACGTTAAACGGATTAACGAAGACGGTTGAGGCCGCCATTCACGAACTGAAACATTTGGTTCTCGGCGTGGACCCGTTTAATGTAGAGATGATCTCGCTCAAAATCATTCGCGACGTGTACTCAGACGGGGGGCAGGTGCAAGGTTCGGCACTCGCGGCTATCGAGACGGCATGCTGGGACATTATGGGCAAAGCGACAGGACAGCCGCTGTACAGACTGCTCGGAGGCAAATGCCATGACAAACTTCGGTGTTATGCGAACGGCTGGTATCGCGGGGACGCAAACGAAGAAAGCTTCTACAATCAGGCGAAGGAAGTTGTGGACAAAGGGTATACGGCACTGAAATTCGATCCGTTCGGTGCGGCTTGGCGCACGATAGACAGAGCTGATTTTGCAAGCGCCATTCGCAATATTGCCGCTGTTCGCGAAGCGGTCGGGCCCGATGTCGACATTTTGATCGAAGGTCACAATCGCTTCAGCGTACACACTGCATTGCAATTCGCCGATGCTATGGCCCCGTATAGTCCGACCTGGTTCGAAGCGCCGGTCCCTCCTCACCGCGTCTCATCGGTTATCGAAGTTGCAAAGCGCAGCCCGGTGCCGATCGCTTGCGGCGAAGATTACTACACTCGAGAACAGTTCGCGGAGCTTCTCATGCATGACGCCGTTCATATTGTCCAATTGGAGCCACAGTTCCTCGGACTGAGCGCCTCCAAGCAGATTTGCGGCATGGTTCACGCTCATAACGGGGTGACTGCTCCTCACAGCGCGCAAGGTCCGATTTGTTCGATCGTTTGCTCTCATCTGAATATGGCGACTCCGAATTTCTTCCTGCACGAGATATTCGACGACTTTAACCATTCATGGGCGCAAGACATCTTCACGCCTCCTTTCAAAGTGGAGAACGGTTACTTGCAGCCGCCGGAACGGCCGGGCCTTGGGGTAGAACTGAATCTGGAGGAAGCGTCGAAGTATCCGTACCATCCCGGACACTGGTTGCCGTTGTTTAAGCAAGGATGGGAAAAAAGGGAACGGGTGGAATAGAGGAGGAAAGCTTGTGGGTATGCAGGCATTAGTGTATGAAGGACCGCGCAGCATGAACATCCGGGAAGTTCCGGTTCCGTCGATCAAGCCGGATGAAGTGCTGATCCGCGTAGAGCGCGTCGGCATTTGCGGTTCGGAGCTCAGCGGTTATTTGGGCCACAACTCTTTGCGTAAACCGCCCCTGATTATGGGGCATGAATTTTCCGGCGTTATCGCGCAGGCGGGAGATCAGGTAGAAGGGGTTAGCGCCGGCGATCGCGTGACTGCCAATCCGCTGATTACTTGCGGCACTTGCCGCTATTGCCGCAACGGACAATCCCAGCTTTGCGGATCCAGAAACTTGTTAGGTGCGCACAAGCCTGGGGCTTTCGCGCAGTTTGTGGCTGTGCCGGCCCGTAATGTATATCAATTAGACGATACGGTGACGTTTGAGGAAGGCGCATTGGCGGAACCGTTTGCCTGTGCCGTTCATGTATGCAGACTGCTCGAGCTTGAGCCGACGGACCGGTTACTCATCTATGGCGCGGGGCCGATCGGACTGTTCGCTCTGCAAGCGGCTCAAGTGTACGGTGTTCGGGATGCGGTCATCGTGGATTTGAATGAAGCGAGACTCGAGATTGCCCGGGAGCTTGGGGGGATTGCGGTCACATCGCTGGAAGGCATGGATGTGACCGGCGGTTTCGACGCCGCCATCGATGCGGTTGGTGCGGGAATAACCCGGCAACAAAGCGTTGCCGGGGTCCGGGCAGGGGGACGAGTCGTCTTCACGGGACTGCACGAGGCGGACAGTAACCTTCCAATTAATGATATGATCCGGAGCGAAGTGACCGTGAAAGGCGCTTTTGCTTATTCGCAGGATGACTTCGAGACGGCGTTGCGCTGGATCGCGCAAGGGAGAACTCATCTGCTTCCGTGGACGGAGACGGCGCGCTTAAGCGAAGGCGGCGCGTGCTTCGAGAAGCTGATTACAGGACCCGGTAAAATCGCGAAATTCTTCTTAAGTCCAGACAACCAGGAGGCAGAATCATGAAGTTGCTGCAGTTCTATCATTTGCAAGATCAAGAGCGTAAACTTCAAGTAGGCTTGTTGGAAGGCGATTCGACGGTAAACGTCCTAAATAAGGTCGATACTGCGAAGGACGTCATTGGGCAGCCTAACATCGAATCGTTAATAGAGGGCAGTGTCTCGTATCGCTTGGACGAAGTCAAACTACTGCCAGCGATTACAAACCCTGAGAAGATCATTTGTATCGGGCTGAACTATTACGATCACGTGATCGAATCGAACGCGCAAGTGCCTAAGGTGCCGGTTCTTTTCCCTAAGTATAACAATAGCCTTGCCAGCCACGAGGATGAGATTGTGATCCCAGCGGAAGTGACCCAATGCGACTACGAGGTCGAACTGGCCGTCATCATCGGCAAAACCGCGAAAAGAGTGTCGAGAGAGGCAGCGATGGATCATGTCTTCGGCTATACGGTGTTAAACGACGTGAGCGCCCGCGATATTCAGTTAAACGAGCCGCAATGGACGCGCGGGAAGGCGATTGACGGCTTTGCTCCTGTTGGGCCGTGGATCGTTACCGCCGACGAGATCGCCAACCCGGGTAATCTTGCCATCTCTTTGAAGCTGAACGGCGAGACGATGCAAAATTCCAACACGAAAGAATTGATTTTCGACATACCGCATCTGATTTCTTTCCTCTCCAACACCATTACGCTGCAGCCTGGGGATGTGATCAGTACGGGTACGCCGCCGGGAGTTGGAATGGGCAAGAAACCTCAAGTATGGCTGAAGCCGGGAGACGTGGCCGAAGCCACGATTGAGGGTATCGGAACGCTTAGAAACAAATTTGTGGCAGATCATGTCTGACAATATCGAGGTGCGCAATGAACTGGGCTGGTAAAGTAGTGATCGTGACGGGAGGCGGAGGCGGCATCGGCCAGGCGGTTGCTCGGCGATTTGCCGAATCCGGCGCTCAAGTCGTCGTCGTAGGCCGTACGCTCAGCAAAGTCGAGGCTGTTGCGTCGCAGCTAACGGGCGAAGGGCTCCTTGCGGTGGCCATGGCCGCTGACGTCTCTTCCGAACTCGACGTTACGGGTGTGATCCGACAAACGCTGGAGCTATTCGGACGAATCGACGTCATGGTGAACAATGCTGCCGTATGCCCGCAGATCAGGTTGACGGATATGAGCCTGCAAGAGTGGAATGGCGTGATCACGAATAATCTGACTTCCATTTTCCTGTTCTGCAGAGGTGTAATACCGACCATGCTGCAACAAGGTGGAGGAGTCATCGTTAATGTAAGCTCCGTTCATGCGCTCGCTACGCTTGATGGTTATTCGGCGTATGCGGCATCCAAAGCAGGTATCGTTGGTCTCACACGGGCGATTGCGCTTGATTACGCGAAGCAGAATATTCGAGCCAACACTGTGCTGCCGGGCGCCGTGCGGACGCCGATGTTGGAAAGCAGCGTGAAAAACCTCGATACGCCTCGGGAAGAAATTATGAAGCAGTGGGATCAATCGCAGCCGATCGGCCGCGTCGGGCAGCCGGAAGAAATTGCTGCCGTCGTCATGTTCGCCGCGAGCCCGGACAATTCGTTCATGACGGGATCGACACTGGTTGCCGACGGCGGTATGACGGCAGAATTGTAAGGTGTGATTGTCGGGCAGATTGTCGGCTGTGTATTTAACAGCGCGAGAAACGTAGGGGGCATTTTTCCCTTCGCTTCTCGCGCTTTTGTCGTTGGGGCGGGATCCGCACGCAGTTGTCTTTTGAGCAACTACAGCCGTCCCACCGCCGCGTTTCCCGCAAGCAGTTGTCTTTTGAGCAACTACAGCCGTCCCGCCGCCGCGTTTACCGCACGCAGTAGTCTTTTGAGCAACTTGTTAGCATTATGAGGGACATGTGGGGGAAAGAAGTTGGTTATTATTTTTGTCCTCTAATCATGGAAGCAGCGGCGTTAGAGTTAGGGCTTTCACGGGAAGACTAGTCGTGTATGAAGTAGGCACACTTTGATTCGATAGGAAGGGATTCGGCGCATTCATGTCGAATGTTGGTCGAATATTAAAAGTAAGAGGAGGAGTTTTAATGTCGTATATCGTTGACTTTAATAAGGTGTCTACAATCGGTTTAGAGTCTTCGCCTGTGGCAGAAGCGCTCGCTGGATTACGCGCGAATGAAGCTCGCTACTTTATGAACAAATACAAGCATGAATTTACGGTTATTCCGGCAAGCGAAAGTCAGGAGAATCTTGATTATGTGAACCGCATTTTGAAAGAGGAACGCAATATCGAATTTGCGGCCAAACCGTTGGAAACATCGCGTTTTCAGGTGGAAAATATTCAATTCACCTATGTCTTCTATGAAGACGGTCTTAGCCTTAATGTCATGTACACGGTTGACGATCCTAAGAAGCGGGCAGTTGGTTTTAAGCTTTCTGAGGGTATGGAGATACCGAAGGAGCTAGAGAAGTTTAAGTTTGCCAGGCAGAAGTCCAAATTGGCCGGAACGATCCGAGGATCGTATTTTGTCATTAAAGGACAATATTAAGGCCCTCTCTGCAAAAGAGTTGAATCGTACAGAAACGTCAATTTCGTTGCTAGCTAAGGATGCGGCAGCGGAATTGGCGTTTTTTTAACTACGACGGCACGATGAACAACAATCTTGTCGCTGTTGACTACTACGGCGTAACTGTTTCTCGTCACGTACGCCCGTCCAGTTGCCGATTCACCCGATTGTGTATGAATTTTCATACACATACGCCAGTCCAGTTGACGACTCGTCCGATTGTGTACGAATTTTCACCCAAATGCGCCACCTAGTAGCCGATCCCCCCGATTGTGTATGAATTTTCACCCAAATACGCACGCCCAACTACCGATTCTCCGATTGTGTACGAATTTTCACTCAAATGTACCCGTACAGGTGTCAATCGATCGCCCTTATTCGCGGCACATTCTCCGTTTGTTCATCGATGGACGCCGAAGGCGTTTTTGCTTATATCCACCCAAATAAAAAATATCATTTTACCGCAATTTTACCGACCGCTTGTATGCTCAAGAGAACGGTGTCGATTCATGCAGAAATCGACCGGAATTTGAGAGAGCGAGAGGCGGAAAATAATGAAGAGGAACATGAAAGGACGAACACGGGGATTTGTCGCGATGTTGCTGGTTGTTGCAATGCTCGTGCAGCTTCTGCCGCAATATTCCGGTTATTCGGCCACGGCGAGTGCGTCGGACTTGGCAAACTTTATTGCAGCAACGGCCTCGGCTTCGGCAACGGCCTCGGCTCCGGCCAAATCTCCGAGCGAGTCGCCCGTCAATACGGATATTTCCGGCCATTGGGCGGAAGCGACGATTCAGATGTGGCTGCAGGAAGGGTTGGCCAGTGGCTTTCCGGATGGCAACTTTCATCCAGAAGGCAAAGTCGTTCGCGCCGAATTGGCGGCGATGATTAACCGGGCGTTCAAATACACGAAAGCGGCAGCAGGATCTTTCGCGGACGTTCCGTCCGCGAAGTGGTACGCCGCGGACGTCGCGCGGGCGCAAGAAGCGGGATATATGCAAGGAGACGGGAAAGGGTTATTCCATCCGGAGTCTCCCGTTACGCGGGGAGAAGCGGCCGTTGTGCTCGCCAGATTGCTTAAGCTAAACACAAGCAGCCAGGTCGAGGCCGGCAAGTTCGCCGATGCGAAAGATATGGCTTCATGGAGTCGCGGCGCTATTAGCGCGGTTGTGAAAGCCGGGATCATGAAAGGGTATGACGGCAATCTGTTCAAAGCAGCCAAGCCGCTCACGCGCGCCGAAGCTGTTGTTCTGTTGCAGCGCGTCAGAGGAGAGTCGTCGGGAAGCAAGACGGCACCGTCTTCCATTGATAAGGCGGGAACGTATGGGCCGGCGACCGGGACGGAGACGATTACAGGTAATGTCGCGATCAATGTGCCGAATGTCGTGCTGAGGAATGTCACGATCAAAGGCGATCTTCTTCTCGGCGAAGGGATCGGCGAAGGTGACGTTACGCTTGACCACGTCGTCGTCGAAGGGACGACGACGGTCAAAGGCGGCGGCAAAAACAGCGTGCACGTACTGAATTCAACGTTGACCCGGGTGTTCATTACGAAGGTCGACGGACAGGTCAGAGTCGTGATCGAAGGTTCGACGGCGGTCGATCAAGTGACGGTTGGATCCGGCGCGACGTTGCAAGTGGCCAGCGGAAGCGGGGCTAGCTACGGCACAGTGAAAGTGTCGACGACCGGCGAAGTGACGCTAGATGGAGACTTTCCCAATGTCGTGCTCGTCGCTGCGGCGCAATTGACCGTGACGAACGGCAAAGTCGACAATTTGACTCTGACGGAACAAGCCGCAGGGGCGGATATCACTTTGCAGAAAAACGTGCAGGTAGGGACCGTAAACGCAGGCGCGTCCTCGACGATTAAAGGAGACGGGAAAATCGCGACCGCTTCGGTCACGGCGCCGGGCGTTACGATTGTCCAGAAGCCGGCTCAGACAGTTATCGCTGACGGTATCTCGGCTAATGTCGGAGGAACGGTGACGCAAGGAACGGGAGCAGGGGCGGGCGGCGCTCCGTCGGTTACGAGCGTTGCAGTAACGGTCGACAATCCGACGGCCGCCGGATTCGATCTGAAGCTGGCGCCGGCAGTCCCGAATTTGACCTCAGCTAATCTTATCATGGTGAATGCCGACGGGATGCCTGCGCTTGTATCGAAGATCAGCAGCACGGATGGGGGCGCGAATTACAGAGCGCAAGGCTTCCTGACCGGCGGCGCCACTTATACGCTATCGCTTGCGAAGCCGGGCTATTCGTTCGGCGGCAGCCAAACGGTCTCGATTCCGGACGTGCCGGCGATTACCGGCGCGATGGTCAGCCCGGACTTGACGAAAGTGACGCTGCTGTTCAGCAAACCACTGGCCAGCTTGCCCGTATCGCCTGCGGGTTTTTCGCTTAAGGACTCCGGTTCGACGGTTGCGATTACAGGTGCGACGCTGTCGGAATCGACGACACGAATCGAACTGGCGCTCGCTGCATCGGTGCATCCGAGTGCGCTGGAACTGACCTACACCCCGGGCTCGATCCGCTCCACTGACAATAAGGCGCTCCCCGCCTTAACCTGGAAGGATTTCACTGACGGCAGCACGCCGTCCGGAAGAGCGGCTTACGACCGGATGCTGGGGATGACCGCCGAGCAGACGGCGACGGATTTGAAAGATAACGCGAGCGTAAATGCAGGAATCGCGGCGAAAGCATTAATCGAGGGCGGCTACAACACGAATGCGCTTATTAAAGCGTTGAACACCGTCTATCGCATTACCAACGAGAATATGCCTGGTCTGCTATTGCCGCAAGGCATTAGCGTCTATCATCTGTTGGTTGGAATGAAAGAAGCGGGCATCCTTAACGTGCAGAATTTGGGCAAAAACTTCAGTTACCTCGACGGTCAATCCGACGACTGGGTAAGGGCATTGCAACAGACGGGTTATACCGACGAACAGGTTGTGGCCAACAGTTGGTTTTTCCCGAATGTGAAGCTGGCGGAGTCGCTTCGTACTTATTATGGTACGAGTAATGAACGGGCGATCAAATTGTTTGCCATGCGTAATTACAACGGCTTCGGCAACGATGTCGGACGCGTGCTGAAGGAAGTGTACGGTAACGACGATTGGCAAGCCGTCTCGGCGCTGAAGGCTGCCGGTATCAGTGCAGGCTGTGCTGACAACACCAATCCGAACAGCAACAACAACCCAAGCTGCGTCGGCCCGGTGCTTAAAGATATTTACGCAACGACACCGGATCGCGCCGCCAATCTGCTCAAGGATGCCGGTTACGCCGGGGCGGACGTTGGGAAGATGTTCCTGAAAAATTATGGCGTGTCGCCGTCGGATACGGTAAAAGTGATGAGTGCCGCTGGATTCGCGATCGGCGACATTTGGTTCGGCCTCGCCTATGCACCTACTCAGGCCGACGCATTAGCCGCATTAAGAGGTTCGTTCACGGTGCAGGAAGCGTATAACTTCTTGTATTCCCTCGACCACCGGACGGATACCGTCGTTTCCAGTCTGAAATTTGGCGGTTACTCGGCTCTGGAGACGGCCGGCGCGCTTATGGCGACGAACCCGGATATCCGCACGAAGGCGGATCTGATGGCGCAATTGATGCAGACGGACCCTGCTTCTTCGGCTACCTATCGCTACGATGCGGCTGAATCGGCGAACGCGGTGCGGAAGAGATATGGCGGCAGCCTTGCGGAAATTGCGGCTCTGCTAACCCAGTTCGGCGCGACAACGGTCACGACGATGGGGCCAGGTCAGGTGACCGTTGTTGCCGGCCTTGTCCGAGCCGGGTTTAATGCGGGCGATATTGTGCAGTGGCTTGCGCCCTCGAACACGCTTACGCAGGCGCAAGCGACCAACATTGTACTCGAGCTGCGCAATGCGGGCTATCCATTGCTCAGTATGAGCAATGTGTTGAAGTCTTTGTCGCTTAAAGTTTATTCGTCCTCAAACAGCCCGAATCTGATCAGACTTCTCGCGGCAAGCGGCTTGAATACGACGACAAGCGAGCCGATCCCGGGGTATTCCGCGACGGACATCGCCAAGTTCTGGGTCGGAGCGGGCTATGCGAACTACGATACAGCCGCTGTGGATTTACAGCTCGTTTTCAGCAAAGTCGAAACGGCCCGAGCGATCGCGGAAGCGGCCGGTTACGGGGCAGCCGACATGCTCAACTTCATGGGCCGGACCCGGATGTTCGTGGGAGCGACCGACGTTCCGTTCCTTGGGCAGGTGCTCAAGGAAGTATACGGTCTATCATCAGAAGAAGCCATTCGTGCATTAAAAGGTTCGTCCGTTCCGGCCATGTACGAGTTCGTGACGATAAAGAATATTTTGCAGCAAACATACAACCATACCGACTCGATGACGCTTATCGCTGATTTTGCGTCCGGCGGATTCACCATGAATCAGATCGGCGACGGGCTGAATTTGAACGGAGCCGTTTTCAAGTCCGCAGGATACAGCTCGACGGAAGTGGCCAATTTCTTGTTATACAAATGGACTTCAATGAACGATATGGCACTAGCGCTACACACCCTCGGCTACAATTTGAATGAGATAGCAACGGCTCTTCGCAATCTGTACGCCGGAAACGCGGAACAAGCCGTACCGTCAGTTACGGCATGGCTGAGCGCTCCGCAGCTTGGTTATTCATCTGCAGACGTCACGGCAACGGTGACTGATGTATTTAATGTCGATCCGTTCGCCGTGATGGCCCAGTCATTGTTCCGGGGCAACTACTCGGCAACTCAGGCGGCGGTGGCGCTTAAAGATCAGTTCAAGAGTACGGATTCCGTTGCAATGGCACAAGGACTCAAGGCTACCGGATATTCGCGGGATAACGTGTTGGTGGCGATATTCCAGGCGTACTGCGACGGTTACATTTATAAAGAAGGCGCACTGTCGACGATGGATAACGTCATGGCCGTCGTGTATCCCGAAGTGACGAACCGGTTTGAAGCTACGCTTAAGGCATCTGATGTTCGCACTGCGAAATATGCGATAAGCGTCATGAAGTCGCTCGGCAAATCGTTCGAAGAAACGATAGGCGTGCTCGAACGCGTATACGGGCTGGACACTTCCGCTGTGCTCGAAGTCATGATGGCTAATCGGCTGTTCGGACTGAGTGAGGATGGAATTGTTGGCAAAATCGGCGCTTATTACGGGCTCGATCCTGCTGCGCTGTATGTCGGTTGGATGGCTGCACATCAATACAAAGCTTATGACGTGCTGGCAGTCATACAGCAAACCTACCGTAATCTCGATAGCGTCGCGGCCGCACGACTGTTAAATCAGGCCGGGTATTCGAAAGAGAGCATCCTATTTGCATTTAACTACGTTAACTTTCACGGTGAAGCGGCCGATGCGATGGCGCGTGTTCTGGTACAGCTATTCGGCAACAATGATATGCAAAGCGTGGCGGCGGAACTGCTGCGGTGGGCGTACAAGGGATTTGCCGTCTATCCCGCTCTTAAGGGGACTTTTCCGAACAAGTCGCAAGGAGATATTCTCGTTGCGATGAAGCAAGCGGGTTTCACGGATCTGTTCGATGCCATCCGTTATAGTATAAGCAATGGGGATGCGACGGCGATCATGCAGTTCCGCAACCTTGGCTTGAGTGTGAGCAACGCCAATTATTTACTGAGCGGGATATGGCAATACAGTCTGCGCGACACGCTTCGCTATCTGATCGAGGTTGGCTATCCGCTCGCCGATATCGGACGGGTGTTGAGCGACCCCAATAAGCTTGTGAAAAATTTGCGTGCCATGAATTATCCGATGGAGACGGTCGTCACGGTCGTGTATGGTGCGGACCCGCGCCCGGCCATGATGGTCCAATACTTGTACAATAACGGTTATACGAATATCGACGATCTGGTCAAAGCGCTGAAGCAAGTAAATTGCAATCCCTATGACTACGCCATAAGCTTGTGGTTCGGCCCGCAAGGTCCATGGACTTTGGCGACGATCGCCCAAGCGGTCGCGAGAAATTCGACGCTGACGCTTGTGCAGCTTGGACAATCCTTGATGCAGTCCTACGACGATCGCAGATATTTTACGGATATGCAGGTGTACGAGGCGCTTAAATCGGTCTCGAATATCGGCGTGAGCTTCATCCAAGCGGATTTGGACAGCGCGATCAGCGCGATGCTGACGGATCTCTCCGAAGGTATACCGTTTGCGATTATGCGCGAAGCGGGGCTCGGCTCCAATGACGCTGCCCGTGTCATGAAGAAGCTCGGCTGGGGTTGGATACCGGCTTGCATTCAACTGGTACAGGCGGGATACAGCCCTGGCGATGTATGGGGTACGTTATGGGACGTGTACCATAACGAGCTTGGCTTCCAGGTTCTGAATATCATGAACTCTGTCGCGCCGCTCGCCTCGCTTGGTTTGGCCGATAATCTAACGGTATTCCAGACCGTCACGAGAGCCGCTTTAAGAAAAGCGATGATGGACTACTTTACGCAATGAGAAGTCAAACGGCAGAAAAAAGCGGCATTCCTCGCGGATGCCGCTTTATTACAAGCTGGAGATGAGCTGAATATGGAGAAAACGATATCGATTCACGGTGCCAATCCCGGCGATGTGCTTGCCGACGATGTCATTACCGCTACCGGGAGCATTGCCATGCTTTCCGGCGTGACGCTGACAAGAGAGATGCTGGATCATCTCAAGCAACTGGGAGTGTACACGCTTATTATTCGGAAGTAGCTGCTACCTCGACGGTGCCGTACGGGTTGAACTTGTAACCTAATCGCCCGGACGTAATGATGTATCGGGGAAGAGCCGGGATCGGCTCTATTTTTTTGCGCAAATTGGAAATATGAGTTTTCACGGTATCTTTGGAGTAGTTGGCGTCATCCTCCCATACTTGACGGTAAAGCTGCTGGGGGTGGAACACTTGATTCGGCTTCTTGGCGAGCGCGAGGAGCAGTTGGAATTCCTTGGCGAGAAGAAACACAGGCTCACGATTCACCGTAACCGTCAGTCGTTCCAGGTCGATGCTTAGCCCGGGAAATTCCAGCTTCGTCCCTTTAGTCTCGCTTGCGGGCTCTCGGTCGAGCAGATGACTCCAGCGCAAATTCGCTTTCACCCGCAATACAAGCTCTTCAGGGTCGAAAGGCTTGCTAATGAAATCGTCGCCGCCGGATTTCAGGGACAACGCTTTATGTTCCGGACTCTGCGAACCGGATACGAACAGAATCGGTCGCTCATATTGTTTTCTAATATTGTCGCAGAGCGTAATACCGTCCATGTCGGGCATCTGGATATCCATAATGATGAGATCCGGTTCCTCGATCGCGAGCAGCTCAAGCGCTTGGACGGCGCTTGGCGCATTCCGGACAACGTATCCCTCGTGGGATAGAAAAGCGGTCATCAGACGCTGGATATCCGGGTCGTCGTCGATAACGAATATGACTTCAGGATTCACCTTGAAGCCTCCTTCGTGCATGGCGTTAGCGTGAAAGGAATGACTCTATCGGTATATTAACATTTTTTACATAGCGGTGGTACTATAGTAGAAGGAAGCCGTAGGGCAAGAGATACGGACGTTCAGAGAGGTTGTTTTATGAAAAAAACCTTGGCGGAGCACAATCGACTATTTTTTCTCTCGATTATTCTGTTTATTGCTGGCGTGGCGCTCGTCTGGTTCATTTTTATGCCGAATGAACGCGAAGCCGGCGGGGACGTTGTGTCCGGTTCGGAGATTCATTTAACCGAGGAGCTAGATAAGGTTACTTTAAACGCGGGCATGCAAGTGTTCTCCGACCCGGAAGGAACGCTGACCTACGATCAGGTCCGGGCGCCGGAAGCGGAGATGGAGTTTGCACCCGCAGATGGGCGTTCCGCTTTCGGGCTTGAAGGAAAAGCCTACTGGGTCCGGGCGACGATAACGAACGGGACTTCGTCGGATCGCTGGGTGCTGCGCCTGTCGAACCCTGTCGTAGATACGGTAGAGCTGTATGTGGACGGGCATCGGCCTGCAAAGCTGAAGGATCACTATTGGGCTTACGAGCTTACCCTCCCAACCGATCGCTCCGTTACGCTTTATCTTCGAGCGACGACAGAAGGGTCGATGATCCTCCCGCTCGAATTGATGCGTTCTCCGGCATACTCCGTCAAGCTGAGAACCGAGTATATCCTGTTTGGCCTGTATTACGGCTTCGTTCTGCTTATGGCGGCGTATATTTTCTCGATGTTCATCTTCATGAGAAACATCGCTTACCTCTATTACTCTGTGTATATCGTTCTCTTCGCTTTGTCTCAGTTGTTCTGGAACGGATTGCCGCAAGAGATGCTCGGGGAACAGAACGGGCTGATCCGGCTGCTCCTGCGCACTTTCGATACCTATGAAGGCATCTTTCTTTTTTTCTTTATTCTTTGTTTGTGGTTTGTGGTGTTTTTTCTGGAAAAAGTGCTGCAACTGCGCGTGTTCGCTCCTCCGATGCATGATGTGGCCAAAATGATTCAATGGGCTTCGCCGCTCCTCGTATTGGCTCTGCTCTTTCATTGGTCGTGGCTGTCGACGATCGCGATCTGGTATGAGTTTGTCGTTTGTTTATTTCTGATTACTTCGATTAGCGTCAGCGTGTTCCGAGGCAATATCGCGGCCAGATATATTATGCTTGGCATGATCGCGGTCATCGGCCTTGCCGCACCGTCCATCATGTACACGTTCAGCTTGGCCGATTACAACATTTTGACTCATTACGGCTATCAGCTTGGCTCCATTGCGGAGTTTATCGTATTCTCGGCCGCGCTGTCCTATCAAACAAGGCAAATCGAGAGAGATAAGCATAACGCGCAGCAGCAAATGATTGCCAACCAGGCGAAGCTTGTGCGAACGTTGGAGCGGTGGAACGAAGAGCTGGAGATGACAGTCAAGGAGCGAACCGAGAAGCTCGTGCAAGCCCAGAGAAGGCGCAACGAGCTGCTGCAGAACATCTCGCACGACGTGCGGTCGCCTCTGACCGTCGTGCAGGGCGGGATCAAAGCGATGATGCTCGGCATCCAGGTGCATCCGGGAGAGCAGAACAAACATCTGGAAAATCTATATGAGAAAGTACGCTACATCACTCGGTTTATCGACGATTTTTTTAAGCTGAGCCTGGAAGAGCGGGACGAGGTTTCGCCCTACGATTCGACCGAAGAGGTCCATATGAAGCAATGGATCGGGAAGGAATTCGTCCTGCTTGAGGAGTTTATTGAAATCGCAGGGCTGCGGTGCGAGACTGAAATTCGCGGCGAGGACGATAAGATTATCACGATCGATCAGCACGGCATAAGGCGGGTGTTATCTAATCTCGTACACAATGCTTGCAAATATTCTCCGGCGAATAAGCGAGTCAAACTTGCGGCGACGATTGACGCGGACGGCGTTCGAATTAGCGTGGAAGACGAGGGCGAGGGGATCGATGCGGAGAACCTCGACCGCATTTTCGAAAGGGCGAACCGGGGAGCGCAGTCCGATCCGTCCACGGGAAGCGGTCTTGGTCTTGCCATCGCCAAGGAAATTGTCGAGCAGCACGGAGGAACGATAACGGCGGCAAGCGAACGTGGCAAAGGGAGCCAATTTGTCGTTTATCTTCCTGCCGACGGGAAGCTTTAGGCGGCATATGGCGGCGAGCGACGTAAATGGCGGCAACGAGAGAGGAGGCGGGCAGGGTGCTCAAAATGATGATGGTGATGATGCTGCTGCTGGCGGCGTCCGTGACATTGTTCGTTGCGGCGCTTTCTTACCGTAAGCGATGGCTTGCGATCGCGCGTACGATGACGCTGACGATGCTGGCCGCGACTTTCTATTCCGCGGGTTATGCGTTCGAGCTTCTGAGCCGCAATTTGTTTCAGGTTAAACTCGCGCTGAATGTGCAATACCTAGGCATCCCATTCCTTGTGGCGCTGTGGCTGCTGCTTATTCTCCAATTTACGGGCGTGGCGTCCCGTGCGCAGCCGAAGTATGCGCTGCTTTTGTTCATCGTGCCATCGATCATTTTCGCGCTTCATCTGACGAACGAGTGGCATCATTTGATCTACGAGCGTTTCGTGCCGAATGCGCAAGGGGAGTTCCCGCTCTATACGACCGTTAAAGGCCCATGGTATCAAATCCATACCGTTTACAATTATGCGCTGCTCGTCTGCTGCTTCATTGTGTTCGTACCGATGTACTGGCGGGCGAATCCGGTTGTGCGCAAGCAAGTGTTGTTGCTGATCGTAGGCGCAGCGTTCCCAATGCTGTTTAACCTGGTGATGTGGTCCGGGTTCAAGATTGACATGACACCGCTTGGATTCGCCGCTTCAGGCGTCTTGTACGCATGGGCGATCTTCCGCTTTAACTTGTTGAGGCTGACTCCGCTCGCCCAAGCCCAAGTGTTCGAGACGATCCGCGATGGCGTCGTGCTGCTCGACTACGAGAACCAGATCGTCAGCCGCAATCTTGCAGCTCAAGCCATATTGCCTGAGCTTCGTGATCAAAGGAGTCTGCCCGTGCCGGTCGAAGAGGCGCTGGCTGCCTATCCGGAATTGCTCGAACCTATTCTTGCCGCAGGCCCGAGCGAAGAGCGTTTCGCCTTCCGCCGCTCCGACGGCCGAATATTCAAGCATTACGCTTGCAGCCTTGCCGGCATTTACGATACGGGTAAAGCGCCAATCGGCAAGCTGCTGCTGCTCAGCGACGTAACCGAGCTAGTAGAGAACGAAGCAAGGCTGCGCGAGAACGCGCGTCAGCTGATGGAGCTTAATGCCTTTAAGGACAAGCTGTTTACCGTTGTCGCCCATGACATTCGCGATCCGATCGCGCATCTCGTCAGTTTGACCGAATTGCTCGAAGAAGAGACGGCGGCGGGCGAGGAAGAGAATGAGAATGAGGACATTCCGAATGCCGAAGTCTTTCGCGAGATTAGAGGGCAAGTGCGCGGCACATTCCAACTCGTCGACAACTTGCTGGACTGGTATCGGAGCCAGCGCGGCGAAGTCGCGTTCCGTCCGATGGCGTGGAATTTGCGGCAGGTCGTTCGCCAGGCGCTCGCGCTTGCGGGGGCGCGCGCCAATCGGAAAAGCATCCGGCTGCTCGAGCGAATAGATGGGAACTTAACCGTGAATGCCGACAAAGAGATGCTTGATCTGATTTTCCGCAATCTGTTGTCCAACGCCATTAAATTTACAGGGATCGGCGGCAACATCGAAGTCGGCGCAACGCCGGAAGATGACTTCGTCCGGGTGTTCGTCCGGGACGACGGCTCCGGCATGGACGAGACGACATCCCGGCTGCTGCGGCAGGAGGAGTTGTTCTTCGTGGAGCAGGGGAGCGGACATGAAGCCGGGGAAGCACGGTTTGGCCTAATGCTAACGCGTGAGTTTCTGCGCATTCACGGCGGTCATCTGCAGTTCGATAGCGTTCCCGGCGAGGGAACAACATTTTATTTAACATTGCCCCGGGCGATCGGCGACGAAAACGGAACGATGGCGGGCGAGGAAACGGCGGTGAGCGCTCATGAAGACGATTTTAGTTGACGACGATCCCGTCATGCATCTGATTATGCGCAAAATGCTGGCGAAATTCCCCGCCTTGCAAGTTGCAGGTACGTTCTCCGACGCGGCTTCGGCGGATGCGTTTCTGAGCGAGCGAGAAGATATCGAACTCGCGTTCGTGGATATTTCCATGCCAGGGAAAGACGGCATGTCGTTCGCTTCCGGGCTGGAGCGAGCGGGCAGCAAAATGCAAGTGGTGTTCGTCACTTCGCATAAGCATTTTGCATTGGAAGCTTTCGAATTGTCCGCGCTCGATTATTTGGTCAAGCCGGTGACGCAAGAACGACTGGAGCGCACCGTCCACCGCGCATTGGCCGGAAGGTCGGCAGTTCGCTCGTCCGGCTCGGGAGAGGCAACGGATACAGCGGTGCTCCGTCCGGAGGATACGGTGCGCATTACGACGCTTGGCGATTTTTCGATCCGCACAGAGGCGGGGCGCGTCAAGTGGATTTCGGGCAAAAGCGCGGAGTTATTTGCCTACTTGCTTATGCACCGAGGCGATCGCATCTCGCGCGCCCGGCTTGTCGCGGCGATTTTCGGAGGGATGACGCAGAGCAACGCCGAGAAATATTTGAACACGGCCATCTACCAATTACGCAAGTCGCTGGAGCCGCTTGGGTTGAGAGAGGCGGTTCGCTCCGAGAATGACGGCTATGCGCTTGAGCTTCCGCATGCTGTCGTCGACTATCAGGTTTTCGAAGAGCAAGCTGGCGAGCTAGATGCAGCCGAACGGTTGCAGCCATCCGAAGCGGACAAGTTTCTGAAAACGGAGAGGTTGTACACAGGCGACTTGTTTGGCAACAAGGCGTATGTGTGGGCTATTCACGAAACGGAGCGATTGTCCAAATGTTATGCGGAGTTCGTCAAAAGTCTCGCCCAATCGCTCTTGGAGCTGCGGATGCTCGACGCCGGGTCGAAGCTGCTGTTCAAGCTGCATGAACGCGATCCTCTCGACGAATCCGTCGTTAGTTTGCTGATGGAGTACCGCTGGCGAATGGGGGACAAAAAAGGGCTGACCGCGCAATATACCGACTATGTTAGGCTGCTGAACAAGGAACTAGGTATTCGCCCGTCCAGAGAGCTGCTCATGCAATACGATACCCTTGTGAGCCGGCCGCAGGGCGACGAATAAGTCTTATCGCGGGGACAACTCGGATTGCATAGAGAGAGGGGAAGAGCCGTCATGCAGTGGAGAGGCAGAAGAGAGAGCGACAACGTCGAGGTTCGCCAAGGGCGCGGCGGCAAAATCATCGGCGGCGGAGTCGGCCTCGTCGTCACGATTATCGCTTACTTGTTGTTTGGGGGAGATCCGGGAGCTGTGCTGAATCAAATCGCGGCCTTCGTCCAATCTTCCGACGAGGTTGACCCGATCAAAGACGATGAGAGGGCCCAGTTTATCTCGGTTGTGCTGGCAGATACGGAAGACGTGTGGACAGCGGTGTTCGCGGAGCGGGGGCTCGTCTACGAGAAGCCGAAGCTCGTTCTGTATTCGGGATCTGTCGACTCCGCGTGCGGCACTCAACAATCGTATGTCGGGCCGTTCTATTGTCCGGGCGATCGGAGCGTCTATATCGACCTGAGTTTCTACGACGACTTGAAATATCAACTGAATGCCCCCGGCGACTTCGCCATGGCTTACGTTGTCGCGCACGAAGTCGGTCATCACGTGCAAACGCTACTCGGCAGCGGCGAAGACGAATGGGAGGATGTAGACACGGAAAAAGAAGCGAATGCCTTTTCCGTAAAATATGAGCTGCAAGCGGATTATTTGGCCGGCGTATGGGCGAACCATGTGCAAGGGATGAATCTGCTTGAGGCGGGCGACGTAGAGGAAGCGTTGACGGCGGCTAGTGCGGTCGGGGATGACAAGCTGCAAGAGAAAGTGCGAGGATATTCCGTTCCGGAGACGTTCACGCACGGCACTGCCGAACAAAGAAAACGTTGGTTATCGAAAGGCTTACAGACTGGGACGATCGAGGGCGGAGATACGTTCGGGGCGAAGAAGCTGTAAGCATCAATAACGGAGCAGCCCCCTCAGTCATGAAGATGACGAAGGAGGCTGCTCCGCTTGGTTGTTGTGAAGTGAATTTATCCGAGTTGAGCTCTGTCTTCAAAGGCGACGCTCAATTGCTTCGTGCCATGCAGTTCGAAAATGACAACCTCGTTGCTGCCTACCTTGAGTAAAGGAGCGGGAATATACAATGTTTTTTGCGGGCCGCGTTCCCAGTAACGGCCCAGATTGAACCCGTTCACATAGATAACGCTCTTGGTCCAGCCCTCCATGTTAATAAAGGTGTCGGCTGCTTCGTCGATGTTCAAGGTCCCTTTATAGAAGACCGGCGAATCCGCATCGTTTCTCCCGACAATTTCCTTCTGCCCGTTGACCGCGTTGAAGGTAAGGGATTGCAGGTTGTTGAGCGGCAGCGTGCGAATTTCCCAATCAAATAAAAACTGATAGCCCAGGCGCACGCCTTCGGTAATTCCCTTGCAGTCTCTTAGAAATTGACCATAATTTGTTCTTCCCAAGTTCTCGACCAGAATGGTCAACTTGGCTCCGGATGCCGGGATTTCCAACTCAACCGACTGCAGTTCCTTGCGATCTCGTTCGATTACGCCCATGTACTTTCCATCCAAATAAACGATTGCCCGGTCGTGGACGTCCATCAGCGTCAGATTTGTTTTGCTGCGAGGTCCGGTAACCTGAGTCGTGTACATAATGAAGCCGTAGTCCTGGCCTAGCTTCTCCATTGTTATCGGATAGGCGCTTTGCGTTGGCGTGCTTAATGCATCCAACTGGTCGAATAAGCTTGCCCGTTCCGTCAGTTGGATTGTTCCATAGGCTTGCTTTTTGATCGGATCGGGCAGCACCAATGGCTCCAGCTTCTCGTATTGCTCGATTACGTTACGTACGGCATAGAATTTAGGCGTCGGATCGCCCGATTCGTCCAAAAGCACGTCGTAGTCGTAGCTCGTAATCGTCGGCGCATATTCGGGATTGTTAGCTCCGTTATAGAAACCGAAATTCGTGCCGCCGTGGAACATATAGAAGTTCACCGAGGCGTTCGCCGCCAGCATTTCATTCAACACTTGAGCGACATCGGCCGCATCTCTCGTATGGTGCTGCTCGCCCCAATGATCGAACCACCCGTTCCAGAACTCCATGCACATAAAAGGTTTGTCGCTCTGGTACTCGCGCAATTTCGCGAACGCTTCTGTAGGACGGGAACCGAAATTGACGGTTTCGAGCAAGCCGTCCACCATCCCGCCTTGCAGCATTGCGTCTTCAGGGCCGTCCGAGGTGAACAGAAGCACGTCCATTCCGCGCGACTGCATGCTCGTTTTCAAGTAGTTCAAATATTTCTTGTCGTTGCCGTAGCTGCCGTATTCGTTCTCGATCTGCATCGCGATAATCGGACCGCCGTTCGTACAGAGCAGAGGTTTCAGCTTCGGCAGCAGCACATCGTAATAAGCATCGACTTTATCCAGGAAAGGCTGATGGAAGCAGCGTAGTTTCATATCGGAATCAGCGAGCAGCCAGGCGGGCAGTCCGCCGAATTCCCACTCCGCACATATATATGGACTTGGACGAACGATGACGAGCAGTCCGACCTCGGCGGCAATTTCAATAAATCGCTCGAGATCCGCTATGCCCTCAAAGCAGAATTCGCCTTCGCGCGGCTCGTGCAAATTCCATGCAACGTATGTTTCTACCGCATTAAAGCCGCATGCTTTCAGCTTAAGGAGACGATCTCGCCAATACTCCGGCACAACGCGAAAATAATGTATAGCGCCGGAAATCAGGCGAATTGGCTGTCCATCCAGCATAAATTGATTGCCTTGATAATTAAAAGTTCCCATGTGCATCCACTCCACGAATGATAATGATAGCTATCACCATCATAAGAAGTAGGTACGGGATGCGACAATTAGCAAATGTGCCGACTATTTGACCATTTGTTGCTGCGTCATTAGACGGAAGGGGAGCGGCGAACTATACTGGTCTTAGCGTACTAATGCGGGAGTCTACGATGCCCCATAGGGAGTGACGATAGATGGAAAACGAGATTCGAATTGCAAGCATGACGCACACGCTGCAAATTGTCGGATGCCATTTTGGCGTCAAGGAGCCGTTCTGGTCGTATCCGCGCCATCACCATCATTTGTTTGAGCTGCTGTATTGTTGGGATGGAGAAGTCACTTTGTCTACCGAAGATTATGAATTTACATTGGAGACAGGGGATTTGCTGCTGCTGAAGCCGGGGGTTAAGCATCACATGCATAACAACTCTGCCAAGCCGTACAGTTTTTTTAATGTTCATTTCAATATTGACGACCAACAACTCCGCGATCACCTGTCGGCCAATGCCTACGAGCATATGAAGAAGTCGACCATTCAACAAACCCGGCTGCCTGCTTGCTTGCAGCAACTAGAGGCATTGCTTCAGACCGAATTGCAAAATCCCGATCGTCACGGCTGGAATGATAGCGCCATTGTGTTGCACCTCGCGGGCTTGAACAAGCTGTTGTTTCAAAGCCAAGTACTGCTGCTGATTGCAGAGGTTGCAGCTCTGCTTGATGCCGGAGCGCACCTACATCGCGAATGGGATCGGCGTAGTACCACAACCGAGGTGGATATTGCGCATGCCATAGAGTCCATGATTCAGAACAATATGTACACGGATATTAAAATTGAAGAGATCGCCAATCAATTAAATTTGAGCAGAAGCCAATGCTACAAGGTTTTCACGAAAGTGTATGGGATGTCGCCGCGCCAATACTTAACTCAACTTATGTTGAAGCAAGCCAAGCAGCATTTGCTGGAGAATGAATTAACAATAGAGGCGATCGCCGCGAAGCTGGGTTTCTCCTCGATCAGCCATTTTTCTAGGCAGTTTAAGAGGTGGACGGGCGTGTCTCCTGCGCAGTATCGTCCGAAGCATTTCATCAGGAAACCATAAACCGGCGGTCGAAGCTTTTTCACTCATTCATTTTCTTGAGTCTCACGAATCATGTGAGGCTCTACTTGTGTTGGAGAGAAGCGCGCACTTCATAAAGAAGGGGAGTCGGGTAGGATGCCAAAGTGGATAAGGAGCGTCAATGAAAGTAGAAAAAAGCTCGTATTTTCCGAAATGACCGTTTTCTATAATAGGAAACGCAGCATCCGAATGCGGCCAATTGTAAGCGCTCTACCAACCATTTTGAGGAGGCGTGAATGATGTCGGAAGAGGATCGTGACAACAAAGGAAAGACGGAAACGAGACAGGTTATGCCTGAGGAGAATGGCGGGACCATCTCCAGAAGAAAGCTGTTGGCTTCGCTAGGCTTCGCGGGAGCGGCCGTCGTCGCGGGAAGTTTGCTTCCGTCGGGAGCGTTTGCGGCGGAGGATAAGGAGAAGGAGAAGGAAAAATCCAAAGTAAAAGGCATGACGGCCTGCGATCCGGACGAGCTCTGCGGCAGAGTGACAGCCATCGAGACCGACCTGCACAGCCAGGTACAGTTAGTCGACTTCGGCGCCACTGGCAGCGTCGTGGCAGACACGGCGGCATTAGCCTCGTTGGCTTCTTATGTCAACGCGTTCCCCAACGGCACGCAGCCGATCGGCATCGTCGACGGCATTCCGGTTCGGGTCGGCATCAACCGCGCATCTGCGCCGCTGAAGTACACGTTCAGCGCGGGAACTGCCTTTACGCGGCCGGTGGAGCTTGTCGGCAGCGTCTCGAAGGTATTGGATTATACTGGCACCGGCGTCTTCCTGAGCATGGGAACGGACGACGGCCGTACGAGTGGCAATCTGTTCAATGACGACCATTATCTGCTGGACGGCCTTCACCTCACCGGCGGGAAAAACATGTCGGCAGGCATCAGCTTTGCCCCGTTTTTCGGCCTGATGGCCAGAATAAGAAACTGCATATTCAATCAGTTCGGCAACCCGAACAGCTGGGCGATCGAGTTCCAGGCTCAAAACTGGTGGCCGGAGATCGCGGGCTGCCGCTGGGAAGCGCTGGACGATCAGGCGAAGAACTTCGTGAAGGCTATCGATGACGGTCGCAGCGGCGCATACCGCGGTTCCGGCAATTCGCGCCTTAGCTTCGTCGACAACAAGTGCAAATGGCACGGCTTGCTGATCGGCGGCACCGGCATTTACACGAATGCGGTCAAAACGTTAATCAGCCGCTGCGACTTCGAGAATGCGGCCGTCGGCGTGCAGCTAGGCTCCCCTTCGATGAAGACGGAGATTGAGAATTGCTACTTTGAGCAGCCCTTGGGGGGAACCTCGATTCGACTGGGCGATCAAACGCCGCAACCCAATAACAATATCCACTTGATCAGCATCAAGGACGTCTACGTGAACCTGCACGGCACCGGCAAATTTTTGGACACGGCGAACCCCAACGTCGTCACTGCAGGATCACAGATCGACGGCGTGACGCTCCTGCTCGGCGCAGAGCAGAGCCCGGTGCTTAACCTGAACGACCAACCGGGCCAATATGTCCGGGTGCGCAATCTTGTGGCTTCCTATCAGCCGCTCGTGCCGGTGACCGCGAACCCCATTCATGTCATCGACGTCGACGGCGTGCACAACAGGACGGTCGTGAACGGCGCACTCGCGGTATCCCAGACGGGCGACAGTTATACGATACCGGCCAATACGCTCAAGCGGCTGGCCGATATGTGGTACGCCAAAACCGACTTCGCTTCCTGTATGGCTTCCCGCGTGCAACTGAGCAATGCCGACTTCATGCGGACCCGTAAGTCGCAATATGCGCTGCGATTCACGCCGGGAGGCTCGGGCACCTACAAATCCGTGTACTTCATGGTGCCGGGCTTAAGCGAGATGGCCGGGCATGTCTGCACGGTACAGCTGTTCGCCCGCGCCGCATCCGCCGCGAATCTGCGGGTCGTCGCCCAAGCGGCCTATTCGGCCACGGCTATAGTGCCCGCGGAGATCAAAGCGGAGAACGTCGCGCTCACGACGAGCTTCAAGGAGTTCACGTTCCCGTTCTGGCTCGGCAACCATGCGAGCTTGAACAAGGATTCCTGGTTTATGCTTGAGCTGAGAATGCCGGATACGCCGGCCTGGTATGAATTTACCGGCGTGCGGATCAATCACGGCGACTTCGGCCTCTGCGCGAGCAACGATTACCTCCCTGCGGGGGATACGCTTGAGGCCGTCCAGCATTATTTCGAGCGCAAGGCCGTTGCCCTGACCACGACAGGAACGACTACGCTTACGGTGGATATGGCGCCCAAAGCGAAGGCGCTCGCGTCGGCCGTTATGACCTTTACGACCCCCGTGAGAAGCGCGCTCGCCGGCACGGAGGTGCAAGGCGGTGCGAAGTTCAACTTCGGCAGCTCTATTACGACCCTCGACGCCGTCGTAGATTTCGATACGCAAGCGTTTCAATTCTAACAATGACAGAGGAGGAGAATTCTTATGCATCCGACTTCGATCACCGGTTTTGTCCTGATTCTCATCGTTGCGCTGCTGCTGTTCGGCCCGAGCAAGCTGCCCGAATTGGGCAAGGCATTCGGACGCACGCTCCGGGAGTTCAAAAATGGCGCCAAGGAATTGATGCCGGATAAAGAGCCCACGCTCCGGGAGGTGCTGGCGGACGAAGACGTGCGTCAGACGGAGGACCCGAGCCGGCAGCTTCAGGTTCCCAAGTAAGCCCAGCATTCGAGCGAGAGAGGGAGCATCCATGAATAACGCGGATATGAGGAACGTGGACATGAAGAAAGATGACATGAAGCTCTCTTTGCATCTGGCGGAGCTTCGCAAACGGCTGTTCCTGATCCTCCTCATGCTGGCGGTAACGATGGCCGGCGGGCTGTGGATCGCGACCGATCTGGTGAATTATTTGCAGACGCTGGCGCCGGCATCCGCAATCTCCTGGCATGCCTTTTCTCCTTGGGATAGCATTCGGGTTTATATGCAGGCCGCTTTTCTCTGTTCGGTCGCGGTCTCGATGCCTTTCACCCTTTATCAGCTGTGGGCATTCGTCCGCCCCGGTCTTCGCCGGGAAGAGCGGTCGGCCGCGCTCAGATATATTCCGCTGGCGACAGTGCTTTTTGCCGCAGGCCTGATATTCGCCTACTTTGTCGTATTCCGGTCGGCCTTCCGGTTTGCCGCGACGCTTAACGACCGGATGGAGATGACGGAAACCTACGGTACTGCACAATACTTTTCGTTTATGTTCAGTATTTTGCTGCCGGTCTCCCTGATTTTTGAGCTTCCTGCCGTCCTGATGTTTCTCACCAAGCTGCGGCTGATTCGACCGGCCTTCCTGCGGAAGTACCGCCGGCACGCGTACTTGGGCTTGATTGCCGTCTCTACCTTTATCGCTCCGCCGGACTTTGTGTCCAATCTCCTGATCGCGGCACCGCTGCTCCTGTTGTTCGAGCTGAGCGTCATGCTCTCTTCCTTCATCCACCGTAGGCAGCTACTGCACGATCTGGCGTCGGAATCGGCAATCGGAGACCTGGGAAGTCCGCAAATGCAGTCAGGCTGATCAGCGCCAGTCAGGGTCTGTCTGCCGGAAGGATAGTCTTCCGGTGGCAGATCCTTGTTTGGTAAACTTGGATGATAATCACCTGCGGCCGCCGGCGCGAGAGGAGAAGACGTATGCAGCTATTCACGCGTTTGGGCAATCTTTCCATCTTCCCTAAGCTGATTCTTACGTTTATCGTGATCATTCTGCCCATGTTCGGGCTCAGCATCGGATTGAACGAACTCGGCAAGCGGGAGGTCAAGCAGCAACTCTCCAATACGATGGACGCGCAGATCCATTACTACTTTCTTTCCCTCGAAAAAGAAATCCAGCAGATCATTCGGACGCAGATGGAAATGGTCAACGATCCGGACTTGCAGAAGCTGGTCGGGCTGGGATCGATCTTGTCGGAGTACGAGAAATCGGTGTTGATCGGCAATTTGGACAATAAGTTGAGGAGCTACAGGGAATCGAGCGTCTATATCAAAGATATCAGCCTGTACGTAAATTCGGTATCGCATGTGGTGACGACAGCCAACACGGCCGTCCATCCGGTCACGAAGGAAGCGATGGAGGAAGTGTACCAGGCGATGTTCACCCACGGATTTCCGTTGATCTACTCCAAGGATCGCCTATATGTCAATGTGAACGAACCGGTTGCCCCGGGCTCAAGGAAGGCCGTCCCTTACATGCTGCAAGTCGAATTGTCCGTGGACGCGCTAAGAACGACGCTGAACAGCTTCAACCCCGACGGAAAAACCGTGCTGTTCAATGACGCGTGGTCGATCGGCAGCGAGAAGGAACCGGGGCTATTCATGCAAATCAAGCAGCGAGTCATCCCTGATCAGAAAAACGCAAGCCGGCAGTCAAGCCTGCGGGTGGACAAGAAGAACTACCTCGCTTTCTACGAAAAGTCCCTTTCACTTGACGCTGCGCTTTTATTTTATATGCCGGAAAACAAGGTGCTAGGTACGCTGAAAACCTATCAGACTTGGTCCTGGCTGCTCGTGGCCAGCTCGCTGGTCATCGTGATCGTGTTTTCTTACGGCATCTTTATGCTTATTCACCGTCCCTTGAGGAGGTTAGTCACGCAGTTTAAGAGCGTCGAAGCCGGCAATTTTAATGTCTCCTCTCCTCACAAGAACCAGGACGAATTCGGTTATCTGTTCCGCCAATTCAATAAGATGGTCCACAACTTAAAGGTGCTGATCGACGATCTCTACGTTCAGAAAATCAGGCTGCAGCATTCGGAGCTGAAGCAGTTGCAGGCGCAGATCAACCCGCATTTCTTCTACAACAGCTTCTTCACCCTTCATCGGCTGATCCTGAATTACGACAATGATTCCGCTGCACTCGTCTCGAAAAACTTGGGCGAGTATTTTCAATATATCACGCGAAACGCGCAGGACGAAGTCAACCTCGAGTCCGAAATCAAGCATGCACGCTCCTATGTCGAGATTCAGAACGTACGTTTTTCCAACCGGATCGAGACCGAGTTCGGCGGTTTGCCGGCACACCTGAACGATATCCGGGTTCCCAGGCTGATCGTGCAGCCGATTATCGAAAACGTCTATCAGCATGGGCTCGGCGATAAGGTGCTGGAGGGCCGGCTGCGCATCAGCTTCGAGGAAGCCGAAGGGAAGCTGCGGATCCGCGTGGAAGATAACGGCCCCGGTCTGCAGCCGGCGGAAATGGACATGCTGCGCAGCCGGATGAATCAAGCGGAACTCGGCGGAGAGAGCACTGGGTTGATCAACGTACATCGGCGGCTGCAGCTGAAGTTCGGCGCCGAGTACGGCGTCTCGGTCGCGCGAAGCGAACTCGGCGGCTTGCTCGCGAACATCATCATCCCGATGGAAAGAGGGGACCAACTATGATCAGACTACTGATCGTCGACGATGAGCCGATCATCGTCAACAGCATGTATCAATTGTTCCGTGAGGCCGTTCATCTGGATATCGAGATCTATCGGGCCTATACCGTCTACGAGGCGCTGGATATCCTCCAACAGCATCGGATCGATCTCGTGCTGTCCGACATCCGTATGCCGGGCTTAAGCGGCATCGAGCTTCAGAAAGTGATCATCGACAAATGGCCGAAGTGCCAAATCATTTTCCTAACGGGATACGACGAGTTCGAGTACGCCAAGCAAGCGATCCGCAACGGTGGGGTCGCCGATTATTTGTTGAAGCATGAAGACGACGACATCATCCTGCAATCGGTAGAGAAGGCCGTCGCGTCCATCGAGAAGCAGGCGCTGACCGACAGCTACGCCCTGCAATCGCGGGAGAAGCTGCAAATGGCTCTCTCCGCAGTTCAGAAAAATGTTCTGTTCGACCTGATCTACGGCAAGCCTGCGCCTGAGCTGCTGGCCAGAAAATTTGCGCAATTGGAAATACCGCTGCAGGCGGACAGGCCGGTATATTTGGCGATCGGGCGAGTGGATGCCTGGGCCTATCCCGACAACGATAAAGACCGGGAGTTGCTCGCCTTTGCCGTACAAAATGTCGTGGACGAATATTTGAGCGCGGCGGGCATATGCGTGTCAGTCGCTTTCGGACATCACAAGTTTCTCTGGCTGATGCAGCCGGAGCAGCGCTCGGAAGAATGTCCCGACGAGGACGCGGAGCAGGCTTGGAAGCTGCTGATGGCAAGGGTCAGAGGCCTGCTGGAGGATGCGCAGACGGCTTGCAAGCAGGTGCTGAAGGTATCCGTTTCGTTTGCCATGAGTGATGAGCCGGCGGACTGGGAAAGCTTCGGACCGCAATTTAACTATCTAAAAATTTTACTGGGACATGGGGGAGACGGCAAGCGCGAGCTGCTGATCCGGGAAGGAAATAAGCTCGGCGGCCTGGAGATCGATCGCAACCGCCGGTATTTTGCCGACTCTCAACTGCTGAGGAAGCAGCTCGGACAATTGGAGGACTACTTGGAGAGCGGGCAGGAGGAGGCATTCATGGCGCTCTACGAACCGGTCATGAACAAGGAAGCCGCTTCCTACAGCCATACCGACTTGCTGGAGCTCTTTTATTCCATGTCCCTGTATTTGTTATCGTACGCGAATCGTACGGGACTGCTGCATGTCCTTTCGTCCAAGATGAACATCGGCAAAATGACGCAGTACGACGCCCACGACACGTGGGACAGCGTGGTCGATTATTTCGCCGACTTCGCCCGTCTTCTGTTCGCCAACAGGCAGAGCAGTCCCGAGATGTATACGCAGCGTACGATTCAGAGCATCCACCAGTACGTTCAAAATCATCTGGATCAAGAATTGACGCTGACGAATCTGGCGGCGCACGTCAATCACAGTCCGGCCTACCTGTCGAGACTGTACAAGAAAGAAACCGGTGTGACGCTGTTCAACTATATTACGGAATGCCGGATGGCGAAGGCCAAAGAAATGCTCGCCGGAACCGCCATGAAAATACACAAAATCGCGACGGCCGTAGGCTACGAATCACCTCCGCAATTCACACGTTCGTTCAAAAAGTGGTTCAAAATCACGCCGCAGGAGTACCGTGACGCCCATCAGACGCTCGATCCCGATAAGAGATAACAGGAGTCAAGGAAAGTAAAAGGATGCCTGTATTTTATATCGTAAGCGCTCTCTATACTTGGTGTTAGCAACAGGCCGCAAGTACTCAAAACATAAAAACGGAGGGTTTAAATGAAAACGAAAGCAAGGAAAAGCATCAGCTCGATCGCGTTAGCAAGCCTTGTCCTTACGATGGTTACGGCATGCAGCGGTAACAACGACGCAGGCAAGTCTGAGGCATCCGCCAGTCCTTCGCCGGCTTCTGGGTCGTCTCCGGCGAGCAGCAGCGCGCAGCCTGAGGAGAAGGCCGATCCGTTCGGCAAGATCGATCCGCCGATCGAAGTGACGGCGGTACGAGCCGCGGCACCGCTGAAGTTCGAGAACGGAGAGACGATCGAAAACAACGGTTGGACGAAGCTCTACGAGAACGAACTGGGGATCAAGATCAAATACCAGTGGATCTCCGATCAGTTCGAGCAGAAGATGAACGTCACTATGGTGTCGGGCAATCTCCCCGATCTGATGCCGTTGACCGGCGGGCAGTTCAAGCGGCTGGCCGAATCGGGCCAGCTGGCCGATCTGTCGGAGGCGCTCGACAAGTACGGCTCGGATGCCGTCAAGGAGATCTATAAGAAGGATGGTGGACTTGGCTTGCAGTCCGCGACCTACGACGGGAAGCTGCTGGCGCTGCCTTGGCTCGGAAGCTATACCGATACTGCGCCGCTGCTGTGGATCCGCACCGATTGGCTGAAGAAGCTGAACCTGCCCGAGCCGAAGAGCATGGAAGACGTCCTGAAAATCGCGGACGCGTTCGTCAACCAAGACCCGGACGGCAACGGCAAGAAAGACACGTACGGCCTGGCGGCAAACAAGGACCTGTTCACTGACCTGTTCGGTCTCGACGGCTTCTTCAACAGCTATCATGCGTATCCGAAAATTTGGATCAAGGACGCCTCCGGCAACATCGCGTACGGCAGCATCCAGCCGGAAATGAAAACGGCGCTGGCCAAGCTGCAAGAGCTTTATAAGTCGGGGGTCATCGACCGCGAATTCGCCGTTAACAACACGGACAAGATCGGCGAGGCGGCCAACGCGGGAAAATTGGGACTAACCTACTCCGTCCATTGGCTGCCACTATACCTGCAAGCCGGCAAAAACCAGGACCCCAATATGGAATGGAAGCCCTACCGGCTCCAGTCGATCGACGATCAGCCTGCGCAGCCGAGGGCCATCTATGCGATCAACACGTACTACGCAGTACGCAAAGGCATGGAGCATCCGGAGGCCCTGGTGAAGCTGATGAACGCTGCCATGCGCATATGGCCTGAGGACAAGTATCCAGTCTCCGAGATCCAGGTGAACGGCGATGTTGAGAAGTGGAAGTATAGATTCGTCCATAACCAGAACCCGACGCAAAACCTGGACGCCTACAAGAGAGTCAACGAAGCCATCGAGAAAAATGACGAGTCGGTACTAGATCCCAACACGGGAGAGCCCAACGTGTACAAAAACGTCAAGGCCTATCTTGGCGGCGATATGAACGGCTGGGGCTATAACGGGGTGTTCGGCGCAGAGGGCTCACAATCGATCTATGCGCAATATGAGAAAGAGAATGCCTATAAAATATCGGAATTTATGGATTCCTCCACGCCGACGATGACGGAAAAGGGTGTGACGCTCGGCAAGATGGAGCTCGACACCTTCACCAAGATCATCATGGGTGGGGCGTCCGTCGATACGTTTGACGAATTCGTAGCCAATTGGAAGAAGCTTGGCGGAGACGAGATTACGAAAGAAGTTGCAGCTTCGATCAACAAATAAGTCGCGGTCGTTCGAAATCCTGCAAATGAAGCCGGGAGAAAAGGGCACTCAAGGCCCTTTCTCTCGCATTTGCTTCAACCGATAGACAGGAGGTTCGTTGGAATGAACTTAAGGAAACGGCTGCGCGAGCTTCCCCTGCATGTCATGCTGCTGCCGGGTGTCGTTATCTTATTCGTTTACTGCTATATCCCAATGGTCGGAATTACGATTGCCTTCCAGAAGTTCGATCCGATCAAAGGATTGTTCGGGTCCGAGTGGATTGGAACGGACAACTTTCGATATGTAATGCAGATGCCGGACATTCTGCAGGTGCTGTGGAATACGGTGTTTATTGCCTCGATGAAAATCGCGGCTGGACTGATCGTCCCGATTATCATCGCGTTACTGCTCAATGAACTGAAGAACGAGTTGGTCAAGAGGGGCATTCAAACCCTGATTTATCTTCCGCACTTTCTGTCCTGGATCATTCTCGGCGGCATTCTGATCGATATATTGTCTCCGTCGCAAGGCATTGTCGCACAATTGTTCAAAGCTGCTGGCCTTAAGCCGATTTTTTTCCTGGGCTCGAATCATTGGTTCCCGTTCGTCATCGTTCTGTCGGATATTTGGAAAGAGTTCGGCTTCGGCACGATCGTGTTTCTGGCAGCGGTCACGGGGATTAATCCCTCTTTATACGAAGCGGCCATCATGGACGGTGCTTCGCGATGGCGCCAGACCTGGCATGTCACGCTGCCCGGCATGATGCCCATTATCGTGCTGATGGCGACATTGAGCTTGGGCAATGTACTGAACGCCGGGTTCGACCAGATTTTTAACTTGTACGGTCCCGTCGTCTATGAGAGCGGAGACATCCTCGATACTTTAATTTATCGGATGGGTCTGATCGACGCGCAGTTCGGCGTAGCGACAGCCATCGGGCTATTGAAGTCAGTCGTATCCACGATGCTGATCTCCGTTTCCTATTACATGGCGTACCGGATCGCCAATTACCGTATTTTCTGAGAAGGGAGGCGGGCGCATTGCATCATCGGCTTTCGTTTGGGCGTAAGGTGTTCGTAACAGGAAATTATATTTTTCTTATTGCCCTTTCCGTCCTTTGTCTGCTTCCGCTCATTCATATGCTGGCTATTTCGTTCAGCTCAAGCTCTGCCGCGGCTGCAGGCCTGATCAAGCTGTGGCCCGTCGATTTTACGCTTGCCTCTTACCGTTACATTTTGAATAAACCAGAGTTCTTCGCCTCCTTTGGCATTACGCTGGAACGGGTGGCGCTGGGGCTCACGATCAACATCGCTCTTTCGATTTTATGCGCCTATCCCTTATCCAAGGAGATCAAAGACTTCAAGTTCCGTACACTCTACGCCTGGTATTTTATCTTTACGATTTTGTTCGGCGGCGGCCTCATCCCCTGGTACATGACGATCAATAAAACCGGGCTGATCGACTCGATCTGGGCGCTTGTTATTCCCGGGGCAGTGCCAGTGTTTAACGTCATCCTGCTACTCAATTTCTTTCGCGGCTTACCGAAGGAAATCGAGGAATCCGCTTTTATAGACGGTGCCGGCCACTGGCGGGTGCTGTGGACCATGTACGTTCCGTTGTCCATGCCTTCACTGGCCACCATCTCTTTATTCACGGTCGTTGGCCATTGGAATGCCTGGTTCGACGGGCTCATTCTGATGAACTTTCCGGAAAATTATCCGTTGTCGACTTATTTGCAGCTGATGGTGATCAACAGCAATCCGATGAAGCTGGACATGGCCAACATCCAGGAATTCGCCGAGATCTCCGACCGGACGACGCGCGCGTCGCAGATTTTCCTGGGCGCCTTGCCCATTTTGATGGTGTACCCGTTTTTGCAAAAGTATTTCGTAAAAGGCATCGTCCTTGGAAGCGTGAAGGGATGATGTCCAAGTTGGGGGAGCTTGGGATGACGCGAGTTGCAGTGATCGGGTACGGTCTTCAAATCAAGAGACTGCTCGGCATTATGAAGCAGCAGGACGATAGCTGCGCGATTGTGGCGATCGCCGATATTCGGAGCGAAGCGATTCGAAGCGAAATGATCGCGGAGGGTGCCGATGTCTCGGGAATTCAGTTCTACGCGGATGCGGACGAGATGCTGGAACATGGTCCGTACGATGGCGTCTGTATCGGCACCCGGTGCTCCTTGCACACGGAGATGGCGGTCAAAGTGCTGGCGAAAGGATGGCCGCTGTACGTAGAGAAACCGATCGCCACGACGATGGACGATCTCATCCGGCTGCGGGATGCTTACGAGCGCTCGGCCAAGCCTCCGGTCGTGGTATCTTTTCCGCTGAGGGTGACGCCGCATGTACAGTTGGTCAAGTCGATCATCGACTCGGGCAAGATCGGCACGGTCGAGCACGTGCAAGCCGTGAACAACGTCACTTACGGCGGCGTTTATTATCACTACTGGTATAGGGACGAGCAGGAAACGCAGGGCATGTTTTTGCAGAAGGCTACGCATGATCTGGACTATATCGGTTATGTATTGGGCACGAATCCCCGGCAGGTTTGCGCGATGACCTCGAAAAGGATCTTTAAGGGCAATAAGCCAGCGGGACTGAAATGCAAGGATTGCGAGGATCAGGACACCTGCCAGGAAAGCCCGCAAAACCTGCGCAAAGCCGGAGAAGTGCCGATTGGCGATTATTGCTGCTTCGCGGTGGACACGGGGAATGAGGACTCGGGCAGCGTGATCATTCAGTACGAGAGCGGCATGCACGTCAATTACTCGCAAAATTTTTTCGTCAGGAAAAAAGCCGGAGCCAGAGGCGCCCGGTTCATGGGATACAAAGGCACGGTTGAATTCGACTGGCATAGCAGCGACGTCAAGGTCTACATGCATCATACGCCCATCGTCGAAACGCACAGCATCGATCTGGCGGCGTTCTCCGGCGGCCATGGCGGCGGAGACGATGCGCTGATCGGCAATTTCATCGACATCATGAAGGGAAGAACGGCTGACTCGATCTCTCCGCTGGACTCGGGACTGCTCAGCGCATTGATCTGCTTAAAAGCGAAGGCGTCTGCGGAAACGGGATCCTTTCAAGCCGTACGCTGGCCGGACAGATAGGAAGGGAAGGGAAATATGACGATTTTCAAGATCGAAGGCGGACAGCTTTGGCTGGATGACAAGCCGTTCCGGATTTTGTCCGGCTCCATCCATTACTTCCGCGTCGTGCCCGAATACTGGGAGGATCGGCTGCGGAAGCTGAAGGCGTGCGGGCTTAATACGGTAGAAACCTATGTGGCTTGGAATGTTCACGAGCCCGACGAAGGCAGGTTCGAGTTTACCGGAATGGCGGATCTGGTTCGTTTTATCGAGATCGCCGATGCGCTGGATCTGCGCGTGATTGTCCGGCCGAGCCCTTATATTTGCGCGGAATGGGATTTTGGTGGGCTGCCGGCCTGGCTGCTTGCCGATCCTGCCATGCGGCTGCGTTGTTATCATCAGCCGTATCTCGATAAAGTGGACCGCTACTACGATCGGCTGATCCCGCTACTGAAGCCGCTGTTGTGCACGAACGGCGGGCCGATTATCGCGATGCAGATCGAGAACGAGTATGGCAGCTACGGAGACGATACGCAGTATTTGCAATATCTCCAACAGGCGTTGCTGGAAAGAGGCGTGGACGTCCCACTGTTCACCTCGGACGGTCCCGTCGACTTCCTGCTGCAGGGCGGCATGGTGCCCGGCGTGCTGGAGACGGTCAATTTCGGCGAGAAGCCTCGGGAAGCGTTCGAGATGCTGCGGCAGTACCAGCCAGATCAGCCGCTCATGTGTACGGAGTTCTGGGACGGAAACTTCGATCATTGGGGAGAAACGCATCATCGGCGGGACGCGAAGGAGATTGCGGAGCTGCTGGACGAGATGCTGGGCCTTGGCGCATCGATCAATCTGTACATGTTCCATGGCGGCACCAACTTCGGCTTCTACAACGGGGCGAATATCATGGACGATGTCTTTCTGCCGGACGTGACCAGCTACGACTATGACGCGCCGTTGAACGAAGCAGGCGATCCCACCGAGAAATATTACGCCATTCGGGAGACGCTCGCCAAGTATACACAGGCCGAACCGCCCGCATTGCCCGAGCCGAGCCGCAAGATGGCATATGGCGATGTGACGATGACGGAGCAGGTTTCCTTGTTCGATTCGCTGGACCGATTGTCATCGCCGCCACAGATGAGGACATGTCCAGAGCCGATGGAGATGCTGGGCCAGGACTACGGCTTCATTCTCTATACGGCACGCCTCTCCGGACCTCGGGAAGAGAACGAGCTCGTCCTTCAGGAGGTTCGCGACCGCGCGCTCGTCTTTTTCGACGGCGTCTATTTGGGAGTGATCGAGCGGGCCGACCGGGAGAAGCGGATTCGGCTTTCGGTTCCGGCAGGCGGGGGAGAGCTGCGCATTCTGGTTGAGAACATGGGTAGAACCAACTTCGGCCCATATCTGTTGGATCGGAAAGGGATTACGGAGGGTGTTCGGTTCGGCAACCAGTATATTTACGGCTGGACCATTCATATGCTTCCGCTGCAGAATCTAAGCGGGTTGGCATACGACGACGAGGTGCGTAAACAGGAGAGTCCGTCCTTTTATAAAGGCGCGTTTGAGGTTCATGAGCCGGCTGACACTTTTCTGGCGTTGAAAGGCTGGGACAAAGGCGTGGCCTACGTGAACGGCTTCAACCTCGGACGGTACTGGCACATCGGTCCGCAGCAGACGTTGTATGTCCCCGCGCCGTTGCTTCGCAAAGGCATGAACGAGCTTGTCCTGTTCGAGCTGCATGGCGCCGCTGAGCCTGTCGCGCGTCTGGTGGACGAAGCCATACTAGGGTGATGAGATGAAACTACACTATTCATTGGATTCAGCGATCGTGCTGGATGCCGATCATGGACCGTTGACGCTCGACATGCTGAAGGAAGCGGGCGTGAACACGATCTGGCTTTACGGTTTTTTCTTCGGGAAGCTCTGGTCTCCCATTGAGGAGATGGTGAAGGCGGCGGACCTGCTGCGGGTTCACGGGTTTGAGGTCGGCGTGATCCAACTGCCGGTCGGGCATCCGGGCAACGGGCTTAACCCCGATGACGACTCGCTCGACCTGCGCCTGCCCGCGCATTGGTCCTATCGGCTGGATCATGAAGGCCTGCCCGTCTATTATTGCGCGGCGATCGAGGACGCCATGATCGAGGATAATGTCCGATCAGTCCGGGAATTGAAGGCGGCGGGCTTCACTCAGTTTTTCATTGACGACGATCTGCGTTCGGGATTATGGGGAGAGCGCATGAGCGGGTGCTTCAGCGATAGGGCGATCGCCGGGTTCAACGCGGCTTATGCGCGGAATGTTGACCGGGCGGCGCTCGTCAGGGCGAGGGACGACGCAAGCGATCAGACGCTGGTCAAGGAATGGATCGCTTATCAATGCGAGCAATTAACCGGCTTCATGGCGTCCATGGCTGATAAGGATGTCCGTGTTGGCCTGATGGTGATGCACCTGGGCGACGAGCGCCAAGGCATCGACATCGCGGCAGTTAAGAAGAGGATCCCAGACTGTCTGTTTCGCGTAGGGGAGTTTCACTTCGACGACCGCACCTTCGGCACGGCGGAGGGCAAAGCGAGCGAGTGGTTTAGCATGATCTATCATCTGGATGCGATGGGCAGGGAGTATGCTTTCAGCGAGACGACCGTTTTTCCCGCCAAGGCGCTAAGTCCGGACAACCTGATCTTCAAAGCGAGGCTGGCGCTGATCGCCGGCATCCCCAATCTGCTGCTCATGAGCGGAACATGGCTGATCACGGAGGAATACTGGCGGCTTCTCGCATCGGAACTGCCGGAGCTGAAAGCGCTGGAGGAGCGCTGCGCACGATCGGAGCGGGATAGCCCGATTCATGTGGCCTACGGCACCAGCTGGCATGCGGAGGCGATACAGCCGTATACGCTTCCGATCCTCGCAGGGTTGCCAGTGAGGCCAGTGCGCGCAGGCTTTGAGGACGGTCCGGATTCCGGAGACGCTCCGGAGTTCGAAGGCGCGGATTGTTTGCTGTTTGTCGGAGACTACGAAGTGACACCCGAATGGGAGCGGCGGTTCGTTCATTACGGAACGGTGCTAATGGACCAGACCGCCTATCGACGGAACCGGCAGAAACTTGAGGCACTGGGCGGGAGCAATGTCGAGGTGCTGGATTATGCCGCCGGCGAATTGCCGGCGGCAGTTGAGATCGAGAGGCTGCGCAGCAAGCTGCTGGCAGGCGGGCCGGTCGCCTATCCGATGCTGACTACGGGCAGCAATATCTTGCTGATCTGGCATAGGGAGGCGGCCAGAGTCCTGCTGGTCAATCTGGCGGAACAGCCGACTGCAGGGACGCTAGTGTATAAAGGGAAAGAGTGCGAGATCCAGATGAAGCCCTTGGAAATCATGGATCTGTCTCTAAAGCAAATTTGAAGAAGTAATCAGACAGAAAGCGCTCTGATCGCCATGAACCGGCTGTCGGGGCGTTTTTTTGCGCATTCACTTGACTCTCTCGTATACGTGAGACTATATACTTGTGTTGAAGAGGAGGCGCGCACATCATGTACAGTATCGGGCAACTGTCGAGGAAGACGCACATATCCATCCGAACGTTGAGGTACTATGACGAGATCGGGCTGTTGAAGCCGGCGGAAGTAGCGGAGTCGGGCTATCGTTATTACTCCAATGAAGAGATCAAAGTTCTGCGACATATTACGGCTCTGAAAGAGTTAGGCTTTACCCTCTCTTCCATTAAGGAACTGCTTTCCGTGGAGAAAGGCTCGCAGGATTCCCGTTGGAAATCTTATTTGGACTTTGAACTGGCGACCATTGCGGAAGAGAAAAAACGACTGAACGAGATGGAGATGCTGCTGCACACGACTCGTCATGCATTCGAAATGAAAGGCCACGTCGAATCCGAAGATATTTTTATGTTTATTCGAGCGTTGCGGTCTTCATCCGACACGAGTGACAAGTTTCTGGCGCAACATTTTACGGAACGTGAAATTGAAATTATTAAAGGTTTGCCGGACCTCAGCGCGAACGATCCCCGAAGCATGGAGTGGGCGCAACTGATTCGGCAGGTGAAGGAGCATATGCATGAACCGCCTTCCTCGCCGATTTCCCAACACCTCGCCGCGCAGATTGTAGCCGTGTCGATGGAGTGGTTTCAACAGGATGAGGCGCTAATCGATAAGTATTGGTCTATGATTCGCCCGGAAGAAGGCGAGGAGACGAAAGTGTACGGTATGGATGCCGACGTGATGGCTTACATTGATCGCATTGTCGACTGGCACTTACAGTACGTACAGGAGGGTAACGGCAATGACGGAAAAAATGGATAAACGGATAAGCGAGTCGAAGGCGTGGGGTTATGTCGTCATCGGCGGGTTGTTGGAAATTGTGTGGGCGAGCGGCTTCAAATATGAGGCGATTCCCCCTATTGTTGTTCTGATCGCTCTATTAACCAGCTTTGATCTGATCATTCGTGCCGCCAAGACGTTGCCGATCGGTACGGTGTATGCCGTGTTTGCCGGGATGGGCACGCTCGGGACGACAATCGTGGAAATCGTATGGTCCGGCGGAGAAGTCAGCGGATTGCGAATCGTCTTTATTTTGACATTGCTCGCCTGTATTATCGGTCTGAAATTGTCCAGCAAAGGCAGTGAGACGTAATGGATTGGTTGTATTTGATTACGGCGGGGCTATTGGAAGTGATCGGGGTCATCGGGCTGAAACGCGTTGCGCAAAAGAATAACTGGACGAATAACCTCATTCTGATTGGCGGGTTTCTTCTAAGCTTTAATTTGCTTATCAAAGCGATGAATACGATACCGCTCGCGACCGCTTATGCGGTATGGACGGGGATTGGCACGGTCGGTGCGGCGATCGTCGGCATGCTCTTTTTCCGGGAGTCGAGAAGCTGGCTGCGAATGGGGTGCATCCTTGGCGTCATTTTCTCTGTTGTCGGATTAAAGCTTGTCGGCTAAAGGACTTTACTCTTCGTCGCGCGCTTTGAGCCGCTTTCTGTACTCGCCCGGCACTAAGCCGTATGCGCGGTGGAATTCGCGGGTAAAGTAGGTTGGGTCCATACCGACGCGACGAGCGACCTGACCGATGGAAATACTCTCGTCCATCTCTAGAATTAGCTGTCCTGCCGTCAGCCGAACGCGACGCAAATATTGCAAGGGCGTCGTCTTGAACGTTTGCAGAAACAAGCGTGTCAGTTGCTTCTGCGAATAGCCGACCTGCTCGGCCAGATGGGCCATGCTGATGTCCAAGTGCATGTAGTCCTGAAGATATTTCGCCGCTTTAAGGACGATTGTCGAGCGCGACGCTCCGGGAGTTGGACGTAGCAAGGCGCTCGGGTCCGAGCTGTCTGCCGATTGCTTGCGAAACTCCGTTAGGAACGACAAAAGCAATTCGGACGCCGCCCATGCATCGTAGTGGGGCCCTGAATGGTGCCAGATGCGCTCTAACAGTTCGAGCAAACGATGAGTAGAGCGAATCGGAAGGACAGATGGGGTGTCTGTAAACCCCCATGAAGCTCTGGCGCTCTCCGAACCATGGAACGACACGAAAGCGACAAGCCAGTCGCCGTTGATCAGCGGAGCATATTCGCTCGGACATCCGGCAGGAATGTACATCACGGTATGGTCAGTGATAATGTCCCAATTGTTCTGTCCGAACAAATGCAATCTTCCTTTGCCCGACACTGTGATCAACAATTGGTGGGCGGAGAACCCCTCCAGGCGGCTCATCTCTTCCTGCTGGCCCACGCCAGCCGTATACACAGTAAACGGAACAGCAATTTCCTCAGTCGATAAATTCGAACGCAAGCTTAGCTCCAGATTGACTCCCTCCTCAAAATGTCCATTTTGTACGAAAGTGTGTCCATTCCGAAAGTTGTTTGACCCAGTATAGCACAATCTATAATGGAAATAGGCAAGCTATCGAACCTATTGAAAGGAAGATTGCGCTTATGAGTGCTATCACAAAATATTGGGAAGACCTTTCCGTTCTGCAAGTGAACCGCGAGCCGGCCAGAGCGCACTATGTTCCTTATGCCGACAAGAGCTCGGCCGCAGCTGGCAAGCGAGGCAATTCGCCCTTCTACGGCACGTTAAACGGGAGCTGGAAGTTCCGTTACTATGACAGCGTACAGGATGTGCCGGAAGGTTTCTATGAAGAAGGAGCCGACCGTTCGGAGTGGGACGAGCTGCTCGTTCCGTCCTGCTGGCAAGTGAATGGATACGACCAGCTTCAATATACGAATATCAATTACCCGATCCCTTGCGACCCGCCTTACGTGCCGGACCGCAATCCGGCAGGGCTGTATGCAAGAGAATTCGAGGTTCCGGAACAGTGGGCGGATAAAGACAAATACATCGTGTTCGAGGGAGTGAATTCCTGCTTCTACGTATGGGTCAACGGGAGTTTCGTAGGATACAGCCAGGGCAGCCGCGTTCCGGCGGAGTTTCGGCTTACCGGCTTGAGGAGCGGAATTAACCGAATCGCTGTCATGGTGCTGAAATGGTGCGACGGCACATATTTGGAAGACCAGGACGCTTGGCGTTACTCCGGTATTTTCCGGGACGTCATCTTGCTGGCCAGAGACCGGGAGCATGTGCGCGATGTATTCCTGAAGCAGGAGTTCGCGGACAATTTCAGCTCGGCCAATCTCGCGATTGAAGTGGAAGCGGTGGGTGACGTCCGGTTATCTGCCGTTTTAACGGATGCAGATGGCGTGCAGGTGGCTTCCGGAGAAGCATTGGTCTCGGGCGAAGGGACGATTAAGCTAGCTGTAGACCGTCCGGTGTTGTGGAACGCCGAGCAGCCTTATCTGTACCGTCTATACTTGCAAGCCGGAGAAGAGACGTTATATTTTCCGGTAGGGTTCCGCAAAGTGGACGTCGCAGACGGGGTTTTCCGTATCAACGGACAGGCGGTCAAGCTCAAAGGCGTTAACCGCCACGACTCTCATCCCTCGTTGGGGCAGACGATTCCGATCAATCACATGATCCGGGATTTAAAGCTGATGAAGCGGCACAATGTAAACACGATCCGCACATCCCATTATCCGAACGATCCGCGTTTTCTTGATTTGTGCGACGAGTTCGGGTTCTATGTGATCGATGAGGCGGATCTGGAGTGCCACGGCATCGGCAGTGGAGATAACGCGATCGATAACGAGATTCACCGTTTAACGAATGACCCCACATGGCATGATGCTTTCCTTGATCGGGCAGTGCGTATGGTCGAGCGGGACAAAAACCACGCGTCCGTCATCATCTGGTCGATGGGCAACGAATCAGGCTACGGTGACAACCATATCGCGATGCAGGAATGGACAAGAACCCGCGACACCTCGCGACTGGTCCATAATGAAGGCGGAGCTCCGCACAATAAAGGAAGCGCGAATACGGAAAGCCTGGATATGCTAAGCAGAATGTACGCATCCCCGGCCGATCTTGAAGCGTATGCGCAAGATCCTGCGAATGTGGAACCCTTTTTCCTATGCGAGTACAGCCACGCGATGGGCAACGGTCCCGGCGATCTGCATGATTATTGGGAGATCATCTACCGTTATCCGAAGCTGATGGGCGGCTGCGTGTGGGAATGGACCGATCATGGGATCGCCGTGGAGTCGCCTAAGGGTGAACGTTATTTTGCTTACGGTGGGGACTTCGGCGACAAGCCGAACGACGGCAACTTCTGTATCGATGGGCTTGTTACTCCGGATCGGAGACCGCATACGGGGCTGCTGGAGCTGAAGCAGGTTGTCGCGCCGGTGAAAATTGTCCGGTCAGCATCTGCGGAAGGGGCATATGAAGTTCAGAACTTGTACGATTTCACGGATTTATCCCGCATTTATATCCAATGGAAGTTGGAAGAAGGCGGGAAGATCGTACGCCAAGGGACGATCTGGCAGCTTAAGGCCGGCCCTCACCAGGCACAACTTATCAAGCTAGAGCTCGAAGATGCCGCTGCATCCACTGCGCGATTGCTGACGTTCTCTGTTCGGACGAAAGAGGAATCGTCGTGGGCGGAAGCCGGATATGAGCTGACATTTGCTCAATTCGAGCTTGGAGCTAGTCAGCCGAAACCGGCGGCTTCTGCGGTTGTCGCCGCTTCGCCTCTCCGCGCTCGCGTTTCCGGGTCAGAGCTCCTGCTGCAGGGCGGACATTTCCGTTACTCGTTCGATCTGGCCGGCGGAACATTCAACAGTCTGAAGAAACATGGTGTGGAGATGTTGGCTGCTCCTGCGCGCTTCGCCATCTGGAGGGCGCCGATCGACAACGATATGCATGTGAAAAGGCTGTGGATCGAGGAAGGTTACGACCGCACGCAAATGAAAGTGTATGCATGCGAGTGGCGACAACGGGATGAAGGAACGGTCGAGATTGACGTGCGGTTTTCGCTTGGCAGCCATACCCAGCGTCCTGTATTGAACGGAGAGGTAACATGGACGATTGACGGCTCCGGGCAAATCAAGCTTGCGGTGCAGGCTCGGGTCCGCGAAGGACTTCCGTATTTGCCGCGATTCGGCTTGCAGTTAACGATGCCGCGAGGTAACGAAGAAGTCGAGTATGCGGGTTACGGCCCGCATGAAAGCTATATCGACAAACGTCGCAGCGTGAAAAAGGGTCATTATTTGCTGACGGTGGATGAGATGTTCGAATCCTACATTTATCCGCAGGAGAACGGGTCCAGATACGATACGGAGTGGGCGATCGTGTCCAACGAGCAAGGTATGGGACTTCGTTTCGACAGCAATCTTCCGTTCTCGTTCGGAGCCTCTCATTATTCCGTAGAGGAACTGACACGCGCCACTCATGCGCATCTGCTCCAGAAAAGTGCGGAAACTATCGTTCATCTCGACTATCGGATGAGCGGCGTCGGCTCGAACTCCTGCGGTCCGGAGTTGGCGGAGCAATATCGGTTTAACGAGCGGGAATTTGCATTCGAGATGAAGATCAAGCCTGTGTTTAAGGAAGATGAGTAAGTTGGACGAAATTGAATGATTTTAATCCAAAGCGAGGCCGAGCGTAACTGCTCCCTCGCTTTTTTGCATGCCGAATCGCGTCTTGGACGAGCCAAAGTACACAAATGTATACGGAATGTAAACACAAGTATATCGAAGCGGGAAATACGCCTCCTTATAATGAAGGTGCCGCGATTAAATGGAGCATCTGGGGGTTCTGACCTTGCAGGGGCGTTGCGGCAGCACGATTACGATGGGAGGAAGTATAGTGCATCTGATCAAAAGAGTTGCTTTTTTTACGATTTTTGTTACCGCTTTCATTTTGGTTACCGTCCAATCGGACAGGTCGAGCGCCGCAGCGGGCAACTTGGCACTGGGGAAGACGGCAGTTTCTTCGTCGAATGAGGTGGATTTTCTCGGACCTGAGCTAGCGGTAGATGGTAAACCCAATACCCGGTGGTCATCGGATCGAACGGACGACCAGTGGCTTTATGTCAATCTGGGTGAGGTCAAAACGGTCGGCAGGGTCGTCATCAACTGGCAGACGCCTGCGGAAAAGTATCAAATTCTCGTAACTAGCGATGTCGATATCGCTGGCAATCCGACGAACTGGCGGAACGTATTTGCGGACAATCGTGTGCTGATCGCCGCTGCAAAGGGTGCAGACACGATTGACTTCGAGCAAACTCAGGCGCAATACGTCAAGGTTCAAGGCGTTAAGCGCCGTCCGATCGAGGGAGTTACTTACGGGTATTCCTTGTGGGAATTCGAAGTGTACGAAGGCAGGACGCTGCTGCCGCCAATGATGGATGCGGCCAAGAGCAGCATCGCCATCTCCGAAGGCGATACGCAATTGAATCTGCCTTCCGTGCCGGCGGGATATACGTTGACGCTCGTGAATACCGACAGCTTGCCGGTGATCGATGCCTCAGGAAATATTCATGCACCGCTTGTCGATACGCAGGTTCAGTTGCTGCTGAAGCTGCAAAGCGACAGCGATCCGACCTACTTTATGACGGACAACGCGCTAGTGACGGTGCCCGGTCTGCACAAGCAAACGAGCGAACTTAATCCCGAGCCGCGCATCATTCCTTCTTTGCGCGAATGGTGGGGTGGTACTGGCGAGCTTCATTTGACGGAAAGCTCGCGAATTGTGGTGAAAGCGGCGGATGAAGCAGCGCTGAGTCAAACGGCCGACATTTTGAAGAAGGATTTGCTGGATTTAACGAAGCTGTCGTTGCCAGTGACAACCGGCACTCCGCAAGACGGGGACATTTATTTGGAGCTGGACAGTGACCATTCAGTATTAGGGGCCGAAGGTTATGAGCTGAATATCGACAACTTTGCGTCAATCGCCTCCTCCGGTAAGACGGGGGTCATGTACGGCACAAGAACGATACTGCAAATGCTCGAGCACGCATCCGATCATAAGACGATGCCGAAGGGCCAAACGCGGGACTATCCGAAGTATGCCGACCGCGGCTTTATGCTTGACGTAGCTCGCAAGTTTTATACGATTGAATTTTTGCAAGATTACGTGAAGTTGATGTCCTACTACAAGATGAATCGGTTCCAGATTCACTTGAACGACGATATCGCAGGCATCGGGAAGTTCCGTCTGGAGAGTAAAAAGTTCCCTGGCATTACAAGCAAGGACCACTATACGAAGGAGCAATTCAGAGATTTGCAATTGCTGGGTATGGAGTACGGCGTCAACGTCGTACCGGAAATCGACACGCCGGGGCACTCCGGTGCTTTCATCGCCTACGATTCGCGACTGGGCACGAACAATCAACTCGATGTCACGCGCGCGGAGACGATCTCCTTTATCAAAGCGTTATTCGATGAATATTTGGACGTCACAGATCCGACAGATCCAACATTCGTTGGACCGACATTCATTGGCCCGGATGTGCATGTGGGGACGGATGAATATTTCGGTAGCAACAAAGAAGCTTTCCGTAGCTATACGGACATGCTCATCAAGTACATTAAGAGCAAGGACAAGAACGCGCGCCTGTGGGGCAGCTTGACCGCATATGACGGCACGACGTCGATTAGCAACGACGCGACGATGGATATATGGTATCAGCCGTATGGAAGCACCAAGCAAGCCGTCGAGCTCGGATACAAGATCGTGAACACCAGTAATAATTTGCTCTATATCGTTCCGCAGGTATCCAATTATTTGAATTTTGCTCTCATTTACAATACTTGGGAGCCGAACGACTGGTTTGATTATAGGCTCCCTTATGGGCACCCGAGCTTAAAAGGCGGAATGTTCGCGCTCTGGAACGACATCTCCGTAGAGAAAGGCGTCTCGATGGCGGATACGCATCAGCGGATTTTGCCTTCCATGCAGGTGGTGGCGGAGAAGTTGTGGAAAGGCAACCGCAGCGACAAGAATTTTGCCAGCTTCCAGGCCAATGCCGCCCAGTATATGGATCCGCCTAATGTTCACCTGTCGCATAAGCTTCAAGTCAACAATCCGAACCATCTCGTACTCAACTACACGTTCGATAACGGATTTGTGGACGGTTCGGGCAACGGCTTTGATGGTCATGCAGTAAACGTGGATTCGGTCAAAGGCATGTTCGGGAAGGCGGCGAAGCTTAACGGCGGATCCAGCTACATTGGCACGCCGCTGCGTACGCTCGGGTTCGGATGGACGCTGTCGATGTGGATCAAGCCGGATGCAGACAGCCCGCAAGGAACCGTTCTGCTGGAATCCCCGGATGGGCAGTTGAAATACAACGTCGGGGGCAGCGGCAAAATCGCCATCGCGAAGGAAGACTACTTAAGCGAATTCAATTACGTGCTGCCGACCGACCGTTGGACGCATGTGGTCATGACTGGCGACGATATGAGCACATCGATCTTTATTAACGGCAGTGAGTATACGGCTACGTTGAAGGACGGAACCAGACTGGAAACATTCGTTCTGCCGGTGGCGAAAATCGGCAGCACGACGAACGCATTCAAAGGTTTGATAGACGATGTCGCCATATGGAACAATTACGTAGATTTAAAAGGCAACCTGGCGCTGAGTAAGCAGGCGGAATCTTCTCAGCCGGAATCCTCGTCCTTCACGGCGGACAAAGCGGTTGACGGTAGAGGAGACACGAGGTGGTCCAGCGATTGGGTCGACGATACATGGTTCATGGTCGACTTGGGTGAAGTGAAGAACATCGATACGGTATCGATTTCGTGGCAGACGGCTTACGGCTCGAAGTATCGCATTTTCGTATCCGAAAACAAGGTGGACTGGACGAACGTCGTGAAGGACAACGGCGGCGATATTATCGGCAAGTCGGGACGCGTCGTCACGACGTTCCCAAGCACGCCGGCCAGATACGTGAAGTTTGTAGGTGTCACGCGGGCAACGATGTTCGGCTACTCCTTCGAAGAGTTCGAAGTATATGGCGAGCAATACAAGCTTGGCAATGTTCGACCGATTATCGATTTGCTGAAAGCGATCGAGACTGACGACCTTAAGGAAGCCAACTACTCGGCAGAGGGCTGGTCGCAGCTGAAGGATGCGATGGCGCAGTCGATTGTGAAAATTCAAAACGCGCAACTGTCCCGGCCGGAGGCCGACCAAATGTATGCCGCGCTTAGCAAGGCGCGCGATCGCCTGACGATTGAAGACGCGCTGGGTCTCATCCAGCTTAACGTGAGCGGAAGCGTCTCTACCAACATTTATCTTCCGCAAAAAGGGCAATTGGGTACGCGCATTGTCTGGAGCAGCTCGAAGCCGGATTACTTGAATGCCAACGGTCAGTTGTTGAAGCGTCCGTCCAGCGGGCAGGCCGATATGGAGGTCGTACTGACCGCTTCGATCAACAAAGGCGAAGTTACCGCGACGAAAACGTTCACGGTCAAAATCAAAGCGTTAGCTGGCGGAACGCCATGGTATCCGACTCCGGTTACGCCGAATCCGGGTGAGCAAGGCGGCGGAGATCAGGGCAACGGCAATGGTAACGGAAACAGCAACGGAAACGGCAGCGGCACGGGAAGTGGATCGGGTACCGGCGGATCGACGGTCAAGTTAAATGATATTGCCGGCCATTGGGCGAAAGCATCGATCGAACGGGCTGTCGAACTCGGATTTATTTCCGGTTATGCCGATGGGGCATTCAAACCGAACAAGACGGTAAGTCGAGATGAGTTTGTAGCGATGCTGGTCAGAGCGTTGAAGCTGCAAAGCACGGGCAGCTCGCTTGACTTCGCGGACACGGGATCGATTCAGGATTGGGCGAAGCCGTATATTGCGCAGGCGCTCGACTCCGGCTTAGTTAGCGGTTACGCGGATGGCACATTCCGTCCGAAAGCTTCGATTAGCCGCATGGAGCTTGCTGCCATGATTGTTCGCGGTCTGGGTCTGAAGCCTGCGGCGGGAGCTGAGCTTTCTTATGCGGATGCCGGACAAATTCCGGCTTGGGCGAGACCGTATGTGGCTGCGGCAAGCAATGCGGGGCTTATGAGCGGACGCGGAGACAACCGGTTCGCGCCGGACGCTCCGGCAACGCGGGCCGAGGCGGCCATCGTCATTCTGAATTTGCTCGATGCGCGCGCGAAAAATGCGTCGCAGCAATAAGACCATTTTTATGTGGAAAGAGAGTGAGAGCTTACAATGAGAATAAAGCGCAGCTTGACTGCTTTACTGCTTGTCCCGGCACTGCTTGTATCGTTGGTGTCATCTGTATATGCGGCAGATCCCGGTGGCGGTGAACCCGAATTTCGTAATTTGGTTGCAGGCAATAAAACGTACGAGTGGTCGCAACAGCCGGAAGCCGCTTTTCCGGACGATGGGACGAAGCTCACGGATGGGAATGTTGACAGCTGGGTAGGCCAACGTTACAAGGATACCCGTTCGGTTGTGTTTGATCTCGGCGAGAAGAAGACGATTAAGGAAGTGAGCGCTGAGTTCCTGCATGATTGGCCTAACAACGAAACGCTCGTTCCGCTCACCGTTTCTTTTTACGTATCAGACGATAAAGTGAATTGGGGCGTGCTATCTCACAATGCCACCCAGACGCTGTGGATCGACGCTACTAGAACCGAGACGTATAAATGGGACGGAAGCCCGGAAACCGAAGTCGTGAAACGCGGCGACTATGTCCAGGGACTCGTGTATGCGCGATATGTGAAGGTCGTGTTTTCCATACACCCGAGAGCGTACACCAAGATCGGCGAAGTATCGATTATCGGCGCGGACGGCGAGCTTGAAGGGGCTCAAACGGTATCGCCTACGCCTTATGGACTTCTGCAGCCAGGGGAGGCGACAGGCGGCATTCAGAACTTGGGCTTGCTGTATAACGGTTTTTATGCGAACAACAAAGGCGATTGGTCGAAGGATCGGATTATTCCGAATATCAGCTACGTGAACAAGCAGGGCGAACCAACCGACTGGCTGTTCGACGGCGTGTTGTACTTGGGCCTGACGTCGAATAACGGAAAAGGCTTCGGGGCCCCCGATGCAGCTGGTAAAGCCACAAAAGCGGAATGGGACTGGTATTTGGACAAAACGTTCAAAGCAGGCGGCGATATGAGCGCGCTGAACGATGCGACGGCTGAGGTAGGCGGGAAGCTTGGTCAGACGAGTCATAAGACGAAGGTCGTTCTGATGATTCCGGACCCGGGCGAGTATCTGTCCGATTTCGGCATTATTGACGGCGAAAACTTGAATTTCAATGTTGATGAAGTAGACAACACCACATCGCTCAATAATCGAGCGAAAGCGGTCCAGTGGTGGGTCGACCAAGTGAAAGCGAAGTGGGCGGCCGCCAACTATTCGAACCTGGAACTCGTCGGCTTGTACTGGCTGGAAGAACAAATCAGCGTGCATTCGACCGGTCCGGAAATGATCAAGAGAGCGAGCGACATCGTTCATAATGCCGGTTTGAAGCTGTTCTGGATTCCGCATTCTTTGGCTTATAAAGCGTTTATGTGGAAAGATGTCGGCATCGATGCTCCATCGCTGCAGCCGAACTATTTCTTCGAGCCAACGGACATTGCGCGCCTAGGCAACACGGCGGACGCTGCGAAACGATACGGCATGTCTCTGGAACTGGAATTCGACGACCGGATGATTAACGACGCTGTTTTCCGCGAGCGCTACATCGATTATTTGAACAGCGGTGTGGACACGGGGCTAATGAACGGTTATAAAGCTTTCTATCAAGGCAACGATGCTGTCTACAATGCAGCGAAAAGCGCTGACCCTGCCACACGTGTACTCTACGATTGGCTGTATCAATTCGCGAAAGGGACGTATCAGAAGCAAGATGCCCCTCCGCCGGATGTAGCAGCGTTTATGAACGGCCAGCCTCTATCGACAAATACAGTCGTGCCGGATACGACCAAAGCCAAATTCACGTGGACGATTCCGGGAGATGACGGAAACGGGCTCGTCAAAGTAACGGCCAAATACGACGGCAAAAGCTACACGCAAGGAACGGAAGTCGATATGACGGGCAAGCCGGGCAAACACGTGTTGGAGCTGACGGTGGCAGCCGCCAAATCGAAGACGGTGAAATATGTCATCGAAGCCAGCCTCGGCGCTGACGGCCTTCTGGCGCTCGTTGACAAGTACGCTGGCAACAATCAGTTGAACAACGCCGACACGAACCGTGCTATGCGCAACGCTTTAATCATGATGAAGCGCACGCAAGCAAGCAACCCTGAGCAGGCAAAGAATTATTTGAAGGCGTTTAATGCAAAGCTGGATGACGCGAAAAATCGTAACTATGTATCCGAGGGCGCTTATACGGCGTTGAAGGAAGGCGTCTATTACTGGATCGGAAGCATCGCGGAAGGCAAGCAAGCGGAAGCATCTTCGACGGAAGCGGTCGGACTGGAGCCTTCGAAAGCATTGGACAGCGCCCCGGCTACGCGGTGGGCGAGCGAAGTTCGCGATACATCTTGGTTCCAGGTTGATCTAGGCAGCCCGCAAACGTTCGATACGATTCGCATCGATTGGGAATATGCGCGCGCGGACAAATACCGTCTGAGCGTCTCGAACGACAAGACGACTTGGCAACCGTTGATCGCCGCCAACAATGGCGTCATTACTGCGGCGGACGGGAAGAACACGGTGGTGTTCCCTGCTACGACGGCAAGGTACATCAAGTTTGAAGGGATAACCAAGGCAACGGGTTACGGCTATTCCTTCTACGAATTCGGCGTCTACAATCTTGGCGTTCAACAAGAACTGAAAACGCTGGACGGCATCAAGGCCGCAGCGAACGCCTCTACGAAGCAAGTGATGATCGACGGACTGGTGATGAATGGCAAGAAGGAGCAGGTATACGTTAAAGTGCTCGACCCGAGCGGCGACATCCAATATACGGGACAAACGGCTACGGGGGATGACGGCAGCTTCCAAATTGCTTTCACGCTGACAGGTGAAGCGGAAGGAAACTATAAGGTCGAGCTTGAAACGGATGCGATGACAGAGCCTGAGCGGACGACCTTCGAGTACCGCAAGCCGCCTGTAAGTGGTGAAGGTGGCGGTGGCGGTGGTGGCGGGCCGGTGACGGAAACGTATACGCCAGTGCCGCAAGCGGACGGTTCGGTTAAAGGTACGCTCGTTCCGACGCTGAACGGCACGCAGGCTTCGGCTTCGCTTGGAGCTTCGGATCTGAATGCCGCAATGCTCAAGGCGAAGGCTGATAGCAACGGCGACAAGAACGTTCGCATTGAATTGAAACCGCTGGCTTCGGCCGGCAGCTATGCGCTTGAGCTTCCTGCTTCTTCTTTGGCAGATCAGTCTCATCTGAATCTGTACATCGATACGCCGTACGCTCAGCTTGTTTTGTCCGGTGACATGCTGGCTCGTGCCGGTGCGGCGAATGGCGGAAAATTGCTTGTGACGGTGAGCAATCAAGCTGGTGGGATGAGCGGCAATGACGCGGCTGATCTCATTGGGAACAGACCGGTTGTGCAAGTGGCGCTGCAACTGGACGGGAAAGCTTTGGCCTGGAGCAATCCAGAAGCACCGATGCAGGTTGTCATTCCTTATACATTGAAACCAGGCGAGAAAGCGGCCAAGTTGCGCGTTTACGAACTGACAGCGGGCAATCATGCGGTAATCGTCAAGGGCGCATCTTATGATAAAAACAAAGGTCAGCTGCATTTCTCCGTAGATCATGTCGGCGTTTATGGAATCGGCACTGCGAAGCCGGTCACGTTCACCGACCTTGGTTCGCATGAGTGGGCACGCGCGGCAATCGAGGAACTGGCAGAGAGAGGTGTCGTACAAGGCACTTCGCTCGAAAATGGTACTTTTGGTCCTGCTAGCTCGGTAACCCGAGCGGACTTCATCATGATGTTGGTTAATATGCTAGGCTTGCATGCCGAATTTACATCGACTTTCGCGGACGTGCAGCCGAAAGACTACTACTATGATGCGGTTTCCATTGCGAAACAACTAGGCATCGTCTCGGGTGTGAACGGAGTCAACTTCGACCCTCGCGCACCTATCAGTCGTCAGGACGTCATGGTCATGCTGACCCGAGCGCTCCAAGCGACAGGGGCGATTAAGCCGGCAACATCCGGTTCAACGCTTGACGGCTATCGGGATGCGAATCAGATCGCGGCATACGCTGCGGACAGCGCGGCGACGATGGCAGAGTACGGGCTTGTAACGGGCGCCAACGGGTTCATGAAACCGAAGAGCCTGACAAGCAGAGCGGAAGCGGCGACGTTCTTGTATCGTGCGATCGGATTGGTCGAGAAATAACAGCGAAGAGGGTATCAACATGAACGAGCATCAATCGGCAAAAAAACAAATTATTATTGTAGGCGGCGGAGCGCGAGGGCTGTTCTTTACCAAAATGCTGACGCAAGACCTGGGCCGGGAAGTCGCCGCCATTGTGGATACGCACGTGGCCGGGCATGAGGCGATTCGGCACCGGTTGGAGGTTTACGGCGTGCCGCATATCCCAATTTATAAAGATGTGGATGAAGCAATCGCGGAAATTCCTCGCTCGCAGGCGGATACGATGTTTATTATGACGCCGGAGTGGACGCATATGGACATTTTCCGCAAAGCGGTAAATAACGGCTTTCATATTTTTCTGGAGAAACCGCTGGCTACTACATTAGAGGACACGAACGAGATTATGGCGCTGGCGAAGAAGACGGATCAGATCGTTCAGGTGGGATTCGTGCTGCGCTACACTGCTTTCTATCAGAAGATCAAGGCGGCCGTCGATCGGAACGAGATCGGGAAAATCATGATCGTTCAGATGAACGAACGTCTTGGCTTGCAGCATGGGGCGACGTTCAAACGCAGTTGGCATCGGCTTCATCGTTATACGGGCGGGTTCATGAACGAGAAATGCACGCATGACCTGGACCTGATGTGTTGGATGAAAGAGCAGCAATCTTATCCTGTCGAGGTTACTTCTTTCGGAGGAGTAAGCCATGCAACGGATAAGGCGCCTCCGCTGAATTGTTCCGATTGCGAATTGGAGTGCCCGTGGCGATTCCGTGACTTTGCGTCTGATAAGAGCATTAATGGTAAAGCGTACACGGATGATACGTTTGCGCCGCACGGGCAGTGCGTGTTCCATTCGGATTCCGATGTGAACGATCATCAGACCGTTAACGTTCGCTTCGCGGACGGCACGCAAGGGGTATTCACCGCCATCTCGGTCAGCGGCTTGCCGGGCAGAGACTTGATGTTGCATGGAACCGCCGGCTACATTCAAGGTAATCTTGAAACCGGAGAGATCACGTTGCACCGTTATTGGGATGGCACCACGGAGCGGCTCGATGTCGAAGGAGCGGACAGTCATGGCGGCGGCGATCTGGCGATTGTCGGCAGTTTCCTAGACTGTATCGCGGATGGCGTGAAGCCTCTGTCCACGGTAGCCGCAGGCGTGCGCGCGGGCACGATTGCGTTCGCAGCCGATCGCAGCAATCGAGAGGGAGTCAGCGTTCGGGTGGAGCAACTGGTTTAGCAGAACAACGGCCTTTGTCCTGAATGTCTGGGACAAAGGCCGTTGTTTTAACGAATAAATCGCCATTCCCACCGAATCGATCCGATCACGCACCACGATTCAAGGGGCACCTTCCCAAACAAAAATGAGTATTGACTTTCAGTTCGATTGGGACTACAGTGCTTTTAATGCAAGCGCTGTCTTGACCAAAGAAATAGAGTAACCTTCTGAATGACAAGCCCTTGGACATAGCAAGAATCATCATGTATCCGGAACTGGCGAGCAGGCAATCGACAGCATTCCAAAGCACGAGTTGGGGGCGAATAGGCATGCGCTTTTCACGAAAGCTGCACTTCCGGCATTGGTCTATATTTAGCAAAATGACGGTTGTTTTTTCACTTATGATCGCTGTGCTTATCAGTATTATTGGATTCAATTCGTATTCCTTATACAAGTCCTCCATGCAAAATCAAATCAAAGACTATGTTCCTCAGGTACTGCTGCAGGTTAATCATCATCTCGATACCTATGTAAACGATTTGAAGGTTACCTCCCAATTAATCTTTACAAACCCCTATTATTTATTGCTTATCGATGCAATGGGCTCCGTCCAATCAGACAATGGAACCGATTTGGCAAACCGCAGAATAGAACTGAATCAGGCGCTTGATTTTATGGATATGAAGCCAAACGATTATCTGCTTAGTCTTGCTTTTTATGCTACCAACGGGGATGTATATTTGCGATCCAAATCCGGCGGTTATACCATACAACAAGATTACAAAAAAATGGATTGGTACCCGCAGGTTGATTTGAATCAATACTCTCCTACTGTGCTTGGGACGATACCGAACGTAATGCTTCCGGGTTCTCCGTTCGTTTTCTCAATCGTGCAGCCCGTGCGAAGCTTATTTAGCAAGGATTTATACGGAGTACTACAAGTTTCTGGCTCGTTGGATTGGGTGAAAGCCATCCTTCAGGGAGTCAATTTCGGAGAAGGTTCTTCCATTTATGTCATTGATGAACGTTCACGGGTCGTATATTCCACCTCTTCCGATAGGATCGGTACGCCTTGGTCGGAATCATTAAGCCAGGGAAACAAGCAGGTCTCTTCTTCCGAAATTATCAAGCAGGGCGGGAAGAAGGTTTTGGCGAGCTGGAACGTATCGACCCAAACCGGGTGGAAGGTAGTTGCTTATATCCCATTAGACAATCTTAGCAAAGGAATTGGCCAAATGCAGCTGCTGACCAGTGTATGGATCATTGCAGGAATCATCGTGGCCATGTTCTTCGCTGCCGTTATTTCGCTAAGTATGACAACTGCGCTTAGGTCCCTTACGACTCAAGTTAAAAAACTAGAAGTCAACCAATTTCAGTTCTCGCCCAGCAAGCCCCGATACGATGAAATTGGCCACTTGACCGTAGCATTCAAGCGAATGGCATCTCGTATCCACACGCTTGTTGAGGAGGTATTGAAGGTGCAGGTGCTGCGTCAGGAGGCCGAAATTCGGGTGTTGCAAAGCCAAATTAATCCTCACTTTTTATATAATGTATTAGAAACGATTCGCATGACCATCAAACGGGGGGATACGACGAATGGCGAGCGCGGCCTTGTTTCGCTCGGACACTTGCTTCGTTATTATTCCACGCGGGTCAGCGGTATGGTTTCCGTTCGAGAAGAGATTGAGTTTATCGCGCAATTGGCGAATATACAGTCGATGAGATTCGGCGAACGGCTGCATATCGATTACGATATCCATCCCGAAGTACTGGATGAAAGGATACCCAGCTTAATTATCCAGCCCTTGTTTGAGAATGCGGTCAATCATGGCGTTTCTTCCATCGATGGCACGATAATGATCATCATTCGTTTAAAACGGGAAGGAAACCGAATTGCAGGCTGGGTGATCGATGAAGGAGACGGAATGAACGAAGAGCGGCTGTTCGAGGTCATTCAAATGATGAAAGAAGAAGAAACGGCACCCCGGCGGGTTGGTCTTGCCAATGTTTATCAGCGAATAAAGCGAATTTATGGCGATCGTGGGGAGCTTGTGATTCAGAGCGAGGAAGGAAGCGGAACGATTGTATCATTCCGAATTCCAATCTCGAGTTGAATTTGCTTTCTTGAATGGTGATCTTCATTTAATGCGTACTCCTTATTTAGGGCGGTGAATGTGTTCCATTCCTAGTCCCTGCATCAAGGAGGCGCTTTTTGTTTTACGAGTATTCCCGCTGTGATTGCTGTTAAGATAAGATACCTTTTGATATGAATGCCACATTTCGCCCACCCTTAAAAGCGAATATATTCTTATTAAGCTTTGATAACGGAATACGAAGGGAGGCCATTTATTGCAGCAATCCTACGCGCTGAAAAGGAACAAAATGCTTACGTTTATCAAGCTAAAACAATACTGGTTTCTCTATTTGCTATTCGTCCCATCCGCTTTATATTATGTTAGTTTTCAAATTTACCCTATTGTAATCCAATTGGTATTATCCTTTAAAAATTACCGTATATTGGGAGGTATTTGGGGGAGTCCTTGGGTCGGATTCGACAATTTCCACGCTATTTTTTCCAATGATGAATTCTACACGGCATTAAGAAATACCGTTATTATTAGTCTGTTGAGGCTAGCCTTTGGCTTTTTCCCGCCGATCCTTCTTGCCATTTTTTTATTTGATCTACGCAGTAATTTATTAAGAAGAATCAGTCAGACCATCCTTTATATTCCTCACTTTTTTTCAATGGTTATCGTTTACGGCGTCGTATTCGCCATGTTCTCGAATTTAGGATTTATCAATCATTTAATCGAGGCAATGGGAGGAAACACAATCAACTTTCTGATGTCTCCGGGCTGGTTCCGCCCGCTATTGGTGGGTTCGGGAATCTGGAAGGAGATCGGGTGGGGTACGATCATCTATTTGGCGGGGTTAAGCGCGGTGAATCCGGCGTTGTACGAGGCTGCAAAGATCGATGGTGCGGGCCCATGGAGCCGAATATGGCATATTACCCTTCCGGAGCTGCGTCCGCTCATCATCTTCCTGCTGACGCTATCCATTGGCAATGTACTTTATGCAGGTTTTGAACAAATCGTCCTATTCTATAATCCTGCAACTTATTCCGTGGGGGATGTCGTAGACACATGGGTTTACCGTCAAGGGCTGCAGCAGTTGCAATACAGTTTAGCGTCTGCGGCACAGATGTTTCAATCCTTCTTTGGCTTGATCCTCATTTTATTTGCGAATAAGCTTTCAAGAAAATATGTAGGTTATGGCATATGGTAGGTGATCGAGTTGAAGGGTAATGCAGGAGAAAGGTTTTATCAGTTCATAATCGGTTTGGTTGTCGTGGTTCTCGCGATTGTTTCCTTGTACCCGTTGCTTTACGTAATCTCGATGTCTTTGGTCAATGAACAGGAATGGGCCGCTAAGAATGGGTTTGTTTTATGGCCATCGCATCCGACATTACTGGCATATACGCGTTTGTTTGAGGGCACGGCATTCACGCATGCCATGCTGATCAGTATAGAAAGGACGGTAATCGGTACCTTATTGACTCTGGCGATGACGACGATTACGGCTTATATTGTTTCCCGACATGGTTTGCCTGGACGCAGAATCATCATTTTCTGTATTTTAATCACGATATTATTCCCGGGGGGGATCTTGCCGCTATATTTGGTTGTGAAGGAATTGCATCTGCTTGACAGCATCTGGTCTTTGGTCGTACCGACAATGGTTAATAGCTGGAGCGTACTGGTTTTGAAACAGTTTTTCGAGAATCTTCCGCAAGAGGTTGAAGAATCGGCGCGGTTGGACGGAGCCGGAGAAATTGTTCTGATGTGGGCGGTTATGATTCCGTTGTGTTTGCCTGCCATGGCGGCGATCGGTTTGTTTACCGCGGTATTTCATTGGAATGCTTGGTTTGATGCGTTGCTGTATATTCGTAATGAATCGCTGTATCCCATGCAATTATTAATGAGCAACATGTTGACAAACCCGGATCCAGGAACTTCAGTTTTTAATTCGTTTAACGTGAACATTTCGTCGAATAAGGTGTCTACCGAATCTCTCAAGATGGCTGTAGTGGTATACGGGACATTTCCGATTCTTTGTATTTATCCATTTTTGCAAAAGTATTTCACAAAAGGGGTTTACCTAGGGGCGGTAAAGGGATAATCGTGTCAAATCATATGAAGCATATCTAATTGGAGGCAAAAAGATGAGTAGAAAAATCAGCATCATGGTTATGATTTTCCTGGTTGCTTATACGGTTGTTTTAGCTGGATGCTCCCAAAAATCTGAATCCGCTTCCAATTCCGAAACGCCGGCAGCATCAACGCCTGCCCAAACATCTGCGTCTCCGGAATCGGCAACGCCGGAAGCGGATGACATGTCGCAGAAAGTGTCCATTCGTCTATTTGAAGGCGGTTGGGTGGGTACGCCTACAGGCGATGACGATCCCATCAAAAAATGGATAGACCAAAAATTCAATGTCGATTTCAATCTCGACCACGTGCATACCGGCGATATGGAAAGCTTGCTGTTGACTCAATTTTCAGCGAATCAAGCTCCGGATTTGCTCTATATTACAGATAAGAATACTTTGCTCAAACTTTATAACCAAGGCGTAATCTTGGATGATTGGACTTCAAAGTTTGAAGGAATGCCGGCCGTTTCCAAAAGTATTACGGAAACGTCGAAAAAGTATTTAACGCTGGATGGAAAAATGATCGCCGTACCCGTTCCTGCGCAAAAAAGCGATTGGTCCTTAATGATCCGCAAAGATTGGCTTGCTAATTTGGGATTGGCGGCGCCGAAAAACGATCAGGAATTACTGGAAGTTTTGCGCAAATTTACGAAAAACGATCCGGATCGGAACGGCAAAAATGATACATGGGGAATAAGCTCGAACGGCGGCGGGAAGAGCCTGGGCGTTATAAAGGCACTCTCCGGCATGTACGGGCCTGACGGCTTCTATTTGACTGCCGACAACAAAGTATCCAATTCGATTATAGACGGAACTCACAAAAAATTCCTTGACTTGATGAGAACGATCGTCAAAGAAAAATTAATTGATCCGGATTGGTATACGCAAAGCTGGGAGCAAAAAAAGCCTAAAGTATACTCGGATAAATTAGGAGTAGATTGGTATCCTCCTATGGCGTTAATTGGGGAAGGCTCGACTTATCCTGGCGGAAGCAATGCGGTCGCTAGCAAATGGGTGAATATTGAATTTCCAAAAGCATCGGAAACGGGCGGAAAACGTCCGCCGGAGGATATTTCAAACGGGTTCATTACCGTTAGCGCTCAAGCGGCCAAAGATCCCGTGAAAATGAAGAGAATCCAAAACATTCTGGATTCCGTCTTCTACCCGAATGAGGGATACTGGGCATTGCGTTGGGGCGTTGGGGTTCCGGGAATCGACAACAAAATGGCGGATATGGGGAACGGGTTTAAATATACTTCCTCAGGTCTTGATACGGTGCGCCAAAAAAATTCGGGGCTTTATGATTGGGGGACCTGGATCGTTACCACGGACAATGTTCTTTCCTTGGAAGCAGCAGAACCAGACGACACCATTAAAATGGTTATGAAAATGAATTCCGAGATCGAAAGCCAGTCAAGCTTTCCTAATGTTGAAGGATTGCTCAATCTGGATCCGCAATTACTCTCTTATCTGCAAAGGCTTCAATCGGAATTCGATGTGAAGTACATCCTCGAAAAAGAGAATGATTATGATGCTTTCCAGAAGAAATGGTTAAGCCAAGGCGGACAGAAATTAATAGACCAGGCAACCGAACAATTTACCAAGATGGGTATGATCAAGTAGAGCAGCTATAGAAGGGTGTCTCAGAAGCCATATCAATGGCGGAGCGGCACCCTTCTTTGTCATTAAAAAATAAAAATTGACGATCAAAAAAAATCGGGATTATATTTGCATTAAGGCAACTTAGCGAGTGGAGATGATGAACTTTGAACATCTTGATCGTGGATGATGAACCGGAGATTCGCGAAGGACTTCTGTTAATGGTTCAAGAGCTTCAGGCTGCACTCTCTGCAATCGACATTGCGGTGACGGCGGGAGACGGGATAGAGGCGCTTGAGGTGATGAACCGGTACGAGATCGATCTGCTAATCACCGATATTCGCATGCCAAGAATGGATGGACTGGATCTGTTAGCTCAGGTCCATCTTCAATATCCGCATATGAATACGATCATTATTTCGGGTTTTGACGACTTCTCCCATATTCAGCACGCCCTTCGTCACGGAGCTTCGGATTACATTCTGAAACCGATTAAACAGGATGAATTCGAAACCGCCATCAATCGTGTGCACAATCGGATCGTTCGGACGGAGCGCCATAATCTGTCGTGGCATCCCGATCGGTTTACCCAATGGGAAGCGCCGTTCAAAAAATTGATTTTAGGCGACCCGGATAATATAACGGAAGGGCGAGCGCAACAAATCGGCTCTCCGCAGATGGTGTCCTGGCTGTTTCATAAAATCGTGACTGAAGTCGCGGAGAAGGAAAATAAAGGAGTCTGTCTGTTGCAAAATACCGATAAAACGGAATCGTGCAACATGTTGCTCGGCGTATACGGGGAGTCTGCGGAAGCTGTCGATCGTAAAGTCAGTCGCATCACGGAACAAATTCATTCTTTTTGCTGTCAATCCCTGCGATTGACAGCGAGCTTCGGCATTTCCGGTTGGATCGGTCCGGACATGCCGGATTTGGCGGAAGCCTATCGCCAGGCAGGCTTCGCGCTGTTGACCCGCATTTTTGAAGGCAATGGGATTCGTCATTCGGATGCGATTCCGAAGAAGGAATCGGCCAAGCCGAAAGTAAACACGGATACCTTGAGCGCAGCGATGGAACGCGGGGACTTCAACAGCGTTCTGGATCAAATCGCCGCACAAATGGAAGTGCTCATCCGTTGTTCGAATGTGCAATCGTTAATGCAAGGAGTGGAAATATTCCTACTGACTCTTCACCGGATTATGCAAAAACAAACGATAGATCCCGGCAAAATGACGGTAAACGATTTGGCTCGTTTCATGAATCGATTGGTATGGTCCCGTAATGCGAGACAAATGACGGAGTCCGTACTTCAGTGGGCAACCCAATATTTGCGTGAAGCGTCTATCGACTCCCGGCATGAGAGCTATGTGTTATCGAGGGCTAAAGAATATATGCGGAAAAACGTTAAGCTTCCGCTAACGCTGGCGGATGTCGGCAAATTGATGTTTGTCAGCCCCAACCATTTAAGCCGACTATTTCGCCAAGAAGCGGGGATCACCTTTCTTGAATATTTAACGAATGTCAGAATGGAAGAAGCAAAACGGCTGCTTAAGGAGCCGGGAATCAAAATATACGAAGTAGCCGAAATGGTCGGCTACGGAAGCTGGAGGCATTTCAGCAGAACATTCAAAGAAACGGTCGGTTACGGTCCTTCCGAATACCGCAATGATACCGTGTAAGAGCCGACCATTATAAGACAGCAATGCCAAGAGGAATCTGCGGATTCCTCTTTTGTTTATTCGGGGCCTCCGAAGCGGATGTTAAGATCGGATACCTTTTAATACGATTGCCACATATTATCCTTACGTAATAGCTGATACATTTCTATGTAAAGGCACACGGGTTTGGAAGCAGCAACCGGGCCTGATTGTTTTCACACGAAGATAGGGGAGAGATGGGAATGAATAGAAAATTGAGAATCGGCATTCTTGGCGGGGGAGGCATATTGGTTGCTCATGCGCCGGGTTTCAACCGTCTCCAGGATCAATGCGAAGTCATCGTTGCGGAAAGGGATGCAAGCCGTTACGACCAAATCAGGAAGCTGCTGGGCCCGGATGTGAAAATCGTCGGCGATTACGCGGAGCTGCTGAATAAAGAAATCGTCGATGCGGTCGATATTCTCCTTCCCCATCATCTTCACGCGCCTGCCGCCATTGCTGCCGCTCAGGCCGGATTGCCCGTGCTTGTGGAGAAAGTGATGGCAAGAAATATTTATGAATGCGACCAAATGATAGAGGCATGCTCCAAGGCAGGCGTATCCCTTACCGTCTGCCATGACAGACGGTACGATAATGATTGGATGGCGCTTAAGCATATTGTCGAATCCGGCGAGCTCGGCGATATTTTGTTCTGGAAGCTGGAACATAACCAAAATGTTATTTTTCCCGAAAAAAGCTGGGGGCGTTCGAAAGAACAAATCGGCGGCGGCGCCATCATGAGTTGTCTGACTCATCAGATCGATTCTCTCCGATGGTATGGCGGGGAATTCGAAAGCGTGACGTCCATGTCGAAGGTGGATGCGAGCAGAATGGAAGGAGAGAGCATCGGAGCCGTTATCGCGCGCATGAAATCGGGCGCCCTCGCTCTTCTTTCGATTAACTGGAATACGCAATCTCATCAGGCTCCGAACGGTTTGTGGTACGAATTCAATCATGTTACCGGAACTAAAGGCGAAGCTTATTTCATGAGCGGCAAAGGTACTTTCGTGAAAATTTATGAGGGCCAAAAGGTGTTCGAGTATGACATGAAAGGCGAAGGAGCTTTCGTGAAAGTGGACACTGGAGACGGGCTTACCGGCCACCAAAAATGCATTGAAGAATGGGTCAAAAGCTTAAGAGGGGAAAAGGCGGACATCGTCACAATGGGCGCGGATAGCCGCAAAACGGTCGAAGTCGCGGAAGCTGCCTATCGATCGGAGGCAACGGGAAGCGTTGTCCGTCTTCCCATTCATCCGATCCCCTGGAAATCCTGAGAATAGGAGAATTCGATATGGGAAATAACTTTCAATTTCAAGTAGGAGTTGGGAAAGAAGACATTACCCCCGATGCAGACGGGTATATTGTTGGAGGTTTATATCCGCGTAAAACCCGTTTCATTAAGGACCCTTTATTTTCCAAAGCATTGGTGATCGATAACGGGATGGAAAAGATCGCGATCGTTTCTTTGGATCTGATTCTCCTGCTATCGGAAGATGTCGGGATCATGAAGACAGAGATTGAGAAGGCAACCGGTATCCCGGCGGACAATATTTTCCTATGCGCCTCCCATACGCACTCGGGCCCATATACAAGCATAGTCGAGCTGAACATCCATGCGTCGTATCTCGAAAGGAATCATATTCATACGGATATTAAGGAAAGACACATTTCCTATATGAACAAGCTAAGAGAATTAGTTGTCCGATCCGCAGTCCGGGCAAATGATGATTTAGAAGCGTGTAAGCTGGGAACCGCGAATGCGGATGCGAACGGCGTATCGCACAATAGGAGATTGCTGAAAGAAAACGACGATTGCTGGAATTCATGGCTGCTTACGCGCGAAGAGGGCGCCCGATATCCATCCGAGGGTCCCGTCGATCCGAATGTGTTTGTCATGGCCGCGGTTAAAGCCGACGGAACGGTGAAAGCGCTGCTGTACAACTTCGCTGTGCATGCATGCAACAACCCAACGTTAGAATGCGTATCGGCCGATTTCCCGGGTGTGGTAGAGCGGGTCGTTTCCAAATCGTTAGGTTATGATGTGATGACGTTCTATATGGCGGGTCCTTGCGGCAATATCAATTCCAACCTGGACAGTGACGAATTAGGCGCCCGAATCGGGGAAGAAATCCTAATCAGCGTCGCCTCCCTAAATTTTCCTACGAAAAACGTATTACGCGTTCAAAATGTAGAGATCGACTTGCCGCTTAGAGAAAATATCGAGCTGCAGGAAGAAGAGATTAAGAGAAAATGGCCTGATGGTCTTGATTTCTTCTCGCACAGCAATCAGTTGCTTCAATCCATCAAAAAACCGTCGTACAAGGCTGTTTTATCGGGGATAAGGCTCGGCGATACCGCCATGGTCACGATGCCGCTTGAATTGTTCGTTGAATTCGGGCTTGATATTAAAAAGCGCTCCCCATTCGCAAACACCACGGTGGCTACCCTGACCAACGGTTGTTTAGGTTATGTGCCAACCTTGCGTGCCTTCGAAAACGGAGGATACGAAACCTTCAATACGACCAATTCCTATTTGACCCTTCAAGCGGGAAATGAACTCGTTCCCCATTCGGTCGCCATTTTGAATCGGCTCTATGGGGAGGAGACTTCCGATGAAGGCTGACTCCATGAACGACCATACTTCGTTTCGATTGATCACTTCCGAGGATGTGGATTTACTGAGCGGTTTTTTCGATACGCTCTCGGAATCCACAAGAAAAATTTACGGATTTCCTTTTACCCGGCAGTTTGCGGAGAATTGGGTACAAGAAGGAACGAATGACCCGAACATGCGTCGTTATCTAGTATTTGACAATCCAGCGGAACGTGGCAAGGAACCAGTGATGTTGGGTACCGTTTGGATGTGGCAGTGGACGATGCAAGTCGTGTGGTTCGGGATCATCATTACGGATGCCTATCAAAACAAAGGATACGGCAGTACGTTGATCGACATTGCGGTCGAGGATGCGAAGCGATCCCGAAAAGGCGGTATTCTGCTCACGACGCATAAAATGAACTTTCGCGCTCAGAAGCTATATCAAAAACACGGCTTTGAAATCATCGGCGAAGACTCGCGGGGCGAATATTTAATGCTTTTAAATTTTTCTCGGCAAAACGAGGAATGAGGAGAAAACGAAATGACGATGAAAATAGGCATTGATAGTTTTAGTATCTGGGAATTGAAGTTGGATGCCTATCAATCTCTTGACTACGTGAAGAAATTGGGATTGCAAGGGATCCAATTCGATGGGCTAAAAGAGCTCGCCGAGGAGCTTGATGTCGGCAAACTTAAGGATATCCGCGATTATGCCGATTCGCTGGACTTGTATGTCAATATGGGCGTAGACACGATGAATCCCATTCTGGTCAAAGGCTCATTAGACGAGCACAGGGAAAAAATCATTTCCCACATCCAAGCTTTTGCGCAAGTCGGCTGGCATGAGTTCAGAACCGTCCTTTGCATGTCGGACGAAAATTACACCCATCCCGTACCTTGGAAAACCCACCTGGATGAAAGCATTCGTTTCATCAAAAGCTTGAGGCCCGTTTTGGAAAAGCACGGATGCAGGGTGAATCTGGAAAACCACGGCGATAGTACGTTTGATCTGCTGAGGGTAGTCGAAGCTGTAGGTCCCGATATATGCGGAATTTGTCTGGATACGGCCAACACCCTTGTGAATGGGGAAGATCCGGTTCTTGCCGCAAAGCGGGTGGCACCTTATACGCATATGACGCATATGAAAGATGGAATTACGTTTTTTAGCGAAAACGGCATAAAAAGGCAAGGGAAAGCGCCGGGACAAGGAGTTGTCGATTTCGCGAAAATCATTCCGATCTTGGCGGAGTATAACCCCGATCTGCAGCTTTCCATCGAAGATCATAAATGGATATTCGAATTCCGCTTATACGACAAGGATTGGATGGACAAGAATCCCGATCTTACTCCCTATGAAATTGGGCAATTTATCAAGCTGGCATGGCAGACGGAGCAGAAGCTGGCCAGCGGAGAAATGCCGAAGGTGGAGGAATATGAGGCGATTCCCTATCTTGAACAGATGGAGGAGAGGCTGACATTCGGTCTTCGGCATCTGGAAAAAATAATCAATGGGAAATGATGGGGTTAGATTTCGCTGAAGCCGCACAATTTGGTCTACAAAGCGAAGCTGGCGATCGCAGCCGGCATGGAGAATATTCTGTTCATGAGCGGAACGTGGATGCTGGAAGACAACTATTGGGAAGCTCTGGCTGCAGCATATCCGTCGCTGCGGGAGTTTGATGCGGCGTGTACGGAGGCGCAGCGGACATATGTCGTCCATCTTGCCTACGGAACGAGCGGCGCCTATGCGGAAGAGTTCGTGCCGGCGGCGCTGCCGCTGCTCGCGGGATTGCCCGTTCAACCCGTTCGCGGGGATCAGAACACCGACGACGGGGAACTGCTCCTCTTCTTCGGCGACTATCGGTTAAGCAAGGAATGGCAGGCGAAGTTGCCTCTCTATAAGAAAGTCGTGTTCGACCGGGAAGCGATGGCGAGAAACCGGGAGATCATTCAGCAGCTTCACGACGAGGGAGCCTGCGTGGCGATCTGGGACCACAATGCGGGCTCGTTGTCCGCCGACGAGGAAATTCCGCTGCTGCGTGAATTCCTGGACCGGGAGACTTGGCGTTTCCCGCGGCTTTGCGAAGGCCGGGATATCGGGGTTATCGGGGTCGGGGACAGCGGGAAGGTGCTGCTCATCAATCTGCGGGACACCGAGAACCGGGCTGTGTTGCAGTTGCCGGACATAAAGCTGCCATTCGTTCTCAAGCCGTTGTCCTTCGCAGTGCTGAACCCCTCGGGCGCGCTCGAGGAATTCCCGACGATCATCGATTGATCGTTGCTTTTTGCGGGAGGGAGAACGAGTTGTTACGCAAGAAGCGACTTTATAACCGGAGGAGTTACATGCACATTACCTCTTTGCAATTATGGGTTACCGTTATCAGTGCAATAATGGTTGGTTTTACGAAAACCGGAATCCCGACATTGGGAATATTTGTCGTGGCTTTAATGGCTGCCGTATTTCCTGCTCGGGAGTCAGTCGGCATTCTTACTCCCATGTTTATTACCGGGGATATTATCGCCATTTTTTATTACCGGAAAGCTGTCGTTTGGAAGCATCTTCTGGTTCTTCTGCCCTGGGTTCTCGTCGGAATCGGAGCCGGGTTCGGCGTGCTGGGCAAAATCGGCAACGAGGTGCTTTCCGTACTCATCGGTACGCTCGTATTGCTAGTTATTCTTCTTCATTTGTTTAAGAACAGATTGGAAAGTACACTGAATTTCTCGATGGCCAAATCAATCGCGTTTAACGGCGGGCTTGGCTTGCTCGCAGGTTTCACGACGATGGTCGGCAATGCCGCGGGCGGCATCATGTCGACTTATTTCCTGGCAAAAGGAATAAACAAAACCGCTTTCGTCGGAACGACCGCTTTTTTCTTCTTTATCGTCAATCTAGTCAAAGTCCCCTTTACGGCCTACCTCGGTCTCGTCACCCCACAATCGCTCCAGCTCAACGCGTGGATGATTCCGATTGTTCTCGCAGGTGCCGTCATCGGCTACAAAGTGCTTCCGTTCATTCCTCAGAAACAGTTTCAGGCTATCGTTCTGATTCTGGCTGCTCTTGGAGGTTTGAATTTGATCCTCTTCTAAGTTCCGCAATTGACTTTTCTATGTCGGGACACCGAATCGCAATCGGTTTTAGCAATCCGGCGCACGTATCCGGTTGTCGACGTAACGCATCTGCAGAATAATCACAGTCGGAATTAGGATAAGCGCAATAACATCATTTTTCAGGTTATGGGTCACTGGAGGAATCCCCCATTTAAATTGATATCTTTTCGGACATCGTAATTCCGATCTCTCCCGAATCAAATCGCATCATCACGATCGCGTTGGCACCCGTAGCGGAGCATTCTTGATCATGAGGTCTATCGCGGATTTGAGAGCGTCTTCGATCATCTCGGTGTATTCCTTGATCTCGCCTCCGTCGATACTGCGAAGACCCGCTACGATGTTGCCGCCTTCACCGCGACTTCTTACAACAACAACACTTAATCATAGTAATATTTATCAATTAATGTGATTAAGATTACTCTGAGCTCTACCGTTCACGTGAGATCTCCTTCATAACATAGCGTCATTCGTCGGCATCACGGGCCCATTTCCAATCATCCGAAGAATGCGGATCTCCTAATCGTGCCGCAACCGTACTCATACTCTTGAATGACCTCTCGAAGTACGGTTTCTTTTCCGTTTGTCGATCGATAAATGGCTGAATAGGGAATTCTAGCCTGTTTAAAAGTCTGCTTATCATCCATGCCAGATCGATTTATTCGATGCAATAAATTATAAATGAGCTTATAGGCAGCCAATCCATACCGTGGATTCAGCTAAACATTTGATATAACTACAATTAAACTTAAACTGAAGAACAACAAAACAATAACTAATTATCAATAATTTAAATCAACCAACAACTGGTTTATACCTCAAAATAATATTTCCACGAAGACACTGTGCCCTCGCAGGAATTTTTACAAACACCCGCAACGCATTAACATGTAAATTTACATTTGACATTTATACTGGAATCGATACCATACTGCATTTGAAGGAGATTACGGAGAAATGAATAGAAAATTGAAGGCTTTTGGTTCCGTTTCATTCGCCTTTTTAGTGCTTTCGCAGAGTGCGGCGACGGTGTCGGCGACAGAGAATACCGTTTCCGCTGCTCCAATTGGAAAGTGGATGTCCGGCGAGTATCACGTTCATACGGTCCAATCTGCCGATGCATCCGAGCCTTACATGAAATTGGAAAATGTACTCAATGCTGCGTTTCGAGAGAATATAGGTCAGATGCCTGCGGAAACAGTTACTTCGTTGAGTTTCGGCGCTCCCTTTGACTACATTGTACTGTCCGATCACCTGCGAGATTCGCCGAGAAGCCCGGACGGCGCCGATAATCTTACTGCGCGCTGGCAAGCGATCAAAGATCAACAAACCAAACTTGCAGCACTCCAGGCTGACCGTAAGTACCAAGGCAAAATCGTTTATTCCGGTTTCGAGTGGGATATGATGGGGCTGGATCATGGTTCGGTAGGGATCATTGACTCCAACAGCAACGAAGTACCAGTCGAGGCGATTCACCAATTCGAGTGGCTGTACAGCTATGACACCACTCCAGGCATGTTTCACTCCGATGAAGCAACTCTTTGGGGAGCAAGGCCTCAAAAGGCTGACTTGAAACCCGACAAAAATAAAACTCTTGAGGCAATCGGATGGCTGAAAACGAATTACCCGGAAAGTTACGTTTTGCTTAACCATCCGTCCCGACATAACGGCGACAGCAGCGGTGTTGTCACAATTGAGGACATTCGCAAAATGAATGATAAGGCTCCTGAAATCGTGTTCGGCATGGAAGGCTTGCCTGGTAACCAGATGGCAGCCGGCAAGAATAGAGGGGAATTAGCTGACATATACGGCGGGGCTGACGTCATGGTTGCCAAAGTTGGCGGCATATGGGATTCGTTACTTGGCGAGGGTCGCCGTTTCTGGAACTTTACCAATTCCGACTTTCATTTCAAGGTGAGCAGCAATAGGAGTTACTCTAGTGGCTACTGGCCTAGTGAATACTCGCGGAACTACACTTGGGTTGAAGGCAACACCTTTAAAGATGTCGTAGAGGGAATGCGCTCAGGCAAATCCTATTCGGTATTTGGCGATCTCATCAACGCGCTTGATTTCAAGGCGGGAGGTGGCGGCAAACAGGCGGAAATGGGCGGGAATCTGCAAGTGACAGAAGGGGACCTGACGACGATCACCATTCGTTTCAAAAGCCCGGAGCAGAACAATTATGCGCCAATTAGCGCTCATCCGTCTTCGGTCACGAATGCGGTTAAAGTCGATCATGTCGATCTGATCTCTGGAGAAGTGACTGGCAAGCTTGATGCGAGCCAATATGCAAGTAACACTACGAATGCCACAACGAAAGTTATTAAACGTTTTACAAAAGAAGACTGGGGACAGCCGGATGCCGAAGGTTATTACACGATATCCTATAAAGTTCCGGCAGACAAAAACCGTTATTACCGTCTACGCGGCACGAACCTGGGAACAGACGTCGAAGGTTTCACAGCTAACGGCGAACCGCTGCAAGATAAGTCTTATGACTACAACGGTACCCCAACGCCGACAGAGAATGAGACACGTTTTAACAACATTAATGACCGCAACTACACAAGCTTATGGTTTTATTCCAATCCGATTTTCGTAGACGTTGAAGCGCTTAGCGACGAACAGGCAGTGAACGATACGATTGCAAGCGTCACAACAACACTTGGCGATACGAGCGCGGTTAGCTCTAATGTTGCCCTCCCGGTTGAAGGGTTGCACGGCACCAAGATCGAATGGAAGAGCAGCAACACGAATTATATTCGTATCGATAACAACAACGCGATTGTTACACGTCCATCTTCCGGCTACTCGGATGCGAACGTCACATTGACTGCCACGGTATCCCGCGGCGAACAAAGCAAAGATAAAAATTATACATTTATCGTAAAAGCTTATCCTTACACCGGCACGCCAGGCAACGGTATCGGCAAACCAAATACGTCAGTCTCGGGCAGCGGTGGAACAATTGCCGCAGATGCCAACGGCACGGTTACAATTACACCGGACAAAGGTTACCGGGTTAAAGAGGTTACAGTGAATGGAGTATCTAAAGGAGCGCTCACCCAATTGACCGGTCTGAAAGCTTCGGACCAAGTGGTCGTGACTTTCGAGAAACTGCCGGAAGAACCTGAGAAGCCGACCAATCCGACAGAGCCGACTAAACCAGAGGTGACTTTCAACGATATTTCGAATCACTGGGCGGCTTCATCTATCCGTTATGTTGTAGAGCATGAGCTGTTTACGGGAACGGCGGCGAATACGTTTAGCCCTGATCGTACGATGACTCGCGGCATGTTAGTTACGGTTATGCACCGCTTAGCTGGCAAACCGGAAGCGGGGACCAACCACTTCCAGGACGTCAGTGAGAATAGCTACTACCGTGACGCGGCCGCTTGGGCTAGCCAGAATAACATCGTAAACGGGATGGACAGCACTCGATTTGCTCCGGAACAATCTGTCACCCGCGAGCAACTTGCTTTGATCCTTTTCAATTATGCTAAAGCGAACAAATGGAATGTCAACGGCAGTCAGTCTTTAGGGGGCTTCTCGGATGCGAATAGCCTCTCCAAGTGGGCGACTGACGCGATGAAGTGGGCTGTCAGCAACCAAATCCTTTCCGGCAAAGGAAACGGTATTTTGGATCCGAAAGGCGCGGCGTCGCGCGCTGAGGTCGCGGCCATCATGAATCGTTTTATGGCAGCCTTTAATCTGTAACTTATAGTATTTGTTGAACAGAAGCGCACCTGTAGAACTATCAGTAGGCGAATCCCGAGAGGGGGCAAGCTGATGTTCTGGAGGTGCGCTTTTTTGCTTTTAGCAGTCGTGTAAGTGGTAATGATTTTCATATTAAAGAAATGATTCCTATGTTAATATTTAGGAAATTAGTCTATTAGTCGTCGTCGGGGGGCTTGGATATGTCGCACGAGAAGTATATGGAATTGGTCAAGAAGCTGGAGGAGTCGTCAAGAAGTAATCCGAAGGGCTATAAGTGGAAAATAATTGGATTGGTCAGTATTGGCTTTGCTTATGTGGCGGGGATATTACTACTGCTTCTTGCCTTGGCGTTGACACTCCTCTTGACGATGTTCAAGCATCCGCTTCTGCTAATTAAGCTGGGGATTCCGATTGGCGGATTAATCTGGGTTATTCTGAAGTCCTTCAACATTAAATTTGAACCGCCTGAAGGCATAGAGCTTACGCGCGATTCTGCGCCTGAGCTTTTCCGAGAAATTGATGATCTGGGCAAAAGTCTGCGTGCAATCAAAATACATAAAGTCTTGTTGACATCGGAGTTCAACGCGTCGGTCGTGCAAATTCCGCAAGCCGGCGTATTGGGCATGCACCACAATTATTTAATGATCGGGTTGCCGCTTATGCAGGCGCTAACTCCGGCTCAATTTCGTGCGGTGCTTGCACATGAAATGGGACATCTGTCGCGGTCTCACTCCAAGTTCGGCGGTTGGATTTATAGGCTTCGCCGTGTATGGGGACAGCTAATGGAGCAATTCGAGGAAAGTGGACGAAGTGGGCAATTTTTGTTCAGACGTTTCTTAAGGAGCTACTCTCCGCGTCTTAATGCGTATACGTTTGTTCTGGCCAGAGAGAACGAGTATGAGGCTGACCGATTGGCTGCGAAAGCGGCTGGGTCGCGGAACATGGCAGACGCTCTTATTCAATTGAGCGTCCGTGAGTCACAATTGAACGAGTTTTTCTGGCCGGAAGTGAACAAGTTGCCACGCTCGCAAAATCGACCACCTAAAGTATTTACCGACATGAAGGTATTTTTGGACAGACCTGCTGGTTCTCCTGAACATGCCAATCGGGCTCTTAAACATGCTCTTCGTGCCGAGACATCGTATGATGATACGCATCCTTCGCTTGCAGAACGGTTGCAAGCGCTGGGAGAGGACATGCGATTGCCGGAATATGAGGAGCGGTCTGCTGCAGAAAATTATTTGGCCTCATCTTTGGCGTCACTAATGAACCAATTGGATCATCAGTGGCAGGAGGAAGTCGAATCCAATTGGTCGGAGCGGGCGGAGCAGTATGATGCCATGCGCGAGGAACTGGACAAGCTTCGGACAGAACGTCCGGACGAACTATCGGAGCAGCAAGTCTGGCAATTGGCGAGAATTACGGAGGAACTCCACGGTCCATCTGACGCTCTGCCTTTGTATGAAGCGCTCATTCAAAGAAATGACAAATTGGCCCCAGCCTACATGGCGGCGGGGACAATACTGATTCGAGAAAGCAATGCTGCAAACGATGAGAAGGCCAGAACTTACATAAGCCGGGCAATGGAGCTGGATTCGGACTATACGTTCGCATGCTGCGATGAGTTGATCGCCCATTACGAGAAGCGGGGCGATGATGCAAAAGCTCAGGAGTGGTTGGAGATCGGCAGAAATCATGCCCGTCTTCACGGATTGGCAGTGCAGGAACGTGAGACCATTCAACCGACAGACGAGTACGAGCCACACGGTTTGGAAGATTATCAGTTGGTGCCGTTCATTAATGAATTGCAGCGTTACCCGATATTAAAGGAAGCTTACCTCGTTCGTAAGAAGGTCAAATATTGGCTGGATAAGCCGCTGTATGTCCTACTCATCCGCAACAAACGTAAATGGCTAACTGGAAAACGGAAGATAGCGGAGCTTGTAGTCCGCAATTTGGGACAAGATGAGGCGTTGCTACCCGGAACGGCGATCGTCGTACTGAATACACATCGTAAGTTCAGGAGAGTTCGCGATCAAGCTCAACGGCACCCGGAAGGTTGTCTGTTTCAAAGATATTCGGTGCTCGAACGGGTGAGCCCGATCCGAATTTACAAAGATGTGGTTGCGAAGCGGCTTATGCGAGCAATCGACCTGAGGAAAGCTGGTGCGGTTCGCATGTGGCTGGCTCTCGGAGCGGATCCGAACGGCCTGACAGACAATATGTTGCCACTTTCGCTTGCCGCTCATGAGAACGATATTGCGACGATGAACGCGTTGCTTCGTGCCGGTGCTCAAGTGAACGGCATAAATTCGGATGGGAATACACCGTTGTTCTGGGCGGCGTACCAAGGCCACGAAGAGGCTGTTGGCTGGTTATTGAAGCAAGGTGCGGATCCGAACGTGCGTTACGTGTCGGGCCGCTCTGTCTTGTCGCCTGTATGCATGCATGGCTATGAGAACATTCTGAAGTTGCTTTTGGCAGCTGGGGCAAAGCCGATCTATACCTGTCATGCAGATGGAGAGACGCCGCTCATGATCGCTGCTTACAACGGTAGATATGAATGCGCTGAGATACTGATCGAAGCCGGCGCCGATCCGAGTACGAAGGACAATCATGGCAATACGGCATTAAGCTTTGCCAAGCAATATGGTCATGAACGGATTGTGGAATTGCTGCAGCCATGTGTGGCTGCCGGATAATCCTTTACACGGGAACAATCGTTCGGTATAGTTGTTTTATAAAAGTGATCAATCGTTGAGTGAAGCACACTCCAATTTGCGCGAAATCGCGCTTTGGGGTGTGCTTTTTTCATTCGTTCGTATGATCGCGATGAAGGGGGGAGTGGTGTATAATGAAGGCAACGGACCGACGAAAGAAAGAGAAACTGAAGCTGGATCAGATGATGCGCGTGTTGTTTCGTTTGTCCAAGCGACTGACGATTCAGCTTATCAACGGCTTGTTCGGCGAAAATTTTGCCAGTTCAGATGTAGAGGCGATTCATTATGGCAATGCCGAGTTTGTTTTGGACGAATACGAACGGATTATAGGCGACCTGTTTATGAAATTGGACACCCTCCGAGGACCCGTTCATTATCACGTCGAGTTCCAGACGCTGAACGATCAGTCGATGGTTATTCGCATGTTCCGCTACGGCTTCGAGAAAGCGTTGGAAGTGTCTGCGGGAGAAGCTGAGGACGGCGTACCGCTTGTCATTTTCCCGAAGCAGATCGTCATTTTCTTGGAGGAAAATGAAGCGATATCCGACGAATTGTTGTTCAGGATGCGGATGCCGGATGGGACGGAGACGGTGTACACTGTGCCGGTGTTGAGGCATTGGACGCTGACGCCCCGCGATTTGCAGGAGCGGCAACTGTTCGCGCTACTGCCGCTGAAAGTGTTCTCTTCACGCAAGAGTATGAGGCTGATCGCTACTAGCGGGCTGTCCGACGATGAGAAACGGCGGTTGTTTGCCGGGGAATTCGTACGATTGAATGAGACGATCAGAGAAACGCTGGAAATTATCAGCGAGCTTCATGGGAAACGGCAATTATGGCTGGGAGATATAGATAAAATTTTGCGCGTGTTGGATAGCATTGTGAACTACTTATACCGAAATTACGGCAATAACCAACAAACCGAGGAGGTTAGTCGAATGATCAAGACGTTCATAGACCCGGAAATATTGAAAAAGGGACGGAAAGAAGGACGGCGGGAAGGCTTGCAGGAAGGTATGCAGAAGGGCATGCAAAAGGGTTTGCAAGAAGGTAAAGCTACGGTAGCCCACAATTTGCTAAAGCTTGGGGTCGATATCGGTACGATCGCTGAGGCTACGGGATTGACACAAGAAGAAGTGGCGAACATGAACGAGAGAACATAAATTAATCGAGCCGATTAATCGATTCGAATCAAATGCGACACCGAATCCGGGATTTCGGAAAGGTGTCGCATTTGATTGTTAGGAAACGGCAAAATCGGCTGTTTTATCACCTATTCTGACTTCTTCCAACATTGGTACAAGGACATTATTTTAATCTATTTCCAATAGTGTTACACTGTAATAGATGATAGTCGAATCGGGACGTAAAACGAATGAAATAAGGAAGAGGTAATCATGAGCGAAAGACAACAGCAAACAGACATTATTTTGATCGGTGCCGGAATTATGAGCGCCACATTAGGGACGCTTCTGAAGGAACTGGCGCCGGATTGGAACATCTCGGTGTTCGAGAAGCTCGGCAAAGCAGGGGAAGAAAGCTCCAACGAGTGGAATAACGCAGGCACTGGCCATGCGGCGCTGTGCGAATTGAATTACACAGTCGAGAAACCGGACGGTTCCGTCGACATTAGCAAGGCGATTCAAATTAACGAGCAGTTTCAGCTCTCAATGCAGTTCTGGTCTTATCTGGTGAATAACAAACTGATCCGCAACCCGCAAGATTTCATCATGCCGCTGCCCCACATGAGCATGGTTCAAGGGGAGAAGGACGTTGCGTTTCTGAAGAAGCGTTTTGAAGCGATGTCCGGCAATCCGCTGTTCGAAGGGATGGAATTTTCCGACGATCCCGAGAAGCTGAAGGAATGGATTCCGCTGATTATGCACAATCGTCAGGCCAATGAACAAATCGCCGCAACCAAAATTGACACGGGCACCGATGTTAATTTTGGCGCTTTGACGCGCAATTTATTCGAACATTTGGAGCACCATAACGTAAAGCTGAATTATAATCATACCGTTAACCACATTAAACGTAAAAACGACGGTTCGTGGGAACTGAAAATTCGCAATGACAAAGGGATCGTCGAACGTCATTCGGCGAAATTTGTCTTTATCGGCGGCGGCGGTGGAAGCTTGCATCTGTTGCAAAAATCCGGTATCCCGGAAGGAAAACGTATTGGCGGGTTCCCTGTCAGCGGTATTTTCATGGTGTGCAACAATCCGGAAGTCGTCGAGCAGCATCATGCGAAAGTGTACGGAAAAGCGAAAGTCGGTGCTCCTCCGATGTCCGTTCCTCACTTGGACACCCGGTTCATCGACAATAAGAAATCGTTGCTGTTCGGACCGTTCGCCGGCTTCTCTCCGAAGTTCTTGAAGAACGGTTCGATGTTCGACTTGATTACTTCCGTGAAGCCGAACAATCTCACGACGATGCTAGCTGCCGGCGCTAAGAACATACCTTTGACCAAATATTTGATCGAGCAAGTGCTGCAGTCCAAGGAAAAAAGGATGAATGAGCTGAGGGAGTTCATCCCGAACGCCAAAATCGAGGATTGGGATCTTGTCGTTGCGGGCCAGCGCGTGCAAGTCATCAAGGATACGCAAGCTGGCGGCAAAGGCACCCTGCAATTCGGCACGGAAGTCATCAGCGCGGCCGACGGTTCGATCGCTGCACTGCTGGGAGCGTCGCCGGGTGCTTCCACCGCTGTTCACGTCATGCTCGAAGTGATGAAGAGATGTTTCCCGCAACGGATAAACGAGTGGGAACAGAAAATTAAAGAAATGATTCCTTCCTACGGCTTATCGTTGTTGAAAAATCCGGAGCTTCTGCGCGAAGTTCATGCCTCCACGTCGGAGGCACTTGGCTTACATGCCAACGCTCCGAAACAGGCTGCTCGCGAGGCTTTGTCTGTGTGATAACGAAACGATGGGGAATGATTGATAAAGCAAACAGGCTGCCGATCGTCGGCAGCCTGTTTATTTGCTGTGTTTTTCTATGATTTCCGCGATCTCGAGAAACGAATACTTATGATTCACCATGTCTACCGTAAAGTCTTCGGCTGCTTTCTGCTCCATGTCGAAATCAAGACCGTTATTTTTTAGAAATAGAACAAGAGCAATGAAGGCTGTTCTCTTATTGGCATTATGAAAAGGATGGTTTTGTCCGAGAGACTCAAAAAGGGCGGAGGCTTTCTCCGATATTGTGAGATAAGCATCTAGACCAAAAGCAGAAGATTGCGGACGTATTAAGGCTGACTCTAGTAAGCCGCCATCTTTCACGCCAATAATCTCTCCCGGGCTGTATTTCTGAATGACTGCGACGTTAATGGCGATGGCCTCTTGAACGGTAACATAGCGGATTTCTGGCATGTTAACGATCCTTTAGACCCTTGATCGTCTCGTCGTACTGTTCCATGACTTGAGACAACGTTTCCATAAAATCAGGACTGATCCCTGCGGGCAAAGTGACCTTGTTTGCCTTTTTGATCACGATTTCGCCGTCTCTTTCCCGGACGTCGATGGTTACGGTATCTCCCATATCAACGCCAATTTGCTTTAGGGCTTCGGTCATTGTAATGCCCAAACTATTGCCGAATTTAGTTACTTTGCGTTCCATATCCATCACCTTGCCCACATTAAGCTCAACTCCTTAATTATATTATTCAACTGTTATAACAATTATACGTATTTTAAATCATAATTAATGGTTGTGCAAGCCATCGTATACCGTTTATTTGTCCTGGGGAAAGGACCGAAGCGCCTGCTCCGATTCTTGAAGTCGGGCGCCGATCATGTGGAGCGCAGCTATTCGACGCATTATGTGAAATTAGTTAAACCTGCTGCTCCGGCGGTTAATGTTGTTCCGCCATCCTCTGGCCACTAGTGGTCAGGGGATTTACCATCGTGTCATTGAATGCAGACCGAGGGTCTTACTCTAATTCAGAGCGGGATGGAATAATCGAAAAAAGAATAATACCTTCTACAATGCTATAAAGGTCTTTGTGTACAAAGTTGGGGAATCTATCCATGTTGGTAAGGATGGAGTTTTTAGGTGGGTGCACATGATAGGGTTCGGTTGTGGTTTGATACCGTTTATCTTGATCGTGAGGTTCACTATGGTATTGGGCCTTTAGACGCCCGTTTACATCTACCCAATCGTAGAAATATTTATCGATAATGCCACTTTTGCTCGTATACTCAGTTACATATAGGATCGAGTCATCGAGGAAGGTTATAGTTGCTCGAAGTGCGTAAATCGTCGATGCTTGTCCTGAACGGTCTGTTAAGCGAATCTCCCCTAATATTCCATGACTTAAGTCTCTTTGAATATGGTTGAGGTTACTCCGAGGCCTACCGTTCACGAGTAATTTCCCGAATGACATATCTCCACTCGTCGGCATCACGGGCCCATTTCCAATCGTTTGATGATTGCGGGTCTCCCAGTCGTGCTAAAACTTCCTCGTATTTTCCTCCGTACAAGGCTTCAAAGGATAACACCGTTTGTACAAGGTTTTTCATTCGATCAACCTCGGTGTATACAGGCTCTTGCGCCTTTTGATACTCATACTCTTGAATCACCTCTCGAAGAATGGTCTCTTTACCATTCGTGGACGTATAGATAGCGGAGTCGGGAATTCTTGCTTGTTTGAAAGATTGCTTATTATCCATTCCGGGGTACGCCAACCGCTTTTCTCGCAACCAGTTATTAATTGTCGTTGTAGATACTCCGAAATAGTTGGCGAGTTGCCCTGTAGTATACACTAACGGTTTGTCTGCCTCTGTCGCATACTCGAATGCTACTTGCAGTAATTGGCTTAAGGAATGGTTTAATTCCTCTTGAGAAAGATTTTGCAGGCTACTGCGATGGGTTAACTCATTAATGTAGCCGTCTAACAAATCGGTATGACGAATTCGATTCAGAAGGTTATAAATAAGCTTATAAGTGGCAATGCCATACAGGGGATTTTGCTGGATATTCCGATGCAGTTCATCCTCGACCAATTTACGTTCTTCGTAAGTTATCACAAACATCACCTCGCCTCCATTGTAGCAAACATCAATTCGAACTACAATTAAACTAAAACTAAACTTAAAGAAAACAACAATTTCTTTTTAATAATATAAGCATCAATAAATATATTTATACCGAAAGCGGAATTCATGTCAAAGTGAATGACGACTTCGAGTTTTGCGGTAAAATATGTAATAAGAAGAGTACTAACATAATCTGGAGTGCACCATGACAAGGACGTGTCGCGATGGATAACATTCAGCAAAAGTATGAAGCCGCGCTCATGGAAATAGAAGCACTTAGGCGAGAACAGGAGAAGTTGAAACGCGAAGTTGAGAGTTTAAAAAATCAATTAGCGTCACTGTCATCAATTGAGCCTGAAGGGAATCGTACCTCACAAAAGAATGAGGCACCTTACGATGAAAGTATTCCACCGATTTTGGCAGCGGAGTTGGAAGAGGATAGTGTAGTCGTCCACCAACTATCAAAGGTCGAGGATAAACTTGCTTTATATCGTAATTATTTTCGCGGGCGTGAAGATGTATATCCGATTAGGTGGAGCAATAAGCAGGGGAAATCGGGCTACTCGCCTGCCTGCGGCAACGAATGGACGTCAGTTTGCCAAAAACCGAAAGTGAAGTGTTCGGCCTGTGCGCATCAACAGTTTCTGCCTGTGACAGACGATGTCATTTCAAAGCACTTGGATGCACGACAGGATAAGACTATAGGAGTTTATCCGATGCTGTCGGACGAGACCTGCTGGTTTCTGGCAATGGATTTTGATAAACAGAATTGGCAAGAGGATGTTGCTGCGGTCATACAAGTCTGTAAAGAAAACAGCATCCCTGCGGCTCTTGAACGATCGCGTTCCGGTAATGGCGGGCACGTCTGGATATTCTTTGAAAAATCAATTGATGCAGGTTGGGCGAGAAAATTCGGATCAACGATCTTGACACTTACAATGAAAAATAGATATCAAATTGGCTTGGATTCCTACGATCGCCTGTTCCCCAACCAGGACACGCTTCCAAAAGGCGGTTTTGGTAATCTGATCGCTTTACCGCTTCAGGGTGGGGCGAGAAAAAGTGGAAACAGTGTCTTCGTCGACCATAATTTCGAACCCTATGAGGATCAGTGGCGTTTTCTGTCAAGTGTGGGGAAAATGACAGAGGAAGCTGTATCTAAGTTTATTCAGCTTTATTTTGCCGAAGCGGACTTAGACTCCGGATTGATAAACGTAAGCGATGATGAAGATGAAAAGCCTTGGGAAAGAAGAAGCAAGCCATCTCAAGAAACTTGGAAACAGGATTTGCCGGAGACGATTCAGATCGTATTATCCAATCGGCTGTACATTAACAAACAAGGGCTAACTTCGAAAGTCATTAACAAGCTGATGAGGCTGGCCTCTTTTTCAAACCCGGACTTCTATAAGACGCAGGCGATGAGACTTTCTACTTACGCGAAGCCGAGGGTTATTTCTTGTGCGGAAGATCTTGTCCGCTATATTGCACTTCCACGAGGATGTTACGAAGCGGTGCTGGATTTCTTTCAGCAAAATCATGTCAAAGTGGATGTCGAGGATAATCGGGTTGGCGGTACTATAATTCATGCTGCCTTTACCGGCACTTTGACGGTTCTCCAAGATACAGCTTCCAGAGCGATGCTTTCGCATGACTTGGGGATATTGTCAGCCGTTACGGCTTTCGGTAAGACAGTAGTTGCAGCAAGCATAATTGCAAAGCGCCGTGTCAACACATTGATCCTGGTGCATAGACGAGAGCTGATGGACCAATGGCAATCGCGATTGCAAACATTTCTCGATTTGCCGAAGCATTCTATTGGTTTGATCGGTGGGGGAAAGACAAGCAGAACAGGTATAGTGGATATCGCGGTCATCCAGAGTGTTAATAACAAGGGTGAAGTCAAGGAATGGATCGAAGAATACGGACAGATTATCGTGGATGAATGTCACCACGTATCCGCATTCAGTTTCGAGCAGGTTCTGAAGAAAGCTAAGGCGAAGTATGTGTTCGGACTTACGGCGACGCCGAAACGCCAAGACGGTCAAGAGGCAATTGTCATGATGCAACTTGGCCCTGTCCGTATGAAAATCGATGCCAAAGCGCTAGGGAGCTCACGCAGTTTCTCACTCACGGTTGTTCCCCGATACACGGGCTTTACAGTGCCTGCAGACATAAGAAGTCAAGGAATTGGAATTCAAGATGTATATCAATACTTGATTGTGGACGAAGAGCGCAATACATTGATTTTCAATGATCTCCTGCAATGCTTGGAAGAAGGTAGAACTCCACTTCTGCTCGTCGAAAGAACCGCACATGCGGAATATTTCGCGGACAGGCTGCGCCCTTTTGCTCGCAATGTGATTGTTCTTCGCGGCGGCATGGGCAAAAAGCAAAGGGAGGCTGTTCATCATCAAATCGCAACGATCCCGGATACGGAAGAGAGAGTATTGATTGCAACGGGAAAGCTCATTGGCGAAGGCTTCGACGACGCGAGGCTGGACACCTTATTCTTGGTTCATCCGATCTCATGGACAGGGTCGTTGGAGCAGTATGCCGGCAGGCTGCATCGGGCGCATGCGAATAAGCAAGAAGTGAAAATTTATGATTACATCGATCTGATGGTACCTGTATTAATGGGCATGTACAAGAAACGGATGAGAGGTTATCGGAAAATGGGCTATAGCGGCATTGTATGAAAACTCTTCATTCAGATGCCGCCGTCTTAGCTATCCTACTCGTTTATGCAAGCGGAAGCCACCCTGCCAACATCGCTCCGTTGCCTTGAGGGCGATTTCCCGCACGAAGCTCGCCGTTATGCGCCCGAAGAATGCGCTGAGCAATCGTAAGGCCAAGTCCTGTGCCGCCGTTTTCCGGATTACGGGAATCGTCTGCACGGTAGAAAGCTTCGAAGACGTGAGGCAGGGCTTGTGCCGATATACCGGGTCCGGTGTCCTCGATGGAGAAGGCGATCCGTGCGTGCTCTACATGCCAACGGATCGTGACTGTTCCCGACCCCGGCGTATACCTGATCGCATTATCCACCAGATTCCCCAAGGCACGCCTAAGCAGATGGGCATCCCCAAGCAGCATGGAGCGTTCGACCGGTCCGTCCAGCTCGATTTCGATTTCCTTCTCTTTGCCGATTGGACGGTAGTCGTCTACGATTTCAGCGAGCAGGTCGTTAAACGCGATCAGCTTCGGACGCATGGCCTGGCCTAGCGATTCCAGCTTCGCGTAATCAAACAGATCGGATACGAGCCGGTCGATCTGTTCCGTCTTCTGGCTGCATATCGCAATGTACCTCGCTGTTTTCTCCGGATCGCTCGTTGTTCCCCGCTGCAGTCGCGACAAGAACCCTCGCAAAGCAAATAACGGCGTCCTCAAGTCATGGGCGATGGCGCTAATGAAAAACCGCCGCTCCTCCTCCAGCTCGGACTGCCGGGTCAGCGATTCGCGAAGCCCGTTGCCCATCGCATGGAAGGCAGCCCGAACGTCCGCAACCTCCCGCACAGTCGTAGCGGGCAACTGAAAATCCAGATCGCCGTCGGCGATTCGCCGGGCCGCGACACCCATTGCCTCAAGCGGCTTCACGACGACTCGTCCCATCTGAAAACCGATAAAAAGAATGGCGCACGCCGTGGCGATAATGGCTAGCGCGTTCGCGAAGACGCTGTTCTGTTTCGGCGCGTAGAAGAGAGCGCTACCTTGCAGTTGGCCTTGCTCCATGACGTCAACTTGCCGAAAGGCGCGCTTCTCGGACCCGGACGGCACGGAACGAAACAGTTCTTGTCCGGAGGCATCGAGCAGACGAATGCCGATTTGTGAGGAAGAAGCCCGCTGGGCGATGGGGGTCCGCCAGTTCGCATCGCGCCACTGGGGCGTATCCGCCCGGCTTACCTCTTGAATGATCTCGTTCAGCGAGGTTTGCTGCTCGGCATGCAGCGAACGTTCGAAGACATGGCGATCGAGAAAACCCGGAATTTCATAAAACAATCGAGGAACGATAAGGACGATGAGCATGCCGACGAACATCCACTCGCGAATTTTAAGTGCTCTCATTTGCGAATTCCTTCGAAACGATAACCGACGCCCCACACGTTGGCGATAAGCTGGGGATTCCGATGATCCATTTCGATTTTCTCGCGAATTCTCCCGATCTGCACGGTGACCGCGTGTTTGTCTCCGATGCCGTCCCAGAATCGATCCAGCAACTGCTCATAAGTAAACACTTGTCGAGGGTGTTCGGCGAACAAGCATAATAGCTCGAACTCCTTGGGCGAGAAGGAGACAGGTTTCCCGTCGACGCGGGCTTCATGCGCTTTTACATCCAACACGAGGCGGCCGAAGTCAAGCTCCAGCTTGAGTTCTTGCTCGTTTCTTCCATAGCGGCGGAGTACCGCTTTCACGCGGGCGACGACTTCTTCGGGAGTAGCTGTCTTGACGATATAATCGTCGCCGCCCAGACTCAGCCCTCTGATTTTGTCCATATCTTCGTCCCGAGCGCTCAGGAACAGAATAGGCGTATCCATCGTTCTGCGAATGTGACGACATAGCTCTAGACCGCTCTGTCCCGGCATCATGACGTCGAGCAGGATGCAGTCGATGCGTTCGCGTGAGAGTACCTCCAAAGCTTGTGCGGCATTGTAGGCTTCCCTTACCGCGTAGCGTTCGTCCTCCAGGTAATCCCTCATTAATTCCACGATTTCTTTATCGTCATCCACGAGCAGTATCGTGCGGTCGTTATTCATGGCGCTCATCTCCGCTAAGTGTATTGGCGCTGTCGTGCATATTGTAGCATAACCGCGCCGCGCTCACGTTCGGAATGATCGCTATGATCCCTTCGTGTGACTGTATCGTGATTATTTAGGAAGCCAGCGCCTCGTCCGTAATCTTCGCAATATCAATCGGGGAACGCGAGCCTTCGCGCACGAGATCCGGCAAAATATGCTTCAGAAAATACGCGACGCAATGAAGGTCGATTTGCTTAATTTTAATCAGAGCCGAACGGTACATGACGATGAATTCTTTCTCCGTATTCCCCCGCTGCAACTCCGCGAAAGCTTCGTAGATTTGATCCATTTTATCGGCAACTTCCAGAATCTGTCCTTCGACAGAGTTATCTTTGCCTTCGCGCAGCTGTCTTCGGAAGATCGGCTTTAACTCCTCCGGAATGTGCTCGTCGATGAACAGTTCAATCATACCTTCCTCGACTTTCTGCAACATTGCTCGAAGCTCCAATGAATAGTGTTTCACCGGCGTCTTGATATCACCAATAAAAATTTCCCCGTAATCGTGGCTGCTCGTAATTTCGTAAAGCTTCTTCCAATCGATGGTCACGCCGCAGCTTTCCTCGATGTCTGCCAACGTCTTTGCGTATTGTACGACTTTCCACGAATGAGCTGACACGCTATGTTCCTGAAACTTGAATTTTCCAGGGCAACGAATGATTCTTTCCAGATCGGTCAGCGATTGAAAATAAGTGTGGATACCCATGTCGGATGTTCCTTTCGGATGAGTGTGCGGATGTGCGGGTACATCTTCAGTGTAAGCGCCGATTGTTATAGGGCGATTAAATCCGCCGAAAAACATATTGTGTCGACTGATGTCCAAATTTGGCCAATCTTGTTGTAAAATAAGGGTTATATCAACCACGGAAGGTTGTTTTGATCATGAATGCGTTCAACGATAAAAGGCACAGCATCAAAAGAAAAATAAGCGCCATGATGTTGGGCAGTCTATTGCTTATTTTGGTCGGCGCCTTATTCGTATCTTGGAGCACTTTCAATACCGTAAGTAAATACGAGCGGGTCACTCAGAAGCTCAGCTTGAGCCAGGAATACATCACGGATTTGTCGAACGAGACGAACGAGATCATTTTGCGTGTCAGAGGGTATTTTGCGTATTTGGATAGTTACGAATACGAGCAAATTTTTAAGGCCAAAGAAGGCTTGGACAAGGCGGTCGCGTCGATCAAGGAGACGTCCGTCAATGGCGACGAACTGGAACTCGTTGAGAGGGTTCACGATTACTTCGAAGATTACTTAAAGAACGTGCTGCCAAAGGGAGCGGCATTCGCCGAGAAGGGCGACTACACATCTTTGCGCAAGCTGATTACGCTCGGCGTCAACAATCCCGTGAACGAGACCATTCAATACGCGCACCAGTCGGAGAAGCTGATTCAGCAGCACTTGAAGGACGAAAGAGAAGATCTGCTTCGAACGCTCGTGCTTCAAGGCATTTATTTTATTATCTACATAGTGCTGATATTGGTTGTGTCTGCGTTGATCACCCGGAGATTGGCGAAGGATATTGGCAACCCGTTAAGCCGTCTGTCGCAATACGCGCTGAACTATGGCAAAGGGGAGACGATCCAAGCCGAGCTGTTAAGCCGCCGAGACGAGATCGGGATGTTGTCCAGATCGCTCGAGAGAATGACTTACGAGATTCAGGAGAAGGAAGAAGAACTGCTTGCCCAGAACGAGGAGTTGCATGCGCAGCAAGATGAGCTTGAAGCCCAGCAAGCGGAGCTTCAACGGGCGATCGTCATCATGGAACAGAACGAGCTGTTTCTGAATAAACGCAATTCGTTAATACAATCGCTCGCGAATACGCTTAACCGCAAAGAACTGCTGGATAGCGTCATTCGCAACGTCGTGGAGATCTCGCGAACCGACAAAGGCATGATCGTCCTGATGAACGAATCGATGGATTACTCGGCTCACGGATTGTCGGAGGAAGAAGTGGCGCAGTGTCTCGAGGGATTCGGACAGAGCGCCGCGGTTCGGGCAGTGCAAAGCAAACGGGTGTTTATCCGGGAAAGGGACGCGACGACAGGAGAGAAGGGATACGTCGCCGACCTTGCAAGCGCGTATGACATCTTTATCCCACTGCTCAAAGGGGATGACGAAGTTGCGGCTTGTATGATGCTTACTCGTATTGGCAAGGCGATCGATACGAAAGACGAGACAGAGATCTACGGACTAGTCGGTCAAATCTCGCTGTCGCTCGAGAAGCTGGAGATGTTCGAGACGATCGAGAATCAGCGGCAAATGACGCGGGATATGCTGAACACGATTCAGGAAGGCGTACAACTGATGAATCTTGGAGGCCAGTCGCTCCGGGTAAACGAGAAGTTGTATGAACTGCTTGGCCTCTCTTACGAGAGCGCCGAGTTGAACGGAATCGGGCTTCCTTCGCTCAAGGCGCTGCTGTCGGAGAGAATCGATGAGCCCGAAGCGTTGTTCGATTGTTGGGACAGGGCGCTTGGCAGCGATTCGGAACAAGCCCGAAGCATGATTTACGTCATTAATAAGCCGGAACACCGAACGATTCAAATGTATTGGGAACCGATTTACCGCAAACAGCAGCAATTCGGCATTTTGCTCGTACATCGCGATGTAACAAAGGAATTCGAGGTCGACCGGATGAAGTCAGAGTTCGTGAGCACTGTCAGCCACGAGCTGAGGACGCCGCTCGCCAGCATTCTCGGATTCTCGGAGCTAATGCTGCATCGCGAGCTTAAGCCTGAACGTCAGCGCAAGTACATGGAGACGATTTATCGGGAAGCGCAGCGGCTGACCTCGCTTGTGAATGACTTTCTAGACTTGCAACGCATGGAAAATGGCATGCAGTTCTACCATATCGGTGAGGTAGACTTGGCCCTCCTTCTGGAGGAAGTCGTAGAGATTCAGCAGGCCGGCACGGCGAAGCATCGACTTATCCGGAGCATCCCTCGTGAGAAGATGACTGTGCTAGGCGATAAGGATAAGTTGTTCCAACTGTTTGTTAACCTCGTGAATAATGCGATTAAATATTCTCCCGAAGGGGGAGCGATCACGATCGAAGCCCGCCGAGAAGGCGACAGCTACAGGATCAGGATTGAGGACGAAGGCTTAGGCATTCCCGAGCAAGCGATCCCGAACTTGTTCGCCAAGTTCTACAGGGTGGACAATTCGGATCGCAGGGAGATCGGGGGAACCGGTCTCGGACTTGCGATCGTCAAGGAAATCGCGAACCGGCATAAAGGAGACGTCAGCGTGCAGTCCCGGCTCGGAGAAGGCAGCACGTTCACGATCGAGCTTCCGGTGCATGAATCAAGCATAGTGGGTGTTGGCGATAGAAATGACTCAGGCAATCAAAGCGAAGAAATCGTCCCGACGCCGCAAGTGATGCTTGTGGAGAACGACCATAGCTTGTCCGTCATGCTTCACGACCATTTGACGGAGAAAGGGTATACGACAAGCGTTTTTTCCGACGGCGAGAGCGTGATTCGCGCCTTGGAAGCCGGTCGGCCGGATATTGTTATTCTGGACTTGAAGCTGTCGACTGATATGAGCGGCTGGGAAGTAATCGAGCGGATGAAGGCGTCCGAAGCGCTTGTGAACGTACCGATTGTTATTTCCAGCGCTTTTGAAGAGCAAGGGAAAGCGTTGCAATGGGGCATATCCCATTTCCTAACTAAGCCGTACGACCCCGACAAGCTGATCGAGACGATCGAAAGCATCATTCAGTCGAAATCAGCAGTCCCAATACTGACAAGTAGCGGAGAGAATGCAATTGAGAGATAAATCCTACAAGCATCTGATCAAGCAACGGATGCAAAACGTGCTGGACGATTGGTCAAGCAAAGAGACGGTCGAAGAGACCGAAATTTACAGGTTTCTGCACAATACGAAGGGGACTGCCGGCACGATAGGATTACCGGACATCGCATACGAGGCGTCGATCCGGATGGAGCGGTTCTCGGAATCGGGAACCCGGCGCTGGACGTATTCCGAGTGGTATAACGAGTTGCAGAGCTTATTCGACCTCCTTCCCGGCATTCAAGGGAAGGAAGAGCGAAGAGGTGAGGGAGAGGGTGATCCCCCTACCGCTTCGCTGCCCGATCGGATGGGCAAGCGCATTCTGGTCGTTGATGACGACGTTGATCTGGCCGGGTATTTGAAGGGGATTCTGGAAGAGCGCGGTTACCCGGTCAACATTGCGTTAACGGCAGAGAGAGGGTTGAAGCTGTTTTACGACTGGAAGCCCGATTTGATTCTACTTGATGTTTTTCTGCCGGACACGAACGGGATGGACGTTCTGCGGCAGATCGTAGACAAAGCGCAGCTCGAGCATTCGCCGGTCATTGTGATCAGCACGGAGGATACAAGAGAACATCGCATGCACGCCTATCGCTTCGGAGCGATGGACTTCTTCCCCAAACCAATCGACCAAGAGTTGCTGGTAGCTTTAATAGAGAACCGGTTCCAACTGATCCGGCATTGGCAGCATTCCATTATCGTTGACGAGCTTACGGGCGCCTACAATCGCAAGCATCTAAACCGCTCGATGCAGCAGCTAATTTCCGATTATCGGCGTGAAAGTCAAATTTTTTCCGTGGCCATGATGGATTTAGACCATTTCAAGAAAGTGAACGATACGTATGGGCACCCGATGGGAGATGAAGTGCTCAGATCGTTCGCCGCGACAGTGATGGAGACGAAACGGGAACGGGATACGTTGTGCCGATACGGAGGCGAGGAATTCTCGCTTCTGCTGCCGGATACGAATAGGGAGCAGGCGCTTGAACTGCTGCAGCGAATCCGGGTGAGTTTCTCGGAGAAGACATTCTCTGCCGGAGACGATACTTTTCGAGTAACGTTCTCCTCAGGCATTACGGATATTCACGACGCCAACGCCCATGCGATGCAATTGATCGAAGAAGCCGATCAAGCGCTATATTCGGGCAAGCAAGCCGGACGAAACCGAACGGTCGTCTACGCGCCGCAATTGTCGCAAGATTCGGCTGCGAAGCGGCTTCATTTGCTCGTTGTCGATGACGATCCGCTCATCCGCAACATCATCGTCTCGCATTTCGAGCGGTGGCAGCCGGACCGGAATACGCAAGTATCGATTCAAAGCTACGAAGACGGCGTGCAGTTCATCGCCTCCGATTGGTACTCCGAACAGTCCAAATATATCGTGCTTCTTGACGGTGCGATGCCGGGAATGGACGGTGCGGAAGTGTTGAGCAAACTGCGCGAAGGCTATCCCGAGCGCAACATCGTCATTGCGATGCTGACGGCGAGAGTGAACCAGGCGGATATCATCTACGCTCTCCAGCAAGGGGCGGACGATTATATCGTCAAACCGTTCAAGCCGGAAGAACTGATGGAAAGAGTCGAGCGACTCGCGCACAAATTATTTAATTGACGGAAGTTGGGTAGCGCATGAGGAAAATATTGATCGTGGACGACGAAGAAATTCTACGTATGTTAATCGCGGATACGCTCGAAGATTTGGATGTGCAGATCGACGTAGCGGAAGACGGCAAGATCGCGCTCGAGAAGCTCGGCCAATCAGAATATGATCTTCTGCTCCTCGATTATATGATGCCGGAGCTTACGGGTATGGAAGTGCTGGAGCGGCTGCCGCAGGCGGCGAGAGATCGGATGCCCATCATTATGCTGACAGCGAAAGCCCAGGATTCGGATCGGACGAAAGCGATGGAGGCAGGCGTTCACCGCTTTATTCCGAAGCCGTTCAGCCCGCTTGAATTGTTGCAGGTCGTGGAGGAAATGTTGGAGGAGCAAGAAGGGCGATAAGCGTTGGCATACGATGATCAAAGGGGAAGATCGACAGCATGAACGGATTAAGAAGTCGATTGGTAGTGAAGTTGTCAGCGATTATTTTGGCTGTTCTGCTTGTGCTGTCTTTTACGCTCATCTACATGCAAATCCAGAATACGAAGAAAGCCAGTGAGGAGGCGATCGGCAAGTTCAGCATCCATAATGCGGAAGCTTACGCAGGGCAATTTGATCTGAAAGCGTACGGGGAATTCCTGAAGGATGCGCAGGAGAATGACCTCTATTGGAGCATTCGCGATCAGATGAACCATTACCGCGTTCAGATCGGCGCAATGTACGTCTACACGGTCAAGATCGATGATAAGGGTCAGCCGATTCTGCTTATCGATGGCCAGCCGAAAGACTCGGACGCCGCATCCCCGATCGGCGAAGTGACCGATATTCCGAAGGGCGCGATCGAAGCGTTGTTGAAGGGCGAGACGGCCAAGTCCGGCGTTATCCAAAATCCGGAGTATGGAGACTACATATCGGCTTATGCGCCGCTTCGCGACGCGAATGGCACTGTCGTTGGCGTGCTCGGGATCGATACGGACGTCTCCGTATCGCACACGATCTTCCGTGAAGTGATGAAGGAGAGTATGCCGCTCTTTGTCTTGATGGGCGTGTTGACGTTGGTGTTTTTCCTTGTCATCGTGTTGTTCCTCTCCCGCGCTTTGAAGCCGCTCGGCGTCATTGTGAAAGGAGCAGAAGCGATCGCCCAAGGCGACTTCGCCACAGCGAAAGCGAGCCTGGGCGCGATCCGAAGGCGATCTAAGGACGAGATCGGACAAGCTTACTCCGCGATGGGGCAGATGATCGAGAGGCTTGGCGTCGCGATGGGCGAAGTCGTCCGCGATATGGAACTGACTGCCCGTAATCTCGTAGATTCCACTGGACAATTCAGCACTGAAGCGGCGCAGATGGTCGCCTTGAACGAGAAGCTTGAACAATCGATCGCGACGCTCTCGGAAGGAGCGCATCACCAGCGGGTCGGTGCTGAAGAGAGCGCCAAATCGATGGAAGAGATTACGGTTGCTATCCAGCGGGTGTCCGAAGCTTCGTCCAGCGTCTCGCGGGCGTCAGTCGAGGCGCTTGAGACAGCCGAACAGGGCAGGGATTCTATTCGACAACTCAAGGAGCAAGTCGCTTCGATTTCCGGCGTCGCGACGGATACGGCGAATTCCGTTCAGTCTCTCAACAGGTACATGTCCGAGATCGAGCCGGTGCTTCGCTCGATCTCGGATATCGCCGAGCAGACGAAGCTGCTCGCTCTGAATGCCGCTATCGAAGCGGCGAGAGCTGGCGAACAAGGCGCGGGTTTCGCCGTCGTCGCCGGCGCAGTACGCAAGCTCGCCGAATCGTCGGCCGTGTCTGCAACGCATATTACGTCCTTGCTGCAGCAGATTCAGCAAGAATCCGCTCGGATCGGCGAGAAGATGGAAGAGGGCAGCCGGGAGATGCTTGTCGGCACCGAGTTGTCGGGGCAAGCAGAATCGTTGTTTAACCTGACGCTGGATCGGTTCGTGCACGTAAGCGGCCAGATTCAGGAAATATCCGCCGCATCGGAAGAAGTCTTGGCGGGCTCCGAGGAAGTCGCTGCGTCTGTCGAGCAGATTTCCGCTATCTCGCTTGCGGCGGCCGAAAATACGGCATCGATACGGAGGATGTCTGGCGATCAATTCGAATCGGCTAAACGAATTGCCGACACGACCGAGCTGTTGAAGACGAGGAGCGCCAATCTCGAGGCGGCCGTCTCGAAGTTTAAATTGTAAGTACTTAATTTTTCCATATCCGCAGTAACTCCCTCAGACGAAGTACCTCCGTGCCGCGCTTTGTACGAAGTTTCGTACAAACGCCCTCTGTCTGAGACCCTTGCGCACGGCTTTGTACGAAATTTCGTACAAACGTCCTCTGTCGGAGTGCTTTGCGCACGGCATTGTACGAAATTTCGTACAAATGCCCTCCGTCGGAGGCCCTTGCGCCGCGCTTTGTACGAAATTTCGTACAAACGCCTCCGTCGGAGACCCTTGCGCACGGCTTTGTACGAAATTTCGTACAAACGCTACCCGGCTACCTGATTTTTGGTTCTTTGTTACAGACAACGGAACCCGCCAACCCGTCACCAAAGAAATTACTGATCGTCCTAACGATAAAGAGAAGGCCCGATTTGCTCACCACGGAGCAGTCGGGCCTTCTTCTTGTCTAACTCACAACGGCATTATCAAGCCTCAGCCTCGACTGTCGTCGCGTTTGGTCGATCCATCGTATGGGCATCGGCTGCACCGTCTGCAAGGCGTTGTTCTCTTTCCTCTGACAATTTACCAATCCACCATCCGGCCATCACGTTCACGACCGCCAATGCGCCGAACAAGAGATAATCCCCCCAGGGTTCCGGAAGAAGCAGGTCGGCTCCGAGCCATCCTCCTGTAAACGTAAGCCCCGTAAACGCTCCCTTTAGCGCTTTCGAGTAACGACTTCCATTCATTTGAACGCCCTCCTCGAACATGGTTTATCTTCATTAGTTCATCGTATGTGAGCCGAAGGGGCGAATATGCTTGCGGTGCCGCCAAGGTATAGAATGCCTGCAAGCGGCATATATTAAATCGTCTTTTTGCCCTTTTCTTTGATTGGGTTATGGAACGAATTCACCCCGGAAGGAGATGGGACGATGTGGGTGAAACCCGACTTTAAGATTATCGAAGTGTGCGCCGAAGTGACCGCATACGCCTATCAGAAGTAACGACGACGCACGAAGCAGATTGGTCTGGGGGCGGGGAAACTTATGTTCATCCGGGTGTTAGGTTCGGCGGCGGGAGGGGGATTTCCCCAATGGAATTGCGATTGCCCGACTTGCCGCCGCGCGCGCACAGGGCATCGTTCCATTCGCGCCCGCACAACCGATTCGCTGGCCGTCAGCGATAACGGCAAGTCGTGGTACCTCATCAATGCAACGCCGGATGTCGGCGCGCAGGTTGAAGCATTTGCCGCGCTGCACCCCGGCCCCTACATACGAGAAACGCCGATCCGGGGCGTCATACTAACGGATGCGGAACTGGATCATACGATCGGGCTGCTGCAAATGAGAGAAAACGCAGAGATTGAAGTGTATGCGCCGTCCTGTGTCCTTCAGGCTTTGAGCGGCCCTTTGCCGATCAGGCGTATTCTTGAGCCTTATGCGAAGTTCCACTGGTCGAATGTGGAAGCGGGGGAATCTTTTTGGCTTTTTGAGGAGAGATTGAACGTATATCCTTTCCGTCTGGGCTGTAAGCCGCCGAGGTATGCAACCGCGAGCGTAGACAAGGAGAAGGAAGCGTGGGTGATGGGCTATCGCATAACCGATCGATTGACGGGGGGCGTATTCGTCTATGCGCCGGGAATCGAGTCGTGGACGGACGAATTGACAGAGCATCTATCGCATGCGGATTGCGTGATGATAGACGGGACGTTCTGGGAAGCCGATGAGCTGCAGAGGTTAGGTGTGTCCGACTTGCTCGCATCGGAGATGGGGCACGTCCCTATCTCGGGGCCGAGTGGCAGCCTGGAGCGGCTTGCCGATCTGACCGCGAAGCGGAAAATTTACATTCACATCAATAACACGAATCCGATTCTGGATGAACATTCAGCCGAGTACCATCGTCTCCGATCGCTTGGCATAGAGATTGGCTTCGACGGATTGGCAGCGGAGGTCTAACATTACAGGAATATGAACAACCACCTCATGTCCAACGAACAGTTTACGGAGAGGCTCAAACAAGTTGGGCAACATCGTTACCATGACAAACATCCTTTTCATGTCCGTATGCACGAAGGCAAGCTTAGCCCTGAACAGCTTCGGGCTTGGATAGCCAACCGGTTCTATTATCAGAAAAATATCCCTGTTAAAGATGCGATCGTCCTCTCCAAACTTCCATTGCGAGAAGATCGGCGCATCTGGATTCAACGGATTATCGACCATGACGGGCGAGAAGGCAGCGAAGGCGGCATCGAGGCTTGGATACGCCTTGGCGAAGCTGCAGACATTCCCCGAGCGGATATGTTGAATGAAGTCCACGTGCTTCCGGCCGTCCGTTTCGCAGTGGACGCCTACGTGAACTTCTGCCGACTGCAGCCGTGGGTCGAAGCTGTCGCCTCTTCGCTTACCGAGTTATTCGCACCGATCTTAATGTCCCATCGAATCGCCGTCTTCGAGCAAGTGTATCCTTGGGTTCGCGTGGAGGGGCTGGAGTATTTCCGAAACAGACTGCACCAGGCTCCACGAGATTCGGATCACGGCTTGGCCATCGTGATGCGAGAATGCCGGGATCGGGCGGAGCAGGAGCGAGCAATCGCTGCGCTGAATTTCAAGTGCGATGTGCTATGGGCGATTCTGGATGCATTAAGCTTGGAATTCCCGAATAAGGAGTAATCGCCATGACGCGATGGGAGTTATCGGATCAACCGAGATTGCGCAGCCCGGCTCGTATGAAATACGATAAAGCCCGCTCAACGGAATTGCTCCTGCTCCCGGAACGCGTCGTCGAACTTAATGCGACTGCCGGCGCGATTTTGCGGTTGTGCGACGGGGAGCGCACGATCTCCCAAATGATCGAACAACTCGAGGCCACGTACGGGGAATCGAATCTGGAGGCGGACGTCCGGGATTTTCTGCATCAAGCGGCCGACAGAGGCTGGGTGGAACGATGGAAGTGAGCGCACCCTACGCGTTAGCCGCGGAGCTTACCCACCGCTGCCCCCTTCGCTGTCCTTACTGCTCGAATCCGCTAGAGCTTCAGAAAAAAGAAACCGAGCTGACGACCGTTGAATGGTTGCGAGTATTAGAGGAAGCAAGCGAGCTTGGCGTCGTTCAAGTGCATTTTACCGGAGGAGAGCCTTTATTGCGGCCGGACCTCAGCGTGCTTATTCGACAGTCGAGGCAGTTAGGTCTGTTCGTCAATCTGATTACGAGCGGCGTAGGGCTGACGGAGCGGCGGGCCGAGGAGCTGGCAGAGGCCGGCGTAGACAGCATCCAACTGAGCGTTCAAGCTTCTGAGGCCGAGCTCGCCGACACGATTGCAGGGTTCAAAGCGCATGAATTGAAACGGCAAGCGGCCGGCTTCATTCAAGCCGCAGGTGTTCCTCTGCATATGAATGTCGTGCTGCACAGGCGTAATCTTCATCTGGTCGAGGAGATCATCGAGCTTTGCCTCGCATGGGGAGCACGAAGATTGGAGCTAGCCAATACGCAGTATTACGGTTGGGCACTTGCGAACCGACGACAACTGCTGCCAACGAAGGAGCAGCTCGTCGCCGCGGAAGAATCGTATAGGACGACGAAGGAGCGTCTAGGTCATCTCGTCGAACTGATCTGGATTGTGCCGGACTATTACGAAGATCTCCCGAAGCCTTGCATGGGAGGCTGGGGCAAGTTATCGCTGACTGTAGCGCCCGACGGTCGAGTATTGCCGTGCACGACAGCGGGCAGTATCTCATCGCTAAGTTTCGAATCCGTTAGGAAGCGGGATTTGGCCTGGATATGGCGAGAGTCGGAGAGCTTTAACGCTTTCCGAGGGTTCGAATGGATGCCCGAGCCATGCCGAGGCTGCGATCGCCGCTTCGAGGATTTCGGAGGGTGCCGCTGCCAGGCGTTCCTGCTCACAGGCGATGCGGGCCTGACGGATCCTGTATGCGGTCGGTCGCCGCATCGTGGCATGTTGACGGAGTTAGTATCGTCCATGAACGATGCCGATCAAGAGCTTGAGATTTCCTATCGTTATCGCGGCGGATGAACAAGGGGGAGAGAAAATTCCGGTGAAAATATTCGACGCTCATTGCGATGTGCTGAGCAAGCTGCTCGAGAACCCGGAGCTCGATTTTGTTCATGAACGGCATCGTCTGGATGTCACGTTGGATCGTATGGTTGAAGCGAACATCGGGGTACAGAACTTCGCGATTTATTTGTCTGAGCGAATGTCGAGACAATTCCAATTTGTACTGGACAGTATCGATTTGTTTTGCCAGCGCATTCTTTCCAATCCGCAAATGCGGTTCGTCCGTTCGAAGAACGACTTGCGTCGCGTGGCCGCAGAGGGAAGCATTGGGGCCATGTTGTCGCTTGAAGGTGTTGACGCGTTGCAAGAAAATCTCGCGAATGTTCGCATTTTATTCTACCTGGGCGTTCGAAGTGTCGGGATCACTTGGAATTATGCGAATTGGGCAGCCGACGGCGTGTTGGAGCCGAGACGGGGCGGGTTAACGGAGCTAGGGAGAAACCTCGTCAAGGAATGTAATCGAATTGGCATGATTTTAGACGTCTCCCATCTGTCCGAACGGGGCTTCTGGGAACTGGCGGAGCTTTCCAATAAACCGTTTATCGCCTCTCACTCGAATGTTTACGCTGTTCGACAGCACCCACGTAATTTGAATGATGAGCAGATCAAGTCGATCATCAGCTCGGAAGGCGTCATGGGAATCACGTTCGTTTCTCCTTTCGTGGATGCGGTCCAGCCGGTTGCGATAGATAAATTATTGCCTCATATCGACCGCGTATGTTCGCTTGGCGGCAGCCGTCACCTCGGTTTAGGTTCGGATTTCGACGGAATCAAAGAATGGATGATCGGGCTGGAGCATGCGGGAAAATACGGACAATTGGTCGAGTTGTTGCAAAAACACTACTCCGAGTCGGACGTCAAACGTTTCGTTTACGGCAATTGGTATGACTTTTATTCCAAACATTTGCCGGATGGGCAGGCGAATTGAGGATTGGTCTCATAAAATAAGAAGATTGTGCTAATATTAAAATGGGTTACACACAAAACGGAATCGGAAATCGTGAATCGGAAATCGTGAAACGGAAAGAGGGATAAGCTTGTATTCTTCTCGCAAAAAAACGGTCGAAGAGCTGCCCGAGGAATTAACGGCAATCTGGTCTTGTTCGGACGACAACTGCAACGGATGGATGAGGGATAACTTTGCGCTCTCCTCGACGCATCAATGCCCGTTGTGCCAATCTGAGATGGTGAAAGGCGAAAGAATGCTCGTCGCTCTCGCGAACACAAGCCCGCTTCATCACAAAGCCGAGGATTAAGTTCAACGGGGCGACGAAATGGCAATAGGAGCACCTTCATGTCGGCTCCGGCAGAAAACCCGGTCTTTCGAGGCCGGGTTTTTCCTGTATGCAGGCGGGTCACATTCGAACGTTCGATTGATGCGTGAAAATGTGATGTTTCTCACATCGCGGGCGAGCGGTATGGCGTATTCTACGTGTAACCCAAAGAGAGAAGGTGAGGAGCGGCATGGAAGTTGAAGCGCTCGAGAAGGTCGAGCAGCTCGCCCTCAAGAAACATCGAATATTCGAGACGAGCCGGCTCCGTTACATCGCCCGTTCCGCGCTTGCCAGCATGTTTATCGGCTTTGGCGTCATCGTCGCCTTCAAGACGGGCAGCTTCTTCTACGCGGAGCATTCGCCGATGACGTATCCGATGGCGGCGATTACGTTCGGGGCTGCCATTATATTAATTTGTTACGGCGGCGGCGACTTGTTTACGGGAGATACGTTTTATTATACGTACGCTGCGTTAAGACGCCGAATACGATGGCCTTCTGTTATGCGGTTATGGCTGTTCAGCTACTTGGGCAACATTCTCGGAGCTTCGTTCTTCGCGCTGCTGATCTACACGACAGGGCTGTTCTCGGAGTCGTCGGTGAACGGGTTCTTGCTCAGCGTCGTGGACAAGAAGATGAACTTGCCGACGATGGAGCTGTTCTTCCGAGCGATATTGTGCAACTGGCTTGTCTGTCTGGCGTTTTTCGTACCGATGTCGATGAAGGGCGACGGGGCCAAAATGTTCGCGATGATGCTGTTCGTATTCTGTTTCTTCATTTCCGGATATGAGCATAGCATCGCCAACATGTGCACATTTGCGATTGCGCTTGTACTGAATCACCCGGGAACCATTTCCTTAGGCGGCGTTATTCACAATCTAGTCCCCGTCACCTTAGGCAATCTGATCGGCGGGGGATTGTTAATGGGATTTATGTACCACTACGTTAATAAACCGGAATTGGAGAGTGATCGACATGAGTAAAACGAAGATTGTTGTTATCGGAGTAGGCGCGGTTGGGGCGACAACGGCGTACACGCTGCTGCTGAGGGAACGGGTGGACGAACTGGTGCTCATCGACGTTAACAAGGACAAAGCCAGAGGCGATGCGATCGACATGAACCACGGTCTTCCGTTCGTCGGGAAAACGAAAGTGTGGGCCGGCGATTATGAAGACTGTCGCGGGGCCAGTATCATCATTATTACGGCAGGCGCGGCGCAGCGGCCGGGCGAGACGAGGGTCGATCTACTGAAGCGGAATGCGGCCATCTTCGAAAACATTATCGACGCAGTGCTTCAGCATAATGATGATGGCATTTTACTAATCGCGTCCAATCCGGTAGACATTATGAGTTATTTTACGTGGCGGAAAACGCAATGGCCGGTCGAGCGCATTATCGGCTCGGGCACGCTTCTCGACAGTGCCCGGTTCCGCTATCTCATCGGCGAGGAGCTCGGCATCGATCCGCGCAGCATCCATGCCCATATTATCGGCGAGCACGGCGACTCGGAGCTGCCGGTCTGGAGCTTGGCGAACGTGGCTGGAACGAGCATTCCGCTCGGCGAGGAGAAGAAGGAGCGAATTTTCGCAAACACGAGAGACGCCGCATACGAGATCATCTCTGCCAAAGGCGCGACGTATTACGCGATCGCCCTTGCGCTTGATCGGATATGCACCGCGATCCTCCGCGACGAAGGCGCTGTGCTGAACGTATCGACGCTGCTGAAAGATTATCATGGCATCTCCGACGTATACCTCGGCGTTCCTTGCGTCGTTGACCGCAGCGGCGTACGCGAAGTGCTGAAGCTGAGTTTGTCGGAGCGAGAGCAACGGCAATTGCGGATGTCCGCGGAGAAGCTGCAAGACTTGATTCGCTCGATGAATGAATAGTAGATCTGCCCGTGGAGCCAATCCGCGGGTTTTTTTGTGGCTATCCAAATGCAGGAAAAGGCCGCGATAAATCGAAATAGCATAAATAGCCTATTTAAGTCAGGTCTGGAGGATTGCGATGAATATCGATTTCGGATCAATCGCGGATGCTGATCAGAAGCGGCAAAGCCTATAAAAAATATTTGCGTGAATCGATCAAGAAATATAGCCGGGTCAAAACGATTCTGTACCGCGATGCGCCGGTGTATCTGTATGAGTTCTACTTGGATACGAATATGAGCATTAACAGCCGGACATACAGCGCAAGCCATGTGAACAACGTGCTGACGCATGGGTATTTTATCAATTTCATCGGTTCTGCCGGAAGCGGCAAAAGCACGCTGTTTAAGCATTTGTTCCTCGATACGATCAAAAACACGTCGCACATTCCGATCATGGTCGAGCTGCGGGAAATCAACAATCGGGACCAGTCGCTAGGGTAATGTCTTTTTCAATCGATGTGCAATTTAGGATTCGATCTGGAATACGAACACTTCAGCAAAAGCATCGCGAGCGGAAGATACGTGTTCCTCTTCGACGCCTTGTACTCCCAGCACGATGCCACCAAGTCGGGGTACAAAAGAAGAATGAAAACGCAGCTCGCTTCCGATGATTTCAAGAGCATCGTGGCTGCCGTGTCGATTTCCAGCTATTTGGACAGGGTGTTCTCCATGGCATCCGACCAGCTCTTATCGTACTTGAGCCTGCGTGCAATCAAGTGGATATGATCAGGCAGTATGGCGTGGAAGAAAGCGACGGGGTAGAAATTCTGGTCGACATTAACCAAATTCACCCCGGAACGGAGTTAAGCAAGGAGTTTATCGGCCATGCGCACTTTATTCTAAATAAGCTGAATTACGCCACGGCGTTGCTACCGATTATTGGAGAAACATAAGGATAGGAAAACAATTAAAGAGCTGCTTTTCAAAAAAAGAGTTAGCCATTGAGTAAGCGATCCCGGGGATTGTGTGAAAACGTTAATGCTACAAATCGGTTATGCTGTGATATATTTTTACAGTATTCATAAAAGCGATTTCACGTTAATTCACGATCACCGGGAGGGTTTTATGCTCCGTTTGTACAGTTCAATTCGAAGCCGATTGCTGATCCCGTTAGTCGCCATCCTGATGCTGGCATCGGTTGTTCCGAGTGCTGCGGCTGCAGCTAAAGCGGACGATGCGGCAGTCGACGTGACGATTATGATCGACGGCGAGAAAGCGAAGTTGGCCGATCCGGCGCGCATGAAGGATAACAGGCTGCTCTTGCCGATCGCAAGCGTAGCGACGCTGCTGAAAGCGAAGACTAAGTGGGACGCGGCCAACGAAGCCGTGACGATTCAATCCGTGCGCGGAGACAAAATCGTGCTGAGCAACGGCGTGCCGGTCGTCTATTTCAACGATAACCGTTATGTAATGGACACAGTGCCTTTCCTGGACGACGGTCGAATGTACATCCCGCTGCGCGCCGTCGCGGAATTGCTTCACGCCAACGTGAAGTGGGATATGGAAACGTTAGTCGCCGAGATCACGCAGGTCGAGCCTGCTGTCATAACGGCGGAGTACGGTCTTGCGGAGATCGGAGAACAGTTCAGCGTCAGCCAGGATGCGCTGCTAAAGCGAAACGGGTTAAAAACTGCCGCGGAAGCGAAAGAAGGAACGGAGCTTCGTGTCGTCATCCCTTCGATATTCGATAACGAAGCGGAGCCGTTCACGAAAGAGGATTATGCGTTGCTTGCCAAGCTCGTGCAAGTGGAGTCTGGATATGAGCCTTACGAAGGCCAACTGGCCGTTGCGAACGTCGTACTGAACCGGGTGAACGATCCGCGTTTCCCGAAATCGATCAAGGACGTCATTTACTCCGGCAAGCAATTCCCGGCCGCTCACAACGGCTTGCTGCAGAAGAGTGTCCCGAACGCGAGCGTGCTTCGCGCCACCAAGGATGCTCTGAACGGGAGAAATAACGTGAAAAACGCCGTGTACTTCTACGATCCGCGAGTAACCAAAGGCTCGTTCTGGTCCGGTCTCGACACGATCGTGACGATTGGCACGCACCGTTTCGCGAAGTAATCTCTGTCGTGGGAGCAAGTAGAGCCCATTGTATAATCCCTACCGGTAAGTCGGTGGGGATTTTCTCGTTAGCGGGCAGGACTCGGCGGATTTGCGTCTACAGCACTCCTGTAACGATGAAAAACATCGCACCAGTCCGCCGATCAGCCCATTTCGATGCTGTAGCGATGTTTTTCATCTTTAACGGGTAGAACTCGGCCGATTTGCGACTGAAGCACTCCTGTAACGATGAAATTCATCGCACCAGGACGCCAATCTGACCATTTCGATGCTGCAGCGATGTTTTTCGTCGTTAGCAGGTAGGGCACGGCCGATTTGCCGAGCCTCCGTTGGCCATACGTTCTAAGGCACAACCTGCGCCCGAGAAGTTTGGGCAAACTGCAAACATTTTACCCGAGTCACGACATTATTATCGATTTACCGCTTTAAAACGCAAAAATTCATCATAAGATGCCAAATATATACATGTACTAATCGCGCGGAAAGAGATAAAATATACATATAAATGTGATTAAATTCACAAAACTTTCTTAGATTGCTGATGATTTCGATTAGGGGAGGAAACAGAATGTCTGAATCGACTGTTTTGAATGCCGATCAAGGGTCCGTAGCGACCGATGCTGCGGCGAAGCTTGACGTGTTGGATCAATTGTTGAAACCGGAAGTGCAGCAAGCGATCACCCAATTGGTGGATCAACTGCCGAGACTCGCCGAGATGATGACCGTTCTGACGAATGTGTACGATTTCGCGCAGAAGGTTGCAAAAGATAAAGTGTTGATCGAAGATACGATCGGCGGCATCCAAGAGGTGGTCAAGCCCCTCGCGGAGAAAGCGAAAGGTGTCGCATCCGCCGTCATCGAAGCCAACGACCGCGCGGAGAGCAGCGATGCGACGATCGGCGTGTTTGGCATGATGAAATTGCTCAAAGATCCGGAATTGCAGAAGATGCTGCGTTTCGGCCAAGCTTACTTGAACATCATTGGCGAAAGAAAAAACAACGGTTAATCGGACCGATCCATAGGCGATGAACGGAGGAACATAGATGAGAAAAGAAATTTTGATTCTCGGGGCGGGTTACGGCGGCTTGCTGAGCGCCCTGTCCGCCAGACAGCATCTGTCGACCGCGGAAGCGAACATTACGATCATCAACCGCTCGAACACGCACCAAATCATTACGGAGCTTCACCGTCTGGCTGCGGGCAACGTGCACGAGAAAGCCGTTGCGCTCCCGCTTGAGAAATTGTTCAAAGGCAAAATGATTAACGTCGTCGTCGGCGAAGTGTCGTCCGTCGATCCGGAAGGCAAGAAAGTCGCGTTGAACGACGGCACAACCTACCGTTACGACGCGCTTGTTCTTGCGCTCGGCAGCGAAACGAACTATTTCGGCATTCCGGGATTGCAGGAGAACAGCCTGATCTTGAAGTCCGTTAACGATGCGAACAAAATTTTCGCTCACGTGGTCGACCGCGTTAAAGCATACGCGAAGTCGAAAGACAAAGCGGATGCAACGTTCGTCATTGGCGGCGGCGGCTTGACCGGCGTCGAATTGGTCGGCGAGTTGGTCGACGAATTGCCGGCGATCTGCCGCGAGAACGGCGTAAACTTCTCCGATCTCTCGTTAAAGCTTGTCGAGGCGATGCCGACGATTTTGCCAATGTTCTCGCCTGAACTGATTCAGCGCGCAGTTACGAGCCTCGAATCCCGCGGCGTGGAGTTCTTGACGAGCTTGCCGATTACGGAAGTGAAAGGCAACGTCGTTACGCTGAAGGACGGCCGTACGATCGAATCGAACACGGTTGTCTGGACGGGCGGCGTTCAAGGCAATACCCTCGTTGCGAATTGCGGTATCGAAGTGAATCGCGGTCGCGCGTCGGTGAACGAAGCGCTGCAATCGGTGTCCCACCCTGACGTGTATCTCGCAGGCGACTGCGCGGTCGTCTTCGGACCGGAAGGCCGTCCGTATCCGCCGACAGCCCAATTGGCTTGGCAGATGGGCGAACTTGTCGGCGCCAACATCGCGGCAGCGTTCAAAGGCACGAATCCGGATTCTTTCAGCCCTGTGTTCTCCGGCACGCTCGCCAGCCTCGGACGCAAAGACGGCATCGGAGCGGTTGGCGGCACGGGCATCGAACTGCGCGGCACGTCGGCTTCCCTCATGAAAAAGGCGAGCAACGCACGTTACTTGTCCCACATTAACGGATTGTTCTCGCTCGCTTACTAAGATTTCAAATCAATAATGTCCAACCCGCGATGCTAATTCGTTCGAATGGCATCGCGGTTTTTTTGTTTTAAAGTAAAGGCAAGAACCGAGGAAGGGTGGTGTTGTCCGGTATCATCGCAACGCGGCAGTGCGTAAGCGCTTTCCAAATCGAAAGAGGAGGTTTCGTAATGAGAAAACGGAGCAAGCTGAAATGGATCTGCATGAGTGTCCTGCTGGCGCTCGGATCGTTGACCGCAGCGGGGGCGGGATCACCCGGGAAAGCGGAAGCGGCGGCGCTTGGGGCAAGCGACTTCCTGAAGGCTGCAGGGCCGGTGCTGAAGAACAACTCGGGCACGGGATCGATCGTTACGCTTCGAGGGACGAATCTCGGCGGCTGGCTGGCGACGGAGCAGTGGATGTCGCCGCAAGGAGAAGGCGCGTTAAGCCGTAGTGGATGGTCGGCTAGCGGGTCGGGCAGCGGGCAGTCAAGCGCATTCGACGGTAATCTTGCGACGCGGTGGACGGACGGGGCGGTGCAAACTCCGAACAGCAACTGGTTCCAGCTCGATATGGGCAGTCAGCGCACATTCGATCATTTGACGATTGACGCGGGTTCTTTTACCGGCGGACTGCCTGCAAGTTTACTGATTCAAGTGTCGGCGAACGGCAGCAGTTGGACGACGGTCAGCGTGCTTAAAGATACGGGCAACTCCCAGAAAATGAACCTGACGCTCGACCAGGTCTATACGGCTCGTCATATTTTGCTTATCCAGCAAGGAACGAAAGCGACGCCTTGGTCGCTGGCCGAGCTGACCGTCTCGCAAGCGGACGACTTCAGCATGCGAACGGCGCTGTACAACCGGTTCGGCATTTCTGCGGCGGATACGCTGCTGGACGGCTACCAGAACACGTGGATTACGACGAGCGACCTCGATAACATCCAGAACATGGGCATGAATTTTGTCCGCGTGCCGATCAGCTGGCAAGAGCTTGTCAATCCGGACGGAACATGGAAATCCGGCGCCTTCACGCAGCTCGACTGGGTCATCAGCGAAGCGGGATCGCGGGGCATCTACGTGCTGCTCGACCTGCACGTGCTGCCCGGCGGGAATTGCCCTTGGGCGAGCTGCGGCCAAGCCGGCACGAATCCGAACGGCTTCTGGACGAATACGGCCAATCAGGATTTGGCTGTCACCATCTGGCAGGGGCTGGCAACTCGATACAAAAACAATCCGGCCGTCGCCGGCTACGACCTCATGAACGAGCCGATTCTGAGCTTCAGCGAGACGCCGACGGAGATCGCAACGAAAAGCGCGGTGTACAACAGGCTGTACGACGCGGTTCGGGCGATCGATCCCGACCACACCATTTATCTCAATGCGTTTTTCGGCTTCGATAAGATTGCGGCTCCTTCCACTTACGGCTGGACGAACGTCGTTTACGAGATCCATCCTTACGACATGCCGAACGCCAAAGATTGGGATGCGCAGAACACGCTCATCACGAACTCGCTTTCCTTGCTCGGCACTTACCAGCAACAATGGAACGTACCCGTGTATGCCGGCGAGTACAGCTTCTATTTCTTCTACGACCTGTGGGCGAAATGGATGTCCGGGTTGAACGCGCTTAACGCTTCCTGGACGAACTGGAGCTACAAAGTGACCGGTACGGTGTCGGAAGGCGGCGGCGCGAACTGGGGCTTCTACAACACGAACACGAATCCGGTGCCGGATGTGAACAATGACAGCTCGGCGACGATCGCCTCCAAGTGGAGCCAATTCGGAACGAGTAACTTCCTGCCGAATACGAACTTGATCAACACCGTTAAGAAGTTTACGACGGGCAAAGATTGGATGGCAACCGTGCCGATCGATCAGACGGGCTGGACGGCGACTGCATCATCAAGCGGGGCGGGCAACCCGGCGTCTAACGCGCTCGATTGGAACGCGTCCACTCGTTGGAGCACTGGAGCGGTGCAGGCAAGCGGCCAATGGTTCCAGGTGAACATGGGCTCCAAGAAGGTGATCGATCAGATTTCCATCGAGACGGATGCGACGAATACGGGAGACTACCCGATTGGTTATCAGGTGCAGTTGTCGAACGACGGCTCGACATGGACGACGGTTGCCACTGGCGCGGGATTCGGACACAAAATGGTCATTCCGATCGCGACCGCTTACGCCCAATACGTCAAAATCACCCAGACGGGAAGCAGCACGGTCAATTGGTGGAACATCGCCGAATTCCATGCGTTTAACGAGCAGCCGGTCAGCAAGACGGGCTGGAGCGTATCGGCATCGTCGACGGATACGGCGAGCAGCTCGCTGGCCGGCGCGATCGACGGCAATCCGGCGACCCGCTGGAGTACGGGGCTGCCGCAGGCGAACGGCCAATACTTGCAAATCGACATGGGGCAAAATCAGACGTTCGACCGCGTGCTCATCGACGCGGGCGCATCGGCCGGAGACTATCCGCGCGGTTATCAGGTGCAGGTGTCGACGAACGGCACGGCGTGGACGACGGTCGCGAGCGGCGCAGGCAGCTCCGCCGCCATTATCGCGGAATTCGCCCCTCAGACGGCCCGGTATCTCAAAATCGTTCAGACCGGCACGTCGGGCAGTTGGTGGTCGGTCGCGGAACTGGCCGTATACGGCGAGCTGGAGAGAGGCCATTCCGGCTGGACGTCTACCGCTTCTTCGACGGAACCCGGCGGTTCGACGGCGAACGCCCTCGACGGCAATCCCGCCACCCGCTGGAGCAGCGGAGTCGGTCAGGCAAGCGGCCAATATTACCAAGTGAACCTGGGTTCTTCCCAATGGTTCAACCATCTGGTTATTGACGCCGGATCGAGCACGGGAGATTATCCGCGCAAATATATCGTTCAGGTATCGGGCAACGGCAGCAGTTGGACGACGGTTGCGTATGGGGAAGGCGCAGGGCAAGTCGTAACGGCGAACTTCCCGATCGTTCAGGCTCAGTATGTGAGAGTTTCGCTGCTTGGCAGCTCGGGCAGCTGGTGGTCGATCGCGGAACTGAAGCTTTACGAATGACGCGATAATCGTCATGGAAGGCGGGCACCTTCGGCGTCATAATGGCGACGGAGGTGTTTATCGCTTTTTCTCTTGACGGCAGGCACCGCGTGCCCCACAATACGGTCAAGTCTGGAAAGCGCATTCATCGGCAAGAGGGGGCAAACCGCGGTGAACCGAATGAGCATACGGGTCAAGCTGATGGTCATGATGATTTGTTTAACGACGCTGCCGGTTATGACCGTCACGTGGATTGCCACGAACAATACGCGAAGCTCGGTTGAGAAAGAGATTTTGCGCGCTAACGAATCGCGCATGATGTGGGCGGATCAGTATTTGGACGAATTGACCCAGCAGATCGATATTTTGTTTTATACGCTGCAGATTAACGAATCGCTAATGTCGGCGATCATGATGACCGACGACCCGAACGTCGGCGTGCAATTCCGGACGCAGAAAACGATCCGGGACACGCTCACTTCGACGTTTCATGCGAACTCCCGCAAAGTCGACGATCTGACGCTCTATAACCACGCAGATCGCAAAGCGTTCACCGTCAATTACGCGAATAGCGGCCTCAGCTCCAAGCTCGATATCACAAGCGGACCTTGGAGCCGGATGCTGACAACGCCGGTCAATATGTATTTCAAGCAGACCGGGGACGGCATCCGGGCCTACCATAGCATCAACCGGTTCGAGGATCGCAAGCTGCTCGGCGGCTTATCGGTCCGCATTGACCGCGACGTCTGGGAAGAGGTCGCGCGTATTCTGCAATCGGAGGCGGAGAGCTCCGTCTTCCTGCTCAACGACGAAGGAGAGCCGTTGTCGGGCTCGACGTCGGGCGCGATCGGGGAGGAGGAGCGGGGGGAATTGCTGTCGGAATGGCGGGTGTCGCATTCCGATCTCGAGTTCCGCCGTACGGCCAATTATTACGCGTTCGCCAAGCGGGTGAACGACGGCCAGCTTACGATCATCAAGGCGATTCCGATCCGCACCGTGACGGCGAGCGCCCGAGCGACGATGAAGGCGGGCATCGTCACGGGCGGTTTGTTCGCTGCTGCTTCGCTGCTGCTTTCCGTTCTCGTGTCGCTCAGAATCAGTCGTCCGATCGTCAGCCTGGCGCGGACGATGAAGATGGCGAACGTGCAAAATTTCGCTCTCACGTCCGTTCGCACGAGAGACGAGATCGGCCTGCTCCAGCATGGCTACAACGTCATGATGCAGCGGATTAAGTCTCTGATCGAGAGCGAGTACAAGCAGGAGATCGAAGTGAAGAACGCCCGGCTGCTGGCGCTTCAGGCGCAGATTAACCCTCATTTTCTGAACAATACGCTTCATATGATCGGCGGCATGGCGCTATCGAAGGACGCGCCGGAAATCTATCGGATTACGCGGGTCATCGGCGACATGCTTCGTTATTCCATCAGCCAAGAAGGCGACATCGTGCCGATCGATCGGGAGCTGTCCCATATCGACAACTATTTGTTCATCCAGGAGCAGCGCTTTATCGGGCGGTGCGCCATAACGGTTGAGAAGGACGAACGGCTTCAAGGCGCGGTACTGCCGAAGTTCACGCTGCAGCCGCTTGTGGAAAATGCATTCGAGCACGGTTTGCAAAAGAAGGAAGGCGCCTGGAGGCTGCGCGTGCGGGCGTTCCGGATCGGAGACCGGGTCGCGGTGGCGATCAAGGACGAAGGCGTCGGCATTGCTGCGGATAAGCTGGCGGACATCCGGGAGGAGCTGCGCAGCGGGACGCCGCTGCAGGTACGGGCGACGGAGTCGCTGCCGCGGCAGCGAGGCATCGGGCTGCGCAACGTCGATGCCCGCTTGAAGCTGCAGTTTGGGCCGGCGTATGGCGTGCGCCTTTTCGGCAAAGAAGGCGAAGGCTCGCTCGTTATCGCCGTCATGCCTTATCGGACGATGGGAGGGGGAAATCCGTGAACAAGTACAAAGTGTTGATCATCGACGACGAACCGTGGTCCCGTCAAGTCGTGAGGGCGCTCGGCGATTGGGAGGGCCACGGTCTGACGATTGTCGGGGAAGCGGAAGACGGGACGGAAGGGTTGCTGCGGATCGAGCAATGGAAGCCGCACGTTGTCGTGACGGACATGCGCATGCCGGGCAAAGACGGCGATGCGCTGCTGCGAGAGATCGGGCAACGTTATCCGAACGTGCGCATCATCGTCATGAGCGGCTACGACGATTTCACCTACATGAAGCAGGCGGTTCGTTCGCGCGCAGTCGATTATTTGCTGAAGCCGCTCGATCCGGCTGAATTTAACGAAGCGCTGGCGAATTGCGTCCGGGGCTTGGATCGGGAGCGTGCGGAGGCGGGGGAAGCTTGGGCGCCGGCTTTCGCGCGCCAAGATGTCCACCGCGAATATACCGCTTATCGGGACAGAACTCACGCGGGTTTGCTGGAGCTGAACCGGGCGGCGGTGTCCGAGGCGTTCGGTAAGCTGGCGGCATTTCTGTCCGCCTCCGTTGCGCCCGGTGAAGAGCAGGCGTGCGTCGCGGCGGTAACGAGGGATTACGCGGCATTGCTGCAGCCGTTCCTCGCGGAATACGAGCTTGGCCGCGCGGCTGATGGGCTCCGGAACGGACTCGGGGACGGACTCCGGGATGGCGAGGGGCTTTCCCCAGATCTTGAGTCTGAAGTCTCGAGGCCTGCTGCGGCTCGTTTGGACGGTGCGCTTTCGCAGGCGGTCGCTAGCATTGCCCGCGTGTACGAGGACGCGATGGAGCGCGCCGCCGTCATTCGCCGCAATCGGAACCGGCTCGACCTGGAAGCGGTGCGCGCTTACGTCGACAAGCATTTTCTTGATGCGATTTCGCTGGAGACGATCGCCCAATGCTTCTATGTCAGCAAGGAGCATCTAAGCCGGGCGTTCAAGGCGCACACGGGGGAGACGGTGACCGACTACATGGTGCGCAAGCGGATGGAAAAGGCGCGCGAGTTGATCGTTGAGCAGGAGCTGTCGATCAAGAACGCGGCGCATCTGACCGGGTACGACGATATCGCGTATTTCTACCGGGTGTTCAAGAAGCATTTCGGCTGCACGCCAGGCAACTTGCGGGGGGAGCCGTAACGACCGCCCCCGCGATGATCAATATTGTGCAATACCCGAAGCTAATATCCTGAAATGTTCGGGAGCGGCTCACCTTCTATACTGAAGATGCAAGCCAAGAACAAGAGGGGGAAACATCCAATGAAGAAAGCGCTTTACCTCGCGACTGCTTTGACGCTGGTCGCCTCGCTCGCCGCTTGCGGCGGCAACAACGATGACAAAGGCAATTCCTCGCCTTCGAACAGCCCCGCGAGTCCTTCCGCTTCCAAGGAGCCGGCTTCGAGCGAGCCGTCCCCAAGCGCAAGCGCGCCGGCGACGAAAGTTGACCTGAAGGTGTTCATGAGCTTCCCGCGTTTCAAGGACCAGTTCGATAAGTATTTCGAACAGTTCAAAGCGAAGGAACTGGCCGAGAAGAACATCGACGTCACGATTAAGCTCGAGATGCCGAACCCGGATCAGGCGAAGCAGATCTTAGAAACCCGCCTTGCCTCCAACGACGCTCCTGATCTTTTTACACTTCATGCCAACGATATTCCGACCTATTACAACGCCGGTTACCTGGACGATATCTCGAGCCAGCCAGCCATCGCGACGCTATACGATTCGGTCAAGAAAACGGTCACCTATGACGGTAAAGTCGTAGGGCTGCCGCTCGAAAGCTTATCGTGGGGGTACTTGTACAACCAGAAAATTTTCCAAGACCTCGGCATTCAGCCGCCTCAGACGCTTGACGAGATGAAAGCGGCGATCGAGAAAATGAAAGCCAATAAAGTGACGCCATTCCTGCTCGCCTTCCAGGAATCCTGGGTACCGCAATTAATGACGGCGCTCTCCCTAGGCGGAATCGTCTCGTCGGAGCACCCGGACTGGATCGAGAAGATGAACAAGGGCGAAGCTTCCTACGCCGACGTTAAAGATATTTTCAACATTATCGATCTGGTCATGGCCAACGGTACGAAAAAACCTTTCGAAGTCGGCAACGAGGCAGGGGCGACGGACTTCGCGAACGGCAAGGCGGCGATGTGGCTGCAAGGGCCATGGAACGCGGAAACGATTCTGAAGGTCAATCCGGATATGAAGTTCGGCGTTGCACCGCTTCCGGTCAGCAATAACCCGGCCGGCACGATGATCAACCTGTCCACGTCGACGACGCTTGCCGTATCGCCTTCGAGCAAAAACAAGGAAGCGGCGCTCGACCTGCTCAACTACATGCTGGACGCGAAGGACTCTTCGGCGCTGTTCCAGGAGCTTAAGTTCAACCCAGTGTCCACTGTCCACCAATACGAGGCGTTCCCTTGGGTGAACGAAGCGTCGACGTACGTGTCGCAAGGCAAAGCCTATCAGGACTTGAAGCTGCCGAACGGCGTCACCGACGAGCAGGCGAAGCTGCTGCAAAGCTACTACGCCAAAGACGTCACCCAAGAACAGTTCATCAAGACGATGGACAAAACGTGGGCGAACGCCGTTAAGGCCGCCGCAGCCGCGAAATAAATCGACGAAAGACCGGGGGTAGGCCAACATGAGCACGGTAGCCAAACGCAGAAAAATCATCAGCCTGCTCGCCTTCGTCTTCCCCGCGCTTTCGTTCTACGTCGTGTTCACCATCGCCCCCGCTTTCGGGGGCGTGATGTTCAGCCTGACGGACTGGAACGGACTCAATCCCACCTACCGCTGGGTGGGATTGTCCAATTATCGGGAAGCGTTGGTCGAGGATCCGTATTTCGTCGCTGCGATTTTGTTTACGTTGAAATATGTCGTCTGCATGGTCGTTTTGCAGAACGGCATCGCGTTAACGCTCGCTTTGCTCGTAGAGACGCGCAGGCGCAGCAAAGCGTTGTTCCGCACGATCTTTTTTACGCCCAACATGTTGAGTCTGATCATCGGCGGTTTCATGTGGGTGTTCATTTTTACGAAAGTGCTGCCTTCCATCGCGGAGGGCACCGGGCTAACCTGGTTGGACCAGTCCTGGATCGGCGAGCCGAAGTTCTCGTTCATCGCCATTCTGCTTCTGTCGCTATGGGGCGGCGTCGGGTACTTGATGGTTATTTACATCGCGGCGCTTCAGAACGTGTCTGGCTCTTTGATTGAAGCGGCGGCGATTGACGGTGCAAGCGGCTGGCAGATGACGAGGTATATTCGGCTGCCGATGATCTATCCCGCGATGACGATCGGCGTGTTTCTGACGCTCGGTTCCTCGTTTAAGGTGTACGATGCGGTGTACGCCTTGACGGGAGGCGGCCCGGGCCGCTCCACGCAGGTGATCGCGCTGAATATCGCGGAGGAAGCTTTCAGCTTCAATCACCGTTACGGCTACGCGAGTGCGAAAGCGATTCTACTGTTCCTGATGGTGATGATCGTCACGCTAATTCAACTGGCGGTCATGAAGCGCAGGGAGGTGGAGGCGTGAAGACGAAAGCAGTCAACGCGCTTGCTCTGCTGGCGCTTGCGGGAGCGGCAATCTTCACGCTGTTCCCGATCTATATGGCCGCGCTCAATTCGCTTAAGACGGACGGAGAGATGCTGAGCCGCGTGCTCGCGCTGCCGGAACGACTTCAATTCGCCAATTATGCGGACGCGTACCGCAAAATCGATTTTCCGCACAGCTTCGCCAATACGGTGATCGTCGCGGTCGTCGGTGTAGGGGGCATTCTGCTCTTCGCGTCGATGGCGGGGTACAAAATGTCGCGGACGCCGGGAAAGCTGAGCGGTTTCCTGTTCGGATTTTTCGTGCTCTCGTCGCTCATACCGTTCCATTCGATCATGATCACGCTCGTCCGTATCGCCAAAGGGTTAACCGTACAAGGGTCGACATTCGGGCTCGGGCTCGTGTACATCGGTCTCGGGGTGGCGATGGCGATTTTCCTCTATCACGGCTTCGTGAAGTCCATTCCGAGGGAGCTGGACGAAGCGGCGCTGATCGACGGCTGCGGGGAGCTGAGGTTATTTTTCGTCGTGATTCTGCCGCTGCTGCTACCGATTACGGCGACGGTAGCCATTCTGAACACGTTGTGGATGTGGAACGATTTCCTGCTTCCGCTGCTTATGCTGACCGACTCGTCGTCGTACACGCTGCTTATTTCGACGAACATGCTGTTCGGCGAATACAACAACGACTGGTCGGCGATTCTGTCGTCGCTCGTGCTGACGATGCTGCCGATTCTCATCTTGTACGTGATGCTGCAAAAATTCATTTTGAAAGGAATCGCGGAAGGCGCGATCAAAGGGTAACCGGGATGACGGTAGACGCGGAAAAGTTTCTGCGAGCGGAAGGCGGCCGGCTCGTTAACGGAGCGGGTCGCGAGGTGCTACTGCGGGGAGTCGGGTTCGGAAGCTGGTTCCTCCCCGAAGGGTATATGTGGAAGTTCCCGGACGGAGGCGACCGTCCCCGCCGGATTGAAGCGATGATCAGAGAACTCGTCGGCGAGGAAAAAGCGGTGCTGTTTTGGGAGACGTATTACGACCGATACGTGACGGAAGCGGATATTGAGCAAATTGCGGCGGAAGGATTCAACTCGGTGCGGGTGCCGCTGAACGCTCGTTTTCTGCTGGACGATGAGGGAACGTGCAGGGAGGATCGGCTTCGGCGGATCGATGAGCTACTTGGCTGGTGCCGCAAGCACGAGATCTATGCGATATTGGACTTGCACGGCGCGCCGGGCGGGCAGACCGGGACGAACATTGACGATTCGGAGCGGGATTTGCCGGAGTTGTTCACGGACGAGCGAAACCGGGAGCTGACGATCGGGATATGGCGTGCGCTCGCGGAACGGTACAAGGAGGAGTGGATCGTCGCGGGGTACGATCTGCTGAACGAGCCGCTGCCCGAATGGTTTTCTTCCTACAACGATCAAATTATGCCGCTGTACGAGGACATCGTGCGAAGCATTCGGGAAGTTGATGGCAGGCATATGATTATTTTGGAGGGCGCGCACTGGGCGACCGATTGGTCGGTGTTCAGCGGCGAACCGATCGACAGCAACGTGATGCTGCAATTCCACAAGTATTGGAACGTACCGGATACCGCGAGCATTCGCCAATATATCGAAGCGGGGGCGCGATGGAACGCGCCGATCTTCATGGGCGAAGGCGGCGAGAACAATACCGACTGGTATGCTGGCGCTTTCCGTTTGTTCGAGGATCACCATATTTCGTGGAATTTCTGGACGTGGAAAAAGATGGAGACGACGAATTCTCCTTATTCGGTGCGCATGCCTGAGGATTGGCCTTTGCTGGTCACGTATTTGGAGGGGGGCCCGAAGCCGGATGCGGAGACGGCCTGGGCGGCGTTGTCGACCTATCTTGATAACCTGCCGCTCGATCGATGCGACTATCGGCCGGAAGTCGTTCGTTCGCTGTTTCGGCAGCCGAACGCCCGCATACCGGCGATTTTCTACCGGAATGCGGAGGAAGGAGTCGGATTCGGTTTCGGCGAGGGGAGCGATCGTCGGGACAGCGAATTTGGCGAGGAACGGAGACGAGGAGGCGGTGGGCTTGGGTTCCGCGATGCCGACGGCACCGATATCCGGTTCGTCGACAGCGAGCGAGAGAAGCCTAACTTCCAGCACATGCGCGGAGAAGCTTGGGCGAGCGATGAATGGTTGTGCGTGCGGCTCGCGCCCGGCGATTGGTTGGCGTATGACGTCGAAGTTCCGGAAGTTGCAAGGGAAGGAGCGGGCTTGACGCTTCGGATGCGGGGCATTGGCGGCGGAGCTGGAGCCGGAGATTCCGGAACGGGAGCCGTCGAAGTGCTGAGGGAAAGCGGAGAGGCTGGCGTTCTGGAGCCTATTGGGGCTGTTCGCATTCCGGACGAAGCGGAAAGTTGGATCGACGCGAAGCTTGCCGGAAGACTAAGCGGGAGACCCTCCGCGCAACGGATCGTCATCCGAGCGGCCGGGCGATCGGTAGACGTGCAGTGGATCAAGCTGGATCTTTAAAACAAACCCCGCGGTGTCCATTCCTTCGAATTGCATTCGCGGGGTAGTTTTTAAATAAGATCTGTAAAGGTCATCCTATGTCCCAGGCCGGGAGTGCCGGTAGAGAAATCGAACTTTGACGTCTCGCTGAGCGACATCATGATATCTTCGTACTTCCACCAATCCCTTGAACCGGTCCAGAATACGCCGTCGATCTGCGAATCGCAATTGATGTAGTTGTACTTGCCGCCGCGAATATCTTCGATGATAAAGGAAATGGAGTACGGAGCGTGCATCATCATTAATTTATCGTTGTTCTTCAGCAGGATGAACACGACGGTAATTTCGTTGTTTAGTTGATGGAACATCATTTCCCTGCCCGGGGAAATATGCTTCTCTATCAATTCCTTGCTTTGCAAGTATGGGGCATTATGGCATACGAATATTTCCCGGCTGCTTAGAAGAGGGAAATCAAGCAGCATTTCCTCATAGTCATCCGAGTACATGCAGATCGGCAAATCCCCGAATTTGCAGACGGTCGCCTCGAACTTGTCGCGATCGGCGTGGAAAAGGAATCGTTTGCCGAATCCGATATCGTCGAAGATTAGGCAATAATATTTATTCTGTCCCCCGAGGATCAACACCCACATCGAGCTTATAATTCCTCGCTTCAGATCGAAATCTTCAAGCTGGATGTCGTCAATCACTTCGTACCTCTGATTGATCGGCGCAGGTCGGACGAGATCGAGCTGTTCCATAAACTGTTCAAGTTCGTTTTTATTCGGATCGTTGTTGACTGACCCTGCGCCAAGATCGCGGATGTTTTTGTCCAGTATCTTTACCGGAAGCGAAAGGAGCGTGAACTCTTTCTTCATATGCTCGACCAGCTTTATGCAGCTCGGCGGATCTAGAGGCGAAGAGTCGAGCTTCGCGCGCTGCAGCAGAAGGTCGTCGGTAATGCTGCCAACATCGTACTCCGTCAATAATGCCTCCAACGAGTTCAGCAGCAGATGAAACCTGTAGTCGGGATTATAGTCGATTTTATCGGATACGAGTTGCCGCACCAGTTCCGATTCATTCAGAATACGCAACTCCAGCAGGCGGCCGAATGCCAAGTTCATCGCCAAAGAGCCGATGCGAGCAATGAGACCTGACGACAGCATTTCCTGCCAATTGTCCGAATTCAAGTAATGGAGCACCCGATGCAATTTAAAGCTGCCGTAAGCGTAATTCGTCTGCAGCTCGGCAAATTTGACGTCGAAGTCGGCGGGGTTCATAAATTTGATCATAGCGTATTGCGAGTAATAGGAGAGACATTCGTATGTCAGCTCGGAACTGGCGACGTAGTGGCTTGACAGCCCTGCAAGAAACGCGTAACTTTCAAAGTTTCCCGACGCCAGACAGTGTACGGCCGTCTCTTGAATCAAATAATTAACCGCGCCGAAAGATGTGCTTTGGGCGACTTCTCGATGTTTCAATTCATGCAGGACAATATGAAGCAAGTCGTTGGGTTGTTCGTAAAATCGATTGGATTCCAGGTGAACAAAATTCTCAAACGTATATTTACCCGAGATGCGGCTCATCGTTCGAATCTCCCTTTGGCAATTCTCAAAGGTATATTTGCCCGAGATGTAGCTCATGGTTCGAATCTCCCTTTGGCTTACGACTCGTTGTCGGAATAAAATTTGCACCATGCGTTTCGTCCGATTTTGTAAGCGCCGAGGAGAATGAGAGAAATAACTCCGGTGACGAGACCGACTTCCAGCCCGAAACGCGCCGCGACAGCCGTGGACACAAGCAGCACGACTTTGTTGAAACTTTCCAGCGCACCTTTGCGTTCTTGCGCATATTCTTTCGAATCCCCGCACAGAAGCTTATGGATTTCGGACTTGATATACGTGTAGATGCTTTTCTTGCCTTCGTCGAGATTTAGATCGGACTTTTTGGATTCGAGCGCTTTAGCCAAAATTCTTTTCTCGATGCTTTCGCCGTCTTCGGGAACGAAGTCAGTCTGACCGTATGTCGCGCTCCATTCGTGGAAATAAATAGGGGATACCCCGTTTGCCCGCAAATTTTCGCCGATCGCCGCTTGAATGGACTCGAATTCTGCATCCGAGAAAGTCAGATTCATTGAAGTTCCTCCGTTGTTCATAAACTGATGACTCGACTTTATTATGGCATAATTTGGGGTTGCGTGACATCGGCTGCTCGAACGTTTGCTTAGCGACAGAGTCCTGTGTTAGAATGGGCATACTTTCAAAATGAACGGAGGGTTACGTGTGAACGATTTTATCCGAGTTAGATCTTTGCGCGGCTAATTGCATAGCGCCAAGGCTCTGCCTGCGTGCAGAGGACTCAGGATAAGTCTGTAACGCGTGACTTATAATTTCGGATACGCAAGACGACTCGCCGAAAGGGTGGGTTTCTTAACGTAACTCCGATGTCCTCTTCTCGTACGCAGAACGCACTGGCCGACGTAGCCGTGCGTTTTTTTGCGCCCGAAACCGTGATACGAAAAAGGAGGAATTTTTCTATGGAACAACCGAACAACAAAGCCGTCATCGTCGGCGTGAACTTAAACGATCGTCCGGACTTCGCCTACTCGATGGAGGAGCTTGGCAACCTCGCTCAAGCGTGCGACATTGAAGTCGCCGGGCAACTGACGCAGAACGCGTCCAAAATCAACAGCTCGCATTATCTCGGCACCGGTAAAATCGATGAACTGTCCGCACTGGCGGAACAAGTCGATGCATCGACGATCATTTTTAATGACGAGTTGTCTCCTTCGCAACTCCGCAACTTGGAGAGCTCGCTACAGAAGCGCGTTATCGACCGCACCATTCTCATTCTCGATATTTTCGCGGAGCGCGCCCGCACCAGGGAAGCCCAGCTTCAAGTCGAAGTCGCGAAGCTGCAGTATATGCTGCCTCGGCTCGTCGGCTTGCGCGAATCGCTCGGTCGTCAGGGCGGCGGTTCGGGCCTCAAGAACAAAGGCGCGGGCGAGACGAAGCTCGAGCTTGATCGTCGTCGCATTGAAGAGCGGGTAACCGCGCTGCAAGATGAGCTCGAGAAGCTTGTCGCCCAGCGGCAAGTGCAGCGCAAGCAGCGCCGCAAGACGGGCGTCCCCGTCGTCTGTCTTGTCGGCTATACAAATGCGGGCAAGTCCAGCGTGATGAACGCGGTGCTGGAACGTTACATGCCGGATACGAATAAGCAAGTGCTGGCGAAGGATATGCTGTTTGCCACGTTGGAGACGTCGGTTCGGAGCATCGAGCTGCCCGATAATAAATCATTCCTGCTTACCGACACCGTTGGCTTCGTCAGCCAGCTTCCTCATTATCTCGTCAAAGCGTTCCGCTCGACATTGGAGGAAGTGGCGGAGGCGGACCTGCTCGTCCAGATCGTAGATTACTCCAACCCGGAATTTGAGCGGCATATCGAAGTGACGAACACGACGCTGAAGGAGATTGGCGCGGACGGTGTCCCGATGATCTATGCGTTCAACAAATCGGACTTGACCGACAAGCCGTATCCGTTGACAGTGGAAAACAAAGTGTATATGTCCGTGAAAGAGAGAGCAGGCTTGGAAAGTCTGGTCGGGCTTGTGAAGGAACGCGTATTCCAGGATTACGTGGAGTGCGAAGTGGTCATTCCTTTCTCGGAAGGCCGACTTGTGTCGTACTTTAACGTCAACGCGAACGTACAAGCAACGGAGTATGAAGAGAACGGTACGCGGCTGCGAATGGAGTGCAAGCGGGCGGACTACGAGAAGTTCAAGCATTTGTTCGTCGACACAGCGGTCACGGAAGCATAGCCGGGAAAACCCGGCTACAGGGCACCGAAGGTCACGCGCCGCACGAATAGCCGGGAAAAACCCGGCTACAGGGCGACGAAGGCCACCCGCGACGCGAATAGCCGGGAAAAACCCGGCTACAGGGCGCCAAAGGCTCCGCGCGGCACGAATAGCCGGGAAAACCCGGCTACAGAGCACCGAAGGCCACGCGCTGCACGGATAGCCGGGAAAAAAAACCGGCTACAGGGCGCCAAAGGCCACGCGCCGCACGAATAGCCGGGAAAAAACCGGCTACAGGGCGCCGAAGGCCACGCGCGGCACGAATAGCCGGGAAAAACCCGGCTACAGGGCGCCGAAGGCCACGCGCGGCACGAATAGCCGGGAAAAACCCGGCTACAAAGCGCCGAAGGCCTCGAGCGGCACGAATAGCCGGGGAAAACCCGGCTACAGAGCGCCGAAGGCCTCGAGCGGCACGAATAGCCGGGGAAAACCCGGCTACAGAGCGCCGAAGGCCACGCGCGACGCGAATAGCCGGGAAAAACCCGGCTACAGAGCGCCGAAGGCCACACGCAGAACGAATCTCCACAGCCCCCTAATTAAGTTGGAGTCCTCCACCATGAAAATGTACACTTAATACATGAGGAGGACGAACTCAATGGGAAAAATGTCTGAACAGA
>NZ_JBHSMI010000003.1:0-145245 GCF_042655525.1 Cohnella soli
TCGTAAGACCCCTGGAAGAACACCAGGTTGATAGGCTCGAGGTGGAAGCGCAGCAATGTGTGGAGCTGACGAGTACTAATCGGTCGAGGGCTTATCCTACTACAGTTTCACGCAAGTTAAACGCCGGATACTTCTTCAATAACGCTTTGTTTCGCTTCCAGTTTTCAAGGCGCAAGCTTTGAGTCAATCAGTTGGTCTGGTGGTAATGGCGGAGGGGTTCCACGCGTACCCATCCCGAACACGACCGTTAAGCCCTCCAGCGCCGATGGTACTTGGACCGCAGGGTCCTGGGAGAGTAGGACGCCGCCAGGCTGATGATAAGTAGAAAAAGCACCCTCGCGGGTGCTTTTTTGTGATGTTGATGTAGTTATCGCGGTTTCCACACTAGAACGGCGAGTTCAACCATCCGCGCGGTATGTCTTCATGGAAAAATCCATTACAAAGCGCCGATTAAGCGGGTTTAGTCGTCTGCCCCCGAAATAACTGTACATATCCATTAACGTCTCGTCCTGGGCATGAAAGAGACCAAATAACTGGATTTTTCCATGAAGCGCACCACAACGCTCGGTTGAACCCACTTGCCACGCCATTCACCGACTCCATCTCTCCCATATAGCAGGCTCCGTGCCAAGAGTTACTTACTCACGCGCATTATCTCGTCCGCTAAGCGTTTGTCGGGCACCTTGATATTTGCTCACTCACTTTATTTCGCACAATAGCGGATCCGATCTCGAGTTCATTATCGTACGCGCTCGCCCGCTAAGCAGACTTCGAGCCCCGAGTTACTTACTCGCCCGCTAAGCAGACTTCGAGCCCCGAGTTACTTACTCGCCCGCACAATCTCGCCAACTAATCAGGCTCCGAGCCACGAGTTGCTTACTCGCACGAACTATCTCGCCCACGTTATCGCTGTTTCTCACCTGAAGGGCATGCTCGACGACCGTTGTGCTATGTATTCATGTAAAAGTCCATTACATGGACAAGTTACTCACTCAAAACAGTTCGAATTCATGGCAAAAAGTCCATTAGAAATCGCTGCTTGAGTAAAGTCAGCCGTCCGTCCCCCCGAAATTGCTGTAGATACCCATTAACGCGCTCGTCTCAGGAGCGAGGCGAGCGGAATTGATGGACTTTTCCATGAAGCGTAAAGTGCCTGAGAATTGGGTTCAGGGATGAGCTTTGCCATAGGTCTCGGGGCCCGTACGCATTGTTCAGAGCAATGAACACATTCCGTCGTCGTGCAGCCCCCCCCTAGCTCCATTCCTCTACAAATCGGGAGTGCTTGCGAGACACAGGCGGCCTTTACAACAAGGCAGAGATTGATCTGGATGACATTCGTCATGGGTGTACGACGATCATTATCGCACACCGTTTGTACATCAAAATGAATGCGGATTAGTGGAGGAACAAGGTACTCAAGTGGACTAATGGGAGGAGTTACGAACAACAAAATCGTTAGTTTTGAAAAGCAGCAAACTTCGTTAAACAGCGCATAGTGTCTTAAAACACGGAAAACCCCGACATGCATTGGCATGCGGGGGCTTGTCCGTTAACGAAGCATTAACCAACCCGACGAGCGGTAATGTAGCGCTTGGAATAATCGCTCAACTTGCTGATCAAAATGCCGTTAAATTTACTGCCGATCGTATTGTGAATAAATTGACCGTTGCCGATATAAATACCAACATGGTTGATTTTTCCTGGCGTACTAACGCTAAGGAAAATCAAATCGCCAGGCTGCAAATTGCTTTTGGCCACGTAAACACCTTGTTTGCTTTGCAACGCTGTGCCCCATTTAAGGGATATGCCTTGCTTCGCGAACACATACTTCGTGAACGAGGAGCAGTCAAAAATCAGTTTGCTTGGGTTGTTTACGCCGAACTTATATTTTACTTTGCCCTTCAAGCTTTTCGCGTATGCGATAATGGCTGCTTTTTTCTGGGCGGAAGTTGAGCTTGCCGTTACCGCTTGTTTCGATACGGCAGCGTTCGTGGCAGCTTTCGCTGATTGGTGCCCGGCGACAGTGCTTCCGCCTGCGATAACCATGAAACAAGCGGCGCCAAGGATGAATTTTTTAATTTGGTTTTTCATACGGTGTGAGCCTCCTGTAGTAGATCTTGTCGACATGAAGGAGTATAGCATGTCCCACCGATCGAGGTAGAAATTATAAGCCTATCTTAATATTGGGAATTTGTGCCTAGAGAGGGGCTTCACGTGGCAAACTGGTTAAACTCGCGAGAAAATCGCCTTAAATGCGGAATATCGCTTGAATTTAGCCAAATTTGAGGATTTTATTTGACGAGCTAGATTGCTTTTGTTTATACTTAACAATTATCTGAACATTCTGCATATGATAAGCAACTCACTTTTTCAAGGGGAAAGGAGAGTGTAAGTCGCATGCTTGGATCGAATGGAAGGAACAATATCTTTGTTTTTACGGGGCCGGACGGATCTGGCAGGAAGTCTGTCGCGGAAGCAGTCGGACAAACATTTGGAATGGAGAAAGTGATATCGTTCGTGACCCGGCCACCTCGGCAAGGAGAAGTGAACGGGCATGATTATCATTTCATTTCGAATGAGAAGTATCGAGAGATGGAACTCGCAGGCGAATTTCTCGAAAGCGTAGAGATTGACGGCCAGCGATATGGCATTCGAAGTGCAGATATCGAGAACAAGCTTCATCACCGTGATTCCGTATATTTGATTATGAATCACGAGGGAGCCGGCATTTTGAAAAATATTTACGGTGACCAGGTTGTTCGTCTATTCCTTTATGCGGACCGCAGAACGGTAGAAGAGCGGGAGCGAAATTTAGGTTTGCCGGAAGAGACGATCATGAAGCATCTCAACCACTATGACCGTGAGATGAGCTATCGGCACTCCTGCGAACATGCTTTTGAGAATTATGATTTGGGGCAAACGACATACGAGATTACGAACGAGCTCGAGCGTTATTTGGAACGGGGTCTAATTGATAAGGATTAACGAACAGTTGCTAATTAATTTGTAAAAATAATTTGTAAAAATAAGGTTGACACTTTGTGGCTGCCATGTTATCTTTTCGGTACATTCATATTCGTATTGCGGAAGCACCGCAAATCTCGACGAACGTCGAGGTTTGCGGTTTTTTTGTTTTCGCTTAGAGAGGAGGAAATGGGATGGGATACAGGGTAGCGTTGGCAGTGACGCTACGTGAGTATGCGGTGAAGCTGGCAACGTTTCTGCGAGAGGAAGAGCCGGAGTGGGAAGTATGCGTCTACACGAATTTTAGCGCGTTGCGTACAGGGCTGGAGAGAAAACCGGATTTGTTCATCGGAACGAGGGAGTTAGTCATTGGTTTTCGGGAAGCGGGGGGCGTGGCTGCAAATACGATCGTGCTCACTGAAGAACGAGATGTTATTGAGGAAGAAACGGCTGCGAGAGGGGAGACGACAGCGCTTTACCAACCGTTGCATTCCTTGCTATCTGCCATAAGATCGATGAGATCAAGTAAACCGCTGCTAAGCAGCGGCAAAGGCACACAAGTTGTTACTGTATTCTCAGCATCAGGGGGAGTCGGCAAAACAACGGTCGCGCTGAATATCGTTCGGCATGTGGGAGAACTGGGGGCTCGAGTGCTTTATTTGAATTTGGAGCCGCTTAATGCGACATCGTTGTTGTTCGGTCGGGGGGAACCGGACAGCTTCTCTCGGTTAATATACGCGCTGCAAAGCGATTCGCAAAGCTGGGTAGAAGAGTTTCGACGATTAAAGCGGCATCAGCCTCAGTTACGAGCCGATTATTTGGATGCACCCGAGCATCCGGGGGAACGACTAGCCCTTCATGTTGAGACGATGGAGTCGCTGATCAATGGCTTGCGGCAATCGGGCCTGTACGATGCAATCGTAATCGATCCTGATTCCGGAGCGGGAGAATGGCATCGCGATTTGCTCCGCGCGAGCGATTTGGCAATATGGTTAGTCGTTGATGACGCGCATGCATTGCTGAAAACGGACAAGCTTTATCGTCATTGGCAAGATGCTGGCGACAGCGGGCCATGCGCTTTCGTGCTGAACAAGGCCATCGGAACAGTCGCAGGGTCTGGGATGCAAAATCGGTGGTCAATGCCTTTCGGACTCAGCGAAGTTATGTTGCCCTATATTCCGCATTGGAAAGCAGTAGATCAACCGGCCAGAGTGCTCGCAGATGCGACTTTCGCAGGGGCGATTGGACGGATGTGCGAGTGTTTCGGTATCGGCGGGCTGACCGATAAAGACTTGTTCGAGAAAGCGAGGAGGGGGGCTGTTCATGGTAGCGTTCAGCGGACTCGCGCGAGAGGAACTGGCTGAACTGAGGGAAGCGGTGAGATCGCGTCTTACCTGGGATAGCACGGTAACTGACAGCGAGCTCAGGCTATTGATCGAACAGGAGCTGTTTCGCAAGCAAATGACGCGTGCGATGACTGCGGCTGAACGCAAATCTATCGTATCCCGGGTATTTCATTCATTTCGAGGTTTGGATGCACTTCAACCGTTATTGGAAGATCCGGAAATTACCGAGATCATGATCAACGCCTACGACGAAATCTTTATCGAAAAGGAGGGGGAACTGCAACGGGCGGTCGTCGGCTTCGATAACGAGGAACGGTTGGAAGATTTGATTCAGAACATCGTTGGCCGGGTGAACCGGATTGTGAACGAGTCTTCCCCGATTGTCGATGCCCGTTTGGCGGATGGTTCGAGGGTTAATGTCGTATTGCCGCCGATTTCTTTGAAGGGGCCGACCGTAACGATTCGGAGATTTCCGCAGCATCCGCTGACGATGGAGAACTTGATTGAACGGGAGGCGATTACGCGGGAAGCGGCTGATTTTCTTAGAAGGCTGGTCGAGGCAAAATATAACCTGTTTATTAGCGGTGGTACTGGATCGGGCAAGACGACATTTTTGAACGCGCTCTCGCAGTGGCTTCCTTCCGAGGAAAGAATCATTACGATCGAAGATGCGGCTGAGCTACAAATTCGCGGAGTGGCCAATCTCGTGTCGCTTGAGACACGCAACGCGAACAGTGAAGGCAAGGGGCAAATCGGCATACGAGAACTCATACGCGCTTCGCTGCGTATGCGTCCGAACCGCATTATCGTTGGGGAGGTCAGAGGTGCCGAAGCGCTCGATATGCTGCAAGCGATGAATATAAAAAGTCTATTACAGCAAAAATGTCTCATAAATAGATTACTTATCAGAGGGTAACAATAATCTAATATTATTCCATGACGTCTTAGATAAGGCGCTAAAGGTTCTAAACGGTGTGCTATAGATGAATTGCACTATCAAACCAGGAAGAGTATGGTAATATATTATTTGGGAGTGTCAATCTGAAGCTTGAAGAAATGATCGAAGTAAAAATCGGTCTTTAAATTCAACCTATAGGAAAAGGGATAGCATATATGAATTCAATATTATCTCTTCATTGTTTTGGGAGTTCTGTAGTTGTTAATCAAAAACAATAAATTTGAGTGGCAATCAAGGAGGATCTAATGGAGATTCCAGAAGAGATGTACAAAGATTTTTTGTCAATTTTACTTCAAAGTAATCTCCATAGGAAAATTGAACTTGATCTAGTATATGATGTTCCTCAGAGAGAAACATTCTATATCTTAAAGGATTATGCAATTGAGGAATATTTTTTTGAAGATTCAAAATACATTAATTTGACTCTGACTTTAGCATTAAGTGATAATATGATTTTTACTTATCCAATTCCTTGGATAAGTAATGTTGAATATAATCCCGAAGGCACAATAGTTCAAGACAAGATTAAAATATGGATCATTGTTACAAATATTGCAAAGAAAAGGAATTTAGATATTCATACTAAGCATGGAATTACGCACTTATTAAAAAGTGAAGATCAAAATATCTTTAATAAAACGAGATTGTTTATTTATCCTGACTTTTCTGATTTTGCAAGTAAAGTATTCACAGACGATGAAGGGATGAAATTTTGTATGGCTGAACTCGTCTATGTTAATCCGATATTCAAAGGAAGAAGTTTCAAAAAGATGTTCAATAAAGTTGCTGTTCTGATTCCTTTCCAAAAGGAATTTTCTGAAATGTACTCAAATTATCTGGTTCCTGAAATAAATAAGTATGGATTTGAAGTGAATAAAGGGGACGATTTTTACGATAGTAATGTAATTATTGAAGATATTTGGCGCCTAATAAATGAATCAAACATAGTCGTAGCAGATTTAACGGGTAAAAACCCAAATGTATTTTATGAAGTAGGGATTGCTCATACTCTTGGAAAGCATGTTGTTCTTTTGTCTCAAAATTCAGAAGATATCCCCTTTGATCTAAGGCACTTAAGAAATATTACATATAGCTTATCTTCGGTGGCTGACATTGAACTGTTCAAAAAGAATATCGGAAGAGTATTTCAAGAAATCGAAAAGAAACTTAACATACCAAGGGATATTCAAGATGCCGTGATAAGTGAGAAAGAGATTTATCGTGTTGCTAGTGAGATGAGAAGTGCAACTACTGTTTATGCATTTGAAGAAACAACTAAATCCATGCTTTTGTTTGTAAAGATAGATGATTCAAATTTAATAACGTTGATCAAAAATCAAAGGATCATTGGTTTTAGTTCAAATTACTCTAATGAAAATAATTGCTTAATAATCAAAGTTTATGGTATGGAACAATATGACTATGCACCGATAATTGGCTTTATTCCTATTGATAAGCGCAGTTATAACGAGTTAATTCAAGTTGCACATGGAAAAGCCGGTTTATATTTTATTGCGGTTAACTTGGAGCAAAGATTATATTCGGTAAAGCCGATTTATTATGATGAATTCAACCGTCATACATTGCTTAGATTACTAGAAGCTATTCCTAAGAGCAGGGTTGGGGAAGGCTAGTGAATATGGGAATAAGTCAAGATTGTTATTTGAAAGAGAATGATATTATGACACTTGCTAACATGAAGAAGTGAAATCAGTATTCGAAAAACCTTAATTTCTATAATGTGCATGATCTTAGTTAAGTAATGCAGGGGAGAATGAATAAGGTGAATGCTCGTGTAAAATTCCCGACAATCCAAGGATTATCTGATCATTCCTCAGAAGAGGGCCAGAGACAGTATTTGTTATTAAATAAATTGCAATTGATGCTACTGTTATTTTCAACTGTTACAACTATTTTTGTAAGTTACAATCGGCAGTTACTGTTCCTTGTCCTGTTTTTCATGATAGGAAGTTTTGTTGTCACAACAGCTATTAAAATCAGAAAACCAGAAAGATTTTGGTATGATGGGAGAGCAATTGCTGAATCAATAAAGACTCTAACATGGCGTTTTATTATGAAGGCAGAGCCTTTTAATCAATCAGACACTAAAGATAAAGAGTTGTTTATTAGGACAATAAAAAAAATAACTGACGATCGAAAGTATAGTCAAATAAAGATCGTTAGTATTGATTCGGAAATCATAACAGATAGCATGCTAAATCTACGTTCCCTTTCTTTTGAGGAAAGGAAGGAATTCTACATAACTGAGAGGATAACAGATCAAAAAAAATGGTATTCAGGGAAAAGTGATTTCAACAAGATGTGGGAATCAAGACTTTTCTATTTATCTTTGATAACTCAGTTTTTAGCAATAGCTTTTCTAATTCTTATGCTTACATATAGTAGTATTAGATTAAACTTAACTTCCTTATTCACATCTCTCGTAACAATATCTTTGACGTGGATGCAGTTAAAACAACACCATGAATTAGCACAAGCATATGCAATGGCAGCAAATGAACTAATGGTAATTGAGTCACTTGGAAGTGAAGTATTCAAAGAGAATTCACTCTCAGAATATGTAAACGAATCAGAGAATGCGATTTCAAGAGAACATACTATGTGGATTGCGCGAAGAGGTCAATAAAGGAAGCGTCAGATGAACATATTCACTGAATTCCGGATCTCGAGCTTGGCGTAAGAAGTGTTGACGTTAGTAAAGTGGTTGTCTAGAAATAGTTGGTTTGCGATATTACCCAGTTCACAACGAACATTCCCTACAACTGGGAGTGTTTTTTTATGGCTCAAGCGAGTGCTTGATGCTAGAATGTAGCAAAAAGCTGGAGAAATGTGTAATAGGGTTTATTTATATGCCCGATATTCTGCTTTTAAGGAGGTTATAATAATGAGAGAAGAAAATCGGTCAACATTTGATAACATAATAATAATTGATGGCGATGAATACGAATGGACGTGCAATGAAGATGGTACAGATACAATTCATTGTGAAAAGAATAAGAATGGGTTTAAGGCTACAGTACATTATGTAGGATCACCTGAACAATGGAAGCAGAGTTATGAAGCAGTAAAGCGATTTTACATAAGGAATTTGTTATAGAAGTTGTGTTGCTGCCTACTCGTTGCTAAGTGCTTTGCAAATGAAGCCAGAGTATTTTAACGGATTGAGGGAATTGAAAAATATCAGCAAATGATGGTTATGAAAAAAAGTAATTAACACTTCAATAAGGTAATAATAGTTAATGAAAAAAAGTTCCCATTTTACCGGGAGCTTTTTTTTGTTTCATCGTTAACTTCAAATAAATCGTCAACCATTAAATTTAATGTTCTGGCGATTGCGAACATGTGTAAATTACTGTGCTGACTATTACGATCAAATCGACTAATAGCAGATTTCCAGATGATTCAAGCAATAATTAAAGCGGCTGAGATGGCCTACAAAGTTTGATTGATTATTTTAGGGTAAAGTTAGTCTGATATTAGCCTAACACGTCTTAGGTTAAACGCTAGAGGTCCGAAACGATGTGTAAAAAGGTATTGTACCTCCTAACTAGGAAGGGTATGGTAAGATAATGTAAAGGAATGCCAATCAAAAGCGCGAAGACAGGCAGAGATGTAAGGAAGCATTAAAAGTATTTCAAAACCTTGATCGATGTGCAAAACACTTCTTAGGGGAGATTTATTAAACAAAGCTATTATGAAAGATTTAGTTTCATGGGGAGGTAGAGTTTTATGAATTATTTAAGCGATGAAGAACAGTTCAAGGACATTCTGAATAATGAAGAGATTAGTCGCATTCGAGATCCTCTACTAAGAGCAATCAGAATGAAATACTGGTCATTAAGACATGAAGCGTTTTTAGATGAACGGAATATTCCTGACAGCGATCTAGAAAAAGTATATGACGAAATTAAGCACAAGGAACAAGAAGAAATACAGCGCTTTAAGCACAGATAAAATACTCGTATCAAAAGGAGTGAGGATCAGTTTATGAACTTAATACGTTTTACAGATGGAACATATGACATGATTTTTGATGGGGATTTGAAAGTCGAAATTATTGAGTCGAATCAAACATACGATTTCAATTACTTTATGAATGTAAAGTGGGATGAACTTTCAGTTGATGAGTTTAATTTAGTCGTACACACACATATGTTCATTCAAACAATATCTAGAAAACACATGACAAGTGCTTTGAAGAATCGATTGAAAGAGCTGGAAGAGCATTTAAGAAGTATTGTAGAAAAGAAGATACAGTACTAGTTTCGTTTGGAGGAAGTTAATTTGAAAAGTCAGCAGCAAGTAATTATTCACATTGATTGGGATGGACCGTATCCCCTAGACCAAATCAAGGGGCTAAATGATAGAAAAACTGAAAAAGGTGTTTATCAGGTATATGGAACGCATCCAGTTTACGGCAAAGATGTCTTGCTCTATATTGGAAGAACGAGTGATCAAACGTTTGGCAAAAGGATTCTTGAAGAAAAATGGGAATACACAAATAATTATGGCGATGTTAAGATTTACGTTGGTCGATTGGCTGGTAGCACTACTCCTTCAAACGACACTTGGGTAAAAGAGATAGATTTAGCTGAAAGACTATTGATTTATTCACACAAGCCAGCATTTAATTCAATGAGCATTCAAACAATTCCCCATCAGGATCTACATAATATTCATATCTTAAATTGGGGTTTATTCAATCAGTTGATGCCTGAAGTGTCTGGATTGCGATGGACAAAAATATTGGATAACATGCCGAATTATGAGGTTTACGGAGAGCACTAAAATGTCATGATAGAGTTGTTTCATGTTGTGTTGAAGTAAATTATAAGGGGCTACTCATGTGACTTGGAAGAGAGTTTTTTACAGCATAATCGTTCTAATCCTTATCGTATTATGGTTTACAAATCCAAGCGAAGATCAGTTCAAGAAGTTCTATGTAATGAATTACACAAATACACCAACTGAACAAGAAGGATGGGATCTTCTAAATAAGGTAATTGACCAAAATTCCATCGGAAAGAACTATATTCTATTTTCGATTTATGAATTTAGAGTCGAGCAGAAAGATAAAGGAACCATTAATCGTAAGTATTTTGCTATATTCAATAATTTCTACACTATAAAAAACGAGAATACTTTGACTAAATGAAACCTGAAATTCATGGGGTGAAGCTGATGAGTTTTTCAATATCAATACCAACGATTGTGATTCCTTTCAAATATCAAGAAGAAGAAAATTGGTTACAAGGAATAAGAAATAATTGTTCCGATGAGTATCTAAGGAAACTTGTAGATCGTAATGGCAATTATTCAATTAGTGGGTTCGGTGAACACATTACTGGAAAGTACTATGAATCTTTAGGATTTAAGTATCTTCATAGATTCGGTATTTTCGGCGGGAATCGTATCGGAACATTCCCAGAGGGAGATCAAGTCTTAAAGCGTAGATTTGGAGAAGATTTCTTCCTTAATAGTAGAACATTGTACCCTTCATTTAAGAACGCGAAGTTTGAATTGCCAGATCTATTAATATACAACGAAGATTGCTCTTACATAAAATTTATTGAGGTGAAGAGATCGTTTACAAACGATCATCTTCGTGAGCCCCAAGCTAGGGGACTAGCATTATTAAAACTACTTCTTAATTGTGATGTTGAAATGGTAGAGGTATGTGAAGATTCTAAGCTCTATAAAGCCGAAGATAATATATTTATGTTTAGTTGAAAACTAACTTTCATGTTAAGACAGAAGAAATTCTTGAAATGAAGTAAGAACTATGATGAGCATTACGCACGAGTAAAAACTTAATGAATGGTTAAGGGGAGTTAGAATCTAAGTATTTTTGAAACACTGACAATAATATGTCGATCGTTTGATTGCAGATCGCATTGAACAATTAAAGATAAAGATTAAGACCTTGAAGATGGAGAGATGAATCATAAATACCTTTGCCCTTGCATAATAGGAAGTAAAATCCGATTATCAAGGGGAGTGTTGAAGATGAAATTACCGGTTCAGCAACAAGAGACATTCTTATTGGATTCGGGTTTAAGGAATATGTAATCAGTAAAGGACGCTACAACTACAAATTTCATGGCAGGGTGATTGCAAGAGAGTTTGATGTTAATGGTAATACATACAAAGTTGAACCCATCAATAAGAACAAACTTAAGCATAGAGGACGCAAGTGTACAATTATAGGATTTGAGATGAACAATGTTCGTGGCTCCCATAAGGCCAGGGTTGTATTCAAGGACACTGAAAAATCAGGCAAGGTGGATCATGATGACTTGATAGAGTTTGAATAAAAATACGATGTGGGGAGTTTGCTCATGAATCTTAGAATGATTGCTATTGTTATATTCGTAATGGTTATTGGAATTCAAGTTTACTCATACATGACGAATACTCAGCCAGCAGACTTAGGTTCATGGAATGAACATCTTTATGAGTGGGAAAAAGTTCAAAAGAAACAGTTAATCACAATTGGAATATCCGTAGTTGTTGGAGCAATTGTTATTTTTGCATTACCAAGCAAAAGGAAATGAGCAGCATTGTGCGAGGGCTATGATGTGGCTATACAACAAAGGTAGACCAAATCAGATGATAAGAATGTCAGTGAGAGTTGGACAGCGAAGAGAGGAAGACTTCTCAAAAATAGTTTTATACAGAATGGAGAAAACTGCAATGAAGAGGAACATGGAAATTGTCATTGAAATCGCAAAGGCGATTGAAGAAAGGACTAGTGAACAACGTTTCTTAGAGTTTATTATCTTGGATGATAAATATGATCATGATATCGTTCAGTACCAATTGAAACTAATGTGGAAAGCTAATCTAATTGAAGCAATGGATATATCCTCTATGGATGGCGAAGAGTATCTTCCGGGAGATTTGACTTGGGCAGGTCACGAGTTTTTGGATGCAGCAAGAAATGATAATGTGGTGGAAAGAGCCAAGGGGATGGCGAAAGAAAAAGGCTTCGAGTTCGCAAGTCTCCCATTTGACTTGGCTAAAGATTTACTAGTTCATGCTGCCAAAGGTTGGTTTGGATTAGAATAATATGATGATTTCATTCGAGTATAAGATTGACGTCATTGGAGGGCTCAGGGATGTTGTGGAGAAAAAAGAAAGCTAACCCACAATCAGTGTTAGGGATTGTCGCACTTGCAACACCATTCTCATACAAGGTTCATGATGTCATTATGCAGAATGACAAAGAATACGGCTACTTTCAGGAGAAAAGTGAGGCGCTTTTTAAGCATGTTGTGGCTGCCGGTGCAATGATAGCAATAATAGAGTTGGAGAACGAATACTATTCATTGTACTTTTCCGATATTTTAGATGGTTTAGAGGCGCACTATTCAGGAATAGGAGAGTTGTGTGCTGATTTAAACGAGTTCATTAGATCAAAATATCATGTAAATGCAAGATTAGAGTCTGTTGTTTTGGAATGGTTGCATCGAGGTGTTGGTACTGGAGACACTTCTAATCAGATTGAAGTTGAAATGCTTGCAGGCGGGGTAAAGGCTATTTTCGATGTTTATTATGATTGGTTTGAGAAAAACAATATGCCGATAAAGTGACGATTTGATTAGGAAACAGGCAGATTCATGGAGAAATCCAAAATAACACTAAATAGTATTGTTGATAGATTTTTTAGTCGTATTTCTACACAGAATTCGAGACTCAGAGTTGTGGACTCAATGAACTTAGAGAATCGAAGAGAAATCAACAGTCATGGAATAATGCAGCAGGTTTATATTATTTCATGGCTACATAAATCATACACTTAGGTGTACAAGAGAGGAAGAACGAATATGCCTGATAGTTCAGAAAGAGCAAGAGCAATTGTATATAATCACTATGTCAACAAGAGATTGGGTATTGATCATTTCATAAGAATCACGAAATATAACGAGCAAGCAGTTAAAGAGATCATTACAGAAAGACTAGCCCGTAATACAAAACCTGTTTTAACAGGTAAAAAGATAGCTTGTGAGGTATGTCCTTATTCAAAAGTTAAACCTCCTAGTGATAGCGTACGTTATGACGGTGATAGATATCCGTCATATGGATATGATTCGGGGGGAATATCTTGTGGATACGAGAGCGTCCAAGATTATCGCGAAAAGAAAATAAATGTTGACTGCGATACTCATCGCCGTTTTCAAGTTATTGTGAAGTATCAAGATCTATATGCTAAGTATAAAAATACGAGTTGGAGTGAATTTCTAAAAGCGGTGGGAATAACTGAGACAGAAGCATTAAGATTATTTATTGTGGACAGTTATATGTTAAATCAAAATGATCTTCACGAAAAATTCCCTCACCTAGTTCCTGAAAATTTCTACTAGGATTATCGTGGGTTCTCCACGAAGAAATCGATTGTGACTAAATAAATATCTGTTGATTCATTCTCTTTAATGTTTTGCGGATTTCTGACATTCACATGTGTTGGTTGGTCAATTGGGAGTTGTCATTCAGAAGCGATATAATTAAACTTTTACGAAGACAAAGGAAATGATTATGAGATTTCAATCTTTTCACAAACGGCTATTCATTTGCACAGGCTATTCAATTTCTGAACAATCAGTATAAGGACAAATAAAATGTGAGTCTTATATAAGGAGATAATGAAGAGATGAAGAAGAGAAATTCAATATTCGATTTACGGCATATGTCGGCATATGGGCATTACTAATAACAGCGTATGTTGGTAGGGCTACTCCAAATGTAGGGCTATGTAAAGATTGGATTAATTGTTTTCAATGAAAAGGATGATTGGCATTGGTTGGCAGCTCTAGAAGTTCTTTTGATTGATAAATTGAAGCCCAAGTTCAATAAACGATTCTGATGAAAACAAGATTGCAATGGAAGTGAGTGATGATGTTGTCAGAAGACATTAAAATAAAACTTAGCGCAAGTTATGAAACAAGTCCGAGACCAATATCTTTGACGTTTCAAACCGAACATGGCGCAATAAGCAAAGAATTATCAATTGACGAGGCGCTTAGATTATATTCGGGACTTAAAAGAGTAATTCAAGCTACAGCACAAGTGAATGGAAAATTTGTTGATTTGTAATTACAAAAAATAACATGCTTTTATCTGTTGCGAGAGGAGTGTGTGTTATGGAAAGATTCACACATCTTTATGAAGTGGAACTCTTGCAGCCCATAATGGTGGATGTTAATAAAGAATTTGATATAAAAGAATTGTTTATGGTTATACCAACAGACTACCTTAGATTGCTACTTGTTGAATTTCAAAAGATCAAAGATAAAGACTTGTTCATGAAGATGAGTCATTTTATTGAGAATCTATTGAGTGAACGACTTAACTTCAAAGATACGATTAGAGAAGTAGAAACAATGTCTCCTGAGTTTATAGAGTATGTAACTAAAATGATTCAGCAGATGTTGAATTATGAGAAAATGAATTTTAAATGAAAAGGTAATTTCACACAAATTTTTAAAGTTTAGAGGGAGTTGGGTGTCATCATGGATGCAGCATGGATTGGTGTGATAGGTGTATTAGGCGGATCTGCTTTAACGCTTTGCGGTAACGTTCTTAATAATTATTACTTGCTTCGTAAAGAGAAACAGAGTAGAGTGTGGGAACGAGAAAAGGTGTATATGGAAAATGAAAATAAACATCGTGCAGAAAAATTTAAAGTATATAATGCAGTACTACAAGAAGATGGAGAGCATCAGTACGTAAGAGAAATTCCAGAAGTAAATACGAAATTTAAAGATTTCGATAGAATGAGATATAAGCAGGTGATGAGACCGCTATTAATGCCTAATCTTCATTTACTCGCCGATGATGTATTTTCATTAGTGCGACAATTGGATAGTTATACAGATGACGATCTGAACTACATCGATCATGAAGAATGGTATAACGACATGGCTAATATTTATAAAGCACTAATTGCTGAAATTGAAAAACAATATGAAGAAAGATTATAAAACAACAATTTTACCGAGAAAGTTGGTAACATAATGGTTTACACAGATAGGAAAAGTATAAATTCTGTGTCTACAATGTCAGACAATAATGAATATAGGTATAGGTTAACTCGAACTTGGGATAAAACTAAAGAGCTTGTCGGGTTAATAATGTTTAATCCAAGCAAAGCAAACGCACTTAAGACCGATGATACAATAATGAATATAACAAATTATCTTATTGACCATGATTATGGTGGCGTAGATATTGTGAATCTATTTTCGTATATGTCAATTAATAAATCAGGAGTGACTAATAGAGATCAAACGCATGAAAGATTGAATGACAACTATATCCTCCGTGTGGCAAAAAAGGCTAATACATTGATAATTGCATGGGGACCAAATGAAGAAGAGCAGGTTCTTAGGAAGCGAGAGGTTGAAAACTTGCTGTCTCCCTATGCAGGAAAATTAATATGTTTTGAAGACGAGGATGGTAAAAGCCCTAGACACCCATTACATTTATCAGATAAATGGAGTTTAGTACAATATTCATTTAGATATATTTGATAAAATAATTGCTTTTATTTGGAGATGGATATGATGGTTAAGAAGAATAAAGAAGATCAGTTAAAATGATGGTTTCAATCGGAAGGGGGATTTCAAATTGAGACTTGGAAAACAAGAAGGACTAAAAATCAATAATCTGAATAACAAAACAATGGCTTTGCGGCTAAAAGCAAGGTCATTGTTTTGTTATTCAGATTATTAATCGAGTAATATTGCAGATCATTTTTATGAATAGATTCATTGGGGAGTGAATATGCTAGTGATAGATTTAAGAAACAAAGAGGTGAAATGACGATGTTTGATCTAAATTCAGGTGATATCGAGGAAAAAGCGATTAAACACATCGAAGAAGAACTTGATGATAAGCAATTGATGATGCATTTTAAAGATACTGCTACTGGACCAATAAGATTGTATGTAAGAACGATGATAGAGGAATATCACAAGATACTAATGGAACAGCTAAGATAAAAGTCCATAAGATCCTCTTCATACCAGGTGACGCAAAAAGGGGGGAAACAATAATGCTACTTACAAATGAGCAAAGAGCACGACTTGAGGAAATGGAACGGAATTATACTGTTATCTGGCATGAAGGAACTAGAGATTTTGAGGATGTATTTTGTGAACATGTAATAGCACATGCAGCGAAACAAGGTATACATTTAGTTCGAAAGAAAAAAACAGATACTAAATAGTTTTCCTTAAAATTTATGATGAGTCTTTTAACCAGATCGATGTTAAGTCATGCTTTATCAGAGCCTTCCAATTTATCAGGTACTAATTTTAACTTCACATTAACAAAGATAAAGTTCCCATGTTAACGGGAACTTTTTTCTTTGTTATCATGATGTCTTTGAATGATCGTCACAATGTAGTTGCTTAATGATCTATTTTCATCTTTAGCCTCTAACTCAAGTTGCTCTTTTAAATTTATTGGAATTGTAATCATTACTCTAACGTTTTCATTTGAAATAGCCATCACTAGACACCTCCTAAATAACTAAATTATATACTTAAGTCGGAAGTGTAACAACATGAAACATTGATGTTGACAGGTGCAACACCTAATTGTATTATTGATTTAAGTTGCACGGTGTTACACCTGAATGATAAGGGGGTGCCATTATTAAGGCTCTAACTAGCCGTATCCGGTTCTACGCACGTAAAGCAAACAACTACAGCGATCAATCTCTATCGTGGCTAAAACGATTCCCTGGCTCACAGAAACCGCCTAAGAGCCGCTATGAGCGACTGATGAGGTATAAGCAAGCAATTAACCAGAAAATTGTACAAACAACAAAAGGAGACTGATCGAAAAATGAAAATTACACGTGCACAACGTCAACAACTATCGAGCCTTCTCGCATTTTTTAATCTTCAAGGTGGTGGGGTATTTGAAGAGGAATTCGGATTTCTCCTAAAATGCGGAATGGATGCTCAACAATTTATTACAAAGAATAGACACATTCGTGGTATCAAGTTGTTTCCTGCTATGGATCGTGAGCGCGAAAGAATCCTTGATACAACCCGCTATGACTCCTATGAGGATTTTGAAGAAGCATACATAAGAAACCCTCTAAGAGGCTTAAGCAGGCTCTTTGGTGAACATATGGATGCCGAAAAGGCGCGTCATTTAGATGGTGTACCACCGGAGCATATTTACGATCTGCATTTACAACATCCGTACAAGAGATTGATGGGGGTTGCAGTATACATAGGCACTTCAAAGACAGCGTGAACCATATACGAAAGCCGCATTTACCCAAATGATACGATGGGGAAGATGCGGTTTTTACTTATTTCTTACCCAAGTGGACACTCTAAATAAAGGAGGTGCAACCTAATGCGTAAAATGGATCAGATCGCGGAGAGACTTGGGTATGTAGGGAACCAAGCCGAAACTGATATACAGTGGTTGCTGTCGCAGTTGGAAAAGGCGGAGCGGGTGATGACTAAGGCGTTAAGTTATTTAAGTGATACCGAGATCGTAGAGGAAATAAAAAAGTTCTTGGTGAGTTTATCGAAATGAATCCATACGTATCCGAACTAGTGAACAATAATTTATATTCAAAAATCCTTTATATTTATTGCCTTTTTGGGCGATTTTCTATTGCGTAAATTTCAGTTAAGTGATAAAATTAAATTTTAAAAAACTATTGACTCACTATAGTTTGATGTTGTAGTATTACTGTAAAGACGAAATTAATTCAAACATTGATCAAAAACTACATAATCCAGAAGTGACAACCGCAATCAAGGGGAGCAATATGTTACCTTCGGATTTTGTGTTTTTCATCGACTTTTGAGTTAATATCAGTCTTTTTTTGTTTCCCAAAAATATCCATGCGAAAGCATGTTTACATATATAGCCGAGACGAGTTGAGCAGAGACGAGCAATGGGAATTAATAAAATTATGGAGAGTGAATGAATGGTCAAAAAAGTTGAAACACGGGGAAGACCTAGAATATTTCCAGAACGTGAAATTGTAGAATGGCAAAATGCTCATGGAGAAAGATTTGATGACCCAAGAAAGATTAAGTTTGTACAGAGCCTACTCCAAAAAGGGATAATAACTCAAACACAAATTGTTGCAGCTCACTTGCTGTTAAATTCAACAACGAGCCGAATCAATGCTTGTAAGTACAAGTCAGGCGTATACGCATCCGTGACTTCTGATTGGGATAATCCCGAGGTTATGGCATTGGATATCATAACGAAACACACAGGTATGTGGGACGCATGGGTGCTACAAACAGCATATTATGAACAAACAGATAACCATGCTGACAGAGCTAGTATAGACCGAGTTGACGAAAATTCAGGCTACAGCCTAAAAAATATTCAGTGCCTTTCAGTAGCAGAAAATACTAACAAAGCTACAAAGAAACCGCATTACATATTCGAAATTAAAGATAACATGTTTAGCGGATTACCCGATGATCTACCTACTTATAAAAGATTTGAGACGAAGCAAGAGGCCGTAAAATCTCTTGGCGTAAAAGTTAAGAGCGATAATGGTCGTATTTATCAAGGGCATGACGGTAAGAACTATCTAATTCAGTCCGAGGAAGTCACAACTGCAAAAAGACAATTCGAAGAATATGAACTTGAAGATGAGAAACTTTGGCATCAAGCGTGGCTACCAGTTGGAACATATGAGGATAGATTGGGGAATAAAGGGGTACTAAGGCAGCAAATTATTTTCCCTTACATGATGATAACGTTAAAGGAATCAACAGATGATGCTGTAAAGACTTCATAATACATTAAACATATCAGGGATGGCGGGAGGTTCCGCTTCCCGTCTTCCCCATAAACAAAGGGGATAATATATGAGACTTACAATCAACCTTAAAGATGGCGCGCGCGCTGAAAACAATAGCAATTTCACTCTCGAACAAGTCCAATCCTTGTTAGAAGGACTTACTGAGGGTTACACGATCAGATTTAACAATCCAGGTAAGCCTACAGTCGTATATCAAGCTGACGAAGTGGAATCGGTGACTGTCTACCTATGAGCATGATCTTCTACCTCGGATATGATGACAAGGCGTACTTATTTAGCGATACAAGGATGTCAGCGGTACATAACGGAATTAACTACTACTTAGGCGACGGGTTCGAAAAGGCCAGAGCTTTTAGGGACAAGACTATTATCTTTTGTATGGGTAGATTGGATGCGGCTAGACGATTATTTGAGCAACTTCCCTGCACAGACCTTGATCTTAATGAGATCAAGAGAATAGCGACGGAGATTTTTAAGGATTACAACGGCGATGAACTGGGCGTGTATGTAATGACTGTTGATGCCAGTGGGCAGTATGTAATACATACGATGGCAAGCGAAGACGACTTTAAAATCATGACGGATACCGTTAAGAACATGGATATGGCGGGAGCAGGAGCGAACAGTGAGAAAGCGTTAGATTTCGCTAGTACAAAGTTCGGCAAGATGCAGCCAATTGAGATAGTCAAAGAGTCGTACCGGCATGTTGCGGACGAGAAGGTTGGCGGCGAGCTTATCATGTATGAGATTGATGCGAGCAGCAATCCTAACATCACAATCAAACGAAGTAGTAGCACAATTACAGACAGTAGGCCGTTAAGACGTCTTCGCGCTCATGCGATGATGGATGGAACCGCAAAGTTTAGAAAAATGCAGTTAACCGATGGCAACAGTACGATGCTCATGGATAGTGAGACGCGAAAGCTGTACATAAACAATTGGGATATCGAGGGTGTAGGAGCTTTAGACGCTCGCTTTATGCAGACGGGTACTCTGACCGTAGCGGATGGATATATTAACGATTTGACGGTTACGCGACTAAAGACCTTAGATAAGTCAGATAGCATCGGAGACACTGTCGATTATCTACAGGCTCAAGATAATTATCTCAAATGGGTCACTGGTACAATTACTGACCGCCAGCAAGCAAAGGATGCTAATGGCACTTTGTTGTACTGGTCTGATGCGACAAAGAAGCAAATTACAACGGCTGCAACAGCATTTCCGTTTTATAATTTAACATTTAGTCCAGTCGAGAAAATGAGCTTCTTCCTCGAAGGAGAGGGGCTAGCATCCTACCCTAAGATGATTTTAGGAACTGGCGACGGAGTTTCACCGACATCGGGGAAAGCGATTATAGAGAAGCCAACAACAAAATTAGATATTACATATCACCGAAGTAATTCAGGAGCAATCAGACAGGTTGAATTGGCTGACTTGGGGATCACGATCAAGGCTGACGGCGGGAAGATAGTGATCGAGTCAACCAATGATAATGTCGAGATTAGAGGTAAGAATGTGAACATAACCGCATCAGATACGATAACTTTTGATGCAAGCAGCAAGTACGATTTCAAGTAAATTAAACACTGGAGCGGAGGGCGGAGCTGTTCCTGCTCTTCCAATCCAATACATTCAAGGAGCATCAAACCAAATGCAAACAACAACTAAAAGTTACGGTGATAATCTGATTATTAAATCTCAACGATTGGCGGGGTTTTTAATGCTTAATGGGCAAAAGCTTCACAACATAAAAATTTCAAACGACGGGAGTAACCGCAACGTTTACTTTTTTAGTCATACCACTATAATTGAGGATTTAATTGATTCATACAAAGCCGAGAAGGAGCTTAATGTCAAAAACAAAGAGTACGATTTCCAAGAATGCCGAGCAATTAAAGAACAACGGAGAAGTAAAGAATAAACTACACGAGCTATACTTTATCCAACGTTCACACTATCTGATCCAATATAAAAATTATGGGTACATAACATATAAACAGGGAAAAGCCAGACGCGGCGAGAAAGTAAGAGGGCTTCAAGATTATCAGATGACCTGTCATCTTGAGGGCAAGTATACGGTAGGGACATTTAGCAAGTATACAACTAAGTTTATAACTTTTGATGTGGATTTCCCTTCGAACAAAGAAACAGCAAAGTGGATTACATATAAGGTGTCTCATTCGCTTAACAGTTTAGGAATTGAACATCATATCAGCTTTAGCGGTTCAAAGGGCTGGCATATTGAAGTGTTTTTCAAAGATTTGATTCGGATTGACCATGCGAAAATGTTTTACAATCACATATTAGATGTGTCAGAGATTCGACAGTACCAGGATGAGGGTAATAAAGTCGAGTTTCGCCCTACTGACAAACAAGGCGTTAAGATACCACTTGGCGCCCATCAAGATACAGGTAACTACTGCGGATTTTGTAATGTGTCCGATGGATTACGAGTTTTGGGGAAAGATGAATCTGAGGCATATTTACTTAAAATCAATCGGATAGACTCGCAACGAGTTCTTGATATTATCGGCACAGAAAAGGATAGCATCGACAAGAAAGCGCTGATGCAGACTGAGGAAGCCATTGGACAATATAAGCCGTTGCCGATTTATGAGCAGTCCGAGAAATATAGTATTGATTATATAAAGGATGCTTATATTAATGGTCTGAAGGTACAAGGAAGCAGACATTCAATTACATTTAGGATTTGCTTGTATTTAAAGTATCATGGATTAGAAGCGGATCAAAGCAAAGCTGAGTTATACGAATGGATGGAGAAGCAGAATCCAGAAACGTATACGACAAAACTCGAAGATTGCTTTAAGGATATAGATAATATCGTTCGTGATGTGTATGAGAAAGACATGGGTTTAGCGGTTAGTAAAAGAGATTTAACCGTTACATACGAGGAAATCAAATGGATTATTGATAAATGTCCAGAAAAGAATCAGAAATTGATTGTATATGCGATGCTGATCCACTCGAAGCGATTTGCTACAAAAATTGGAGTTTTTTATATGAAGTTTAAGCATATCGAAGAGGCAACGGGATTAGACGATAATACAGTACAAAGACAAGTAAATAAATTGATTAGTCTTGGAGTTATTGATGCAGTTGAGCGTGACAGAAAGCAAAAAGGCACATATCTGCGAAAACCTAATAAGTATCGATTAAATTGTTTTGCAGAGAGTACGAACAATGAGAAGTCATATAAGGTGGACGAGACGCAAAATGATTTTACAATATGTTTGAAGTATTTTTTTACAGAGGCTCAATTAAAGAAGTTGATACCTAGGCGACAGTTTGAAAGATTGAAGGTATATACATAATCTGATTCAAGTTAGTTGTTTATAAAGCATCATTATCAATTAAACCTTATACATTTAATTCTTTCTATGGTGGGGGTAAGAGCGTTCCCCACTGGATAATAATAATAAATATCTATTATACCCCATATTGTACAAGAGGAGATTTGATTAGCATCGACAAAGTAAAATCATCATCACAGTATACCGGCGTTTCGTGGAACAAGAGTGCGAAGGCGTGGGAAGCGAGATTGTTTTATGAAGGTAAGTATCTTTATCTTGGCAACTGGAACAATGAACAGTGGGCAGCCGAAAGGTACGACGAAGAGGTCATTGACTTGAAAATGAACAAGCCGACAAACTTATTACCTAATCCATATTACAAGCCACTGGAGACAGTAGCCGAGAAGCGGGAATCTACATATAAGGGCGTTAGATGGTCGCTCAGGGCGCAACGTTGGGAAGTAAGGCACTATGATAAGGAAGATAAGAAGCAGTCGTATATAGGAGTCTTTGAAAACGAGAAGGAAGCAGCAAAGGCGTATGATCGGTATGTGTTCGAGGCAATGTTGAGTAGATTTAACTTTCCTGAAGATCTGAAATTAGAACAAAAGGCAAAGAGAAAGAAGAAGATAATCAGGGAATCCAATATGTAATTCTGAAGCGGGAGCGGGACATTATTGTTGTCCTGCTCTTTCTTGTTTGCGAATCGGTTCCCGAGAAGGAACAGCATAAAGAAGCCTAAGTCAAGGGTGACTATTATTTGAGACGACATTGAAATTGAATTCGTTCGTCTCGTCCTTTTCAAGTGTTTTAAAACCGCGAAAAAGTGGCTTTCTTAAACAGTCTGGAGTTGTCATAATTACAACTTCTTTTTTATTCCTGATTAATCAATATCCCTGGTTCTTCGTCGAATACTTGGCTTAATTTTTACTTGTCAATCCATATTATTACAAATTGGATGTTTTATGTTTGGATTTCCCTATGGTAAATTTGATAATCTTGTTAGGATGTTATCCTGTATCCAGAAAAAGGAGAAGAATCCATGTTTGCGTCAATCAGAAAACGTTTATTACCTGTAGCAATGTGCTTGTTTCTGGTTCAAAGTTCAGTTCCCGTTTTTGCTGAAGGGAAGTCAGAGGGTGTTGAAGTAAGTGCCCCAATTGAAATAAGTGCCTCAACGAATCAAGAAGAAGAAGCTGTAATCAATCAGGGTCAGTTTAGCAATGAAGTTTTTTCTAGAATTAAGAGTGAGTTTTCCGTCGAAATGCTTGAAGTAGCCGCATATTATTATCCTGAATTAATGGAACTATTAAATGAATCTCAAAAATCTACAGTTCTTTCACTTAATAATAATGAAATTGAAAGAATTTTGAATGGTATGTCGAATGACAATACTATGTTACTTAAGAACTTGACTCCTCTTCCAATTCTACAAAAAGAGATGAAAGAGAAAGAGAAAGAGAAAATTGGTCAAGAACTTTCTTCTCTAAAAGTAACCACTGGTTCCCCAAACTATACTTTTACTGAGAAACAAAACCCTATTCACTATAATGTAAGTATAGATTCTATTTATGATCCAATATACAAAACAAGCTCTCAAAATGATGTTGACCTCTATCTACCTGGTAAGCATGGTTTAGACTTTTTTCTTGAACGTAGATATAATTCACTAAGTTCAAAAATTTCTGAACCGACCTTGACAGGAGCATATTCAGAGATTTTTGCTGATGGGGCAGATTATAGTCCTGGTACTGGTATGGAAGATGGAATGCTTAACTTTGTTACCGACAATTTTAATCCTGGTTACGAGGATAATTATATAGCTGTGGGTTGGAGTTTAAATATACCGACTTTCAAAAGAATCGATTTTATAAAAAATATTCAATCAAAAAATGCAGTCGGTACAAATGGCATTACATACACATATTACAATAGGCAACAACCAGAATATCGAACCTATTCAATTACTTTAGAGAATGGTGAGACTTTTGAATTTAGAAATTTGCAATCTGACCATCCTTATAATCAACCAGATAGGAATGTAAAATTAGCTATATCAGCAGATGGTTATTATTTGTTAACGGTTGACGACACTATAACTTATAAGTTTGATGATAGTCACATTATTTCGAAAACTAATATATTTGGAGACAAGATTACATACACAAATAATACATCTCATTATTTAATTACCGATTCTGTTGGACGTACGGTAAAAGTCAATTACGATCCTGTAGGAACTGTTAATATAAAACAAAAAATTACTGGTTTCGAGGTGTACGATGCTAGTGGAGTGCTATTAAAATCAATAAAGTATAACTCAAGATTGTTTGATAAAGTTTGGATAAACATGAGATATTGTGATAATAATTTTAATGAATGCTATTTAAATCTCAAACAGTATTCATGGTATCAATTAGATTCAGTATCAGATAACATCGCTCAAAAAACATTGAAAACATACACATATTTCGATGTAGGAACAAGTACGACTTTAGCTGATTTTAACTTTGAAGATGATTACATGTATATTACAAATAACAATGCTCCAGTCTTAGACTACCGAAGCGAAAGTTATTATGTGTTAAATCAAGATAAAAGAAGGTATGGGGAGATCCAATACTTACTTCTAAAAGAAGTTCAAGATGATATTGGTTTCACGACACAATATCAATATCGTTCATATAATAGAAGTTGGTGGGATTCGTCGGATTTTTTAAGTAGTGATATTAACCGTGGTACGACTAGATTATATCTTGATCCATTTGCACTCACATACATAGGTTATCACCCATTAGTGAATGTTTTTTTCAAATATACAAACGGATCAGGAGAACAAAAAATTTCTCAGTTATCACTCGACATAGATTCAACAAAAACTCAAGAGATCTGGAATAGCCCTAAGAAGGGTGGGGAGTATGGAGATTTTCGTTTAAGTAATATCAGTTCTTATCGATCTGGAGATCAGATTTCAAATGTTCTTCGTAATAATTTAGGTTCATTCACCGTATCAAATAAGTTTAATTACCATTCATTGGATCGTGGGTTAAAAGTTACAGATTCTTTTACAAGAGCGATTGATACTCTAAGTAACAGTATTGAATTGAATGAGAGCAATACCAGATATACTACTATTAAATCGGAAGTTACTTCATTCCAATACGATCCAGGAAAAGTACAACCTTATCTATCGAAACATTTTGACATCGGAGGTACGAACGATCCTAAACCCCAAACTATTAAGGATTTCTTAATGTCTGGGAATAGTCGTTCATTGCCTGTTACACTATCAAACTATGCTACATTAAACAAGAATGAATATGATGCATCGGGATTTGTCATCTATCAAGAGGATTCTCTTGGAAATAAGACTAATTATCAATATAATGGTCCATTCCATCAAATCAGCTATTTGAAAAATACTTCAAGTGACGGAATAACTATAAACGAAGAGACTTCCGCTTACAATGTTGACGGCACACTTGCAAAAGTAACCAAAAAAAGTACGTATCGTAATCCATTGGATGGAACTCAAGTTAAAAGCGATACAATGATAATTGAATATTTGAATTATAATAGCTTTAAGGTACCAACCAAAATTAAAGAGACTGGGTCCGGAGCTCAATTTGATAATAATAATATAGTCACTGAGACTAATCTTGAGTATGACTCCAAAGGTTTCCATGTAACAAAAGAAACGACAAATGCAACGTTGGCTTCCGGGCAAGCTGCAATTCCTGTATCTGTTTCTTATCAATATGATAAACTAGACCGCTTAGCATTAATAACTTACCCTGATGGAAGTAAAGCAGAATATCAATATGATTTTAAAGATCGAATACTGTCGGAAAAATTCACACCGTCTCCTTCGTTTGTTGGTGCGACACCAAGAACGACAACCTATAATTACAACGATATTACCCGTACCCTTACAAAAACACTTCATGATGGTGAGAGGCAAATTACAAGCTACACTCCATACGGAGAAATTGAAACTCAAAAACGTAGTGTAGGCAGCGAAACTAAAACCATTTTAAAAAACTTAACTGACAACACAGGCAAATTGATCACAACTTCGTTGCCTTTTGCTGATGTTTCAAAAGCCACCAACTATAGCTATGGAGCAAATGGAGCAGTAAAAAGCAAAACTGATGCACTTGGTCAACAGACTAATTATTTCTATTCGAACACTGCTTATGCAATTGATGGATCATATACTTATTTGCAAGACACAATTAAAGTAGTAGAACCTGACGGAAAAGAAACCTGGACTTACAAAGATAAAGCCGGTAGAACAGTAAAGCAAATTGAAAAGAGCCAAACTAAATTAAGAACAATAAATTACTCATATACTCCTCTTGGAAAAGTTTCTCAAAAACAAGTGACATCGCAAGGAGTAACTCAAACTACCCAATATGGATACGATGCATTGGGTAATCTTATCTACATCAAAGACGAAAAAGGACAAATTTACGAGTATGTTTATAATCGATTAGGTCTAATGGTTGCTTGGTATATTAATGGGCAATTGCAAAAACAAAGCATATACAACGAGGCGGGTTGGCTACTTATGGAAACCAATGCTGCTGGGAATCAAGAAAAATATCAATACAAAGCAAATGGTATTATAGAATTATATACGGACAAAGACTTACAATCGTATAACTACACATACACACCGTATAACGAACAAAATCGATTGTCTGTAAAAAATCAATCTGGAACTGAAGTCTATTGGTCTCAAAACACCTTTGATCCGACCACAAGACTGTTGATAGGTTTAACAAGCAGCGAAAACGAATCTTTAGCCTACCATTATGACCAATGGAAGCGCATGGATACTCAAACCGTCGCTGGTCGCAATTATTCTTTTGGATTTGATGGTTTTGATCGGATGAATACGTTAACTTATCCCGATGGAAAGGTAGTGACATACGGGTACGATAATTTGAACCGAATGTCTTCTGTGTCCTATTCGGAAATGGGCATTACACCGGTTAACTATTCCTATACCGTAAGCAACAATGAGAATAAATATACAATCATTTATCCGAACGGTCAAAACCAAGATAAGAAAACCGATGCATTTGGCGAGCTAACAGCAGTTAATCATTATAACAACAGTACAACCCCGAACTGGGTTGAATCGTTCGGCTACGATGGAATGGGGAATATTAATAGTATTAATCGTAATGGAGCAGCTTACAGTTACTTATATGATGAACTGAACCGTATACAACAGGAGTCCAATCCAGCGGCTTCGATTAATGTATATACTTATGACGATAAAGGCAATATCTCAAGCATCTCACGAAACGGAACCACAAATCCGTTCACTTACGATAGCGTAAATAGGGTTCAACAATCGACTGTGACAAGCGGAACGATAAACTACACGTACGATAATCGTGGAAATCGTTTAACCGCAAATGGCTCAACTTATACTTACAACGCAATAAACCAGCTTAAAACATTCAACAAAACAGGTACAACAGCTTCGTATACTTACTATAGCGATGGACTACGTGCAACAAAGACGACTAACAACGAACTGACGCGCTATGTATATTTTAATGGTCGAGTAATTGAGGAACTGGATTCCACAGGTAACGTAAAGGCTCGTAATATTTGGGGAAATGAACTGATATTCCGCAAAGATTACAGCGCAAACAAAGGCGGCTATTATTGGTATAATGGTCATGGGGATGTTGTGAAGTTAAGCGATAGTAACGGGATATCGTTGAACACTTATGACTTTGACATTTGGGGCAACATTACCCAATCGACTGAAACGATTTCGAACCCCTTTAAGTATAGTGGAGAAATTTATGACGATGAATCGGGTCTCTATTATCTAAGAGCGAGATATTATGACCCTTCAATTAGTCGATTTATTACAGAGGATACGTATGAGGGACAAATTAATAATCCATTGACGCTGAATCTTTATACGTATGTTGGGAATAATCCGTTAATCTATACTGATCCTACGGGACATTTTTGGGAAACAATCGCTGATATTATTAGTATTGGATGGAGCGCTGTTGATTTTTGGAAAGACCCTAGCTGGAGCAACGCAGGTTATTTAGCGTGGGATATTGCTGCCGCAATTGTACCTTTTGCTCCCGGTTCATATGTACTTAAAGTGGGTAAACTGACGTTCAAAAGTGGAGAAGAAGCTGCATCGTACTACAATAAGCTTAAGAAAACACAAGACATTAATTGGAGCTCTTATAAAAAAAAGCACACTCTTGATAGTAAAGTGAAATGGGACAAAAAAGCTATTGAAAGTACTAAAACTGGTCCAGCAAAGTATAAGCCTGGGATCGATAACGAAATGCTGGAAAGAATTGCGTGGGATCAAGGTACAACTGTGAAAAACAGTGACGGGTCAATATGGAAAATACTTAAGTATGATGATGTTGTCGGTGCTTATCTCGGTAAGGAAACGAATTATGTTGTAGTCAAAGAAAGTGGAGGAACAATACATGGACACCCTATTAGCGAAGAAGAAGCAAAAGCCTATTTAAAAAATGCTTAGAGGAGAGATAATGTGTTTGAGAGAATTGACTTTAGCCCAGGCATAATTACTTACAATGAAACACATAATCAAAACTATATGCATGAAGAAGATTTGTTTCAGGTTTCATACAACCAAGATATGTATGTTCTTGATTTAGGGTGGTATGGAAATGAATATGCATTAATGTTGATTGAACAGTTAAATTGGTCAAATCCAATATGGGAAAAGAGAACTTCGGAAGTACTTGAGCTTGAGCCTATAATGCTTGAATGTGTTGATTATATAAAAGAAAAACTTCTGCGATAATCATCATTACTTGACCAAATGTGAGTGTAACAACTTCATGCGGTTTATCTTTTTGTCCGAATAATAATCTGATCTACAGCACAATTTGCTATCTAAGCGGGAGTAGGAGAGAATGTTATCCTACTCCCTTTTTTTTTAGGAATTAACATATCTGTGTAGCTGCGATTGTTACAATTACGATATTAATTTAACTGATAGTAGAGAATGATAATAATCCTTTTATCATTCGAGGAAAAATCATTATTATGTTTTAGTATACGGTTTTTGAGAAATGTGCAAATTTCCTTTTTTGGATATGACTTTTTTCGATGCATTGACGATGATAATTCAAACGTCTAAAACTTAACATTTTTGCACATCCTGAAACATTGTCTAAAAGTCTAAAACTTCTATACTTGAATTTGTCCAAAAGTTAGTCTATAATTAAAAGTACAGAAGTTCTAAAACATGTGGACGAAAATTGGGATGGTGATTATGTTGGGAAAGGTTTATGGCTATGCTAGGGTCAGCACAAGCGGACAAGATAATGGTTTGGAGACGCAGGAACAATTGCTGGAGGAAGCGGGATGCAGCTACACGTTTAAAGAAATGGTTTCCGGTAAGTCCACTAACAACCGAATTGAGCTACAGAGAGCAATGGAACTATTATCCTCAGGGGATACGCTTGTTGTTGCTAAGATAGATCGACTTGCAAGAAGTATCAGCGATCTAGACAAGATTGTGAAAGAGTTGCTTGCTAAAGGGGTCAATGTGCGCTTTCTAAAGGAAGACATGACCTTTAAGGTCGATACTAAGCCCAACTCTATGCACTCTCTTCTGTTTAATATTCTAGGCTCATTCGCACAGTTTGAGCGTGAATTGATCAATGAGAGGACATCAGAGGGACGTGCGCGAGCCAAAGAGAAAGGTACACACATGGGCAGACCAAGCAAAGATAAGAAGGACATTGCAAGAGCGTTAAAACTCTATAGTGAGCGTGATGCTAATGGAATGAGCGTAAACGACATATCAAAGCTGACAGGAGTCCCTAGATCATCAATATACGCTGAGATTAATAAGTCCTCTTTGTGAGGGCTTTTGTTTTGAACAGATTGAAGGAAAAAATACTTAAATGTCGAATTCTGGTATTGAGGAAATGTATTCATATATGAGTTCAAATGGAGATTAGGAGTGGAACATTATCACTTACTATGAAATTAAAGAACCACCTTTAAAGCAAACACCTCAGATTACTCCATCTGAAAATAAATCGTCGATAAGAGGTCTGATATTTTGGGGCATCGTGATAATTATTCTGGCAGTAACGAACCCAAGAGATGATGATTTCAAGTCATACGTTGGGAAAAAATCAGGAATAGGCAGTGTGGCTGCTTCATTCGCCTTGATGATGACAAACTACAATAGGGATGACTATATAGTTTGTTCCGTCTTTACACTTGAGTCAGAAGGTAAGGAAGCTCAGTTTTTAGGGTTTCTTAAGAGATTCTATATCAGGATTAGTTGAGCATTTGAATGAGAGGTATGGGTTCAAGGAAAGGAATTACTTTAAACACCAGATTAATAATTTAGAACCGACAGCACAAATGAAATTGGCATTTCAATGGATTTTATATATTAGGAAATAGGAGTATTAAAGAGTATGAGGGGGATATGGGGAGATAATGAGAAGGTCTAGCCGGGGTGGGTTTACATTATTCAGGGTTAGTTGTTGTGTCGAAGGGGCTGAAGCACTTCCACCCACGCATCAAGGTTATTTTTTTCGATGGTCGATTTGAAGATAACTCAGTTACCCTCAGGGGGGATAGCATCATCAAGCTTGGAGTACATAAGAGCATCAGACTTCGTATAAATATGACGGGCTCGCACCAATATGTTTACCAAGTAGCAAATGTGAAATAACATCATATTTGCCAGAAGCACAAGTCACGGATAACTATATTCATATCGGCTTCCTTACCTTCATGATTTCATCTGGTTATCAAAGACATCACTACCATAAATACAATAATAAAGAATAGCACAAGCCATCTGTTTGGCGGTTTAGGAGTGCCTCGAAGACCGCCAACAACCATTCTCCGGGTTACTCACGATAACCAATACTTCCTTCACCTTATCAACCTCCGATTGGCATAAAACATGCCTTTCATCTTCTCTTATTCTTTATATTTTGCAGCCTTAGAATCTGAATTACTTCATTCTTTGACAAGGCCAACCCTTTTGCCGTTTCTTCGAGTTCATGTACCATGTCCTCAATGAACATGACTTCGATGTTCTCTGCATTAAATTTCGCCATCCACTTAGCCCTATTTTTAGGTGAACCAAAATAACTGTAAGTAGTAATCAACCTTTTGCTTATTTCGTAATCATGATCATTGCCGATAATTTCCCTGATTTTATCATCTCGTTCTTGATTGTTCAGTTGATCACGAATATGAACAAATCCAGCTCTTTTCCTGGTTGTTTCCGATATCTTTGTTGACCCCGTTCGAATTTTCACTTCACAGTCCCAAATCACTTTATCAGCAACGTTAACAGCCAAGATATCAATGTCTTTATGAAACTGAGCGTAGTCGATTGTGCTCATCATAAAAAAGTTTTTTGTTGTCAGCCACGCCTCAACAATCTTTTCGTTAACGTCCAAGACATTCTCTCTCCCTCATCATGAATGAACCATTTTATGATCTTTTAATAATTAGTTGATAGGTATTTTTATTAACATATTGACTCTTATCAGCTATAAAATTATTAATGATCTCTTGAGTTATAGCATAGTCGGAAGCCTGCACATGTTTTCTTTGATTCAATTCTTGCTTGTATACCGAATATGCTGATTCCAACAAAACATCATCAACACCAATAAACAAAACATTGGGAATTGAATGCTTATCGACTTTCATTTTTTTAGAATCCCAAGTATAGATTTCGAACTTTTTACTTGAATTTAAACCACCGAAGATGAGATTCACACTAACTGTTGGATTATTGGAAATCTGCTCCCTTACTTCCTGACTCGAAATCAGAACTTTCAGTGATTCTGATAGTTGATCAAATCGATTTTCATTAAACTCTATATTATCAAGAATATATTCCCCAAATCCTTGTGTCCCGGAAAATGCAATAAATGACGAATCATTATGGTAACTTCTGAATTTTTTAAAGTCTTCGGTAAGGACATCTCCATTGAGATTACAAACCCTACCATCAGTCATTACACTACAAAAAAACTTATCAATAACAACACTAACGAAACTCACTAGAAATCACCCCTTATTTTGAAATAGCCATTTTATCTACATTATTAATCAGCGACTGATCTTTGATTAATGTGGCCTGATAGCTTTATACACTTAGTGTAACGCTCTAAAAATTTATCTCTTTGTTCGTTAGAATAACGAACATTGTTCACCATCTTACGTAATGCTATTTCACATTTCGCATACCACTCTTCAATTTCTAGACGGTCTTCGCGGTTTACTTCTCTTGCTTTAGCTGGATCACTTAATAATTCAGCAAATTTTTCAGTGTATGAGAAAACGTGTTCTATTTCCCCATCATTGTTCAACTTTCTCCAAATCACATTGATTTCATCATTCGAAAGTTTGTTTGCATAGTTGTATTTAATCACAATCTCACTCCTATTCATTATGAAACAGTCAATTCACGTACTTTCGCCAGTTCTTTATAATTGATGGTTTATCATTGATCAGTGTTGAGTCGATGCAAATATAACAAAATCCATCCACCTCATCTGTGCTATTGATAGCAAGTGCTACTTGTTCAAGCCAATCAAAAGGTTCGCCATATATGCTTTTATTTGCATCCATAACAGCAGTAGCCGTTCCACTTAATCTGACCTCAAACTTAGGCACTCCATCATTCACAATACGTAAACCAATATAGTCCTGGTTGGCACTTCATCCATTCCGTAACCTATCCTTACAATTTTCATCAACATATCCCCCTTTGCATAAATAACCCTTTCATTATACATTGAACAAACTTCTAATTTCCTCTCGGTCATCTCCCCAATAAACCGCATCAGGCTGGAGTTCGACGTTTGTAACTAATACAAAATATGTGAACCAATCATAGACCCTAGTCTTATTTTTAACATATGTGACATACCAACCATTCGAATTTAGATTCTTCAAATTCGTGTGGTAACTTGTTATCATCTTCACCAAAATGATCCAATCCTTTTATTTCAATTATAGCAGAAAACGCAAGTATGGTAGACAGGATTCGAGCTTGTGACAAATCGCTAATGAGGCTACCGCTCTAACCAACTGAGGTGAAGGCCGATACAAGCTCTCAATAGGGCTGCTTAAAGAGGATATATTCTCCCAATTTGCTTCGAGACATGTCAACATGCCATCCAGCATTTATCTAGGCTCTGAAATGCTTTGGGTCCGATCCAGACGACTTTGTACTTAAGCTTGTGACAAGTTGTCATAAGCTTATTTCTTGTTTTTCCAGGCTCCATTTGAATTCGGCAATCGATTGCAGATGTAGTTAGTAATATCGACAAATTGATTTTAAATTGGCTCCTGTAGTGTAAAAATTTAGGTTATCGTGGTATATTTAGGGTGTCATTTGTACTATTCATATGGTCTGATAGGCTTAGAAGTCAAAAGAGAAGGAGGATGGGCTATAACCGTATCACATATGCCGGGGTATTACGAATTCAAATTCGCATTTAAAGAATGGAGGAAAAAGTGTGAAATTAAGACTAGCTACAAATTTAGCCATAATTGGTTCTATTCTATTTGTTTTGGGTCAATTACTAATAGTATTAGTTGACTTTGATGCTTTTGGAACTGACAACATAGATTCCATATATTCATATTTAAAATGGAGTTCCGTTTTTACCCTTCTAGGAGCAATTTCAATCCTGAATTTCTTTATATCATTTTTATCAGCACAGAAGAAGAGGGGGTAGGGGCATGTCTACAGAGTTAGAAAAAATCTTGGAGAATAATGAACAACAAACAACATTGAAATTGGAGTCAAGTCAATCAGGTCAAAATAAGATTGCAGATATGATTCATCAAATAGGAATGTGTGTAATGGTAATTGGTATCCTTGCTGGTGTAATAATTGGTTTTACAATGACAGACCCTACATCGTCAAGCAGCTATGATCCTGATCCTCATCCTTTAAGATGGGTGTATGGGGGAGCCTTAATACTTTCATCTTTCATTAGCGGAATATTATTTGTCGGATTTGGCGAAGTGATTAAAATCCTTCATGATATTCGGGCAAATACTAAAAAGGGTTAAATACATACGTCTCTTAACAGCTCACACGTGTGCCGAAATATATTGGCAAATCATGGAATGGAGAGATGCTAATAATGGTTTATCTTGTTTTGATTATTCTGTTTCTTGGTATTGTAATTCAATATCATATAAGAAAATCTGAAACAAATAAGATCAACAAAACAAAGGAAAATTTAAACGGTGTACTCTTCTCTTATAAAGAAATCTGGTACATTGGTGGGCATCCACTTGTAGATGTTAGAGAAGTAAAAGGCGGAGTTCTACATATTTGTTTTGATAAGATTGTATATCTTAATAATATTAACGCTTTATTGAACCCACTAAAACCAATTTTTGAAATTCCGATGGAAAGCATTGTTGTAAGCGCGGTGGAAACAAAAGAATCGTTAACTGTTAGTAGAATACTTTTAACTGGTATACTGGCCTTCGCTTTAAAGAAAAATGAGAGTTATGTCAGAATTGAATTCAACAATGAATTAGGAAGCGTCAGCAATGTCATTCTTTCACCCAATAATAATGTACTGGCATCTCAAATTGTAGCAGCAATTAATAAGGGGAAAGTAGATTGCCTTAAAAACACACAAGAAACCGTAGTTGTTCAATAAAATCATAACTGTAGAAATAAAATAACCGCCAATTTCGGCGGTCAGACTGTTTAGAAAAGCCACTTTTTCGTGATTAAAGATACACTTGAGACGAACGGTTCAGGTGCGAAGCAGTGACAAACAATAATCGCTCTCTACTTGGCCATCTTGGCCAGGTGGAGAGCGATCTTCTTTATGTTCTGCGCTGTTGCCGTCATTAAAGCCTGCTCCGCCTGTCTCGGAAACGGCAATAGCGAAGCCCGTGCGGCTTTTTGGTATATTGTGTTGACTCCAATATTGCCATATTATATGAATAACTATTATTATGGCGGTGGAAATATGGTTTGTACTTTTTATGGCAGGGTTTCAACGGATAGCGATTCTCAATCCTCTGCGATGGAAAATCAGGAAGATTGGTGGATTGATTACTTCGATAAAAACAGATTAAAGATGAATGTTGAATGCGGTGCTTATTACAGTCGTGATGGAAAGTTACTACCTAGAAGAGGGTACTATATTGACGAAGGGATATCAGGGTACAAATCAAAGAAATACAGGAAAGCTTTTTTAAAGATGATCGAAGACGCAAAGCTAAAAAAATTTGATATGATTTATACTCGTAGTATTAGCAGATTTGGACGCAACGTTAAGGATATACTGGACACAATTAGCGATTTACGCAAGTACAATGTTGGGGTTTATTTTGAAGATGTTAAAATTAATACACTAGATCAAAATGATAACTTCAAACTTTTGATATTCGCTGGCTTGGCTGAAGAAGAATCACGGTTGAAGTCAATGAGCGTACAAAAAGGAAAGTACATTGCAGCCGAAAAAAAAGGTATCTGGTCAGGCAGAGAACCGTTTGGATACAACATAATTGAAGGCAAATTAATATTAAACAGATATGAAGCGATATTTGTAAAAAGAATATTTGACTTATATTTGGATCGCGGTTGGGGTTTAAGCAAAATTGCAAAATACATGAACAAGAAAAATGTTTCGCGTAAAAGAGGGGCAAAGAAGTGGGATCAAAGTATAATAAGCAAAATATTAAGTAACTGTATTTACAATGGGGAAGTATGGCTACATCGAACACGCAAAAAAGATCCTCAACTAGATATCATTGAACCTATTCCAATTGACGAACAAATTAGATATGAAGATCACAATTTAAAAATCATCGATTCCTATATATTCGATAGAGTACAAAAGTTAAAACAAGAACGTTTTGAGATGTTTGGTGACTTCAAGTATAAAGAAATTGAAGTTGAAGATGAAATAACTGGAAGTAAAGGAAAGCGCAAAGTAAGAATTGGTATTAATAAAACTGGCGAAAGATATTCAGGGGCGCACATCTTTAGCAATTTATTAAGATGCGGAAATTGTGACAGCCCACTTAGGTTTAAAAAGCAAAAAAGTAGTAGTGGGAAAATTCACAGATACTGGTTTTGTTCGAATAATGATAAAACAGGCATGTGCAAATACAGAAACCTTCAACGTGAAGAAGAAATTTTAGAATGGGTTAAAGAAGAAATAATTAAGTTTAGGACGAACGATCACAAACATAAAGGATTGCTGAGAGAATATCTTAGATTACAATTAGATACTAGCGACATAGATAAAAAGTTATCAGAGTACCAAGAAAAATTAAAGGAATTAAAGATTGAAGCAGATATGAATATGAGCGCATGGACAAAAGGTTATATACAAGAAAATGAGTTTGCTGAACGTGCAAGTAGGGTTAATTTGCAGAAAACAGATATTGAAGATAATTTATATAAACTGCACCATGTGGATGATGAAAAGAAGAAGATCATATGTCAATACGAAGATTTCAGAACTAGCCTATCAGAAATTGATTTAGACAATTTAGATAATCAGACAGTAAGAAGAATAATAGACAAAATTGTATTTTGTACAAACGATGAAGATGAAGGAGATATAGCGACGTTGCGTAGTCGTGGTATATACTTGCCAGAAGAAAGGAAAATATTTTGGAAATTCATGGGTGTATCTGCATCTCAAATTGCTAGTGATTATATTGGTAAGCATTTTTATATAGGTGAGGATGAATATCTAGATCCAGATACACTAATGCCTTTAGATCTTAAATAAGATAGATACGTTCGATGTTGACAATATCATCCAATTTATTGTAGTTTGAATATATACACGAGAAGCACTCGTTTACAGAAGAGGTATAAAACCTCTCTGTTTACGAGTGCTTTTTTTGCGTTCAAATGAGGAGATGGGAATTCATGAAGAGGTACATTCGAGTAGTAAATGATGAGCAACTTGAATGTTGTATGAGAAATCAAATTAATGTTGACGTGTGGTTTAAAGGAGAACTAGAACTTACGTTGCCGATTCAATGCTTTGATGAGGAGACAGTGATTTTTAAAGAAGCAAGCTACTTAAGAGCAAATGTGGAGCTACGTGTTAGGGGAAACTATTTTGTCGGATTTTGATTAATGACTATTTATATAAATCATTCAAGCGATGAATACTGGTCACGAGGGCAGCTTGTCGACCGGTCATTCGAACGGTGCGCAAGATATGCTTTCCCGATTGGAAACGATGGTACTTGGCGGGGCGGAGCTTCCCATCAGCGTCGTCAGGAAACAGATTGCTTCAGCGCTGGACGTCATTATCCACCTTGATCGGTTTAGAGATTCATCAAGGCGGGTCGCCGAAATTTGTGAAGTCAAGGGGATGAAAGACGGAGAAGTTGAGCTGGCTACGCTATTTCAATTCGAGGAGACTGGAGGTAAGGATGGGAAAATGAACGGGAGATTGGAACGTAAAGCTTCTTTATGCAATATTCGTAAGTTAACGCGGGCAGGCATGACAGAAGAGGTAACAGCGTGACGGATTATCGTGTTTATCGGCTAAGCAATGGGGAGAAAAGCTGGGCGATCGCGCTCGGATGTACGATAGGCTTTGCGGCGGCATGGCTTTTCTATCGTCATGCGATCGCCGGATTACTCGCCGCTCCGTTGGGGCTGCTCTATCCGCGTTATTACGCCAAGTTGCTGGGAGGGAAAAGACAGTACAAACTTCGACTTCAATTCAAAGAGGCGCTTCACGCGCTTTCGTCGCTATTGTCGGCAGGAAGATCCGTGGAGAATGCTATGCACGCTCTGGATAAGGAGCTGTTGTTACTGCTGGGCGACTCGCGTTCCGACCTTTTAGCGGAGCTTAGGATCATCTCGATTCGTCTGCAGAACGGAGAACCGATTGAAGTGGCTCTGCAGGATTTCGCCGCACGATCCGGTCTCGAAGAGGCGCGAAGCTTCGCCGAAGTATTCGTTATCGGAAAGAGAGCGGGAGGGGACCTGGTGGACATCGTCCGAAGAACTTCACAGTTGATCGGTGAGAAAATGGAGGTGGAGATCGAAGTAGACGTGCTTGTGGCGCAGAAGAAGTTCGAAGCGAGAATGATGATGGTCATGCCTTTCGCATTCGTCGGGTTTCTTGGTTTGATGGCGCCAGACTATATGGAGCCGCTCCATAGAGGTATAGGATTGCTGCTACTGACGGTTTGCCTGGCGTTGCTGCTTGTTTGTTGCCGTTGGATCATGCGGCTAATGGATATCCGATTATGAGGACGGTACTTGCACTTGTGACATTTGTTGTCGTTGTGCTTGCCTATTTATGGCTTGCGTTACTTGCCGTTCGTCGTGAAAGAGACAAGCCATTTCATCCTCGTGTTCATCCGTTTGTTGAATTGCTTCGATGGAAACCGATTGCCTTGAAGTTATCGCCTTTGCTCCAAAGACCCAAACTGCTGTTGTCAGCGTTACAAGGAGGCTCATGTTCGAACGAACGGCTCATTTTCTGGACAGCGGAAAGTGTCGGCCTGGGTTGGTTTGTTCTGGCGGGTACGGCTTTATTGGCGTGGTTGGGGGGCAAACCGAACTTGTTAGTCGTCGGGGCAGCGCTTGGGGGAAGCTTGCCTTTATTGCGATTGAAAGAGCTGGAAAAGGCTGTGGCAAAGAGAAGACAGACGATTTTGCTGGCGTTGCCGGATTTGCTAAGCAAACTTCTCCTGATGGTCGACGCTGGGGAGAATGCGATGAAAGCTTTCACTAAAGCGGTAGACCAAGCTCCCGATCGTGAGCACCCGTTATACGCGGAAGCAAAGTCGGCGCTGGCTGCAATCGGCCGAGGAGAGAGCATGTCGATTGCGTTCGAAGAAATGGGCAGGCGATGCGCAGTTCCCGAGGTCAAGCTATTCGCGACGACGTTGATCATCAACGCCCGTAGGGGCGGGGATGCTTTCGTTCCAGCGATGAAAGAGTTGACGAGACAAATGTGGGAGAAACGAAAGGCGGTTGCCCGAACGTTGGCTGAGCAGGCATCTTCGCGAATGGCTTTTCCGTTAACGGTTATTTTTCTGATTATTATGGCGATTGTAGGCGCACCCGCGGTGTTGATGATGTAAAACAGCGAAAGGATGATGGATATGTTATCGATACAATGGAAGCGTGCGATCAATGCGTTAAAGCTAGGCGAGCTGTGGGAGGACGAGGATGGGCTGGGAACACTTGAGCTAGTACTGATCGCGGCGGTGCTTATTATTATGGCGATCTTGTTCAAAGACTGGATTCTAGAATTTTTGGGAAATCTCATGGATTCCGTGGAAGGCAAGTCGGAATCGATATTCGAATAGCGTCATGACAATCACGAGGGGCAAGAAAGAGAAACTAGGTCGGGACGAAGGGGGATCGGTAACGCTCGAAGCCTCCGCGATATTGCCATGGGTGTTTCTGATGATTGCCCTTACGATCTTATTTGCACTATATGTCTTTCATCGCTCCGTCGTCTATTACGGAATGACGGTAACAGCAGAAAGATCAGCTTACAGTTGGTCGAATTCCGCGAAAGATACAAAATCGGGGGCGTTCGAAGAAGGGAAATACGACGGATTGTACTGGCGTTTAACTGATGATGCGCTCGTCAAAGGGCTTTTCGGTTTAGCGTCTGGCAATGAAACGGTCGAAGTCGACATCGCCGAACATGCTGATGGGGAGGATACCAACTCCGGCTCGGGAGCGAAAGATAAGTTAAGCAAGCGGGCGTCCGATTCACGTCTACTGATGGACAGCGGTGAAATGGGATATCGGAATGTTGGCTTGAAAAGAGAAATTCGCGTTTGGAAGCTGGAAGAGGCATTGCCCGGCCCGCTGAAATGGCTTCGTAGGAATGAGGGAAAGAAGGTCAATGTGAGTGCACTGGTCGTCGAACCGACAGAATTTTTGCGGACGTTCGAACTCATCAGGTACTATGCGGCAAAAATGAAAGACTCGCCGGAAGGGGAGGCCGATTATAAGGAGAAGGCTGGAAAAACGTTGAAAGGGAAGCTGTAAAGGGGGGCGGAGCTTGAAACGAAGCAACGAAGGGGCGGTAACCGTTTATTTTGTCGCGGCGACGGCGGCATTCGTGCTTCTGGCAGGATTGCTGATCGATTACGCTCGTATTACCGCCTTCCGCAAGCAAGCCGAATTATCTGTCAAGTCGGGCGTACGATCGGTGTTGGCGGCGTACGACCCACTATTGTTCGATCGCTACGGGATGTTCGTCCGAGGCGGGGATGCCGCTGACGAATTGTTCCGACGGACGCTGAATGGGAACGTTTCGGAAGATGACAAAGGCGCTCTCCCGTATATGGATTTGAAGTGGACTGAGGCAGGTGTCACCGAGAGCCGCCCGTTATCCGATCATCGCGTCTTTCGGAGACAAGTGCTGGAGGAGATGAAATACAAGGCGCCGATCGATCTTACGATCGAACTTGCCGGCCGGTTCAAAGGAGTCGCCGGGGCGATGAAGGAGACGGCAAAGACGGTAGATGTGCTGGAACGAGCTCGTAAATCGTACGAGCGCCGGGAGAAGGCGTTTGATAACGCGTTAGATGTTATGCGAAAGCACGGAAAACATGTCGCAGTCAAAGCCGCAAACTTGAAAGACAGAGTTGCCGGCGTCGTCTCCGGTTACGATGACTATGTCGTCAAGCGAACAGAGGATGAAGCAAGGCGCGAAGCTTTGCGATTGAAAGAGCAAAGAAAGAAGCAAAGGGAGGAAGCGGGAGAGACTGACGAGCAATTCATGATGGATTCGGAGGAAGGACCGCGAAACGAAGCTGCAGTCGCGGCATATGAATCGGAGGCACGGGAACTGGCTTCGTTGCTCATTCGCTATTCGGTCACTTGGAGGGACGAAGCGGCATCCGTCAAGGATAAAGCGTACTTCGCGTTATCGGAAGCCCGACAGGCGAACGAGGAATTGAAAGCAATTGTCTCGCTTACAGAGAGCGTTCCTTCAGTGGGGGCTACGAACGAAAACGAGGATGATTCGGTTGAAGGTGAGACAATAAAGGAAATTCGTCAGTCCGCGAAGGAATTGGTTCTGGAAACAAGTTTTTTTGATGCCTTTGAGAATGAGGCGGATGAGCTATTGATGAGCGGGGCTGCTTTATCGGTGGAGATGTCATCTCTGTCGTCACTGATCGCAGCTATTCCCGGATCGACGGGGTTGACGGCATCTCTTACTGGCGGGAATGGTGAGTTGAAAAGCGCTATTTCTGCATACGATCACTCTTACGGGGCGGAAGGAGCCGTATGGAAAGCGCGTGACGCGGCTCTTGAGGCCCATAGATCTAATGACAAGGCACGTAAGGAACAAGAGGAAATTGCAAAAGCGAAATGGGCGGGAGCAGCGAACTTTATAGGTACGCTTGTTGGAGTGCCGGGCAACGAGGTTGAGCGTGAGAAGTTCGCCAGAGCAGACGAGCTCTATCGCTCGAATCTGGAATGGAACAAGGCGGAAGGTGAAATGGCAAAGGTAATCAGGTCAAGCGACCCATTCGAAGGAAGGGACGACGCGATCCGCTCTTCAGAGGGGCTGTTCGACGCGCTGGGAATATCGCTTGTTGGAGCTAGAGACCAGATGTTTTTTTCGGAATATGTGATGTCAAGGTTCTCCAGCTATGACCCCTCCTTGGTAAAGGAACTGATCAAAGGCGGGGACCCTTCGCTCGATCTACATATTCAGGAGGCGGAGTATATTCTTTATGGCCTGAATCATCCTTCCGGCAATATCGCTGCGGCATACGGAGAAATATTCGGCTTGCGTTTAGCTATTCGAACGATGGAGGGGATGATTGAGAGCCGATCGCTTGGCAATCCGCTGCTCGTGCTGGCCGCCGCGCTTGTCTACGGCATCGTTAACGCTACGCTCGACATGAGTAAGCTTGTGGCGGATGGCAAGATCCAATTGTCCAAATATGCGAAGACGGATACGTATTACGCTGATTATTTGCGGCTGTTCCTTTTGGCGCATGGAAGTTCATCGGGAACGACTGCCCGCATAATTGCCGTGATGGAGCATGCGTCCGGCGTGGATTTTTCCGGTGCTTATACGTATGCGAGCGGAGAGGCGACCGCTTCGTTTCGATTGTGGTTTTACCCAGGTCTATTGAAGAAGCTTGGGCGCCAGGGACAAGCCGGAGGGACGATAAAGGGGAACCGTTATGAAGCGACTTACGTTGCGGATAACTCTTATCTCTAGAAGAGAACATGAGACCGGCAAATCGGAATTCGGCGGCGTTACGTTGGAAACGGCAATGGTCATGCCGGTCTTCTTGCTGTTTGCCGCATTTCTTGTCTTTATCGTGCAAACGGCAATAGTATCCATGGCCCTTCATGGCGCGCTGTCCCAAACGGCCAGGCAGGCAGCATCGGCTTGGTATCCGGTTTCCATGGCGATCGAGCGGGCGAGGGAATCCGATCTCAATCAGCAAATCGAACATTGGAACGACAAGTGGATGAGTGTCAGAGAGACGGTTGGACGCTACGGAAAATGGTTGCCATCCCCGATGAAGGAATGGGCAGAGCAAGCCGCGAACGGGACGTTTTCACTGGAGCAACATGCGGCGCGAATCGCATTCGGGAGACTAGTGAAGACATTCGTAGACGAAGACGTTCTTGACCTTTCACGAATACATATCACAAACGTGGGACTGCCGGACGAGCAGAATGTTTCAGACGGTTACGTAACGATTGAAGCGGAGTATATCTTGCCGATGAAAGTGCCTTTTCTCGGAAGGCAGCTCAATCTTCGTTCTTCCGCCCGCGAACGCGCGTGGATCGGAGGCAGTCCTTCGAAGTCACGTATTGCCAAGGAAGGGGATGGGACGGCTTTCGTAGTCGATTTCGTCTCCTTAAATCCAGATCCTGTGCAACGGGGACGCAAGGCGACGTTAGTTATACGGACCAAACCGGGCACGGCCGTTGACTTGTCGATCTTGTACAAAAGCGGATTAAGCCAGGCGAAACACTTGGGAAGCGCGACGGCGGACGAATCCGGCCTCGTATCGTGGACGTGGCATGTTTCTGGCAACACAACACCTGGCACATGGAGCATAAAAGTAACGAACGGCTCTGGCGGAGTCTGGGAGCACTTGTTTGAAGTGGCAGCGAAGATGACGAAATAAGAGAGGAGAAACGGAATGGCCGATTGGTCATTGGCGGGCACGGCAGCTTTGCTCGCCGCTGCCTGCTGGACGGACGTGCGCAAGCTGACAATACCGAACGCGCTTACGATTTCTTTCGCGGCATGCGGGTTCGCATATCAAGGGATATATTACGGCGCTGACGGTTTAGCGCTTTCCGCCTGGGGGGCGGCAGCGGGCTTTCTGCCATTGTACATGATGAACAGGCTCGGAGGCATTGGTGGCGGAGACGTGAAGTGGTTTGGCGCTTACGGAAGTTGGGCTGGGCCTGTCGCAACGTTAAAGCTACTCGTGTTGTCGATCTGGATTGCAGGTGCCTTCGCCTGTCTGTTGCTAGCTGCGCGTCTCCCGTTCGTTCGGCAATGGGCGTCGAGATGGCGGTGGCCATGGGGGAAACATCCCTCGGAAGGAGGCAGGGGGGTGCGGTTTCCGTTTATGCTGGCTGTCGCTCCGGGATTTTTCATTTTGCTGGCGGAGGGATTATACGCATGAGCAAACTTACTGCACGGTTCGAACAGATCAGAGGACATTTCATGATCGTAGAGCGAGATCCTCCAATTGCCCGCGAGGAGCTAAACGATATGCAAATGCAGATGATAAAGCGATGCGACATTCCCGGGTTATTACCGCTTGAAACGGAAGAGCAGGACGGCAAGCTGTCGCTGCGTTACGGATTGGCGGGTAGCCGGATGTTATCCGAGTCGCTTCGAATCTCCCACTGGACGATGGAGGATTTGATGACGGCGTTGTGTGCTTTAGGAGAAACATTGGAAAGTTGCAGAAATCATATGCTGGACGCGGAAAAAGTTCGGTTGCTTGACGAGTTTATATTTGTCGGAGAATACTGGTCTGATTTGAGGTTTACTTACGTGCCGCTCGATATGCCAACGGAATTGCGCGCTGACGATATGGAGAAGCTCATCGTTAGATGGATGATGAGGGTTGAAGAGCCGGATGGCCGAGCGATGCAAGCTTTGCTTCGGCTTGCTGCGAGTCCGGGGTTCATGCCGCTCGCGTTGTGTCGCTATGCGAGGAACTATTTGGCTGGAGGAGTAGAACCTCAGGCTTTTTCAACGGCTCTTCCAGACGAACGGAAAAAAGGTTGGTCTCGCGAGCAGGGCGATTCCAAACAAGAAATGAATGTGCGTAACGCATTGGACCCAATGGAGAAGTCCCGTTCATGGGACTTGTTGCAGCCGGATTCTGACGCGATGAAACCCGCTTACGAGCTGTGGGGGGATGGCGATGATATGTCGGGAGACGATGCAATTTCTACGTCCGGCGACCGAGCATTGGAAGGCGAAATGGAGGCAGGCAGATGGCGGACGATGATTGTTTGCGCTGCTGCCGTAATCATCGCCTGTGTATGGAGATTCGCTTACAAGGGTCAATCGGACACGGGCCTTATCGTTTGCACCGGATTGACTTTAGCGGCGATAGCAATCGTCATTTTTTGCTGGAACGGTGCGCAGTCACCCATCATGAAAAGATTTCTCAGGCGGCCCAGAAGCGATCATATGGACTTTGGTGCCGAGAACAGAGCTCCTTCCAGGGAATCAGCTCATGAAGGATATGCTGATGAAGATTCTAACATGGATGCTCCTTTATCCGATTCCAGATTCCCAAGTATGCGGAACGAACGGGAGCGGGGAAATCTAGGGACAGGCGTGCCTCAGAACCTCTTCAACCGAGAATCAGTATCGGAACGTCACCGGGAACTGGCTGAACCATCCGCAACGGAATGGCTGCCTAAGGACGATTTGCGCACGGAGCTCCTTCGAGGCAGAACGCCGGATGTGAAAACCGAAAGTACATATTGTTTGATCTGGCTAACGTCTCAGCCACTTCGTCGTATCCCGTTAAGCGGATTATCGGTCGTCATTGGGCGATCGGCCGATGCGGCGGATCATGTCGACGAGACGAATGGAGTGTCTCGTGCTCATGTTGAACTCGCTAGGGAGAATAACACATGGAAAGCGAAAGATCTTGGTTCGAGAAACGGAAGCAAACTGAATGATAAACCAATGACGCCTTACGAGTGGTATAAGCTTCAGGATGGAGATCATCTGAATTTGGCTGGTTCTGAATACCGGTTCGATCGTTCGAAGTAGTGCCAAACAATAAAGAAGCCCTAACGGGTAATATCCCGCAGGGCTTCTTCCAATTTCGGAAAGGCGAATTGAAATCCGTGATCCAGTAGTTTCCGAGGCATCGCTTTCTGCCCGGTCAGTACAAGAGTGCTCATCTCTCCGAGCGCGATCTTCAGCAGTGCCGCCGGCACCGGAAACCAGTGCGGTCGCCCTGTGATGCGCCCGAGTGTTCTTCCGAATTCATCGTTAGATACGGGAGCGGGAGCAACGGCGTTCACAGGGCCGGAGATATCCGTTCGATCTAGACAGAACAAAATCAATGCGACCATGTCTTGCAGATGGATCCAGGGCAAACCTTGTTTGCCATCCCCGATTCTTCCACCCCCGAATAAACGGTAAGGCAGGCGAATAAGCGGGAACGCTCCGCCCTCCCGGGCGCAGACGAGGCCGATGCGAAGCTTCACGAGCCGATCGACGGGAATACGGTCTGCGGCTTCTTCCCACATCGCAACCGTCTCGCCTAGAAAGTCGGCGGGATTGGGCGGAGAAGTCTCGTCAAACACTTCGTCGCCAGAGTGACCGTACAGCGAAATGCCGGAAGCATTCACGACGACCGGCGGCGGATTGTCCGTCCGCTGCATGTACTCTGCAATGCGGGTCGCAGCAGCGGTACGGGAAGAGACAATTCGCGCTTTCGCTTTGCTAGTCCATCTCTGGTTGATCGATTCACCGGCCAGATTCACCACGCCGTCAAAGCCGCCGAACCGAATCGGATCGGCGGTCAGCTGCTCCCAAGTGACATACTGAACGCCGCCAAAAGGTGGCTGGGATGGCGGCGTTCTCGTGACGATCCATGCTTCGTCCCCGCGGGACAGCAACGCCTGCGACAAGGCACGGCCGATGAATCCCGTGCCGCCCGAGATCAAATACCGCACAATCACGTCACCCCGTCAGATCAATTATTGCTTGTCGATCGAGACGATCGACAACTGTTCGTTGCTCCCGTCGGCCTTATATTCGAATTTGACTTTGGTTCCGCTATCCCAAGGTTCGACCTTATCTGCGATCTCCGGGCTTACTTGGAAAGCGGTTGGGCCTTTGTCAGTGATGATTTCGATCGTATGTCCGTCTTGTAAGCCTGAATATTCGCCGGTCGATTCAATCATTTCCGGAGAAGCGGAAGGGCTAGCTTCTCCCGCCGCGTTCACCTCGCTAGATTCCGGGCTGGAAGGCGTGGCTGTTACGGGCGGATTAGATGAAAGAGACGCGTTCGAGTTTTTGTCGTTGCCGCATGCCGTACCCATAAGGACAAGGGCAAGCACGGCGGAGCTTAATACGATTGCGGTTTTGTTGTTTTTCTTCATCGAGTCGTACACCTCCTACGAGGTTAAACGAAATTTTTGGGCAAAGGTTTCGGTTTTCGTCGAAAATGAGAAAAATCGAATGTTCGCTCAACGTCATTTGAGCAGGTGGCGGTAGGCCGAATAATCGATCGCGCTCTTGTCCAGGAACGCTTTCAGGCTGTTATGATCGCGCGGAGGCGTCGCTCGAATGTAACCTTCGATGCAATGATCGGTCGTCACTTCGGGCGCGCCGCTCTCGACGGCGAGCTGTCCGATCTTGGCTGCGATCGAGTGGCTCGCAATTTCCCTGAACGGGGCAGGCACCGGGGAAACGAGCTTGTGCAGCATGTCCTTCGATTCGTCGGTCCATAGCTCCCGACTGCGTTCGACCCAGTAGTTCTGCCAATCAAGCTTGGACTTGCCGTCCCGCTGCGGGAGCACTTTCAGAAACTTGCGGAACATGAAGAAACCGCCCACGCACATGGACAGAACGAGAACAACGGTCCAAAATCCGATAAAATACATGAACCAGTCTGGTGCTGATTTCATTCCTATCACCTCATCTTGAAATTATAACGCATTCCTAGATTTATTTCGACGTTCGCGATACAATAATGAAATGGTTGCCCGAATAGCTCCCGAAGTCAAGCGGGGCGCGGGTCGGAACGAATGAAGGGGGAACACGTATATGTTGAAAATCGGATCGCACGTATCTTTCTCGGACAAGGGATTGCTGACAGCGACGAAGGAAGCGACAACTTATGGCTCCGGCACTTTCATGATTTACACGGGGGCGCCGCAGAATACCCGCAGAAAAGCGATCGAAGATTTATATATTCCGGAAGGCAAGGCGGCGATGAGTGCAGCCGGCATAGGCGAAATCGTCGTGCATGCACCCTACATTATTAATCTCGGCTCTTACAAAGAAGATACGTACCGCCTTGCGGTTGATTTTCTTCAGGAAGAAATTCGCCGTACGCATGCGATCGGCGTCAAGAATATCGTGCTTCATCCAGGCGCGTACACGGAGAAGGACCCGGAATACGGTATCGCCCGCATCGCGGAAGGCTTGAACGAAGTTCTTGAGGCGACGAAGGAAACCGACGTCAACATTGCGCTGGAGACGATGGCGGGCAAAGGCTCCGAGATCGGCAGAACGTTCGAGGAACTGGCACAGATCATCGAGAAGGTGCAATTGAACGACAGGCTGACTGTCTGCATGGATACTTGCCACATTCACGATGCCGGATACGACATCGTCGGCGACATTGACGGCGTATTACGTAAGTTCGACAGCATCGTTGGCTTGGATCGAATCGCCGTCGTACACGTCAACGACAGCAAAAATCCGCTCGGAGCTGCGAAGGACAGGCACGCGCCAATCGGCTCCGGCTGGATCGGCTTCGACGGCATCGCCGGCGTCGTCGGCCATGAGCTTTTGAAGGACAAGCCGTTCATACTGGAGACGCCGTGGATCGGCAAAGTCGACGGCAAGGAACGTCCGATGTATGAAGCCGAAATCGCTATGCTGCGCAAAGATTCGGAAGAACGGTTCGGCGGAGAATTTCTCGTGGACGTAGAACGGCTGCACTATTTCTTCGATAAGGTCGGCATAGACTCCCGATTGTACGTGCTGAATACGTGGGAACTGCTCAAATCCGATGCAAAGGCCAGAAAAGCAGATCCGCGTGAGCCGATGGAACGCCTATACGATATGATTCTCGAGAACGGCGTATTGTCCGGAGATCTCGACGAAGAAGCGGTCAACAAGCGTTTGCTCGGATTTCTGGCAGGACCGGACTGGCTGTCCAGCTTATAACTCGAGCAACCAACGCGATAAGAACAGAAAGGAAGAAAACGAACGATGAGTAACAGTTATCCGTCTCCTGCAAGCCAGACCAATGAAAGCCAAAGTAATCGCGTCCGCATGTTGATCTCCTGTCCGGACAAGGCGGGAATCGTCTCCGCGGTGTCGCAATTCCTGTACGAACAAGGCGCGAATATCGTTCAATCCGACCAATATACGATGGACCCGACGGGCGGCATGTTCTTTATGCGCGTAGAATTCGATCTGCAGGAGCTGGAGAGCCGGCTGCCGGCCCTTCAAGAAGATTTTACCCGTATATCCGACCGCTTCTCGATGAGATGGAGCATTTTCCGCGCGGCACGCCGCAAAAGAATCGCGATCTTCGTCTCGAAGGAAGACCACTGTCTGTTGGAATTGCTCTGGCAGTGGCAATCGGGCGATCTCGATGCGGACATCAGCATGGTCATAAGCAACCACGAAGATATGAGAGCAACGGTAGAGGCATTCGGCATTCCTTATCATTATGTTCCGGTTACACCGAATACGAAAGACGAGGCCGAGAAGCAACAGCGCGAACTGACCGCCGGCAAAGTCGATCTGATCGTGCTTGCCCGTTACATGCAGATCGTCTCGCCGAAGTTTATCGAGCAATATCACAACCGAATCATTAATATTCATCATTCGTTCCTTCCGGCTTTTGTCGGCGGCAAGCCTTATCAGCAAGCTTACAATCGCGGCGTTAAGCTGATCGGAGCGACCGCGCACTACGTAACGGAAGAGCTGGACGGCGGTCCGATTATCGAGCAGGACGTTCAGCGCGTCACCCATCGCGACGAAGTGAATGAACTGAAGCGGATCGGTCGCCATATCGAACGGATCGTGCTTGCCCGCGCGGTCAAATGGCATGTCGAAGACCGTCTGCTCGTCTATCAGAACAAAACAGTCGCTTTCGTATAATCTAAATTGCGGAGGTTCTCGCCTGGAAAGGGGGGAGCCTCCGACTTGTACGGGCAGACAATGGAAATCGTCCTTTTCTCGTGTTACAATGTACAGGATTTGGGAAGCCGCGCATAATAACTGTACGATTCTCGGCTAACAAGCTTTGAACGTACGTGAATAGAAACGAGGAGGATATTGAGATGACAGCAAACAATCAAGCAATCGAACAACTTTCCGTAACGACGATCCGGACGCTGTCGATCGATGCGATCGAGAAAGCGAAGTCAGGACACCCAGGCATGCCGATGGGGGCTGCTCCGATGGGGTATCAATTGTTCGCGAAAACGATGAAGCATAACCCGTCCGTCCCGACCTGGATCGACCGCGATCGTTTCGTGCTTTCCGCGGGCCACGGCTCCATGCTTCTCTATTCGCTGCTCCATCTAAGCGGATACGACTTGTCGCTTGATGAATTGAAAAACTTCCGCCAATGGGGCTCGCTGACACCGGGACATCCGGAATACGGACATACGGCTGGCGTAGACGCGACGACAGGCCCGCTTGGACAAGGCATTGCAATGGCGGTAGGCATGGCGCTTGCCGAAGCGCAATTGGGCGCGACCTATAACCGCGACGGCCATGAGATTATCAACCACTTTACATACTCCATCTGCGGAGACGGCGACTTGATGGAGGGAATCTCCCATGAGGCGGCTTCGATGGCCGGTCATATGGGCCTCGGCAAGCTCATCGTCCTGTACGATTCCAACGACATTTCGCTTGACGGCGAGCTGAGCTTGTCTTTCTCCGAAAGTGTCAGCAAGCGGTTCGAAGGCTACGGCTGGCAATACTTGCGCGTAGATGACGGCAACGACCTCGAAGCGTTGGCGAAGGCGATCGCATCCGCTCAAGCGGACGCGAGCAAGCCGACGTTGATCGAAGTGAAAACGGTCATCGGTTACGGTTCCCCGAACAAAGGCGGCAAAGGCGGTCACGCTGGCCCGCACGGCTCTCCGCTTGGCGCGGACGAAACGAAGCTGACGAAGGGCTTCTATGAATGGACACACGAGGAGTTCTACGTGCCTGCCGAAGTTCGCGAGCATTTCGCGGCGGTTAAGAAGTCCGGCGAGCAAGCATACGCTGCATGGCAAGACCAATTCGCGAAGTACAAGGTCGCGCACCCGGCGCTTGCGGCACAATTCGAAGGCGTTCTTGCGGGCGAACTCCCTGCCGGCTGGGATGCGGATCTTCCTGCGTATACGACGGAAGACAAGCCGTTGTCCACTCGTGTCGCTTCCGGCAATGCGCTGAACGGACTCGCGAAAAACGTACCTTATCTCGTAGGCGGCTCCGCAGACCTGGAAAGCTCCACGATGACGCATCTGAAAGGTTTATCCGTCTTTAAGCCAGGCAGCTACGACGGCCGCAACATTTACTTCGGCGTTCGCGAATTCGGCATGGCGACGGCGATGAACGGCATTATGCTACACGGCGGCTTGAAAGTATTCGGAGGGACGTTCTTCGTCTTCACCGATTACCTTCGTCCAGCCGTTCGTCTGGCTGCTTTGATGGGCCTTCCGGTCGTGTACGTTCTGACGCACGATAGCATCGCGGTCGGCGAAGACGGCCCGACGCACGAGCCGATCGAGCAGCTAGCATCGATTCGCATTATTCCGAATTTAACGGTCATCCGCCCGGCCGACGGCAACGAGACGTCCGCTGCATGGGCGTACGCGCTGCAAAACAAACAAAATCCGGTCGCGCTTGTGCTGACGCGTCAGAACCTCCCGATTCTCGAAGGAACGGCGAATGCACGCGAGCAAGTGGCTAAAGGCGGTTACATTGTATCCGAAGCGGCGAATGGCGCACCTCAAGGCATTCTGATCGCGACCGGCTCCGAAGTTCAGCTTGCCGTCGCCTCTCAGAAGGCGCTGGCGGAACAAGGGGTTGATGTTCGCGTCGTCAGTATGCCGAGCTTCGACTTGTTCGAGAAGCAAGACGCAGCTTATAAAGAGAGCGTTCTGCCGAAGTCGATTAAAGCGCGTCTGGCAATCGAGATGGCTCATCCATTCGGCTGGGAGCGTTATGTCGGAGACGAGGGAGCAATCCTCGGCATCGCGACGTTCGGCGCTTCCGCTCCAGGCGATCGCGTCATTAAGGAATATGGCTTCACCGTGGACAACGTTGTCGCACAATTCAAGAAGTTGGTGTAACTGATCGCGAATTATCGCGGTTGTCACATAGACAGACAAGGGAGCTGGAGTCAAGATGTCGCAATTCGATAACGTATCTGTAGTGAAAAAAGCAAACGTGTATTTCGACGGCAAGGTGACGAGCCGCACTGTGGTGTTTGAGGACGGTACGAAAGTTACCCTCGGCATCATGCTTCCGGGCGAATATGAATTCGGCACGGGCGTGAAAGAAATCATGGACATTCAAGCGGGCGAACTGTCCGTCTTGCTGCCGGGCAACGATGAATGGCAAGACATTACGGAGCCGACGAAATTCGAAGTGCCGGCGAACGCCAGCTTTAAGCTGAAGGTAAGAACGGTCACTGACTATATTTGCTCGTACTTGAGCTAAGCGAACGCGCATCGTTCGTTGGATCGTCAAAAAGGCAGGCCCTCGATTGAAGAGAGCCTGCCTTTTCCTTGTACGCGCTTGTGTAAAGCTGCTTTTATTGAGATTGGCTAGCGATATACTCTTGCAGTTGCAGCCGCTGATACAGCGGCAATGCGCTCAGCAAGCAACCGTAGACGAACTTGCCGCTCTTGCGTTCAATCCGAATAAGCCGTGCGGTGATCGGAGGCAGCTCGGATTCCGGTCCGAAGTGGATGACGATAAACATATCTTTCTCGAGCGGTGTGCCGGACTCGATCTGTAGACCGTCTTCCGACAGGTCGCGGAGCCTGCCCTCGATCGTATGGCCGCTAAAGCCGCCGTCGCCTTCCCACTGATAGATGGACATATGAAGAGGGATATCGAGTGGCAAGCGGGTTTTCTTCCGGCGTTCGTCGGTTTTCTGTCCGGCCTCTACCGGCGGAGCAGGCGGATCGCCGATTTTGCGGCCGATCCAGTTCTCGTAAATGTGAGCGAGCGCGGCTAGATCATCATCGCCGTAGCCCGCGGCTTGTCCAAGCTGGAACAAACCTTTCGCGGATTCGAGCATCGGGGTCGACATGTGCATGGCATCCGTCAGCACAGACGACAAACGTAAATCTTTTAACATAAGGCTCAAGGCGAATTGGACGCTGAAATCACGGTTGACAATTTTTTCGCCTTTCAAGTCTGCTTGCTTGCTGGCAGCGCCCCCGGACTGGACAATGTGCAGAAATGCGGACGCATCGATGCCGCTTTTGGCTGCGATCGCCATCCCTTCTATTAAACCGGCGGCGTTGATGCCGACAATCGTATTGTGGGCAAGCTTGGCCGTCGCACCGCTGCCATTTGGCCCTACGTAGACGATGTCGCGACCCATTGTCAGCAAAATATCGGTGTGGGCGTCTACCGTTGCTTTGTCGCCTCCGGCCATGAACAGAAGCGTGCCTTCGATTGCCGCAGGTTTGCTGCCGGTAACCGGCGCATCGATGAAGTCGCAGAACCGATCGCCGATTTCCGCCGCCAATTTTCTGGCAAGCGTCGGTGAGATCGTGCTGCTATCGATGATTGTTGTCCCGGGTTTCAATTCCTTCAGAATTCCGTCTGCACCGAAGTACACTTCTTCGATCGCGTCGTCATTGCTCACCATCGTGATGACGACATCGACGCGTTTGGCGATGTCGCAAGGCGAATCGGCGATATCCGCTCCGAGTTCGACCAAGGCGTTCGCCTTGCCAGCGCTGCGGTTGTAGACGGTTACCGAGTAACCTTTGCGCAGCAAGTTGGCGGCCATGGGCTCGCCCATCGTGCCGAGTCCGACAAAACCGATTGTTTTCATCCACATCGTCTCCTGTTCGTCTAATTCGCAATAACTCTATTATCCGTTTCTTTTGCGAATTTCGGAAGAGCAACATTCGAAAATGTGCAAGAAATAATTTCTCCGAAGAATCGCGGCTTTTTTATATTGTATGGAAATTCAAAACCAAAAGTGATATCATATAAATATCAATAAAATATAACTTTATTCAGAGGTGTCGGAGATGACAACAACGAAAGCGTGGCATGTGAACGGATTTTTGGCGCTGCTGCTTGCTTTGGCTTCCATTGCCGGAGGTATTGCGTTACTGGTGAATGGAGGCAACAGGTTGGAGCCGAACGGCGTAATGATTGCGTCGGGCATCGCGTTGATTGTGGTTTTTGTTATTTTGTTGACTTCGCTCACGATCGTACAGCCTAACGAGGCGAAAATCATTACGTTTTTCGGCAAATACAAAGGAACGATTACCGACAGCGGACTGTGGCTTGTGTTGCCGTTTACCGGCAAAAGCAAAGTATCGCTTAAAGTACGCAACTTCAACAGCCAGACGCTGAAAGTTAATGATGCGGAAGGCAATCCGATCGAAATCGGCTGCGTTGTCGTATTTAAGGTCGTCGATACGGCGAAAGCGGTGTTCGACGTCGACAACTACAGCAAGTTTGTCGAGGTGCAAAGCGAGACGGCCATTCGTCACATCGCCGCGAATTACGCCTACGATACGTTCTCGGACGAGCAGAAGCCGTCGCTCAGGGGCAATGCCGACGAAGTGTCGCACGAGTTAACGAACGAACTGCAATCCCGCCTCTCGCTGGCAGGCGTAGAAGTGCTGGAAACGCGGCTCACCCATTTGGCATATGCGCCTGAAATCGCCAGCGCAATGCTGCAGCGCCAGCAGGCAATCGCGATAATCGCGGCTAGGCAGAAGATTGTGGAGGGCGCGGTTACGATGGTGGAATCGGCGCTTCAGCAGCTGAAGGACAACGGGATTGAACTGGATGGGGAACGTCGCGCGGCAATGATCAACAATCTTATGGTTACGATCGTATCCGACCGGGCGGCTACGCCTGTGATTAACACGGGTACGATGTACGGGTAAGGTGCCGACATGGCCAGGGAGAAGAAGGCGTTCCCGCTGCGGCTGGACGCCGAACTGCACCGTGCGGTCGAGAAATGGGCGGAAGATGAGTTTCGCAGCGTAAACGGGCATATCGAATTTTTGCTGCGCGAGGCGTTGCGCAAAGCCGGCAGGCTTCCGGGGAAAGTTCGGCCTGTTGGGTCCGATACATCGGAGAATCAGGAAATGTAAACTTTGGAACTCAACATACTCAATATTGAAAAGGCGAAGCCGCCCATTTGTCCCTTGAGGACTCTGGCGGCTTCGTTTTTTGCCGTGTCAATCCAAATAAACGACATCGTACGGATGCTCTGCCGCGCGCTTGCGGAACTCTCCGGGCGACAAATGCAAGTATTGACGGAAGATTTTCCCGAAGTAGCTGGGGCTATCGAAGCCGCATTGGGTGCCGATCGACCGAATGCTCATATCGGTGCGCCGCAGCATCGTGACGGCAGCCTCCACCCGTTTGCGCTGCAAAAAGGCGAGCGGCGAATCACGTTCTATTCTTTGGAACAGTCGGCACAAATATGACCGGGACAGTCCGCAGTGGGACGCGACGTCTTCGAGCGTGAGCGGCGAGGCGAAGTTGTCTTGCATGTACGTCTTCGCTTGCCGGATCGCCGGATGTGCCGAGGCGATGTCCTCGGACGTATCGTTCGCGTCAGGTTTCAACAGCGACAGCGTCCACTTGTACAGCATGACGGAAAGCTCCGCCGCGTCGGTTCGGCGATCGACGGACACCGCCCGGTAAAGCTCCCAAAACAAGGTGAGCGGAAGCGAACCGGCGGCAAGCCGGACGATCGGTCCTTGGCGTTCGATCATTCGGTCCCACATTCGAAGCGCGTCTTCGCCGCGGGCGTTAAGCCAGATGAACGACCAGGGCTTCTGGCCGTCCAGCGGATAATAATAGCGATGATCGCTCGGGACTTTGACAAGAAACCCGCAGCCTGCGGGAACGTCGTACGTCTGAGAGCCGATGTCGATGCGGCCTGTCCCGTTTAACGTGTATTGGAATATCGCGTGGCCTTGATCTCTCCGCTTCCGTCCGTCATTGCCGTAACCGGCTGTTGCATCGGCTGTCCAGCCGAGGGAATCAAGCGTCAGAAACGGTAAGTTTTCCGGCAATCGAAAAGCGAAAGCGCCTGGTTGCAGCATTCTCATCACCTGGATAACATTTTATTATCTATTATACTTCATTGGCTGTAATAACAGGGGTTAATCCTGTTGATTTCTCTTCACTGAGGTCAATATCGTTATATAAAGGTGAAATATGTTCAGATTGTCGGCGCTGCGCCCGCTTGTTAAGATTAAGCCATCATGAAGCGATTAGCGAAGGAGCCGAGATCCCAATGACCAACGACCAACCGCAATTCCAAACCCGTTGCATCAGTTCGCTTGTAAAAGTATTTGCTGACGAGCCTTTGTCCGCGCCGTCCTGGAGCAAAGGAACGGCTCTATGGTCGGAGACGTACGCATTTCAAGTGGCGTATCGCACCGAACAATCGTTGCATCCGCTGCGCGTTTTCGCATCTTCCGAATTGGAGCCGTGGATGTCCGTAAGAGCGGTTGGACTATCGCCTTCCGAACTGCCAACCTACGCCCACTCGGATAACAAGGTGCTGCGCCAAACGCCGGGGCTGTACCCGGATTTGCTTCAACCACTGGGGCAAGAGGGACTTCGGGGCTATCCGGGACAATGGAGAGCGGTGTGGGTAACGGTGGAGCTGCCGACTCGTGCGGAGTGGGAAGCGGCATCCGGTCACGGCTCAGTCAAAGACGTTCGTCCGTTTTCGATTGACGTATGGTTCGAGGACGGGGAAGGGACCAAATTGGGCGGCGAACAATTCGTATTGGACGTCCTGCCCGCCGAGCTGCCGGAACAACGCCTGATTCATACGGAATGGACGCATTACGACTGTCTGGCTTCTTACTACGGAGTTGAAGTTTTCAGCGAACGCCATTGGGAACTGATCGAACGTTACGCTTCTGCCGCGGTTCGCCACGGAATGAATATGCTGCTGACTCCGATCTTCACGCCGCCGCTCGACACGGCAATTGGCGGAGAAAGATTGACGGTTCAGCTCGTAGACGTTGAAACTGCGGGAGACGGAAATTATACTTTCGGCTTCGATAAATTGGGCAGATGGGTGGAAATGTGCAATCGCATCGGCATCCAATATTTCGAGTTTTCGCATCTTTTCACGCAATGGGGAGCCAAGCACGCACCGAAAATCGTCGCGAAAGTATCCGAAGGCGGAGAGAAGCGGATTTTCGGCTGGGAAACGGACGCAACCGGGGAAGCTTACGAGAAGTTCCTGGGGCAGTTCCTTCCTGAGCTTGTAGCGTTTATTCGAGAGCATGGACTCGAAGCGCGCAGCTATTTCCACGTGTCCGACGAACCGAGCCTTGAACAGCTTGATGCTTATCGCAGCGCAAGTGCCATTCTGAAGAAACATCTCGGGGATTTCCCGTTTTTCGAAGCGTTGTCGGATTACAATTTCTATGAGCAAGGCCTGGTGCCGGTGCCGATTCCAGCGAACGATCATATTGACAAGTTCCTGGAAAACGGCGTTTCGCCATTGTGGACGTATTACTGCTGCGGACAGTCGGTCGAAGTGTCCAACCGGTTTTTCAATATGCCGTCGGCTCGCAACCGGATTATCGGTTATCAGCTTTATAAATTCCGCATTCAAGGTTTCCTCCATTGGGGGTACAACTTCTGGAATACGCAACATTCGGTGTCGGCGCTCGATCCTTATCGGGTGACGGACGCCGGCGGAGCTTTCGCTTCTGGCGACGCGTTTGTCGTCTATCCAGGCGAGGAAGGACCGCTGGACTCCATTCGGTGGGAAGTGTTCCGCGAGGCGCTTCAAGATCTCCGGGCATGCGAACTGCTGGAATCGCGGATCGGGCGCGAACAAGTTGTGGAACTGCTTGACGCCGGCTTGGAGACGCCGCTTACGTTCCGCAACTATCCGCGGGATGCGGATTGGTTGCTGTCGAAACGTCAAGAGATTAACGAGAGAATCGCAAATAGCTAGTTAACGATCATCGGATTCGCGGAAGACGGGAAAATGTTCTTGTCATCTGCGAATCCGATGGACTATAATACGGATTGTAGTTATGAAAGCGTTTATTCTGAAATCGATACCAGATTGATCGGGTATCGATAAAAATATGGATATGGAATCGATACCATATCAGGCATTGGAGGGATCCGCATGAAGTTCATCGATGTGAACGGGGTTCAATTATCCCGTCTCATGATTGGAACGGGCGACATCAAGAAATGGAACGGAACAGAGATGTTGGATCAGTTTATTGCTGCCGGCGGAACAACGATCGATACGGCGCATCAGTATCGTGAAGCTGAAAAAATTATCGGACAATGGCTGCGGGAAACAGGAAACCGCGATCGCGTCGTTATTTTGACGAAGGGAGCCCACCACGACGACGGCAGCCCGGGTGCGAGAGTCACTCCTGAAGCGATCGCTAAAGACTTGTCGGAAAGCTTGGAACGATTTGGCACAGATCGAATCGATTTGTATGCGCTTCATCGCGACGATCCTGCCGTAGCGGTCGGTCCGATTATCGAGGAATTGAATCGCCATCTTGAAGCGGGAACCGTGCGAGCGATCGGAGCGTCCAACTGGACTTACAGCCGAATTCAGGAAGCGAATGAATATGCGGCAAACAACGGGCTAAAAGGCTTTATGTTCGACAGTGTCAACTTGAGCCTCGCGCTGGCGAAAGAACCGCGCTGGGAAGGGTGCGTATCGGCGGACGAAGCGACCTCGGACTGGCACAAACGCAATCAAATGCCGCTGTTGTCCTGGTCGGCTCAAGCGGGCGGATTTTTCTCCGGTCTGTTTTCCCCGGAGGATCGTTCTAATGCCGAGATGGTCAGAGTCTACTATAGCGATGACAACTGGGAGCGATACCGGCGCACGGTCAAGTTGGCTGAAGAGAAAGGCGTGTCGCCGACACAGATTGCGCTTTCGTTCGTGCTGAACCGTCCGTTCCCGACTGCCGCCATTATCGGCCCTCGGAGTGCATCTGAACTGGACGACTCGCTCAAGGCGATGAACATCGAACTGACTCGCGAGCAGTTGGAGTGGCTTAACCTGGAAAGAGGGGAGATCGCGGAATGAGAGAGAAACTGGCTGCACAACTGTTCACGCTCCGAAACGAACTCAAGAAAGATTTTGTCGGAACGTTGAAAGAGGTTAAGAAGATGGGTTGGTCGGCCGTGCAGATCGACGGACTGCACGGGAACGATCCGAAGGAAATTTCGGTCGTTATGCGGGAGATCGGGCTACGCGCTGCTGGAATGCACGTCGGACTGGAGCGGATGAAGCACGATCTGGAAGCCGTTCTGGAAGAAGGCCGGCTGTTCGATACGAAGGACATCATCTGCCACTCTTTGCCGGATAGTCTTCAGAATGAAGAAGGTTACCGGAGCGTGCGGAGCGATCTGCTCGCAGTCTCGGAGAAAGTCACATCGCTCGGTTATCGGGTCGGCTATCATAATCATGATTTTGAATTCCATACCGAACTCGACGGGCGTTATGCGCTCGATTACGTGCTTGAGCTCGATCCGCAGCGCCCGATCTATGCGGAGATCGATACGTATTGGGTCAAGAAGGCGGACTTGGACCCGCTGACATACATTCAGAAATATGCTAATCGGATGCCGATCCTTCACTTGAAGGATATGACAAGCGATGGTCGGAAATATTTCGCGGAGATCGGCAGCGGCATCATTGATTTCGCACCGATTGTACGTTGGGGCGAAGCGAACGGTGTGGAATGGTACGCAGTTGAGCAGGATTATTGCCCTGGTAGCCCGATGGACAGCTTGGCAAGCAGTCTGGAATATCTAACGAAGAGGATGCCGTTGATCGAAGGGTGATCGATATGGGACTTGTATTCGATCCGCAAGTGTGGCATATCAGCGCATGGGAAATGACGCTGAGAATTTTGCTGGCGCTCGCTTTGGGCGGGCTAATCGGACTGGAGAGAGAGTTAGGCGGGCATTCCGCAGGCTTCAGGACACACATTCTTGTGACGATGGGTTCGGCGGTTATTGTCCTGCTATCGGCCTATGGATTCTCGGAATTCGCATCGGAGCCTAATGTACGTTTGGACCCCTCCCGCCTCGCTGCGCAAGTGGTCAGCGGAATCGGTTTCCTCGGAGCAGGGACGATTATGCGAACCGGGTTAACCGTATCGGGGCTTACGACGGCGGCATCTTTGTGGGTATCTGCAGCGATCGGCCTGTCGGCCGGTGCGGGATTTTACTATTGCGCAATCATATCTACCGTTCTGGTGGTGATCAGCTTGTTCGGTCTTAACAAAGCGGAGAAGCGGTTCTCCCGTACGAAAAAAGTGCGGGAAGTGCAGATTAAGATGGAGAAGAAATCGTCAGGTTTGGGCGGAGTACTGTCGTATCTCCATCAGAGCGGGCTGCAAATTAACAAGCTGACCGTAGACAGCGAGGATCGGCCCGGCAGCGAGGGCGGCAGTTGCTTGCTCCTTCATATTCAGGTCAAGCTGAAGAAAGTGAAAAAGTACGAGGAAGTCCTTGCTTCATTGGTCGTTATGGAAGGTGTCCTCAGTCTTGAAACGTTGGATGTCACAGCATGAAGAGGGGAGACTGAAGGATGCTGCTAACGGAATCGAAAATGAAAGAGCGTCTGGAAGAGCTGGAAAAGGTCAGATATCGGGATGCCATCAACATCGACGCTTTCCGATGGACGGAAGATGAGAGCGGAGAAGTAGCGCCTCTGCCGCCGCAAAATGTCGGTGACTCGACGATTCGCCTCGGCGATACGTGGGTAGGCCGCGACAGATATGCCTGGTTGACCTATACCGCTGCACTTCCTAAGGAATGGATCGGTCGCAAAGTGTTAGGCCGATTCGATTTCGGAGAGACGGGCGGAGGCAACAACTCGGGATTCGAATCGCTGTTCTATCTGAATTGCGCTCCTTACCAAGGCGTCGACTCTAACCATAAAGAAGTGTTTTTCCCCCAAGAAACGATTGGGACCGACATTCAGATCGACATCCGGCTCTGGTCGGGGCTTGAAGGCGGAGGCAAACCGGAACCGCGCAAGCATACGATCCAGGTTGCGGAAATCTGTTGGCTGGACGAAGCGGCAGACGACTACTATTACACAGCTAGAGCCGCATACGAGACGATTCAGACGCTGGACGCCAATCATCCGGATCGCGTTCAACTGATCAGTGCGCTTGACCGTTCGTTGCTCAAGATCGAATGGTCGTATCCGCGTTCGGAAGCGTTCTATGCTTCCGTGGAAGAGGCACGCGATTCGCTCCGTGCACAGATTGCAAAGATCGAGAAGCATTCCCGTGTAACGGTTACTTGTATCGGCCACACGCATATCGATGTCGCATGGCTATGGAGATTGAAACACACGCGCGAGAAGTGCGCCCGCTCGTTCTCAACCGTACTGCGGCTGATGGAGCTGTTCCCGGACTATGTGTTTTTGCAAACGCAGCCTCAGCTTTACGAATATGTGAAGAACGATTTTCCGGAAATCTACGAGAAAATCAAGGAGCGCGTCCAGGAAGGCCGATGGGAAGCAGGCGGCGGCATGTGGTTGGAGGCCGATTGCAACTTGACGTCGGGCGAATCTCTTGTGCGCCAATTGCTGTTCGGAACTCGGCTATTCCGCGAGGAGTTCGGCGCAGAATGCCGTTATTTGTGGCTCCCCGACGTATTTGGATATAGCTGGGCTCTGCCGCAGATTTTGAAGAAGTCGGGCATCGACACGTTCATGACGACGAAAATCAGCTGGAGCCAGTTCAACCGGATGCCGCATGATACGTTCCGCTGGCGCGGCATCGACGGTTCCGAGGTGCTCACCCACTTCATTACGACGCCGGACGAGCACGACAGCCCATACTATACTTACAACGGCGTCGTCGAAGCGCAGATGGTCAAAGGCATCTGGGACAACTATCGCGACAAAAACTTGAACGAAGAGCTGCTACTGTCTTACGGCTATGGCGACGGCGGAGGCGGCGTCAACCGCGAGATGTTGGAAATGCGCCGACGGCTGGACGAGATGCCGGGTCTGCCGAACGTGAAAACCGGCACGGCGGATGCGTATTTCCAAGGACTGCAAGAGCGCATTGCCGAAACCGATCAATACGTTCACACGTGGGACGGGGAGCTTTATTTGGAGTTCCACCGCGGAACGTATACGAGCCAGGCGTACAATAAGCGCATGAACCGCAAGTTGGAACTGGCCTACCGGGAAGCCGAATGGCTTGGTGCGTTCGCGAGCTTGCTCGAGGGAGACTGGTCGGCCTATCGGCAAGCTGAGCTCAACGAGGGCTGGAAGATTATTTTGCGCAACCAGTTCCACGACATCATCCCGGGCTCCTCAATCAAAGAAGTGTACGAGGATAGCACCGTAGAGTACGCTGAGGCGGAGAAGACGGTTGTTGCGGCTTGGACGCATGCGGCGGGCGCCGTCGTTGCTTCGAAGGATGGCAGCGTGACGGTGTGGAACTCCTCGCCGTGGTCGCGTCGCGATTTGGCGGAGATTGCTCTGCCCGAGGGGACGGGGAACGGTTCTTGGACTGACGCTGAAGGCCGGATTCTTGCTGCGCAACGTACGGGAGACCAATGGTCGGTTCAGGTGGATGTGCCTGCAATGGGTTATACGACGATCGCTTTCCAGCCTGCTGGGCAACATGCGAATGCCGAAGCTCAGTTTGTTTTCACCTCTTCCTCTATCGACACGCCGCACTACCGGATTGATTGGAATGCAGCCGGCCAATTGATCGGACTGCGGGACAAGGCTGCCGGCAGACAAGTGCTTGCGAACGGAGAACGGGGCAATGTGCTTCAGGTGTTCGAAGACAAACCGCTGATGTTCGACGCGTGGGACATCGATATTTATTATAAGCAGAAAATGCGCGAAGTGACCGATCTGCAGTCAGTGGAATTGATCGAAGCGGGGACGCTCTCGGCCTCGGTTCGCTTCGTCTGGAAGTATATGAACTCGACGATTGCGCAAGTCATGAAAGTATACGCAGATTCGAGACGCATCGACTTTGTAACCGAAGTCGACTGGCAAGAGCGCCAGCAGTTGCTGAAAGCATCGTTCCCGGTGTCCATTCGTTCTACGGAAGCAACCTACGACATTCAATTCGGCAACGTCAAACGACCGACGCACTGGAACACGAGCTGGGATTGGGCGCGGTTCGAGTCGGTCGGCCATCAATGGGCAGACTTGTCGGAGCGCGGTTATGGCGTCAGCTTGCTTAACGATTGCAAATACGGCTACGATATCAAGAGACACATCATGCGTCTCAGCTTGATCAAGTCGGCTACTTATCCGGACCCGGAGGCGGACAAAGGCAATCATCTGTTCACCTACGCTCTTCTTCCTCACGAAGGAGATTGGTACGAAGGCCGCACGGCGCAGGAAGCATGGGCGCTCAACAACCCGCTGCGCTCCGACGTTGGTGCGATGCCGGCATCGTCATCTTCGCTGCTGCGCGCCTCTTCGGACAGCGTCATGATCGACGCGGTCAAGAAGGCCGAAGATTCCGACAGGCTCGTTGTCAGACTGCACGATTATTCGGGCAAACGCGAGAAGATATCGCTGTCCAGCGACTTAAACGTCGTCTCCTGGCAGGAATGCGATCTGATGGAGCGGCCGATCGGAGAGTTGCAAGCCGGCGGCAATTGCGAATTCCAATTGATGCCTTACGAGATCAAGACATTTCTGCTTGATATTCGGGCTGAACAGGAGGGGCGACAGACAATATGAATATGGATTACACCCAGCTCCCTCAGGCGTTGCAACGGCTGTTCGCGGAAGCGGATGAGAAACTTGCCGGTCGACCGAAACTGCTGGCCATGTTCAAGCGTTGCTTCGCGAACACGCTCGAAACGACCACGAAAAGAATGGGTGACGGCTCTACGTTCGTCATTACCGGAGATATTCCCGCCATGTGGCTGCGCGACTCCAGCGCCCAAGTGAGACATTATGTCCCGCTTGCGGCGCAGGACGCCGAGCTTCAGCGGATGATCGAAGGGGTCGTTCGACGGCAGATGATGTATATCGGGATCGACCCGTATGCGAACGCTTTTAACGAGTCGGCCAATGATCAGCGGCTCGACGAGGATCTGACCGAGCTTAACCCTTGGGTATGGGAACGCAAATACGAAATCGATTCGCTCTGCTATCCGATTCAGCTCAGCTACCTGTATTGGAAGGCGACGGAACGGACTGAGCTGTTCGATGAGCAGTTCCGTTCGGCGCTTCGCCGGATTTTACAGCTATGGGAGACGGAACAGCGGCACGGAGAGATGTCTCTCTACCGCTTCCAGCGGTTCGACTGCCCGCCGACCGATACGCTGCGCAACGAGGGCAAGGGAATGCCGGTGAATTACACCGGCATGACCTGGTCGGGTTTCCGACCAAGCGACGATGCTTGCGTGTTCGGCTATTTGATTCCTGCCAACATGTTTGCTTCCGTAGCACTCGGATATATGGCCGAAATCGCGGACGTCGTCTACAAGGACGCCCGATTGCACCAGGCGGCGTTGAAGTTGAAGGAAGAGATCGATTTCGGCATCGAAACTTATGGTACGATCCTGCACCCGAAATACGGGAAAATGTACGCTTACGAGACGGACGGCTTCGGCAACTATCATCTGATGGACGACGCCAACGTGCCCAGCCTGCTGTCCATTCCGTATCTCGGCTACACCTCTACCGACAATCAGACTTATCGCAACACGAGACATTTCATTTTAAGCACGGACAATCCGTATTATTATGAAGGAAAAGCGGCGAGCGGAATCGGTAGCCCGCATACGCCGGATCGCTATATTTGGCATATTGCGCTTTCTATGCAAGGGCTGACGGCGGAAGAACCGCAGGAATCGTTGCAACTGCTGGATACGTTGCTTGCGACCGACGCGGACACCGGATTTATGCATGAAGGCTTTCATGCAGACGATCCGAAGCAATTCACCAGACCGTGGTTTGCTTGGTCGAACAGTTTGTTCGCCGAGTTCGTGCACGGGCTGATGAAGCAAGGCGCATTTGACTGACTGACGCAGGAGCGGGAGGGAAAGAGATGAATCGGACAATGGTGGCTGCCCATACGGGGTGCGGCGTCCATCCGGATAATACGATGGCTTCATTTCTTGAAGGTATGGAGCTGGGCGCGGATATCGTTGAAGTCGATGTCCGTGCGACACGAGATGGCACCGCAATTTTGCTGCACGACGATTCGCCGTATTTGCTGACGCATGATTTCAATCAGCTTAACGAGCCTGACGTCCGCAAGCGACTCGATCCGCTCTATGCGGATTATGAAATTGCAACATTGGAGCAAGCGTTGAAGGCTTCGGCTTCGCGCGGCACGAAGCTGAATCTGGATTTGAAGTCGGCAGCCGCCATTGTACCTACCGTTCGCCTCATCCGCCAATATGAAGCCCAGAACCGCGCTTATATTACGGGCTGCTCGGATCGCATGACCGAGCTGTACCCGGATATTCAAGTGATGATGAATACGCCCGACGAACTATCTCCGCAGCAATTGCTGGAGTACGAGCAGTTTGCGGAGTCCGTTTGCCTCCATGCGCAGAAGCAAGGTTATGTCGGGTTGAATATGGATGCCAGAACCTGCCGAAAGACGATGGTGGAACGGGCACATTTCTTTGGGTTGAAAGTATGGGTGTATACGGTGAATCGCCGGCAGGATATGGAGCTATGTCTGGAAGCGGGAGTAGACGCGATTACTACTCGAAAACCGGAAATCTTGCTTGAATTGCTAAGGGAATGTTAACTTTATTAAAATCATAAAAAAGGGTAGCAACGGGAAAAGAAAGTTGCTATACTCAAGGTGAAGTTGGAACGGTAAGCGTTTTATTGGGGATAACAGTTAGTTGCTATATTTTTTTAGCTCAATATGGAATCGTTATCAGAAAACGTTTACAGAACTTCATTTTTCCACAACTCAGAAAGAAGAAGGTGATTCCGGACTTATGAAAACGGCTTCAGCCATCTCGCTAGAGCAAACAAAAAGAAAAAGCACACTGTGGAAACGTATTATCGCGCATCGTTACTTGTACTTCATGCTGTTGCCTTGCGTCGCATTCTTCATTGTTTTTAACTACATTCCGATGAGTGGATTGCTGCTCGCTTTCAAGGAGTACAAATTCAACAAAGGAATACTCGGAAGTCCTTGGGTCGGTCTTCAATATTTCGAAACGTTCTTTAATTCTTATCAGAGCGCTGAATTAATCAAAAATACGCTCATTATCAGTTGTATGAAAATGTTTCTATACTTACCGTTTCCGATTATTATGGCGCTCATGTTTAATGAGGTACGGAACAAATGGTTCAGAAACATATCGCAAAGCATTCTTTACTTGCCGCATTTCCTTTCCTGGGTTATCGTCGTCGGCCTGATTCAGCGGATTCTTGCTCCGGATGACGGATTGCTGAATCAAGCGATCTCGAACATGGGCGGAGACGGCAGCACCTTTTTCATGATGGACTCCAAATATTTCTACTCGATCATGTTTGGGAGTCACTTATGGAAATCGATCGGCTGGGATTCCATCATTTATTTAGCGGCAATCTCGGGTATTAACCCGGATATGTACGAAGCAGCCAAGATCGATGGAGCGGGCAAATTGCGAGAAATCTGGAGTATTACGATTCCCTCCATCATGCCAACGATCGTTATTCTATTCATCTTATCGTTAGGGAACATCTTATCGGCCGGATTCGATCAGATCTATCTGCTCCGGACTCCAGGCAACATGGACCTTGCTGATATTTTGGACACCTACATTATTCGAATAGGCTTGCAAAGCGGACAATACGGATACGCTACTGCAGTCGGTATGCTGCAAGGTTTGATCGGATTGATATTGGTCGTAATCGCCAATCGCATCGCTCGCAAGGTTTCTGACACCTCATTATGGTAACGATTCCATGATAGGCTTAACGACTGGGCGGTTACAACGTTGTCAAACGTCAATTGGCGTTTTTCATAAAAACATGTTGAAAAGGGGAAATCACATGAACAGAAACTGGTTTAAGCTGTTAGCAATTTCGCTTCTCGTGGTTGCACTGATTTCAGGTTGTTCAAGCAACAATTCGAACAAAGGTAACTCGAGTTCTCAGCCAGCGGCATCAGACGGCAAGGGGACTTCTGTCCCTGAAGGTAAGCCGGCCACTTGGATTGCCGATCGCAAGATTAAAGGACTTGTGTTCATGGGTACCGACGATTACACCGAAGATATGAACCCGGAGATAAAAGCTAAAGTTAAAGAACTGACGGGTATCGATTTTGAAATTCAAATCATGAAAGCCGATCACTCTATTGATGGCTTGATTGCTGGACTTGCGTCCGGAGACTTGCCTGACTTTATTGCCTTCTATTTGAATAACAGTGGTCGCCCTGAAATGCCGGTCATCCTGAAAGCTGCTCGCGAAGGCATGTTCACGGACCTGACTCCGTTCATGAAAGAGTCTAAAGTTTACAGTAAATATTTGGAAAAAGGATACTTGCCGATCGATACGGAGTATGGCGTTATGTTCCGTCCGGAATTCAATGGATCGACATACTTCGCCCACATGAACATTAACCGCGAAGGCGGTTACACGACCAATATTGTCGGAGGACCGTTCATTCGCAAAGATATCGCTGAAGCTTTGAATGTTGATCCGCGTACGATCACGACTACGGAGCAAGTCTATGAGCTGGCTAAGAAAATCAAGGCAGGGAACTTCAAAGACAGCAACGGCAAAGATGTAACTCCGATCGGTCCTGAATACTGGGGCGGCTTGTCGGCCGGTAGCGCGGAGAACGGTAAGCTCTTCAATGACCTTGAGTGGGGGGCACCTGACCAACGCATCAAACAAGATAAAGACGGCAATATCGTTCATGAAGCAGAAACGCCGTATGCGATGAAGAAAGTCGAATTCATTAGTAAGCTGTTAAAAGAAAAATTAATGCAGCCGGAATTCTTCACGATGGATGAGAGCCGTGCTACAGAAGGCGCAGTAAACGGTTCATGGGCAATCATCGCCAACATGCACAGCATGCAGGACTTTAATCAAGACGTGCATTACCTGCCGCTCGGTCCAATCAAAGACGTCGACGGTTCTACGCAAATGAAGCTTGCATTCAAATCGGGTTATTCCGGATGGGCAATTCCATCGACGACCAAAAACCCGCAAGATATTGTGAAATTCGCTGATTTTCTGGCTAGCACTCAAGGCAAGCTGCTCTGGAAATACGGTCTTGAAGGCCGTGACTATACGATGGGTGCGGACGGCAAACCGGTCGTTAAACAAGAAGTCATCGATTTGAAAGCGAAAGACCCTAACGAAGCCAAAAAGCTTGGGTTCGACGGTGTAGGCAATTCATGGGGCAACATTCTCGGCAGCACGGATAATGACAACATCGCCGACTTCGGCGAAGAAAATTGGGCAGATAAGCTGAATGCGGGTAAAAGCAAAGGCGCGGATATCGTCGCCGAATACGTGAATTGGAAGGAACAACGGAAAAATGCGTTGGTTCGTGACGCGTACACGCCGACCGCATTCCTCGGCGAGTTCGATAGAGGAACGGAACTGAAAGCAGCACTGAACAACTACAACGATAGTCTGATCAAAGCTTACTACAGCAAGAGCAAGGAAGACGCGCAAAAAATACTGGATAATGCTTTGAAACAAATGAAAGCAGCCGGATTGGACGATTACCTGAAGTTGATCACCGAGAAGAATAAAGATCCGAAAACTGTATTGGGATTCTAAGGGTCGACAAAAGGCAAGGTGAGTCTATCTTCAGATCGGATAGACCGCCTTGCTTTCTTAGAAGGAGGGAGGTACCTACACCATGGATTTTCATAAGCTGAGTGCCGGAGAAAAAGCGTTTAAAGTCGTTAACTACGTTATTATTATCGTTTTGTGTCTGTCCATCATTCTTCCCTTCCTCAACATTATCGCCTTAGCGTTCAACCCAGGTAAAGATGCTGAAAGAGGCGGCATATTCTTCTGGCCAAGAATATGGTCATTAGATAACTTTAATCATGCCTTTCAGACAGCTAGCATCGGCAGCGCATTCACGATTTCAATCTTCCGTACTGTCGTGGGTACGCTTCTAAGCGTATTTCTAACGGCAATGGCTGCATATGCGCTTAAGAGCAAGACGTTGCCTGGCGGAAAGTTCTTCATGATGATGATTTTTTTCACGATGTTGTTCGGTGGGGGCACAATTCCTTACTATATGCTGTTGAAATCAATCCATTTGACGGATACCATATGGGTGTATATTATCCCAAGCTTGTACAGTGCATGGAATTTAATTATATTCCGAACGTTCTTTCAACAGCTTCACGCGAGCTTGGAAGAATCGGCGCGTATTGACGGGTATAACGATTTTTCGATTTTTATGCGTATCATTATGCCTCTCAGCAAACCGGTCATCGCGGTTATCGCTTTATTCAGCGCCGTTGGGCACTGGAATGATTGGTTCACGGGCGCGTTCTACGTTCGTACAGAAAGCTTACGTCCGCTGTCTACGCTGCTTCAAGAAATGCTGATGAGCGCGGAAGCGATGAGGGATACGTTGAATCAGGCGGCGGGCACGAGAGTCGATCTGCTGCTGAAAATTCAAATTACGAGCAACTCGCTTAAGATGGCCACGATTGTTATCGTAGTCACGCCTATTATTCTCATTTATCCATTCGTACAAAGGTTTTTCGCCAAGGGTGTTATGATCGGTTCTATCAAAGAGTAGCTTCTTAGGGAAGGATGATCAGCGATGGGAATTATGAATCCTTATACGGGCAAGGGGACTTGGCTGAAAGGCAGCTTCCACAACCACACGACGAACAGCGACGGATGGTTTCCGCTGGAGACGGTTTACAAAATGTATGGCGGATACGATTTTCTAGGCATCTCCGACCACGACAAAATTACGAAGCACCAAGGTGAGCGGGAAATTCCGACCGTCTTCGAAGCGATCGAGGTTAGCAGTCGTCAGACGCACATGCTTCTTGTTCAGCCCCCGCACCTGATCACGGACAATTACAGCAACGAGTTTACGATCGAGAACTACCAGCGATTCGTCGACCTGACGACGGACAACGGCGGCTTTGCGGTGCTGGTGCATCCGAACCGGTACTTCTCGAACTATTGGAAGCTGGAAGACATGCTGGCGATGGATCGTTATCTGGGCGTTGAGGTCTATAACGGAGACGGCAATCCCGAATACGACATCGCTTTCGACAAATGGGACGCGGTGTTGTCCGCCGGTCGTCGAGTATGGGGCTTCGGCAATGATGATTCGCATGTGTACGGTCAGGAGAAGCGTGCGTGGAACGTTGTGATGGCAGAAGAAAATACAACCGAAGCGATCATACGCTCTATCAAGTCCGGCAACTTCTATGTTTCGACAGGATACGGCTTCGAAAGCATTCGGGTAGAGGGCAACACGATCGTGGCCGATCTGCGTTCGAATGAACTTCTGGACAAAATGTACAAATACGTGACGTTCTTCGGGAAGGACGGCAAGGTGCTTCAAGAAGTGACCGGCAGAATTTCGCAAGCGAAGTACGAATGCCAGGGCGACGAAGGTTATGTTCGCATCGCCGTTTATTTGGAAGGCGGGTACTCCGCGTTCTCTCAACCATTATTCGTGGAAAATGATTAAGTCGGTAGGAATTAGGGACTAGTTAGGCGAATTGATAGTGTTGGATGTTTTTCTCAGTTTTCAGAGAGGTGAGCCAGATGCAGGTGAAGATCAAAGACGTGGCGAAAATGGCAGGCGTCTCTGTGACGACGGTTTCCAGAGTATTAAACGGGGAGAAGTACGTCAAAGACGATCTGAAGGAGAAAGTGAACAAGGTCATCGAAGAATTGGGCTACGCTCCGAGTCAAATCGCCCGTAGTTTGGTACGCAAAAAAACGAACCTCATCGGCGTCATCGTGCCTGATCTGACGTCCAGCTTCTATTCGACAATTCTTAGCAGCATCGAAGACAGAGCCAGCGTCAACGGGTACAATCTGCTCGTCTGCAACATCAGCGAAGATATCGACAAGGAATATAAATACTTGAACGTGTTCCAAGAAATGCGCGTCGAAGGCATTATTATTATGCACGAGAAGATCAATGAGCAAATTCGCGCATTTATCCATAAAATCAATACGCCCGTCATCTTCTCCAGCGTTAAGCCGATGGACCAGAAGTTCGTGTCGGTTATCATCGACGATTACGAGGCAGCTTACGAGGCGACCCGCTACTTGATCGAGCTCGGACACGAGGCGATCGGATTTATCGGGGGGGACATGAGAGATATCACGTCGGGCCAGAATCGTTACAGCGGTTACCGCAATGCGATGTCCGATAGGGGAAAGAAGCTCGTGTTCGAGCATATCCGCTTTGGGGATTACAAGGTGCAGAGCGGCTATGATCAGATGAAAGAAATGCTGAGCGCCGGCAATCGTCCTTCCGCAGTATTTGCCGTAAGCGACGATATGGCGGTTGGAGCGATGAACTGCATTCGGGATCATCATCTGCGCGTGCCGGAAGACATTGCGGTTATCGGTTTCGACGGAAGCCAATTGACCGAGCTTGTACGGCCAACGCTGACTTCAATGGAACAGCCGATCCATGAGATGGGTCGCGTGACGATGGATGTGCTTCTCAAGCTGATCGGCGGGGAAACTCTTCCGGATGGCGACGTCATTCTGAAGCACCGCTTGATGATTCGCGAAAGCTCCCAAAGCCGATCGGAGCAAACAAATGAAGCTGAGGAAACAAACAAAAACACGTAAAACATAAACCGGAAAAACGTAAGCAACGAGGAAGTGACCAACTTTGAAATTATTCGACGCAATCGTAATCGGCGACGCCAACATTGACTTGGTCGTGGCGGGATGCGAAAAGATCCCTGAGCCTGGGCAAGAAGTATTCGTACCCAGCATGACATTGCACGTAGGAGGGGGAGCGGCTTTATTCAGCCTGGCGCTTGCCAAACTGGGACTTAAGGTCGCTTTTAACGGGGTGTTGGGAGAGGATGGTTTCGGGCAATATGTCCGGGATCAATTTGCGCATTATGGAATCGATACCAGATATATACGCACAAGCAACCACAACAGAACGGGCATCTCGATTGCCATCAACCCTGAGAAGGACCGTTCTTTTATTACTTACGCAGGCACGAATTCGGAATTGAGTTTGCTGGAGCTGGATATGAATAGCGTCGCCCTGGCGCGGCACGTTCATCTTACAGGCTATCGAGGGCGAGAGAACCATGCGGATTACGTGGGAATCGCCCGGAAGCTTAAATCACTCGGGCTCACGACTTCGCTCGATGTCGGTTGGGATGACACGGGAGAATGGTACGAAGGCATTTTCGAACTGATGAAGGAAGTGGACGTGTTCTTCATGAACGAGGTGGAGGCCGCGAACTACACAGGACACGCGACTGCGGAAGAGTGTCTGAGAGAATTGACACGGCACAGTCGGCATATCGTGCTTAAGCTTGGCCCAAAGGGAGCGGTCGCCGCGGTGAATGGCGTGACCGTGTATCGCTCGAGCTTTAATGTATCCGTCAAAGATACGACAGGTGCCGGTGATTCGTTTAATGCCGGTTACATTTACGGATTTCTGTCCGGAGCGACTCCGGAGCAATGTTTGCTATACGCGAATGCATGCGGCGCGATGTCGGTCAGCCAACTAGGCGGCAATACGGGCACGCCGAACAGCTCGGACCTGGAGAGATTCGTTGCGGATAAAGCCGAGCAGACGACAGGCAACTGGAAATTGGCTTAATGAATCTAGCGGAATGGTCGAGGCTGGCTGTATGCGATAAGAGGGGGAGACCATAATGGGAGTCGACTTGAAATTCAACGAAGACAAAACGTTTACGATCATGCAGTTGACGGATATGCACTACGGTCCTGACAAAGAGGACAGCAAAGGCAACGATACGAAAACGAAAGCGCTCGTCGAACGTATCATCGCCTCGGTGAAGCCCGATCTGATCGTGCTTACCGGCGATATGATCTGGAGCAACAACGTGCCCGATCCAAAGGAATCGTTCCGTAGAGCGATTGCGCCGATCGTCGCGTCGGGTATTCCTTGGGCGGCCGTATTCGGCAATCACGATGCGGAAGCGGGCGTCTCGCGGGAAGAACTGATGGCGATTCAACAGGAACACGATCTTTGTTTGTCCGAAGCCGGTCCGGAGGACATTAACGGAATCGGCAACTACGTGTTGACGGTGAAAGGGGCGGGCGGAAGCACGGAAGCGGCGGCTTTGTACTTCTTCGATTCCGGAATCGAAGCGCCGGAACCGATCGGCGGCTACGCCTGGATTCATCCGGATCAAGTGTACTGGTATACGAAACAATCCGCACAAATCGCGGAACGTAACGGCGCTTCGCTACCTGCGCTTGCCTTCTTCCACATTCCATTCCCGGAATATAATGACGCTTGGAAAGACGAGCATGTGAAAGGCGTTAAAGAAGAGAACGTCGAATGCCCGAAAGTAAATACAGGTTTGTTCGGAGCAATGGTTCATAGGGGGGATGTGGTCGGCACTTTCGTCGGTCACGATCACGACAACGATTACGTCGGCACGGTTCATGGCATTCGCCTGTGCTATGGTCGCGTAACGGGCTACAACACGTATGGCAAATTAAAAAGAGGCGCGCGCGTCATCCGTCTGCATGAAGGCCGGCGCGATTTCGATACGTGGATCGTCGAAGAGGACGGGAGCGTCGTTCGATGAAATTTATTATCGGGCAAGAATTGCAGGCGCAAACGCTGGTTGTTCCGGCGTTCAAGGAAACGCTATCCCAAATACCGAACATTCTGCCATCGTTAAGAGTCGAAGCGCTGCTTCCCCATATGGGCGCAAGGCATGCGGTCACTTGGTTTTACGGCCATCATGGACAGCCTGACCTGCTCATAGTCGGCATGGGTGAGGCGGCCAAGTATCAGCCGTCTTGCCTGCGAGAAGCGGCGGGCAATGCGGGGCGCGCGATCGTCAAAGAACAACGCCGGAAGGCCGCCGTTTCATTCGAAGCGCTCGGCTCGGAAGGCGTTTTCGCCGGTTGTACGCCCGAGACCATTGCGGCATGGGTAGAAGGCTCGCTGCTCGGAACGTATGCTTTCGATAAATATAAACAAAACAAGACGGCGCGACCGGATGTGGAAATGCAGTTTATCGGCGACAACACGCCGGAAGCGAATGAAGCGGTCAGGCTAGGGCAAGTGCGTGCGGAAAGCACGATGTGGGCCCGCGATTTGACGAACGAGCCGCCGAATTGCTTGCGTCCGCTCACGCTGGCGGAAAGAACGATTGAACGGTTCGCAGACACGCAAATGAATGTGACGGTTCATCAGGGCGCCGATCTGGAACGTCTCGGATTTGCCGGAGTGGCGGCCGTAGGCAGAGGCAGCATCCACCCGCCGGTATTCATTGAAGCGCGCTACTGCTCGGACGAAACAAAGCCGTTAATCGCTTTGATCGGCAAAGGCATCACTTTCGATACGGGCGGCATCAGCTTGAAACGCGACAACGACATCAGCGATATGCGGATGGATATGGCCGGAGCGGCAGCGGTTCTCGGAGCGCTGGATATGCTGGCGAGAAGCGGGGCGGCGGTGAATGTGGCGGTACTGGTGCCATCGGCTGAAAACAGTCCATCGGACCGCGCGTTGCTGCCAGGCGAAATCATTCGTTATGCGAACGGATTGACGGTTCAAGTCGGTAATACGGATTCGGAAGGCCGGCTTGTTCTAGCGGATGCGCTGATCTATGCGCATAAGATCGGCGCGACACAGGCGGTCGATATTGCGACGTTGACGTATTCCGTTGTTGGCGCACTCGGCTCCAAGCTCGCCGGCGTATTGGGAGACGACGGACTGGCTGCGGAGCTTCAGGCGGCAGGAGAGCCGTTCGGCGAGCGCTTGTGGCAGCTTCCGCTTGTCGACGAGTACGAATCCTACTTGGACAGCGATTACGCCGATACGAGCAACATCAGCAGAGTGGGCGAAGCAAGTGCCATTACGGCTTCATTATTTTTACGCAAATTTGTTCATCCTTCGCTGAAGTGGGCGCACATCGATATGAGCGGGACGAAAGAATCCTCATCCGCTAAAGGGGAATTGGCGTTAGGCGCGACTGGTTACGGAGCACGATTGCTGGCTTCTTATGTAACGGCACAGCGTTAAGAGCAAGAGCGAAAGGAAGAGAGCGATGAAAACGATACGTTTGTCCATGGCGCAAGCGCTGCTCAAGTTTCTGGATAATCAGTTTATCTCAATTAACGGCCGAGAAACGAAATTCGTGAAAGGCGTTATGGGGATATTCGGACACGGCAACGTCACAGGCCTTGGCGAAGCGCTGGAGCGCTCCCCGGGCGGGCTCGAATTTATTCAAGGCAAAAACGAGCAAGGCATGGTTCATGCGGCGACTGCTTTCGCCAAGCAACGCAACCGCACGCAAATTTATGCCTGCACCTCGTCCATCGGTCCAGGCGCGCTCAATATGGTCACGGCAGCGGCTACGGCTACGGTCAACCGGATTCCGGTGCTGTTGCTGCCCGGCGACAATTTCGCCACACGGCAGCCGGACCCCGTGCTGCAGCAATTGGAGGTCGCTTCGGACTACACGATTGCGGCGACTGACGCCTTTAAACCAGTCAGCCGGTATTGGGACCGCATCGTTCGGCCCGAGCAGTTGATGACGGCGGCGCTGCAAGCGATGCGAATATTGACCGATCCGGCAGAGACGGGAGCGGTTACGCTGGCGCTGCCGCAGGATGTGCAGGCGGAGGCGTATGACTATCCTTTGGAGTTTTTCTCGAGGCGGGTACACGTCATTGATCGCAGACCGCCTTCCAAAGCTGCGATCGAGAGAGCGGCTTCGTTGTTCGCCGAGGCGAAACGACCGCTGATCATCGCGGGTGGCGGCGTACTGTATTCCGGCGCGGAGCAAGCGCTGGCGGCATTTTCCGAGAAGTTCGGCATCCCGGTGGCGGAGACGCAAGCCGGTAAAAGCGCACTTCCGTGGAACCATCCGTTGAACATGGGCGGCCTTGGCGTTACAGGAACGTTGGCGGCGAATGTGCTCGCTCGCGATGCGGATTTCATCATCGGAGTCGGCACGCGTTATTCCGATTTCACGACGGCTTCGAAATCGGCGTTCCGCAACCCGGACGTCAAAGTGCTGAACATTAACGTCAATGCCGCAGATGCCGCGAAGTTGAACGGAACGGCGCTGACCGCCGATGCCTGCGAGGCGATTGCGGCTTTGCAAGCGGCACTCGCTGCGCAAAGTTATCAAACCGGTTATGCGGAGGGCGAGCTTGAGGGGCATAAGACGGCATGGGATCGGGAGGTCGACCGTCTGTATGCGGACGTATGTCCGGAAGGCTTTTCCCAAACGCGGGCGCTTGGCGTGATCAACCAAACGATCGATCCTTCGTCTGTGATCGTATGCGCGGCAGGCAGCTTACCGGGCGACTTGCACAGGCTGTGGCGGCCGGCCGCTCCGAAGACGTACCATCTGGAGTACGGCTTCTCTTGTATGGGGTACGAAGTCAGCGGCGCGTTCGGAGCCGCGCTCGCTGAGCCGGATCGCGAAGTATATGCTGTCGTCGGTGACGGCAGCTATTTAATGATGCATTCCGAACTGGTAACGAGCTTGCAGGAGAAATGCAAGATTACCGTTCTGTTATTCGATAATCACGGATTCCAATGCATTCACAACTTGCAGAGGGGCCATGGAAGCGACGGTTTCGGCAACGAATTCCGCTACCGTTCCGAGGGAACTGGCCGTTTGACCGGCAGCTATATGTCGATCGACTTTGCCGCGCATGCCCGTAGCCTCGGCGCGAAGGCGTACACCGCCAGAACGCCGGAGGAGCTTCGCGAGGCGCTGGAGCGCGCGAAATCGGAGACGGTGACGACGCTAATCGAAATTCCGGTCGTGCCGGGGACGAATACGCAAGGATACGAATCGTGGTGGCACGTAGGCGTGCCTGAAGTTTCCGTATCCGGCAAAGTGACGGATGCCCATCAAGAAATGAGGGCGCGCGTCGGGGAAGCGAATCCGTACTAAAAGACAGCTCAGCGGCAACCAGCGGTCGGTAGTTAGACTAATCCTCATCCTTTTCCATTTGTTGTGAAAGAAGGTGTTTAGCAATGGCATATGTCTCATTCGATTCAGCGAAAAAAACGGATTTCGTCGCCGTCGGCCGGTTGTGCATCGATTTGAACGCGAACGAAATCAACCGTCCGATGGAAGAGACGACTACGTTTACGAAATATGTGGGCGGCTCTCCGGCCAACATTTGTATCGGAATGTCCCGCCTGGGACTTCAAACCGGATTTATCGGCAAAGTGGCGGACGATCAGATGGGGCGTTTTATTACCCGCTATCTGGAAGCGAACGGCATTGAAACGTCCAATGTGACGACGGATCGTACAGGTGCGGTTACGGGGCTCGCGTTCACGGAAATTAAGAGCCCGACGGATTGCAGCATTTTGATGTACCGCGACAATGTCGCCGATCTGAAGCTCGAGCCGACAGAAGTATCGGAGGAATTGATCTCCAGAACGAAAATGCTGCTGATTTCCGGTACGGCACTCGCCCAGAGCCCGTCTCGGGAGGCGGTGTTCCAGGCACTCGATTACGCGAAGAAGCACGGCGCGGTGATCGCCTTCGATCTGGATTATCGTCCGTACACGTGGGTATCGGATGCGGAAACCGCCGTGTATTACAATCTGGCGGCGGAGAAATGCGACATCATCATCGGCACTCGCGAAGAGTTCGACATGATGGAGCAGTTCGAGCGCAACCCGGAACGCGACGACCGGATTACGGCGGCGAAATGGTTCGATTATTCGGCTGAGATCGTCGTCATCAAGCACGGCAAAGAAGGCTCCATCGCGTACACGAAAGATGGAGCTTCTCATCGGGCGGACAGCTATCCGGCCAAAGTGATCAAGACGTTTGGCGCAGGCGATTCTTATGCGGCAGGGTTCTTGTACGGATTGATGCAAGGCTGGGATATTTCTCGGTGCATGTCGTTCGGCAGCGCCGCTGCGTGCATTGTAATTTCCAGCCACAGCTGCTCCGATGCCATGCCGACGTCCGAGCAAGTGAATGATTATATCGCCCGGTGCGAACGAGGCGAAATTACCGCTTCCTGAAGCGAATTGTCCGCATAGACGGTTTAGAAGTTTGAAAGGGGATATAAGCGATGACCAATCCAAGCGAACAACAACAGCCCCAAACGCTGAACAATTATATCGGCGGCCAGTGGGTGCCATCCGCTTCTGGCATAACGGAGCCGGTATTCAACCCGGCGACGGGAGAAATAATCGCACACGTGCAGATCTCTTCGAAGGAAGAACTGGATGCTGCCGTGCGTACGGCGAAAGCGGCTTTCGTTACATGGAGCCGCACGCCGGTGCCGCGCCGCGCTCGCGTTTTGTTCAAGTATCAGCAACTGCTCGTAGACAACTGGGAGGATCTCGCCCGGATCATTACGCTGGAGAACGGCAAGAGCTACACCGAGGCTCACGGGGAAGTACAGCGCGGCATCGAATGCGTCGAATTCGCGGCGGGAGCGCCTACGCTGATGATGGGCAAGCAATTGCCCGATATTGCCTCGAACCTCGAGTCGGGCATGTATCGCTATCCGATTGGCGTTATCGGCGGCATTACGCCGTTTAACTTCCCGATGATGGTGCCATGCTGGATGTTCCCGCTCGCGATTGCTTGCGGCAATACGTTTGTACTGAAGCCGTCGGAAAGAACACCTTTGCTGGCGCAACGGCTTGCCGAGCTGTTCGCGGAAGCCGGACTCCCGGATGGCGTCTTAAATCTTGTGCATGGTGCGAAGGATGTCGTAAACGGCTTATTGGAGAATCCGGATATCGCAGCCGTCTCCTTCGTCGGTTCGCAGCCGGTTGCGGAATATGTCTACAAGACGGCGACTGCGCACGGCAAACGGGTTCAGGCGCTTGCAGGGGCCAAAAATCACTCGATCGTTATGCCTGACGCCGACCTCGATGCAGCGGTTACGCAAATCGTCAGCGCCGCGTTCGGCTCCGCCGGCGAGCGCTGCATGGCGTGCGCGGTTGTCGTTGCGGTAGGCGATATCGGGGATGTTCTTGTCGACAAGCTGAAAGCGGCGGCCGATGCGCTCACGATCGGCAACGGCATGGATCAAGGCGTTTTCCTCGGCCCGGTTATCCGGGATTCGCATAAAGAACGTACGCTTGGTTATATCGCGGCCGGCGAGCAAGAGGGCGCGCAGTTGCTGCGCGACGGACGCGCCGACGCTGCATCGGATGGGGAAGGCTATTTTGTCGGCCCGACGATTTTCGACGGCGTTCAATGCGAGATGAGCATCTGGAAGGACGAAATTTTTGCTCCGGTGCTGTCGATCATGCGCGCGGATACGTTGGAAGAGGCGATCGATATCGCCAACCGTTCGGAATTCGCTAACGGGGCGTGCCTGTTTACGACGAACGGAAGCTCTGTGCGGCAGTTCCGCGAGACGATCGACGCCGGCATGCTGGGCATTAACCTGGGCGTTCCTGCGCCGATGGCGTTTTTCCCGTTCTCTGGCTGGAAGAAGTCGTTTTATGGTGATATGCACGCTAATGGCCCTGACGGGGTGGAATTTTATACGCGCAAAAAGATGGTGACCGCCCGGTGGTAAGCCGGATTATATGCAACAATGTGTGCAAAGTCGTATGCCAGATGGGAGGAACGCGCTGATGAGCAATTTGATCGTATCGCCGGAGCGGAAGCCGGGTGAAGATGGCCGCGTGTTGGCCGTCTCCCCCGCTTCCGCCGGCTGGAAATATGTCGGCTTCGAAGTGTTCCGCTTACAGCCGGGTCAGACGCTGAGCCGGAATACGGAAGGCAACGAAGCGTGCCTCGTGCTGCTGAGCGGGAAGGCCGACGTGCGGACGAACGACGCTGCGTGGACTGACATTGGGCAGCGCATGAGCGTGTTCGAGAAAACGCCGCCGTACTCCGTCTATGTGCCAGGCCAGAATCTTTATGAAGTTACGGCGCAGACGGAATTGGAACTGGCCGTCTGCCTCGCTCCAGGCTCGAATAATCTGCCGTCGCGCCTTATAGCGCCGTCCGATGTGGGCGTCGAGCTGCGCGGCAGCGGTTCGACCGAGAGGCTGATTCACAATATTTTGCCGGAATCGCAGCCTGCAGACAGTCTGCTCGTCGTGGAAGTGTTCACGCCGGAGGGCCATTGGTCGAGCTACCCTCCGCATAAGCACGACCGGGACGCGTTGCCCGAAGAGTCGCTGTTGGAGGAAACTTATTATTATCACGTTCAGCCGGAGCAAGGTTTCGCTATCCAGAGGGTGTACACCGACGATCTGTCGCTGAACGAGACACTTGCCGTCCGCGACGGCGAAGTCGTTCTTGTGCCGAAAGGATACCATCCGGTGTCGGCGCCTCCCGGCTATGACGTGTATTATTTGAACGTAATGGCTGGGCCTGTGCGGACGTGGAAGTTCCATAACGACCCGGCCCACGCTTGGCTGATGCCTCCGCGCAAATGAGAATTGAAATGTTTGTTCTAAGCATCCGGACATTACGGTAAAAGCGTATTTGCTGTACGGCTCAACGGTTTCTGATTCCGTGCGACCGTTCAAGGTTCATCTGTTCCAAAGCGGAGGCAACGGCCTCTTGCTGGCGAAAGCCCACACTTCCGGAGGCTAAAGCGCCGACGTGAATCCCCGCTTCTCGGAGCGGTTCGCGTTATGCGTCTCATGGCTGCGGGAAGTGGTGGGCTATTTTGCGTCCGAAGGGATGCGTTTCGCCGAAATAACGTCGCCCCGCCCCGCAGCCTAACATGTGCCCTCTTTGTACGAAGTTTCGTATTAACTCCTGCCGACGGATTACCACGCGACTCGCTTTGTACGATATTTCGTACAAACGTCCTCAGACGGACTACTACGCTCGCGTTTCGCCGAAATAACTGCCCCACGCCGCTAATCGCTCGCAGCTTCGCTTTTCGCCGAAACAACGTCGCCACGCGCCGCTAATTGCTCGCAGCTTCGCTTTTCGCCGAAACAACGTCGCCACGCGCCGTTAATTGCTCGCAGCTTCGCTTTTCGCCGAAATAACGTCGCCACGCGCCGCTAATCGCTCGGATTTCCGTGTTTCGCCGAAATAACGTCGCCACGCGCCGCAGCCTAACATGTGCCCTCTTTGTACGAAGTTTCGTATAAACTCCTGCCGACGGATTACCACGCGACTCGCTTTGTACGATATTTCGTACAAACGTCCTCAGAGAGACTTCCACGTACCCTGCTTTGTACGATATTTCGTACAAACGTCCTCAGAGAGACTACCACGTACCCCGCTTTGTACGATATTTCGTACAAACGTCCTCAGAGAGACTTCCACGTACCCCGCTTTGTACGATATTTCGTACAAACGTCCTCAGACGGACTACTACGCTCGCGTTTCACCGAAATAACGTCGCCCCACGCTGCCACGCCGCTAATCGCTCGCAGCTTCGCTTTTCGCCGAAACAACGTCGCCTCGCGCCGCTAATTGCTCACAGCTTCGCTTTTCGCCGAAACAACGTCGCCTCGCGCCGCTAATTGCTCGCAGCTTCGCTTTTCGCCGAAATAACGTCGCCCCGCGTCGCTAATCACTCGCAGCTTCGCTTTTCGCCGAAATAACGTCGCCCCGCGCAGTTAATTACTCGAACCTTCGCTTTCCGCTTTCCGAATTTCACCGAAATAACGTCGCCCTACGCCGCTAATCGCTCGAACGCTCGCGTTTCGCCGAAATAACGTCGCCCCGCGCCGCTAATCGCTCGAACACCCGCGTTTCGCCGAAATAACGTCGCCCCGCGCCGCTAATTGATCGAACCTTCGCTTTTCGCCAAAATAACGTCGCCCCGCGCCGCTAATCGCTCGAACACCCGCGTTTCGCCGAAATAACGTCGCTCCGCGCCATTCTGCCCGCCCCTATTACCGCCCATTCCTGCAAACAAACTGAATCAGAGTACAGAGAAGTCGCATCTTCATCAAACCTTCATCGAACCCGGCTTGTATGAACCCGGCATATTCAGTATTCTATATCTAATGTTTATACGACCGTTGACGGTCAAGAGAGAAAGGGAGATGGCAATGAGTAAAACGATACAGTTCGACTATTCCAAAGCATTGCAATTTGTTGGCCAGCACGAGATCGATAACCTGGCGCCGGCCGTCAAGCTGGCTCACGAGCAATTACATAACGGAACCGGAGCCGGTTCCGACTACTTGGGCTGGATTAACCTGCCGTTCGACTACGACAAGGAAGAGTTCGCCCGTATCCAAAAAGCAGCGAAGAAAATCCAGTCCGATTCCGACGCCCTCGTCGTGATCGGCATCGGCGGTTCTTATCTTGGCGCCCGCGCCGCGATCGAGATGCTGCAACATTCCTTCTACAACACCCTGTCGAAGGAGCAACGCAAGACGCCGCAAATTTTCTATGCCGGCAACAACATCAGCTCCACCTATGTGACGCATCTGCTTCAAGCGCTCGAAGGCAAAGAGTGGTCGATCAACGTCATTTCCAAGTCCGGCACGACAACCGAGCCGGCGATCGCATTCCGTATTTTCCGCGATGCGCTCGAGAAGAAATACGGCAAAGACGAAGCTCGCAAACGCATTTACGCCACAACGGACAAAGCTCGCGGAGCGCTGAAAGTGCTTGCGACCGAAGAAGGCTACGAGTCGTTCGTTATCCCCGACGACGTCGGCGGCCGTTACTCCGTGCTTACGGCGGTTGGTTTGCTGCCGATCGCGTCGGCCGGCATCGACATTGAAGCGATGATGAAAGGCGCGCAAGACGCAGCGACCCGCTTCAACAATCCGAACTTAAGCGAGAACCATGCGTACCAATATGCAGTCGTTCGCAACGCCCTGTACCGCAAAGGCAAAGCGGTTGAAATTCTCGTCAACTACGAACCGGGCTTGCACTTCGTATCGGAGTGGTGGAAACAACTGTACGGCGAAAGCGAAGGCAAGGACTACAAAGGGATTTACCCGGCTTCCGTCGACTTCTCCACGGATCTGCACTCGATGGGGCAATTCGTGCAGGAAGGCAACCGGATTATTTTCGAAACGGTGCTGCAGGTCGGCGAAGTGGCTGATCAAATTACGATCGAGAAAAACGAAGACGATCTTGACGGCTTAAACTTCCTGGCCGGCGAGACGCTTGACTTCGTTAACAAGAAAGCTTTCCTTGGAACGCTGCTTGCGCATACGGACGGCAATGTGCCGAACTTGATCGTTAACTTGCCGGACATGAGCCCGTATACGTTCGGCTACATGGTTTACTTCTTCGAGATCGCGTGCGGCGTGAGCGGCTACTTGCTCGGCGTTAATCCGTTCGACCAACCCGGCGTCGAAGCGTACAAGAAAAACATGTTCGCGCTGCTCGGCAAACCGGGCTTCGAAGAGCAGAAGAAAGAGCTGGAAGCGCGGCTTTAAATCTTGTTTAGTTGTTAACAGTAACCGCTCCGCTCGTCATCGCGACGAGACGGAGCGGTTTTTTTGCGGGACGGGAGATGAAATTCACCTTCGAGCACTAGGTCTAATCTCCGGGATCGACGCCATGTCGTTCGTATCCTCGATAAAGACAACTTGAGCATGCCGCCTTCTATGAGAGTATTTTAACGCAGCGATTGCATTCGTCGTACATCAGGATGACAGGGAGGCCGTTACGCGGCCTTTTTTTGCTGTCATTTTTGCGAGTCATCTTAAATCTACCTAAAGTTTTCTCATCCCGAACGCTATTCCGCAACGCCTCCCCTGCTTTTTGTATCCGCCGGAAGAACCACATCTCAGAGCATATGTGACGCAAGTCCCTGTGCAAGGCATGCTAATACGACGGGCTAGACGGAGTCTAAGAGCGACAATCCAATATCCGCCGGGCAAATGAAGCATTTATGTATCATTCCGAAGTCACTCTTTCTCGCTTTTTATTTTTAACATATTTAACCATTTGACATATGATTTTCAAAACTGCCCCGTGTTGGTGTTGCCGAACGAAAGCCAATACAAGGTGAAATAGCGTTCGGGTTTGGGCAAATTTTCCTCGAGCGAATTTTCTGAAAATAAGGTTCAGGGTCTATTTTGACTACGCCTTTCAACTCTCTATTTGCCGGGAGCTTGTGTGACATAATGTTGGCAATAGTGTTGGAAGGAGAGTGACGCTTGGTCGATCTGCACTGTCATATACTGCCCGGTCTTGACGACGGGCCTGTCACGCTGGAGGAATCGCTTGCGATGGCACAAGCCGCAGCGAAGGAGGGAATTCGCATTTTGTATGCGACGCCGCATCATCTCCGAGCCCCTTACGAGAATGGGAGGGAGAAGGTGGTCGAGGCCGTCGCCAGACTTAACGAAACGTTGAGAGAAGCCGCGATCCCGGTCGAAATCCGTTTTGGCCAAGAAGCGAGAGTGTGCTCCGAATTTGTCAGGGAAGCGTGGGAGAACCGGCTGCTTCCGCTGGAAGGAACGTCCGCCGTTCTCGTGGAGCTCCCCTCGTTCGGTATTCCGCCAGAATGGGACGATGTGTTGCATGAGTTGGCATTGCTAGGGTTAACGCCGATATTGGCTCACCCGGAGAGGAACCGGGCAATTGCAGAAGATCCGGAGCTTCTGAGGCCATACGTCGATGCGGGATTGTTGTGCCAGATTACGTCGCATTCGCTTACCGGCGAATTGGGGGCCCGTCCAGAAGCCGCGGCGTTAAGCTTGTGTGGAATGGGGCTTGCGCACTTCATCGCTTCCGATGCACACGATTCGGTGAAAAGACCGTACAAGCTGAAAGCCGCATTCGACAAAATCGAAGGCAGGTACGGAGACACGATGGCGCGGAGAATGGAAGACAATGCCCGCCGCCTTGCAGCCGGAGAGCGGATCGATAGCCGGCAGCCCGCCGTGAAACCTGTGCCGGCAGTTAAGTTATTCGGCTGGCTAGGAAGAAAGGGGTCTTGAGGTGGAACTGGATTTGAAACAAGTGATGTCCGTCCTTCGCAAAAAATGGTGGGTCGTTGCGGCGATCACGATCGTCGGTACGCTGGCGGTCGGCACCTACTCTTCCAAGTTCGTGCAGCCTGTCTACAAGGCATCGACGAAACTGATCGTGAACTCCGCCTCCGATATCGGCGGTTTTAAGTTGGACTTGAATCTGATCAACTCGAACATCAGCTTGATCAGCACGTACAAAGAGATTATTCGTACGCCGGCCATCATGGATATTGTCGCAGAGCAGTCCGAATTGCAGGTGACATCCGACGAATTGATGGGCAATATCGGCTTCAGTTCGGTGAACGGCACCCAGGTCGTTACGCTCACTTACGCTGATCACGACTACAGGAAAGCCGCCAAAATCGTGAACGAGGTTTCGGTCGTTTTCCAGCAAGAAATCTCGAAGATCATGAAAGTCGACAACGTCTATTTGCTTAACGAAGCGGACGTGAACAAGCAGCCCGCACCGTTCGCGCCTAACGTCAAGTTTCAAGTCGCGGTCGCTTTCATTTTGTTCTTGCTTTGCGGAATCGGTACGGCGCTCCTCCTCGATTATTTCGACGATACGTTAAAGAGTGCGGCTGATGTGTCCGACGTGCTCGGCTTGCCGACGCTGATCGTCATTCCGACGATCAAATCGTCTAGCGCAGAGGAAAGCTCGGATACGCGGACTTCCAGCGATAAGCGAAAGGCGGGTGAGTCGTACCATGCCACGGCCAACTGATGACCGCAAAAAGCTGATCACCGCCGCGCAGCCGAAGTCTCCTGCTGCGGAAGCTTACCGGACGTTACGCACGAACTTGCAGTATTCCGGCTTGGACGATCCGATACGTTCGATGATGATTACGTCTGCAGTGCCAACGGAAGGCAAGTCAACGACGATCAATAATCTCGCGATCGCGTATGCGCAGTCCGACCGCCAAGTCGTGCTAATAGACGCAGACCTTCGCAAGCCGACAGCGCATCATGCGTTTGGCGTATCCAACCGCTTCGGCTTAACCGGACTCTTAACGGGTCGCTGTTCACTTGAGGAAGCGGTGATTTCGACACACGTCAAAGGATTGTCTGTCATAACGGCCGGCGTAGTGCCGCCGAATCCGGCGGAAATGCTCGCTTCCCGCAAAATGGATGAGTTGCTTGAGGAGCTCAGGGAGCGATTCGATCTCGTGTTGATCGACACTCCGCCGGTGCTTGCGGTGAGCGACGCGCAAATCATTTCCACCAAATGCGACGGCGTACTCCTCGTCGTGAAAGCCGGAAAATTAAAACGCGCGGAAGCGCTCAGAGCGAAAGAACAGCTGACGTTCGTTCAGGCGCGATTGCTCGGTGTCGTTCTGAACCAGGCAAAAAGCGCTGACGGCGGCTCGTATTACTATTACGGAAGTTGACTATCGGGAGGAATTCAGATGAACCTATCCAGACGATTCTCGGCTTGGGCCGCGATCGATATCGCGTTTCTATGGTTAAGCGTCTATGCGGCGTTCGTCATCCATGAAGGAGCGGGGCTTTCGGCGGCGCAGTCGTCGCTCGCCGCAGCTTATGGAGCGATTAGCGCGCTTGTCGGAGTCGGAGCCATGTTCGTGTTCGGACTGTATCGCCGCTTGTGGCAATACGCGAGCATCGGCGAACTGCTCTCGCTCGTCCGTTCATCGGTCGTCGCGACGGTCGCGGCATACGCGATCGCCGCCGTAGCTTTGGGAGAGCGGATTCCGCTTTATGCGCCGGTGCAAAGCTTCATGACGGCGTTGCTGCTCGTCGGCGGCAGCCGCTTTCTATGGCGGCTTGCCTGCGACCGTTTCGGAGCGGACAGAGGCCGTAAAGGCAAGAACGAGCCGCATAAGAAGGCGCTTATCGTCGGAGCGGGCAACTGCGGAACGCTTTTCGCCAAAGAATTGCTGCAGAATGATTCTTATTTGGCCAAACCGGTCGCTTTCGTGGACGACGACCCTTACAAGCACGGCTTGGAGGTGCTGGGCATTCCGGTGCTAGGCGGGAGAAAAAACATTCCGGATTTCGTAGAGGCGAAAGGCATCGAAGAGATCATCATCGCCATGCCGACCGCCTCGAAGACGCAAATTTCCGAGATCGTGAACATTTGCAAGAACACGAAAGCGAAGTTGCGGATCATTCCGCACTTGCAGGACTTGATTCAAGGCAAGGCGGCAGCACAGCAAATCCGCGACGTCTCCGTCGAAGATTTGCTCGGCAGGGAGCCGATTCGCACGGACTTGAAAGGGATCGCCGAGTATGTGCAAGGCAAGACGGTGCTCGTGACAGGCGCAGGCGGATCGATCGGTTCCGAACTGTGCCGCCAGATCGCTCCTTTTCATCCGACAAGACTGCTGCTGCTCGGCCATGGGGAGAACAGCATCTACTCGATCGAGATGGAGATGCGCACTTCTTTTCCGGAGCTTGAACTCGTGACCGTGATCGCCGACGTACAAGACCGTACAAGACTCGAAGATGTATTCCGCGGCTGGCGGCCCCAAGTCGTGTTCCACGCCGCCGCCCACAAGCACGTTCCTCTGATGGAACGGAATCCGTCCGAAGCGATCAAAAACAACGTGCTCGGGACGAAAAACGTTGCCGATTGCGCGGATGCGTTCGGAGCGGAGCGATTCGTCCTCATTTCCTCCGACAAAGCGGTTAATCCGACAAGCGTGATGGGAACGACGAAACGGATCGCCGAGATGTATATCCAAGGCTTGGACAAGACGAGCCGTACGAAATTCGTCGCTGTTCGCTTCGGCAACGTGCTTGGTAGCCGGGGCAGCGTCATCCCGCGCTTTAAGCAACAGATCGCGAGCGGCGGACCGGTTACCGTTACGCATCCGGAAATGGTTCGTTACTTCATGACGATCCCCGAAGCGGTTCAACTGGTCATCCAAGCGGGCTCTTTCGCCAAAGGCGGGGAAATTTTCATTCTGGATATGGGCAACCCTGTCAAAATTTACGACCTCGCCGTCGATCTGATTCGTCTGTCCGGGTTCGAGCCCGGCATCGGTATGGACATTACGTTCAGCGGCATCCGCGAAGGCGAGAAGCTGTATGAGGAACTGTTAACGAAAGAGGAGGGCCTCACCTCGACGATGCATGATCGCATCTTCGTCGGAAAGCCGTCCCCGATCAACCGGGCGGAGCTGGAGTTCGAGATCCGTTTGCTCGAGCGCGTGCTCGGCAAAGAGCCTGAGGAAATTCGCAATACACTGCAACAGCTCGTTCCGACCTATCGCAATGTCTCTTAACCAAGTTTACCAATTAGTTAAAGGGGAGAAATCATACATTGAAAGCCGCGCCTATAACCGCTTCGTCGCGGCCTTCGCATAACGTAGCGCGCATTCTGGCCCGCAAAGGCGGAACGGCGTTTCTCCTTAACGCTTCGGGCATGGTCATCGCTTTCTTGCTCCAAGTGCTGCTGGCGCGGGAACTCGGCGTCGATGGTTACGGGCACTACGCTTACGTTATGACTGTTCTAACGTTCCTGGTGTTTCCGGCGAAGCTGGGCTTCGATACGACGATCGTGCGTTACGTTGCAGCTTATCGTTCGCGAGAACAATGGGGCGAAGTGAAAGGGCTGCTCCGCTATTCGAACCGCTGGTCCGTAGGGCTGTCGCTTGCGGTTGTCGGCGTCGGGTTCGTGGCGTTATGGCTTTACAGCGACCGGGTGGAGCGAGAACTGTACGATACATTCGTGATCGGACTAACATTCGTTCCATTCCTGGCGCTAGCGACGCTAAGACAGAGCGCACTGCAAGCATTAAATGAAGTGCTGTATGCGCAAATGCCTGAGAAGATCATCCGTCCCGTCCTGCTCGCGGGATGTCTCTATGCGGCTGTTCACCTTGGAACGGTTTCGTCGAATGCACCGACAGCGATGTCTCTGTTCGGCTTCTCCTTGCTCGCGACATATGCGCTCGGTGCATGGGTTCTGCGTCGGAAGACGGCAAATCAACTCAAAGATGTGCAGCCGGCGTTCCAGCGCAAGGAATGGATGAGAACGTCGCTGTCGCTCATGGCCAATGCGGGTATTTATTTGATCCTCGGCCAGATGGGCGTTCTGATGATGGGCATGTACCTCGGCACTGACGATTCAGGCATCTTGTCCGCCGCAGTGCGCGTAGCGTCGCTCGTCACGTTCGCGATGACGGCGATCAACATGACAGCGGCGCCGCTGATGTCGGCTGCTTATGCCGAGAACGACATGAAACGGCTGCAGAGAGTATGCACCGCCTCAGGGATCGCCTCGCTTGCGTTTGCGGGAGCGGTATTACTCGTATTCCTGATCTTCGGCCGAGAGGTGATGGCGGTATTCGGAGCCGATTTCCGTGCAGGGTACATCCCGCTTCTGATCATGTCGGCAGGTCAATTCGTTAGCGCGCTGTGCGGGCAGACGGGGATGGTCATGACGATGACAGGGCACCAGGGCATTTTGACAAAAGCGCTTATCGTCTCCGCATTGCTGAACGTGGGATTAAACGCGGTCCTTATCCCGGCTTACGGTATGAACGGGGCTGCCGCCGCGATGTGCGTCGCGGGTTCGTTCTGGCCGATCGCCATGGTATTCGTCGTCAAGCGCAAGCTCGGAATCGAGACTAGCGTGCTTCAAGCGATATTTAACCGCAAGCGAGGTGGTCGCCAATGAACGGCAAAATCAAAGTGTTGCACATGGTCGGCAAAATGCATCCGGGCGGCATTGAAACGTTGCTCATGAACGTGTACCGACATATCGACCGGTCGCGCTTCGAGTTCCATTTCGGGGTTCAGACGGAGGAAAAAGCTTTCTACGACGACGAGATTGTCGCGCTCGGCGGCAAAATCGTCAGGCATCCCCATCCGAAAAACGGACTTTGGCGGTTTCGCCGCGCACTTGCTGCCAATATCCGGGAGAACGGGCCTTACAGCGCGGTTCATAGCCACATATACGGATTCAGCGGCTACGTGCTTAAGGTGGCGAAGGAGCTCGGCGTTCCGGTTCGGATCAGCCATAGTCACAACACGAACGACAGTCGAAAGACGTCGTGGCACAGGGCGCTCTATCGGGCGCATATGAGAAGGTTGATCCGATCGCATGCGACGGGAATGCTCGGTTGCTCGAACGAAGCGTGCGAAGCGTTGTTCGGCCCGGGCTGTTGGGAGGATCAGCGGGTGGCGGTATTTCCGAACGCCATCGACCCGTCCGTCTACGCCAATCTGCCTGTGAACGGAATGAGCGTCAGGGAAATGCTTGGCATTCCCCGCAATCGATTCGTCATCGGGCATATCGGCAGGTTCAGTCCGCAGAAAAACCAAACCTTCCTGCTCGAACGGTTCGCAGAGTTTCTTAACGTCAGGCCCGACGCTTATTTGCTCCTGATCGGGGACGGGCCGCAGCGGGCGGAGATGGAAGCGAAAGCCGAAGCGCTTGGGCTAACGCCTTATATTTCATTTCTCGGCGTACGCAAGGATGTTCCCGAGCTGATGAACGCGATCGATTTGTTCATGTTGCCATCCTTGTACGAAGGGCTCGGCATTGTGCTTATTGAGGCGCAGGCGGCGGGCGTTCCGTGTCTGACGTCGGACCGGGTTCCGGCAGCTGCAGACCTTGGCCTCGGACTCGTCGAGAAGCTGCCGCTAGAACGGACGGAATCATGGGTCGGGCGTATGGTGCAGCTTGCGGTTCCGGACTTGATTCCGTCATGGGCGAATCGGTATGAGGCGATCCGCGATCGGGGCTACGATATCGGACAAAGCGTTCTCCGGTTGGAGCGGATGTATGGAGGTTAGCCGTTCGAAAAGGCTGTATGGCCGTCCATTGCTTACGGCCATTTACCTGATTGTTGGTCTCGTCGTTTCCGGCTACGTTTTGCGCTGGGATGCGAACGCTGGAATCGTATGGTTCCTCGCCATGCTTGTCCCGCTTCTCGGATTGCTGAGATGGCCGAACACGCCGAAGCTGCTATTGTTCGGTTTCGCGGCCATGGTCATTGGCAAGCTTATTTACGCCATGTCGCTCGATCCGCTGAGAGGCCCGGACGAGAAGCATTATTACGAGCAAGTCGTTGCCTTTCAAGATCTCGGTTCGTTCATGAACTTTGCTTGGGACAACATTTCCGCGAATTGGGCGAACGCATCGGCTTACCCCGTGTACGGGCTGCTGTACATGCCTTTCTTTAAGCTCATGCAGCTAGAAGATCCGCTTGTGATCGTCGCCTTCAACTGCGTGCTGTTGCTTGCCGTTATTCAGCAGACTTACCGGCTGTGCAGCGATTATTTCCAGTATCCGCTGCCGGATCGAACGGATACGGCGTTCAGGGGATGGATCGTGTTCGGACTGTTTGTCAGCCCATCGTTTATGTTTATGTCCTCGTTGTTCGCGAAGGACGTTGCGTGTGCCTTACTCGGAATTTTCGGGGCGATATTGCTGCTCCGCAGGAAATACGTGTGGTTTGTCATTGTGATTTTGTACGCTACCGGCCTTCGGGATTATGCGTTTGTCTACACGGTTGGGATCTATTTGCTGTTCAAGGGCCACCTCAAGACAGCATTGGCGATGACGGCCGGATCGATCGGTATCGTGTTCCTGTTTACGGGGGTTTCAGGCGTCGTTAATTCGGCGATGCTCACCATGTATTTGTTTATCAGCCCGAATCCGATCAACTTTGGCAACTGGCAGTCGGAGACGATGGCACGGACCGCAGAGGCTCTTTTGATGTGTTTATCTCTGCTCGGGGCCGCGGTCGTCTATGTAAAAGCGCCGCAGACGAGGCGTTTTTACGGAATATGTTTGCTCGTGCTGTTTACTTACGCTTGCACGCTTGTGCTTGTCGGTTACGTCACGATCGTTACCAGGGAACTCGATTACGGGGTAGGCACGATCGGCGACAACATGGTCCGCAAGAAGCTGCCGATTCTGCCGCTGCTGTACGTCTTCAGCGTGTATACGATGACATGGCTCGGCAAGCTGACGAGACCGTCGGTACGATCGACATCGTCCGTGGCACGAAACGACTCTCGAAAGGAGGAAATTCCGTGCGAGGAAGGGACAAATTCAGGAAGGCAAAAGTCGTTTTCCGTGTCTTCGGCGTCATCCTGAAGCCATTGCCGAGACCGTTGCTGCGCTGGTTATGGACTTTAAGCGACGGGCTTCCCGACGTTCTCGGCGTCGCGGCAAGGTATATGTTGCTTCGCAGGCTGGCGCATAGGTGCGGAGACAATGTCATGATCGGGCGCGGCGTGGAGCTCCGTTATCCGGAAAGGCTTACCGTCGGGCACAACGTCAGCATCCACAAAGGCTGCTACGTGGACGCCTACGGCGGAATCGAAATCGGCGACGACGTTTCTATCGCGCACCAGAGCTCGCTCATTTCGTTCGAGCATACGTGGAACGACGAAACGCTTCCGATTCGCGACAATCCGCTGCTGATCGGACGAATCCGCATTCAGAGCGACGTTTGGATCGGCTGCGGCTGCCGGATTCTGTCCGGCGTTGAGCTGTCGGGCAGGTCCGTCGTCGCTGCGGGTTCGGTCGTGACGAAGTCGGTGGCAGCGGGCATGCTGGTCGGCGGCGTGCCGGCCAAACCGCTCAAAACGATTAAAGGAGGCGAAAGCCATGAACGTTCTGTGGGCTCATGACCATATGTTCTATTACAACGAATCCGGCAAATTTTATTCGGGCGGCAAGCTTCCTTATAAGGTGTGGCAGCGCTACTTATCGGTATTCGAACGTTTGACCGTCGTCGGCAGGGGAAGGAAGCTTCCTGCTGATGCCGACCCTGGGGGCAAAACGCTATCCGGCGGACCGAACGTCGATTTTCTCGTCTTGCCGTCGCTAAGCAATCCGATGAACCGGCTGACGAAAAAAGGATACGTCGACCGTATGCTTGGCGAAGCAATTTCGCGAGCTGACGCGGTCATCGCCAGAATGCCGAGCGAGCTTGGAGCGGAAGCGATTCGCATCGCCAAGCGGCAAGGCAAGCCCTATGCCGTTGAGGTCGTCGCGTGCGCCTGGGACGGATTATGGAATTACGGCAGCTTGCAAGGCAAGCTATACGCGCCATTCGCCTATTGGAAAACGCGCGCTTTGGTCGCTCAAGCGCCGTTCGCGATGTATGTTACCGACGCGTTCCTGCAACGCAGGTATCCAAGCCGCGGTGGAAGGACGGGCGTGTGCTCGAACGTGGAAATTCCCGGAACGGAAGCGGAGGTGCTGGAGCGACGTCTCGCGCGAATTCGGGAAAGGGGCACGGGAGACAAGCTGGTTATCGGCTTGATCGGTTCCTTGAACGGTAACGCCAAAGGGATCGATGTCGCGCTTAAAGCGCTTGCCCGAGTGAAAGACAAGCTGCCGCCTTTCGAATTCCGCATTCTCGGAGATGGCTCGCAGACAAGGTGGCTTCGGATGGCTCAGCGGCTATCCCTGGAAAATGCGGTCAAATTCGATGGCGTGTTACCGAGCGGAAGCGCGGTATGGGAATGGCTAGACAACATCGATCTATACGTACAGCCGAGTTTCCAGGAGGGACTGCCTAGGGCAACGATCGAGGCGATGAGCCGGGGATGTCCGGTCGTCGGCTCGACAGCAGGGGGGATCCCCGAGCTGCTGGAAAGTTCTTGCCTGCACCAGCCGGGCAACGACCGTCTGCTTGCCGAGCAACTGGCAGCTTACGGACGCAATCGGGCTTGGATGGAAAGGCAGGCGGAGCGCAACCATGCGCGGGCTGCGGATTACGCGAAAGAGAAGCTCGATGCGGAACGCCACAGTTTCTGGCAAGCGTTCCGGGAATATGCCGCAACGGAAGTCGAAGCGTTCGCCGGCGCGGCTGCGCTTGAGCTTGAAGGAGAAGGGAGAGGGTTGGCATGACTGTAATCGTGACAGGAGCTGCCGGTTTCATCGGCTATCATCTGGCGCATCGCTTGTTATCGGAAGGTCGGCGCGTCATCGGCATCGACAATATGAACGATTATTACGACGTGAAGCTCAAGGAGGACAGGCTTGCGAGAATCGCCATCCACCCGAATTTCACTTTTTATCGGGCGGATATTTGCGACTCTGCTGCCCTTGAAGCGGCGGCCAAAGACGAGCCGATCGAAGCGGTCGTACATTTGGCCGCGCAAGCGGGCGTTCGCTACAGCCTGGACAATCCGCGTGCGTATATCGATTCCAACCTCGTTGGTTTCGGCAACGTGCTGGAACTGTGCAGGCGGCTGAAAGTCCCTCATTTGGTTTACGCCTCTTCCAGTTCAGTGTACGGAATGAACGAGACGATGCCTTTCTCGGTTCACGACAACGTGGATCACCCGGTCAGTCTGTATGCCGCGACGAAAAAGGCGAATGAACTCATGGCTCATTCGTACAGCCATCTATACGGATTGCCGACGACCGGCCTGCGTTTCTTCACCGTGTACGGCCCTTGGGGGCGTCCGGATATGGCCTACTTTTCTTTTACTCGGAAAATCAAGGAAGGAAAGCCGATCCAGGTGTTCAACGAAGGAAAAATGCGCCGCGATTTCACGTACATCAACGATATCGTGGAGGGCATCGTACGCCTCATCCCTCTAGCGCCGCGAAGCAACCCGAACTGGGATCGCAAAGCGGCCGATCCGGGAACGAGCAGCGCGCCGTACAAGGTGTACAACATTGGCAACCATAAGCCGGTTCCGCTCATGGCGATGATCCGCACGCTCGAACTGGCGATCGGAAAACCTGCCGAGATCGAATATTTGCCGATGCAGCCAGGGGACGTCACGGATACGTACGCCAATATAGACGACTTGCGCGAGGATACCGGCTTCTATCCGTCGACCCCGCTTGAGGAAGGGCTGCGAAGGTTCGTCGACTGGTTAAAAGAGTACGAGGAGGACAACGAACCGGTGGCGACTTCCGCTACCCGAGCGATATGAAAGTAAAAAGCTATAATTTCGATTTTGAGCCGACAGGAGGGAGTTCGTGAGTAAAATCGCCCATGTCTGTACGTCGGCAACAAGCCACAAAATATTGGCTGACAAATTGGAGTTGCTTCGAAGCGCCGGCTACGACGTGCATCTCGTCTCTTCGCGCGAAGGTTATGACGAGAGCGTAGCGGGAAAAACCGGGCTCAAGCTTCGCTTTGTCCCTATGAACAGGCAAATTCGGTTATGGGAAGATTGGAAATCGATTCGGCGGCTTCGGCGGCTTTTCCGCGAAGAGAAGTACGATATCGTCCATACGCATACGGCCAAAGCCGGGGTGCTCGGCCGAATCGCGGCGAAGCTTGCCGGGGTGCCGCTGATCGTGCATACGAGCCACGGGCTGCCTTTCTTCGAAGGACAATCCCGTGGAACGTATCGGTTATATCGGACGCTGGAACGAATCGGGGCGATGTTCTGCCATGGACTTTCGTCTCAGAATCGTGAGGACGTGCCAAGATTGCGCGAGCTTGCGCCGTACAAGCCGGTGACGTGGGAAGGCAATGGCGTCGACTTGGAGAAGCTGGATCGCGAACGGGCGGCCATTCCGGACATGTCTCTTGCTATGCTTCGCACGGCGTACGGCATTCCGGAGGGGCGCGGCGTGCTGTTGATGGGAGCCAGATTCGAGCCGGTCAAAAATCACGGCATGCTGCTGGAGGCGCTTGATCTTCTTAAGAATTCCGGACGGCTGCAATTTACGACGTTGCTTGCGGGCAATGGGCCTCTTGAAACCTCCGTCCGCGAACGAATCGGCGAACTGGGGCTGGCCGAAGACGTCCTGCTCGTCGGGTATCAATCGCCGTTGTATTCGCACATGGCGCTGGCGGATGCGATCGTCCTCACGTCGGACAAGGAGGGCATTCCGCGAATTGTCATGGAGGCAATGGCGTTCGCCAAACCCGTAGTCGCCACTGACGCGCTTGGCACGAGGGAGCTCGTCCGTCATGGCCTATCCGGGGAACTCGTGCCGCTCGGAAGAGCGGATCTGCTGGCCGAGTCGCTGGCGAGAGTGATGGAGGACGCAGAATTGCGGCGGAAAATGGGTGAGAAGGCACGCGAGGTGATTCGGAACGAATTCACCGAACATCTTGTCGTCGATCGATTAAGCCGCATGTACCGGGAGCTTGCTCCTCGAGGTCCGGCCCGGGCAACTTGGCGGGAACAACGGAGAAAAGCATTCGTGAAGCGGGCGTTGGATTTGGCGATCGCCGTGCCTGCGGTCGTCGCATTGTCTCCGGTGCTGCTGATCGTAGCCGCGCTGGTGAGGCTAAAGCTCGGCTCTCCGGTGCTGTTTCGTCAGACAAGGCCCGGCAGGTTCGGCAAACCGTTCCACGTGCTGAAATTCCGGACGATGACGGACCGGAGGGACTCGGAGGGGCAATTGCTGCCGGATGAAGCAAGATTGACTCCATTCGGCAAGATGCTCCGGCGCTTAAGTCTGGATGAGCTGCCTCAACTGCTGAACGTCGTTAAAGGCGACATGAGCCTTGTCGGGCCAAGACCATTGCTCATGGAATATTTAAGCTTGTACACGCCGGAACAAGCGCGACGCCACGACGTGCGCCCCGGGATTACGGGCTGGGCGCAGGTGAACGGCCGCAATGCAATTTCCTGGGAAGACAAATTCCGTCTGGATTGTTGGTATGTCGGCAATCAATCGCTTGCACTCGATTTGAAAATCATGGCGCTTACGGCGCTCAAAGTCGTCCGGCGCGAAGGGATCGCCCAAGACGGGCACGCTACGGTCGGCAAATTCACCGGCACTCGCCAAGCGGAGGGGACTTTATGATGAAGTTGACCGGAGACATGAAGTGGCTCATCGTCGTCGGAGCGGGAGGACACGGCAAAGTTGCGGCAGAGGCGGCGACGGCGTCCGGCAAGTACCGAATCGCCGCGTTCGTAGACGACAAATATGTGGACGAACGAATCAAAGGGGGAGTTCTGCACGCCCCGATGTATTCCATCGAATCGCTGCTTAATCAAATTCGGGATGCACGCGTCATCATCGCGGTTGGCGCCAATGCGACTCGACAGCAGCTTGTTTCTCGGCTCGACTTGCCCGACGAGAAATATGCAACCGTCGTTCATCCTGCGGCGACGGTGAGCCCGAGCGCGGAAATCGGTATCGGAAGCGTCGTGTTCGCCGGCTCGGTACTGAACGCCGATGCAATCGTCGGGCGACACGCCATCGTGAACACGAGAGCGGTCGTCGAGCACGATTGTTTGGTTGGCGATTATGCCCATCTGTCTCCAGGCGCAGTCATTTCGGGAGGCGTTCATGTCGCTGTAGGCGCTCATCTAGGCGTCGGAGCGAGTGTCATTCCCGGTGTGACAGTCGGAGAATGGAGCACGCTTGGAGCCGGGGCGGTCGCCATCCGCGACGTGCCTGCGCGTTGCACGGCTGTCGGCGTCCCGGCTTCGCACATTCGAAACAAAGAAAGCGTGAATCATGCGCTCATCTAGTCATTTTGGAAGGGGAGAGAAAGAAAGCATGCAGGAGAAACAGCAATCCCGAATTCACTTGTCGCCTCCGCACATCGGCGAGAAGGAGCAGTTGTACGTACGCGAAGCGTTTACTACGAACTGGGTTGCGCCGCTCGGCCCGAACGTTGAAGCATTCGAGCGGGAAACGGCGGCTCACGTCGGCTCCAAAGGCGCGCTTGCTCTCAACTCAGGCACGTCCGCGATCCATCTTGCTCTGCGGCTTGCCGGCGTCGGTTCCGGTGACACGGTGTTCGTTTCGTCGCTCACCTTCGTGGCCAGCGTCAACCCGGCGTTATATCTGGGAGCGGAGCCTGTGCTCATCGATTCCGACCCGGCGACATGGAATATGTCCGTTCCGGCGCTGGAGCGGGCATTCACCCGTGCGGCCAGAGCTGGCAAGCTGCCGAAAGCGATCATTGTCGTGAACTTGTACGGCCAGAGCGCGGATATGGATCCGATTATGGCGCTTTCCGCTCGATATGGCGTTCCGGTCATCGAAGACGCCGCGGAATCGCTTGGGGCGACTTATAAAGGAAGAGCGAGCGGTACGATTGGCCATTACGGCATCTATTCGTTTAACGGAAACAAAATCATTACGACGTCAGGCGGGGGCATGCTGGTGGCGCACGACGAGTCTGCGCTCGAGCGGGCAAGGTATTGGGCAACCCAAGCTAGGGAACCCGAAGCCCATTACGAGCACACTCAGCTCGGCTACAATTACCGGCTTAGCAATGTACTGGCTGGTGTAGGAAGAGGCCAACTGGAGCTGCTCGGTCAAAGAGTCGAAGCAAGGCGCGCCATCTACCAGCGTTACGAAGAGGCGTTTGCCGGTTATCCGGGAATCGCGTTCATGCCCGAAGCGGATTACGGTCAAGCGACAAGGTGGCTGACTGCGCTAACGGTCGATCCTGAAACGGCGGGAGTGACCGCGCGAGAGCTGATCGAGGCGTTAGCGGAGCGAAATATCGAGGCCCGTCCGGTATGGAAGCCGATGCACCTTCAGCCTCTTATGCAAGGATGCGCGTATTATCCGCACGAAGAAGGCGAGAGCGTCTCCGACCGCTTGTTCGCGCAAGGATTATGCCTGCCTTCCGGCTCGAGCATGACCGAAAAAGAACAGAATCGCGTGATCGATTGTTTGCTGGATAAGATGAAAGGATGGGGATTGCGACATGAAAGTGCGTAAAGCGATTATTCCGGCGGCTGGCCTCGGTACGAGGTTCTTGCCCGCGACAAAAGCACAGCCGAAGGAAATGCTCCCGATCGTCGATAAGCCGACGATTCAATATATCGTAGAGGAAGCGATCGCTTCCGGCATCGAGGACATTCTGATCGTCAGCGGCCGCGGCAAGCGGGCGATCGAAGACCACTTCGACAAGTCGTTCGAACTCGAAGAGACGCTCGGCAAGAAAGGCAAGAACAAGGAATTGGAACAAATCCGTTCCATATCGGATATGGCCAACATTCACTACATTCGTCAGAAGGAGCCAAAAGGACTCGGCCACGCAATCTGGTGCGCTCGCAGCTTCGTTGGAAACGAGCCGTTCGCCGTTCTGCTCGGCGACGATATCGTCCAATCGTCGGAGCCGTGCTTGAAACAGCTTATGAGAGTGTTTTCCCGTTACAATTCGTCGGTCGTCGGGGTGCAGCGTGTCCCGGACGAAGATGTGTCCAAGTACGGCATTATCGCGCCTAGCGGATCGTCGGTCGAGCCGTCCGTGTTTTTCCTCGAGTCGCTCGTTGAGAAGCCGTCGCGCAAGGCGGCTCCATCTAATTACGCGATAATGGGTCGTTACGTGCTGACGCCTGAAATTTTCGGAATTCTGGAAACGCAGGAGGCGGGCGCCGGAGGAGAGATCCAATTAACCGACGCCATCAAGAAGCTGAATGAGATGAAGACGGTCGTCGCCTATCATTTCGATGGCGTCAGGCACGATGTCGGGGACAAGTTCGGGTTCATTCGAGCAACGCTTGACTTCGCGCTTGAGCGGGGGGACTTGAGGAACGACGTGCTGGCTTACATTCAAGCGACTTATGAGCGCGAGCTCGCATTCTTGAACAAGGTGGCGAAATAACATGCAGAAAATCGCGGTCATCGGAACGGGATACGTCGGGCTTGTGTCGGGAACTTGTTTTGCCGAGATCGGCAACCGAATTATTTGCTGCGATATCGACGAAACGAAGATCGCCTCCCTGAGAAGGGGGATCGTGCCGATCTACGAGCCGGGACTTAAAGAGCTAATCGATAAAAACACGGCAGCAGGGAGGCTGCTTTTCACGTCCGACGTCGGGGCGGCGATCGAAGCATCCGATATCGTGTACATCGCCGTCGGCACGCCAATGTCGGAGACGGGCGAGGCGGACATGAAATATGTGAAGGACGTTGCGCGGAAAATCGGCGAACATCTGAACGGATACAAAATTATCGTAAACAAGAGCACCGTTCCGGTCGGGACGGGAGAGCTTGTGCGGCAAATTGTGTCCAACCACCGCAAGTACCCGTCCGTTCATTTTGACGTCGTGTCCAATCCGGAGTTTCTGCGCGAAGGCTCGGCGATTTCCGATTGCATGAACATGGATCGTGCCGTTATCGGATCTTCCAGCGACAAAGCGAGCAAAGCGATCGCCGACTTGCACGCGCCGTTCGGCACCCGCATTTATTTAACCGATCTCGAGAGCGCGGAGATGATCAAGTATGCGGCGAACGCTTTTCTCGCTACGAAAATATCGTTCATCAACGCCATCGCCAACATCTGCGAACGTGTAGGTGCGGACGTGGTTCAGGTGTCCGAAGGCATGGGGCTTGATTCGCGAATCGGCGGTAAATTCCTGCAGGCGGGCATCGGTTACGGCGGCTCCTGCTTTCCGAAGGACACGTTTGCGCTGGCTCATATCGCAGATCAGTCGGGCTACGATTTCGAACTGCTGAAGGCAGTTATCCGAACGAACGACAAACAGCGGCTCATCGTAACGGACAAGCTCAAGCAAGCGATCGGAACGATCGAAGGGAAACGAATCGCCGTGCTGGGGCTGGCATTTAAGCCGCATACGGACGACATGCGTTATGCGCCATCGCTGACAATCGTTCCGGAAATCGTACAGCTTGGTGCGAGCGTGAGCGCCTTTGATCCGATCGCGACGGAAACGGCCAAGCCTCTGCTGCCCGAATCGGTTCGTTATTGCGGCACGGTGGAGGAAGCGTTGGAAGGATGCGATGCGTGCGTCATTCTGACCGAGTGGCCGGAGATCGTGGGCATGGACCTAACCCGAGCGAAAAGGCTTATGAATGCGACGGTGTTGATTGACGGGCGAAACTGCATCTCGCCTCTTTCGGTGCAGCAGCATGGTTTTACTTATCATTCCGTCGGACGCAGGCCGGTGAATGTCGTGGGAAGTGGTCTTCATACGGCGAATTTCTAAGCTTGTTGTCGTTATACCTGCCTTGCTGTGGTTGTTGCTCATTGTAGTTTTGTCCCGGCAGCCGTATGCGGATCAAAGCATTCAGTCCTTCTTGCATGATGTTGCGCCTAAGGAGGTGATGACGAGCGCGGTGCCCGACGTGACGGTCCATTATAATGGCGCAACGATCGTAGCTAAGAAGGAACCTTACCGGTTCGTCGAGTTTCTGTTTCGCAAAAGCGCCCATTTGGGCGTCTACGCTGTGCTGGCCTGCGTGACCGCCTTCGCGTTGCGCAAGATTCCCGGTCTACGGGGAAAAGAATGGGTCGCGTGGTGCGGAGGCATAGCCTCGACAATGTTTGTCGGCATGCTGGACGAGACGCTGCAGTCCGAAGCGGCTCTTCGAACGCCGGCGGTCCAGGATGTCCTTGTTGATATGACGGGAGGGACCATCGGCGTGCTCGCGGCGTATGCGGGATGGAGATGGCGCACCAGGGAAGGAAGGTTGGACAATCGCAAACGTGAATGATCGGAAAGGAAGGATGAGAATGAAGCTGAAAGTTATAAGCGGCTTGCTGGCCGTCGTGCTCGTTGCGTCGACGATTGGGGCTGGTATCGGTAGCCAGACTGCGGAAGCGGCAGCCAATGCCAAACCTGCGGCTAAACCCGTTGTGACGAACGGGATTGTGGGAGGTTTGGTGAACTGGATCGAGAAAGTCGTCGCTCCAGCGATCCAGCAACTGCTGAATCAAGCGGGCAAGCCTGATAAGGACAACGGCAACGGCAACAATGGTAATGGTAACAACGGTAACGGCAACAATGGTAATGGCAACGGTAATGGTAACAACGGCAATGGTAACAACGGCAACGGCAACGGAAATGGCAATAATGGCAACGGCAATGGCAATGGCAATAATGGCAACGGCAATGGTAATGGCAACAACGGCAATGGCAACAACGGTAATGGCAACAACGGCAATGGCAACAACGGTAATGGCAACAACGGCAATGGCAACAACGGTAATAATGGAAATGGAAATGGCAATGGTAACGGAAACGGCAACAACGGTAACGGAAACGGCAACAATGGTAACGGTAACGGCAACGGCAACAATGGTAACGGTAACGGTAACGGCAACAATGGTAACGGTAACGGCAACAATGGCAATGGTCATGGCAATGGGAACAACGGAAATGGCAATGGTAATGGTAACGGAAACGGTCATGGCAATGGTAACGGCAACGGTAATGAAAAACAAAAGTTGTACAAAGCGATTACGAGGGAAGCCGAACAAAAGCTGATGTCGTTGAAAATCAACGCACAGCACGAACTAACGAGTATCGCGCTCCAGTTTAAGAAGTTGGAGACCACGCACGAGAAATCGCTGTTGTACAAGCAAGGGTCGGCAGCGTTTGCGGCCAGCGAGGCGGAGTACACGAGCATTATCAACGATACGATCGCGAAGTTGAACGCGGGAGGATTCAGCTTGGATATCGTTCGCGAGTATCAGAATGAATATCAAAGCTCCATCCAATTCGGACAAACCTTGCTCAACCAACTCGTAAAGTAACAAATCTAATTTTTCCCAACTGCCGAAGGGTTTTCATTGGTCAATCATTGACTGATGAGATCCTCCGGCAGTTGTGGTTTTTAGCTTTCGTTTTAACGCAGCAATTTAACGCTCGAAGCACAGTCCGGGGAGAATTAATGTCCCATCGTAAGTAACTCGACGCTCGAAGCACTGTGCAAGGCAGAATTAATGCGCCATCGTAAGTAACTCGATGCTTGAAGCACCATGCGAGGCAGAATTAATGTCCCATAGTAAGTAACTCGACGCTCGAAGCACTGTGCGAGGCAAAATTAATGCACCATCGTAAGTAACTCGACGCTCAAAGCTCCAACCTGGCAGAATTAATCTCCCATCGTAAGTAACTCGATGCTCGAAGCTCCGTCCAGGCAGAATTAATGCACCATCGTAAGTAACTCGACGCTCAAAGCTCCAACCTGGCAGAATTAATCTCCCATCGTAAGTAACTCGATGCTCGAAGCTCCGTCCAGGCAGTAATGTCCCATCGTAAGTAACTCGATGCTCGAAGCACTGTGCGAGGCAGAATAAATGCACCATCGTAAGTAACTCGATGCTCGAAGCACTGTGCGAGGTAGAATTAATGTCCCATCGTAAGTAACTCGACGCTCGAAGCTCCGTCCAGGCAGAATTAATGTCCCATCGTAAGTAACTCGACGCTCGAAGCACCATGCGAGGCAGAATTAATGTCCCATCGTAAGTAACTCGACGCTCGAAGCACTGTGCGAGGCAAAATTAATGCACCATCGTAAGTAACTCGACGCTCGAAACACTGTGCGAGGCAGAATTAATGCACCATCGTAAGTAACTCGACGCTCGAAGCTATGTGCGAGGCAGAATTAATGCACCATCGTAAGTAACTCGACGCTCGAAGCACTGTGCGAAGCAGAATTGATGCTTCACTGAGACTAACTAATTAAAGCGAGCATTTTTGAGGAAAGGGCTTTAAGCATTATCTACAACTTTAACAATGAAATGTGGTAATCTGGGAGTGCTCAAGAAAGGAAGAGATTCATGCTCCCACGTTACTCTACCGTTCGTCGGTACGGCTCGCAGGAAATTGTCATCAAGAAATCCCGCTTCATAGGTCACGCGAAGCCAGTAGCGACCGAGGAAGAAGCGGTTGCTTTTATTGAAGAGTTGAAGAAGAAATATTGGGATGCCACGCATAACTGCTCGGCATATGTCGTCGGCGAACGCGACCAATTCCAGAAAGCGCTCGACGATGGGGAACCTAGCGGAACTGCGGGCAAGCCGATTCTCGAAGTCATTAAACATCGCGGATTAAAAAATGTCGCCGTTGTCGTTACTCGTTATTTCGGCGGCATTATGCTCGGGGCGGGTGGGCTCGTGCGTGCCTACACGGATGGGGCGGTTGCCGGCATCGACGCGGCGGAGCCGATCGTGAACGTGCTGCATCGCGAGGTGATCGTCGATGTCGACTACACGTGGTACGGCAAACTAGAGAATGAAGTACGAGGTCGTGGTTACCGCGTAGGCGAAGTAGCGTTCACGGACCGCGTGCGCGTCGTATGCCTTCCCGAAGCAGAAGAAGCGGAGCGTTTTCACGAATGGCTCATAGATTTGACACAAGGTCAAGGGATCATCGAGCCCGGGGAAGAAAAATACTTTATCGAAGGAGAGTAGGCCACCTACTCTTCTTTTCTTTTACAAATACAGCAAACAACTTTCATCGCGAATGTGTTTCTCCCAAGCCTCTTTAATGCGGGCGAAATCCTGGGTCCGAAGCGCTTCGATAAGCTGTTTGTGCTCGGCGGACATTTGGGCGAGATCGGAGTATTGGCTCGTATTTTTCATGAAATGCAACCTCATCCGATTAACGATGCCATTCCATATTTGCGAAGCGTACGAAGAGTCTTGGGACAGAAAAAGGATGTGTTCATGAAACTGAATATCTTCTTCCACCAGCCCCGCGATATCCCCGCTAGCGGCCAGTTGCTCCATCCGTTCGGTGATGTCCTCCAGCCTACCGTATATCTCATCGTTAAGCTCGGCAAGATTATATTTGAGAGCGTAAAGTTCCAACTGCAGGCGGGTCGGCAGCAATAGATCGACGATTTCTTCCTTCCGGACATCGGCGACCACAGTTTCCTTATACGGCAAACTCACCACAAGCCCCATTGCCTCCAAGTCGCGCAAAGCTTCTCTTATCGGCCCCCGGCTTATTCCCATCTGTGCGGCTATTTCTTGTTCCTTCAGTTTTTCCCCTGGTTTAAGCGCGCCTTGAATAATGGCGTTACGGATATCCGTCGCAATTTTCTGGCGAAGCGGGATCGTTTCCTGGCTTTTAAACTGGAATTTGGTCATGGGCATCTCCTCGAGTGTCGGCTCTATTTTCAAATCATACCCGATTTCAAACGGAATGTACACTCCAAACAATCTACAGTCTATTGTTGACAATATAACAAAAATTCATTTATATTGGTTTTGTATGTTGAACCTAGTTTTTTAAAAATCCGCCTCAGGAGGCTATCCCATGAAAATTACGAAGGTCGAAGCGATTCCTGTTCGTCAGAAGGAAAATGTTCAGTTAAATAACGATAGTGCGCAGGACGGTATTATCATTAAAGTTCATACGGATGAAGGTATTGTCGGCTATGGTGAGGTGGATTCGGCACCATGGGTCGTGAAATCTATCATCGAGTCGCCATCTTCCCATCGCATATGCCGCGGTCTTGGCGAGATGATCATCGGGGAAGATCCATTTGAAATGGAACGCATTTGGGAGAAAATGTACGTCGGCAGTCAGTTCTATGGCAGACGCGGCGTTGTTATTCATGCGATGAGCGGAATCGATATTGCGCTATGGGATATCGTCGGCAAAGCGCTGAACAAGCCGATCTATAAGCTGCTTGGCGGCGCACAACGGGGGAAAGTGCGGGCCTACGCGAGCACGCTCATGCCGTATACGCCAGAGGAAGCATTCGACGAAACGAAGAAGTGGGTCGAGCAAGGTTATACCGCGATTAAGCTTGGCTGGGGAGGATTCGAGCAAGGCAATCGTGAAATTATTGAGTTGGTCAGAGCTTCTCGCGAGGCGGCGGGACCTAACGTTGATCTGTTGTTCGATCTTGGTTTTATTCCATCCGACGATCACCCGATCGATGCCGCTTCCCGCATGCCGCTTATTAAAGAGCTGGAACAATATAAACCGTATTGGATCGAAGAGCCGTTGTTTGCCGACGACTACGACGGTTATCGGAAGCTGGCTGAGACGACGACGATCCGTATTGCCGGCGGCGAGAACGAGACGACGCGTTACGGGTTCAGGCAGTTGATCGAACAAGGCGGAGTCGACATTATTCAGCCCGATGTTACCCGTTGCGGTGGCTTGAGCGAAGCGAAGAAGATTGCCCAGCTGGCTCATGCCCATCACCTGACTTGCGTTCCGCATGCATGGAGCAGCGGCATTGTTATCGCGGCATCGTTGCATCTGATTACGGCGATCCCGAACGGCAGCCTGCTGGAATACTGTGTCGCCGAAACGCCGATTCGCCAGGAAATGCTGCAAAGCGATATTGTCGTCAAGGACGGCTACGCGCAAATTACCGACAAACCGGGACTTGGAATTGAGATTAACGAAGAAGCGCTTGAGAAGTACCGCTGCGACAGATAAGATCATCGTAGATGAAATTCGAGGAGGTGCGCCGGGTGGAAACGAGAGCATGGATATGGAACGGATCGCTCGTACCCGAGATGACGTCGCTGCCGTTGCCGGAACTTCGCGAGCATGATGTGCTTGTAAAAATCCGATCGATCGGCATTTGCGCGACGGATTTACACATCATGAAACGGAACGTTTCTTTCGCAGAGCCGCCGTATGCCCTCGGACACGAAGCGGCCGGAGAGGTCATGAAGGTCGGTGCAGGCGTTACAAGGGTTGGAATAGGAGATCGTTGTACGCTGGATCCAAGCATTGGATGCGGTCGTTGTAATGCATGCCTTACGGGCGATAAGCACCAATGCGCGCAAAATCGAGAGTATGGACTGAATCGGTCGGGTTTCTGGCAGGAATATGTCGTTATCTCGGAAAATAATCTGTATCCCCTGCCCGAATCCGTCGGCTACGATGTCGCGTCCCAATGCGAGACGATCCATGTGTGCTTGGGCGGAATGGATAAAGTTCAGCTTCGTGCCGGAGAAAGAGCCATTATCGTCGGCGACGGCCCGACGGGACTGTTTTTCGCCAGGCTCTGCAAGCTTCAAGGCGCTGCACACGTTACAGTGGCCGGATCAAGAAAGAAACGGCTCGAGCTGGCGCTCGCTTATGGAGCGGATGAAGTCGTGAACATCAGGGAACGTGACTTGTTATCCGTCGTGGATGAGCAAAGTTACGATGTCGTCATCGAAGCCGTCGGCAAGACGGAGACGATTCAGCTTGCTCAGAAACTGGTGGCGAATCGTGGGCGTATCCTGCTATTCGGCTTGCCCGAGCATAAAGTGGAAATCGACGTGATGGATCTCATTTTACGGGAAATCACTTGCATCGGCAGTGCCAATGCCCCTCGGGTATGGCCGCGTGTCGTCGAATTGCTTGCCGCCAACAGGATTAACGTCGAACCGATGATTACCGATCGATACTCTTACGAGCAATTGGATCAAGCGATTGCTTGCGCGTTCGCCGGCGGCCAGGATCGGATCAAGGTTGTCGTTGAAAACAACGAATAGTCGGAAGGGGATTGTTATGCGAGTATTGGCAGTCGGGGCGCATCCTGACGATGTCGAAATTTTGTGCGGCGGCACGTTGGCCAAATATGCGGCAAGAGGCGACCAGGTAACGATTATGGTCGCCACAAACGGCAACGTCGGTTCGCCGACGCATACGAAGGAAGAAATCGCCGCCATTCGCCGGAGCGAAGCGGAGAAGTCTGCTGCGATCATTGGAGCTGACTTGATATGGCTCGGGTTCGACGACGAGTTTCTGTTCCATGAGAGAGAGACCCGGATGGCGTTCATCAATGCCATTCGCCAAGCGAATCCGGACGTGATGTTCGTGCACGGCGCCAGCGATTATCATCCGGATCATCGGATTTCCGGCGAGATTGCCAGCGATTGCCGCATTCCCGTCACCGTTCGGCTGATCGAGACTGAGTATCCGCACATGGACAAGGTCCCCCATGTGTTTATCATGGATAATATCGGCTCGATCGGCTTTGAGCCTGAGGCTTACGTCGACATCACCGACACGTTCGAGACGAAATGCCAGATGCTGCGCTGCCATGAAAGCCAAGATACATGGCTGCAGCACTTATACGGTATGGAATACGTCGAGTTCATGGCGAAAGCGTCATCGCTGCGAGGCATGGCGATCGGCGTGAAATACGCCGAGGCGTTCCGCAGCTTGCCGATGTACCCGGTAAGCGGCGGACCACATTTGCTGCCTTAAAAATTGGGAATAAATTGACAATGGATGAAACAAGAGACCGCTGCCTTTATCAGGCTGGCGGTCTCTTGTTCGTACGGACGTCATCTATCTTTCATCAATTTGAAAACCGGAACACCAAAGGTCTTAACGTGGAGCAGGACTTGGCTATCGATAATCGATAGCGTTCGTCATCGTTTCTCTCCCAGCTAACGTTGCAAACCGCTTGCCATATGCCATGATCATCAAGGAACTCGATGTTCTGCGAGTACCAGGCTCGATCGGTCACAAGCTGGACGCCGGCGGTCTCGTCGAGACTCAAGTTAAATAACGCGGTCATTTTCATTCCGTTGTCGGGATGCTCCAGCGCCACGACGAATAGGCTTGGTTGCTCGGAATAGACCGGGAGAGATCGGCTGCCCAACCATTCCGCGATGCCTCTGAACTGCTCTTTGCGTTTGTAGTTCAGAATGGACTCGTTGCGATTGGCTTGCAAATTAAAGGCCAATACTGCGATGCGCCCCTGCAGCCGATTGGTGAATGACACAACCGAAGGCGAGACGACTTCCCGGTTTTCACTCACAAACTGCGACAGGATCACCGCATCGGCCAGCGGCTTCAGGCGGAAAGCGCCCGATTCTTCCCGAGGGCCTGCCTGATCCGAAAAATACATGCGCGTGCCTTCCGTATTATCGCGCCATACATTCGCCGGTGTGACACGCTCGTGACCGATATCCCGCAATTCATTCGGCCCCATCTCGCTCACTTCCGCCCCGATCAGTTCCCCGTAACCCATTCGGCATAAATAGTAAGCCGCAAGTCCGTCAAGGAAAACGCTCCCGCTCAGCATGGACATGATTTCTTCCGGCGAAAGCTCCAGCACGTTCTCGCCATTTACGAACAGGGGAAGGGAACCTGCAGCATCGGAGGGAGTATACGGCACGCAAGGGATGCCGAATTTCCCTAGCACTTGCGCCCAAGCAGGCGTCGTGCGATAACTGCCCCGGTGTACATGCGCGAGCGGCCGATAAAGCACGCGCGGACCGGTCAGGCGGAACCCCTCGACGGAATGCCGCAAGCCAGTGAAGAAATCATGGCTTTCTTTGATCATTGCCGTGTAGCCCTTCTCCTCAAGCGGACCGTCCGTATATTGGGTAAGATACGACAAAGAGCCGTCGAATCCGTACACCATGGACAGGGCAATCAATGCCCGAAGCTTGGTCGCGGAGAAGAAAAAGCGTGAATGAGGGTAAGTATCGGACTCATGAATGATTTCGAAGTCCTCTGGCAAAGCAAGCTTCGAGTAAAGCATATGAAACGTAATCTCCGGCAAGGAATCCGCATTGTCGCTTCTGTATGATGTTCCCCAGAGGCGCACGAGCGGTTTTGTCGTTCCGGCGAAAGCCCGAGCGACAGGACCGGTCATGTCGCCATCGAAATCGGACATGCCGGGCTGACAGAGCGCCATCCGCGTGTCGGGTGCGATTTCGTTTACCGTCGAACGCAACCGGGTCGCCAGCTCGACTAAGGAATCGCGCATCAGTTCCGCCCATAACCTGCGGTATTCGACAGCTTGTTCTCCCCCGGTGGAGAACAACGCCTCGAGTTCCTCCCTTGAGGTCTGCCTCCCAATCCTAGATGAGAACTGCTCCAAATGCCGAGGGCAGAAGCACCCGAAATCGACACCGTAATTGCAGCTTAGACGGTAATCGTCCTCAAACAAGATGATGGAAGGGCGAGCTTTTTTTGTGATCGTCCGAACATAAGAACTGAATAAAAGCTGGTAGTCTGGATCGATCGGGCAACATGCGGATTGGGAAACGGTTCCGTCAATTCCTACAAGATGTTGGATACGGGGGGAATCCGCTTCCATTCGGTCTGCATCCGGCCCTAGCGTTAGCGAAGGCGCGCACCACCAGCCAATCTCCATACCGTCGGCTGCCAGTTGCTGTTTGACATCGCACAGCAAGTCGCCAAATTTCTCATATGCCAGCTCGGCATTTGGTCCTTTGGTATCCCCATTCCATACGGGGAAAACAAGCAATACTCTTCTAATACCGGTTTCATACCGCAATTTGCGCAGCGCCGCCATCATGTTCTCCTTCTCCTCCTCAATAAACAAGAAGGGGACAATAGGGTCAAATTCGAAGCTTTTGCGGTTGTTTTCCATTTTCACGCTTCCTTCCTTCGTAGTTGAACTTGTTATCGCCCACATCGTACTGAAGCGCCAAAGAGAAGTAAATGATCATTATTTAACGGGTTTGCTTTTCTTGACCTTCAAAAGTCTTGTCCGTATACTGTGTATCAATCTGTTTATTTGTTGTATTACGAGCTTACTGTTTAAGCCGCTTGCTTAAACAGTAAGCGCAAATCAAAAAGAACAAAGTGTGCAAAAATGAATGCGTTTACAGAAGTCGCCGGCTCTCCCTATCATGAGGAAGTCACCATGACCAAGACAAACAAAATATTAGGGAGGAATGCGCAAGATGAGCAGTAAAGTCAGATGGTATACGGGGTTGGTCGCAACAGCAGTAGGGTTGGCGGCGATAACAGGATGTGCTGCCAATTCAAACAACGAAGGGAAGAATGTAAATACGGGGGCAACAAGCACCGCTTCCGCGAGTCAAAATGTAAACGATTCCAATTTCAATGACAGCGGTTTTCCAATCGTCAACGACAAAATTACAATCAAGATGGTTGGGTTGCAAGGCGCAGGAAATCCTCCGCTGGATCAGATGCCGGTCTATCAAGAATACGAGAAGATGACCAATATTCATATCGATTGGACGTCTATCCCGGCGGAGAACGCCGAAGAGAAGAAATCGCTCATCTTTGCGTCCAACAATCTTCCGGATGCGTTCACAGTGGGTCTGTCCGACCAGGAGGTGCTGGCGAACGGAAACAACGGGACCTTGATCCCCTTGGAAGGCTTGATCGACAAATATGCGCCTAATTTAAAGAAGCTGTTCGAAGAGCATCCCGAATACCGCAAGCAGTTGGTAACTCCGGAGGGGCATATTTACACCTTGCCCCATATCAACGAATTTTCAAGCGCGGAAACGGTGCTGATGTGGATCAATCAAGACTGGCTGGATAAGCTTCATCTGAAAGCGCCGCAAAACAAAGACGAGCTGTACGCGGCGTTGAAAGCGTTCAAAGAGGGCGATCCGAACGGAAACGGCAAGCCCGACGAGATTCCATTTTCCCTCACGAAAGATGACATGGATCTGTTTATCGCCAACGTGTTCGGACTGTTGAAATATAAGAATATCGTAATCGGGGACGACGGCAAAATTATTCCTGCGGCGATGGATCCCCGGTACAAAGAAGCCCTGCAATACCTGAACAAGTTATATACGGAAAAACTGATCGATCCTGAAATGTTCAGCTTAACCTCATCCCAGCAAAATGCCAAAGGAGCCAACGGGCAATTGGGCGCGTATTTCCATTGGAGCATCATTACGGCCGGGGCTGAGCTGGAAAAACAATACGTCGCTTTCGCTCCGATGGAGTACAACGGCAAACGGGCGACCTATTTGTATTCTCCGCTGGACAGAGGGCATTTCGCAATAACGAAAGAAGCTAAACATCCGGAAGCGCTAATTCGTTGGGCCGATTATTTCTTCTCGGCGGAAGGAACGAAAATGGCGGAATTCGGTCCCAAAGGAACCGGTTATATCGACAATGAGGATGGCACCTGGGAGCAAGCGTCCGTACCGGATGGCATGACATCCGTAGATTTCCGCCTATCTATGACGCCGTCTGCCGGGGGCTCGATGCCTTATTACTATTCCAGCAGCCTGCTAGATACATCCAAACTGAACGATTACGACAAGAAGGTTGTCAAGTCGGCTACCGATTATAACATGCCTTACGCGAAGCCTGCATTCCCCAATGCGTACATGACGGAAGACGAGCAGAAGAAAGTGGCTGCGATTCAGACCGATATCGCCAATTATGTGACGCAGATGGAAGTCAAATTTATTATGGGAGCCGCTTCCTTCGATCAATGGGACAAATTTGTGGATACATTGAAGAAAATGCAAATTGATGAACTGGTGAACGTATACCAAACGGTATACGATCGTTACCAAAACAGTTAATGTCTTTGAGTTCCGCGCTGCGGCTGCTTTCCCGCAACGCAGTGCGGAATTTAAGAATCGATCGGACAGAATCGGGGGTAAGCGGATTGAAGGAGCTGCTGGCGAGAAACAAAACCTTCTTCAAATATCTTTTATCGTACTTGCTCCTGCTCATTTTGCCGTTGGCGGCTATGTCTTATTTGATTTTCAAAAATATCGTGGTGGAAATGGAACGTCAAATCGTAACGTCCAACATGCAGATGCTAACGCAGGTTCGCGATACGGTAGACAAGAAGTTGGCCAATCTCGATCGAATTGCGGTGGAGCTTTCGTTAAACCCGCAGTTGACGCCCTATCAAGTATCCCAATCCAGCTACAGCCAATATCAGACGTACCTGGAACTGAAGAAATATGCTAATAGCGACGGGTTTATTTATCAGTTAGTACTTTGCATGGATAAGGCCCCAGCCATTTTTTCGTCGACCGGCAACTACGCTGCGGACGATTTTCTGTCCCAGGCATTCACTTTTTCGCGTCCTGTTCAGGAGAAGCTTGCACAGACGCTTCAATCTCCCGGAAGCCGCTGGGTGATGCCCGCGCAGAACGTTAGGATTAACGGATCGCATGCCCGTAAGAACTTTATTCTGTTCGCCTATCCGCTTCCGCCGGATAAGAAGTATGTCTACGGGACCGCGCTATTTTTTGTCGATGAATCGGAAATGAAGACGATGATTCTCGACATATTGGCCGATTACGGAGGCACTACGGTAATCCTGAATCAGCAAGGCGAGATGATCGCTTCATCCAGGGAAATCGAAGGGGATGAATGGGCTTCCATTCGCAATTTGTCCATCGTACAACCGGATCATTCAAGCGATACGGCCAACTTGATTCTCGACAACAAGACCTATATCGCCAATGCTGTCCAATCCCGTTACAATGATTGGTCGTATCTTACCGTTGTGCCGAAGGAAAAGTATCTTCAGGAAGTGCTGCGCGTCAAACAGTCGGTCTATGTAGGCATCGCGATCGTCGTTATAGCCGGAATCGTGGCTGCCATCTCTTTTCTATTATTGAACTATGTGCCGATTCGCAAATTGAGGAATACGCTGGAGGGCAATCGCGATTCGCTCTCTTACGATCACAAAGACGACATATCTTTTATTCACCATGCGATTCAAAATGTCGCACAAACGAATCAAGAGCTCGTGGATCGGATCGGGCAGCATAAACAGTACGTTCGAAGTCATTTGCTCCTCATGCTTCTGCGGGGGCATATCGCTGACGAACACGAGTGGAGATTCCTTTTGAAAGAAAGCGATTTGCACTTCACGCTTCCTTATTTTCTTGTCGTCATTATTGCCGCAGATTCTTCTAATAAAGCGCTTTTGGGCTTGTCGAACGCAAAGGAAAAATGGTCCAAGCCCGGGAAACTGGACCTCTATCGTGTTGAAGGATTTGACGACAGCAAAGTTGTCTATATTTTTAATATCGTCGCGGATACGAGCCATATATCGTTCGTTGAATCGGATATAGCGGAAATCAAGTCGAATATGGAAGCACAGTTGGGGCTGAAACTGAATGTCGGCGTGGGGAACGTATATGGCAGTTGGCAAGATATATCTAAGTCTATGGTCGAAGCTTCCTCGGCACTGGATTACCGCCTATTGCGCGGAGGCGGGCAAATCATCCACTATGCGGATATCGCCGACACTGCAACGTCGAACTGGCAACCTTACGAGAAACTTCAGATGATGAGCGTTAGCATTGAATCAGGGAATATTCAGCAAATGGAATGCATTCTTGCAGAGATTACCGAACAATTGGGCCAGCAAAATATTCCGTTGTATATGGCGCGCTACTATTGTTTCGAAATCATCAACACTTTGATGAAAGTTGTACGCGATTTGAACATTAAGTGGGAGCAATTGCCCGGAGGAATGCCGGATTTAACCAAGCTCGCTCAATTCGAGACAGTGGAGCAGTTAAAAAAGAATGTTTATGAAATCGGTATTAATATTTGCTCTTACACGAACAAGAGGATCGGAAATACGGACAGAAACTTATTGGAAGAGATCAAGGCGCATATCGAGTCTAATTTCAAAGACCAGAATTTCAATTTCAGCGACATGGCGGATTCAATCGGAATGTCCTCGCCTTATTTGAGCCGGCATTTCCGAGATAAAACCGGATTAACGATGATGGATTATTTGACAGAGCTGCGGATGAAGGAAGTGTGCGATCAGTTGGTGCACAGTGACAAGCTGATTAAAGATGTCATTCATGAGTCGGGTTATTTTGACATTGCAAGCTTTAATAAAAAATTCAAGAAACTATACGGCACCTCTCCTAGCAACTACAGAAAATTAAGGAGAGCCATCAATAATGAATCATGATCGGCCGAGAAGGAGGGGATTCAGTTGAAAGCAGCCAAGACGGAACTTACCGCTCCACCATTGTTGTGGATGCACAAATTATGGCTCAACATGCGAGAGCACTACCAACTCTATATTCTGATAGCGCCTGCGCTCATCTATTATATTATCTTCCAATACATCCCTATGTATGGCGTACAAATTGCGTTTAAGGATTTCGTACCCACGCTAGGGATTTGGGGAAGCAAGTGGGTAGGGCTTGAACATGTCATCCAATTTTTCCACTCTTATCAATTTTGGGACGTGATCAAGAACACGCTGGGGATCAGTCTGTACGGGTTGATCGTCTCGTTTCCGATCCCGATTTTGCTAGCTTTGATGCTTAACGAGGTGCGTCATAAGAAATTTAAAGCTTTCGTCCAAACTTTGACCTATGCGCCGCACTTTATTTCAACAGTGGTTATGGTTGGTATGATGATGATCCTTCTTTCTCCATCGACAGGGGTTGTTAATCAGATCATCGTCGCGCTAGGCGGAAATCCGGTCTATTTCATGGGAAGCGAAGGGCTATTTAAGACGATATATGTTTTCTCGGGCGTATGGCAAGGAATGGGTTGGGGTTCGATTATTTATTTGGCTGCATTGTCTTCCGTCGATCCGCATCTATACGAAGCAGCTTACATGGACGGCGCCTCGAAACTGAAAAAAATCATTCATATCGACTTGCCCGCCATACTGCCCACGGCAGCCATTCTGCTTATCTTGAATGTCGGAAGCGTCATGTCCGTTGGATTCGAGAAAGTATTTCTCATGCAAAATCCGATTAATTTAGGATCCTCCGAGGTCATTTCGACTTATGTCTATAAAATAGGTTTGCTTCAAAACAATTACAGCTATGGCTCGGCTATCGGCTTATTTAATGCGGTAATTAATTTTATCCTGCTGGTCTCTGTGAATACGGTCTCCAAGCGCACGAACGGGTCTAGCTTATGGTAGGAAAATGGATGGAGGGTTGCCATCATGTTCAAACGACAATCGCTCCACGATAAATGGTTCGATGTGTTCAATTATGCAGGTCTTATCGGCATTGCCATTATTGTGTTGTATCCGTTAGTCATCATCTTCAGCGCATCATTCAGCAGCCCGGAAGCGGTTAACAAGGGCGCCGTATGGTTATTGCCGAAAGCTGTTTCGCTTCAAGGTTACGAGAGGATATTTGCCAATCCGACGATATGGCGCGGCTATGGCAATACCATTTTGTATACGACTGTAGGGGTTACAATTAATTTATTTATGACGATCACTGCGGCATATGCGCTATCTCGTAAGCAGTTTATGCCGCGAAGAATCGTGTCCCTTATTTTCGTGTTTACGATGTTTTTTGGCGGCGGGCTTATTCCGACATATTTGCTTGTGAAAAACTTGGGAATGCTCGACACGATATGGGCGTTAGTTATTCCCAATGCAGTAGGCATGTTTCAAATTATCATTACGCGCACGTTCTTCGAAACGAGCATTCCAGACGAACTCAGGGAGTCTGCGATGATTGACGGATGCAGCGATATTAAATATTTGCTCCGGATCGTCGTGCCGCTATCGATGCCGATTATTGCCGTGCTAGCGATCTTTTATGGTGTAGATCATTGGAACTCGTATTTTAATGCCCTGATTTATTTGGGCAAACAATCGGCTTATCCACTGCAATTGGTATTGCGCCAGATTTTGATTCAAAATCAAACTGCAGGCGAAATCATGGGGCTGGATGACGTTTATGCAGCGGCCGAAAAGCAGCAGATTGCTGACTTGATGAAGTATGGCATCATTATTGTTTCCAGCTTGCCGATCATTATGGTTTATCCATTTCTGCAACGGTACTTTGTTAAGGGAATGATGATCGGGGCCATTAAAGGGTAAAAAAAGGACCTCAGCCTCCACAAAGCAGTGGGATGGGGTCCTTTCGCCTGTAAATAGGCGTTGGTCCGCCCCGTGACATTTACCCATTGTCACAGTTCCCACTCATAAGCCTAATGAATAGCCTATATTAGAAAATTTAATAAAAAGGCGTTTGCCTGCCCGCTTTTTCGTTGACGGACAAAGCCGATTTCTGGTAAAGTATGAATACCAACTAAATTAATAGGAATTATTTTATATGTTGCTCTTGAGCTTCGGGAGGTACACGACAACGTGAGTTCCATGCTGCAAGGTCGATGGTGGGGCTGGGGATTTCGCAGCGCCGTTATGCTTTATTTCGTCGTTCTGATTGTTTTTCCGATTCTAGGTATTTACGGTCAGTCGTTATCGAAAGGCTGGGCAAGTTTCGCAGACAATCTGTCCGAGCCGCTGGCGTGGAAAGCCGTATTGCTTACGGTTCAAATGGCATTGATCGCTACGATCGTGAATGTGTTCCTCGGAACAATGTCCGCCTGGGTATTGATTCGTTATCGCTTTCCCGGCAGACGCCTGCTCAACAGTCTCGTCGATTTGCCGTTCGCATTGCCGACAGCGGTAGCCGGATTGATGATTTTGCTGCTGCTCGGACCTCATAGCTTCGTGGGCGAATTGGCGGAGAAACTCGGTTTTACGATTTTGTTCCACCAACCCGCGATCGTGATCGCCATGGTCTTCGTCACTTTTCCATTCGTCATCCGTGCGGTGCAGCCGCTTCTCGAAGAGATGGACGCCGCAGAAGAAGAAGCGGCGTACATGCTAGGTGCCACGAAGGCGAAGACATTCTGGCGCGTTGTGTTTCCGAACATGCTCCCGGGGATTTTGAGCGGCGCGATGCTCGCTTTCTCGCGGGCGCTTGCCGAGTTCGGCGCAGTCGTGCTCGTCGCGGGGAACATCCCCGGGCGGACGCTGATCGCTTCCGTGTATATTTTCGGAGAGATCGAAAGCGATAATGCCGTCGGCGCTACTGCCGTCAGCGTGCTTCTTTTGACGTTTTCTTTCATCATCTTATGGACGGTCAATTACGTTCAGATGAGGAGGAAAAACGGATGAGAAGGTTATGGATCGGTTTAACGGTTGCCGTGTTTGGTTTGCTGCTCGTCGCACCTCTCATCCGGATCGTCGAGGGGGCGTTTAATGAAGGCTGGGACGGTTTCGCATCCGGGCTTGCCCGGCCGGAGACGGTGCACGCGCTCTATATGACGGCGTTGATCGTCGTTATCGTTACTGTAGTGAACGCCGTGTTCGGCGTCATGCTTTCTTTATATTTGGTGCGGGCAACGTGGCTCGGCCGTAGGCTGAAGCAGTTGCTCAACAGTATCGTCGATTTGCCTTTCGCCGTATCGCCGGTGATCGGCGGTCTTATGATCGTGTTGCTTCTTGGACCGGAAACGGCGCTTGGCGCACTGTTTAACAAGGCAGGTATCGACATCGTATACGCTTTACCCGGAATGATCATCGCGACGTTGTTCGTGACATTCCCGCTTATCGTTCGGGAAGTGATGCCAGTGCTACAGGAGATCGGAAGCGCTCAGGAAGAAGCGGCTTCGACGCTTGGCGCAAGCGCGTGGACGACATTCTGGCGAGTGACTTGGCCGTCGATCCGGTGGTGCGTCGTGTATGGCGTCGTGCTGACGGTCGCGAGGGCGCTCGGAGAGTTCGGTGCCGTGCTTGTCGTCTCCGGCAATATTTTGTTCAAAACGCAAACGGCAACAACGCTCGTCTATCAGGATGTCGAGAACTTTAGCCTGACTTCCGCCAACGCGATTGCGCTAGTGCTCGCGGCCGGCTCGGTCACGCTGCTCTTATTTATGGAATGGGCCAAATCGAGAAGGGAAGTGCATTAAGATGCATATCGAAGTGAGCGGCTTAAACAAGAAGTTCGGCGAATTCCAGGCGGTTAAGGATGTCAGCTTCGGGATCGAAAAAGGCCAGTTAATCGGACTGCTCGGTCCGAGCGGCGGCGGGAAAACTTCGATTCTTCGCATGCTCGCCGGCCTTGAATCCGTCGACACGGGAGAAATTTTGTTTCACGGAAAGCGTGTTAACGATCTGCCGCCGCAAGAGCGCGGAATCGGGTTCGTATTCCAGAACTACGCGCTTTTTAAGCATATGACGGTCGAGGGCAACATCGCTTTCGGACTCGAAGTGAAGAAGTGGACGAAGGAGAAAATCAAAGCGCGCGTCGCCGAACTCGTCGAGCTGACCGGGCTGTCCGGATTCGAGAAACGTTATCCGCATCAATTGTCCGGCGGTCAGCGTCAGCGCGTCGCTTTCGCTCGGGCGTTGGCACCGGAACCGCAGCTGTTGCTGCTTGACGAGCCGTTCGCTGCCATCGATGCGAAGATCCGCCATGAGCTGCGCTCCTGGCTGCGCGATATGATCGACCGGCTGGGCATCACTTCGATATTCGTCACGCACGACCAAGACGAAGCGATCGAAGTCGCCGACCAAATTATGATAATCAACAAAGGCCGTCTGGAACAGAAGGGCACGCCTTGGGAAATTTATAAAAACCCGCAATCGCCTTTCGTTGCCAGTTTTATCGGCGAATCAACGATTGTTGAAGACGTCTCATCTCTGCGCGGATTCAATGAAGCTTCGGGCTGGCCGGGCACGAAAGCTCTCATTCGCCCGGAGTATGTGGAAATCGGCAAATCTTCGGATTTCGAGCTATTGTCGGCGACGGCGGCCGGACTCGTTCGCCACGTTCATTTTCGCGGGAGCGAGTGGCTTGTGGAAGTTGAGGTCGGGGCGACTCGTCTCGTCACCTACCGTTCGCTCGAGAAAGAAATATTGCACCCGGGCGAAGAAGTTCGCGTGTTGATCCACCGGGCGTACTTGTTTAACGACAAAGACAGCTGGGTTATGGAAAACAAACTTAAAGAAGACCCGATGCCGGTTCATATTTAATAAGCACTCGCTTCGTGATCAAAATCGGACTTTTTGAACTACCTATTGGCGGAAGCCTACGAAGGCACCGCGGGAGGGCAACGATGAAGGGAAAGCGCATAGCCGGTCTGGCGAGCAACAGAGGCCGGTTAGGATGGATAGCGGCATTATTCGTTCTATTGATCGTTAGCGGATGCGGCAACGGACGACCGGATGAGAGCGCAGCAGGCGCTTCAGCGGCGCCGGCTGGCGACGTTACGCTTGTCATCGGAGCCTATTCCGTAGCCAAAGATGCACTGCAGGAAATTATGCCTGCGTTCAAAGCCGAGTGGAAGAAACGGACCGGCCAGACGGTTGCGTTCCAGGAATCGTACGAAGCATCGGGCACGCAAGCCCGGGCGATAATTGGAGGCTTCGAAGCTGATGTAACGATGCTCGCCCTTGAGGGAGATATGCGCAAACTCGTGAAGGCGGGGCTGGTCGATAAAGGCTGGACGAACAACGCCTACATGGGGATGGTCACCCAATCGATCGTTGTACTCGGTACGCGGGCCGGCAACCCTCTCGGCATTCGGGATTTCGAAGATTTGACGAAACCCGGCGTGAAGGTGCTGTACCCGAACCCGAAAACATCAGGCGGAGCGCAGTGGGACATCAACGCGATCTATGGCGCGGGTTTGAAGAAATCCGAGCGGGAGACGGGCGCAAAAGATCCGGCAGCGGCTAAGAAGTTCCTCGAAGATGTTCATCGGAACATCGAGTCGATGGACAAGAGCGGGCGGGCATCGATGGCAGCTTTCGAATATGGCGTTGGCGATGTTATCGTCACGTACGAGAACGAGTTGCTGGCGCGGATCGCGCAAGGGGTGGCCTACGACATTGTCGTGCCGTCCAGCACGATTCTGATTGAGAATCCGTTGGCGGTCGTCGATCGCAATGCCGATCGGCACGGCGTCCGTGAAGCGGCGAACGCATTCGTGGAGTATTTGTACTCGGAGAAGGCGCAGAGGTTATTCGCGAAGCACGGCTTCCGTCCGGTTCAGGAAAAGCTTGCGGATGAACTGCGCGACCAGTTCCCTCAGCCGATTGACTTGTTCACAATCGATTACCTCGGCGGTTGGGATAAAGTACGCGACACGCTGTATTCGAAACGCGGCGTCTGGTATCAGGTGCTGGCCGGTCAATAAAATGAAAAGCCGAAAGGTGAACCTTACTGGTCACCGCTCGGCCTTTTTTGGTATAATATTCGAATATCGACGGTCGATGAACAGGGAGGATTATTTTTGACGAAACCAACCAGCATTCGCATCATGTTGTACGTGTCTTACTTTAAGCTTGCGTTGTTCCTTGTGATGCTCGTCAGCCTGAAGTATAGCGAGATCAGCGAGCACATGAGCTTCTACGGGCCATTCTTTCTTCTCTCGCTGCTTTCGATGGTTTACTTTATTGTGACGATCAACAAACGCAAATATCTACTATCGATTGTGTTTGCGTTTCTGAACTTTCTAGTTGCCTTCGTGAACCCGATTCAGCAGATCGCTTCGCTTGTGATCATGCTGCTTTATGTGCTTAAATCGACAAGGGATTACATGCGCGGTGACACGCGAATTACGGCTGCGTCGGAAGAACAAGCGGAAGAAAGCGACGAATCGGGTGAAAATGCGGACTCGGAAGGTGGAGCGGATTCGGCGGATGAAGCATCCGAGGGAGACAAGCCAGCACTTTCGCTAGACAAGCCCCAAGCCCAGCCGAAACTACGCAAAGACCCCGAGGTCACCGTTCGCGAGGCAACTGCAGAAGACGCCAATACGATATACTCGCTTATGATGATCGCATTCGAAGAGTACCGTACGGCCATTCCGCCATCCAGCGCGCTTGATGAGACGGAAGAGGGCATTGCTCAAGGGCTGCAGGACGGGACGGAATCTGCCGCAATCCTGTTCGAAGACGATATGGCGTCTGCCATGGTGCGCTTCAAGATCGAAGGCGATACGATTCATTTCTACCGATTGTCTGTCGTACCGAATCGCCGCAGAAGAGGACATGCACGGAAGCTTGTCCAATGGATCGAGCGACATGCGATAGCTAAAGGGCTTAACGTCAGCCGTTGTAAAGTGCGCCAGTCGGTTCAGAACAACCTTGTGTTGTACCAGAACATGGGCTACGAGATCGTGGACCAGGAGCTGATCGTACGACCGGAAGGCACGCTCAAGGCGCTTACTTTGGAGAAAAAGCTGGGCGTCTGATTTGTATTAGATGATTGAACGAAGAACCTCTCCGGGTGAATTTTTCGGAGAGGTTCTTTTTTGCGTAGAATGAATGCCTTATGGATGAAGTACAAACTTGTCGAGCACATGCTTCACGCCGTCTTCGTTGTTGCTGAGAGTGATGAAGTCGGCAACGGCCTTTAATGCCGGAACGGCATTCGCCATCGCAACGCCGAGTCCGGCCGCTTCGACCATCTCGTGATCGTTCATGGCGTCGCCCATCGCAATTGTCTGTTCCATTGGAATGCCGTAATATGCGGCGAGGAAACGTAGCGCGTGGCCTTTCGTGCCTTCGGGGTGCATGAACTCGAGGTAGTTCGGCTTCGACTTCGTCAGGTGAACGCGTCCGCCGAATCTCTCTTTCAATACGGGTAACAAGGCGTCCAGCTTTTCAGGCTCGTCGATGATCAGCAGCTTAGTTTGGCGTTCTTGCGCGACGATACGCTCGAAGTTGGGCTCAACCGTATAGGGGATGTTGGATTGTTTGGCGTAGCCTTTTGTTTTGTCGTTGTCTGCGGGAACATACAGCTTGTCGTTAATATAGCTTTGTAAGTGCAGATCATGTTCGAGGCAATAGGCGTACAGTTCCTGCGCGACGTCGACAGGGACGGAACGCTCGTACAATACTTCCTCGTCGAGCAGGTTTTTGATCAGCGAGCCTTGGTACGTAATGATCGGCACGTTCAGTCCGACCTGACGAGCGATCCGCTGGGCGGAGTCGAACATTCGGCCAGTGGCGATTGTAATATGCACACCTTGCGCGACAGCAGCGGCCATCGCTTCTCGCGTCGCTTCGGTCACCGTCAGCTCGTCGGTCAGCAGCGTATCGTCTAAATCCATGGCGATTAGGCGGTAGGTTGTGGTCATGGGGTGGGGTTCTTCCTCTCCGTTTTCTAATTATCGCTACATTGTACCGTATACATGGAGTGCGGAAAAGGGACGATCATTCCGAAAGAAACTATTCAAGCACTTAAACCGTCTAATCTATATCGTAACGAAATCGTAAAGGGGTCGATCTTCGTGATCATTATAGCGATATTATTCATTTTAATCGCTGTTCTGAATATCATCTATCCTGCTTTTGGATGGTACTTAAGGTACGGGTGGATGGTCAAAGGCGACTCCGAGCCGAGCGACGCCTACTTGCTAATGAGCCGAATCAGCGGCATCATTGTCTTGATTGTCTTTTTATTCGTATTCCTTCCGATGCTTTAGTGGCAGGAACAATGATTTTCGCATGAGGCAGTAACTTTTTTGCAAAACGGTTCGTTCAATATTGTACATATAGTAGGAGGTTGCTAACATGAATATCCGAATCAAAATCATGATAGGCCTAGCAGCAGTTACACTCATCCTGTCAGGGTGCGGCTCTAAATCAGAAGGATCGTCGAACACACCTTCACCGTCGTCGTCACCCGTGGCGTCTGCGGAATCGCCTTCCGAATCGCCATCGGAATCTCCGAGCGAGGATAAAGGTGAATTGATTGCGAAGGATTTTGTACAGCTTGCGTCCCAAGGACCTGAGGCGAGCAAGCTGTACGGAAAGCTGAAGGAAGAGATCGGGAATGTCTCTTCCGAGCAGGCCGATGATATGATTCGCGCCATGGTGAAGTATTATGATAAGGAACTGCCGGAGCTTGAAAAGAAATATGAAGAGAATGACGTACAGGCAAAATTGATCGGGTTGAAATGGCCGATCGACGAGGCGAAGGTGGACGCGTTGAAGAACGCAACGCTGAGCAGCCTCGTCCATGATACGTTGAAGGGCGGATATAAGCTAGAAACTTCCGAAGGCTTTATTTTTCCTGTCGTCGATTACCGCAGCCTGGCTGATCAAGCCAATGGTGCAACCGAAGCGATGAAAGCTTATTTGAATGTGATGGCTACTGAATCGGACAACCCTTCCGCCAGCGACGGAGGCCTGATCATCTCGCTTGACGATCTTGCTTCTCGGACGCTTGCCGCCGAAAGTTATGTCGTTGCTTTCCCGGACAGTCTGGAGCGGAAATCCGTCGAGCAGACTTTCGTTAATTATTTGCAAATGTATTTGATTGGTCTTGATAATACGCCGATTTTCGATTTTGAGACATTCCATCTGCTGCCGGATACGAAGAAACAATTCGAGCAGACGGTCGCGGATCATGGCGGTACGGTCACAGGCAAGCTGACGAAGCAGTTCCTCGATGTGCTGGCAGGAACGAAAGGTGCCGTGTTCATCAAAGGCAAGGACGGATCGCAACAGGACGTTCCGGCAGTCAAGAAATTCCGGGACAGCCTGGAAGCGACTGCGAGAGCGCAATTGCCAGCAGGCAAAAGCCAATAACTCGTTGCCCCCGGCCTCACAACCAACCAAAGGATCAACAAGAACGTCGGTCTCTGCAGACCGGCGTTCTTTTTCGCGGAAGCCGGATGAAGTCTCAGGTTTCTTCCCGACGTGTTTTCCGCTACAATAAAGAGAGGCTTGACAAGGAAAGTAGGAACACGTTATGAAAGTTGTTCTAGCAACGTTAAATGCTAAATATATTCATACCTCGCTTGCGCTGAGATATTTGAAAGCTTATGCCCAAAGCGAGTTTCCCGATATCGAAATCGCTGAGTATACGATCAAGGATCCTTCGATGGGCGTTGTCGCCGATCTATATTCGAAGAAACCCGATGTCATCGGTTTTTCCTGCTACATATGGAATATCGAAGAGACGATCGTGATTGCGGACATGCTGCGGAAAGTGTTGCCGGACGTGAAAATCATGCTCGGAGGTCCAGAAGTCAGCTATGACACGGACTACTGGATGAATCGGCTGTCTTCTGTCGACTTCATCATTATGGGCGAGGGCGAGGAGACTTTCCGGGACTTACTGCGCCAGATCGCGGGAGAGCGGAAGTACCATTTCGTGTTCGGGGTAGCCTATCGCGACAAGGAGGGGCAGCCTGTCAGCACCCCATCGCGTCCGAAGCTGGACCTCAATACGATTCCGTCTCCGTATCGATTCGAAGAGGATTTGATTCCGATGCGCAATCGCGTCGTGTATTTCGAGACGAGTCGCGGTTGTCCGTTCAGTTGCCAGTTCTGCCTGTCTAGCATCGAAGTAGGCGTCCGTTATTTCGATATCGAATGGGTGAAAGGCGAGCTGAAGTATTTGATCGATAACGGGGCGAAACTGATCAAGTTCGTCGACCGGACGTTTAACATCAAGCGCGACTATGCGATGGAAGTGTTCCAATTTCTAATTGACAACCATAACGGCTGCGTGTTCCAATTCGAGATCACCGCCGATATAATGCGTCCTGAAGTGCTCGACTTCCTGGCAGAGAAGGCGCCTCCGGGCATATTCCGTTTCGAGATCGGCGTTCAGTCAACGAATGATCCGACGAATCTTGCCGTGCAGCGTCGTCAGAACTTTACCAAGTTGACCCGTACCGTTGTCAAAGTGAAGGAGAGCGGGAAGATCGATCAGCATCTCGATCTGATCGCCGGTCTTCCGCATGAGGATTACGATACCTTTCGCAAGACGTTTAACGATGTGTTCGCGCTCCGGCCCGAAGAACTTCAACTTGGTTTCTTGAAAATGCTGCGGGGAACCGGTCTGCGCATCGACGCCGCGAAGTATGGCTATGTCTATGCGGAACGCGCGCCTTACGAGATGCTTGGCAATGATCTGATGCCGTTCTCGGACATCGTGCGCATTAAACGTGTAGAGGATGTGCTTGAGAAGTTCTGGAACGCGCATCGGATGGATCGAACGATGGAGTACCTGATCAAACAGGCGTATCCGTCTCCGTTCGATTTTTTCCAGGCGTTCGGCGATTATTGGGAGGAACGCGGCTGGAGCCGAATCGGCCATCAGCTTGAAGATTTATTTTCGCGATTGTGGGCGTTCCTGCTTGCGGATGCGAGGCCTGAACTCGATCACGATGTGGCGCTTGGTTTGCTGAAAATCGACTATTATTTGCAGCACAAATACAAGCCGCGCAAGCTCTGGTGGGAAGACGGCCGTCTGGAGAAGAAAGATTGGACGTCCGGCTTGAAATATGCGGCGGTGAAGCTTGGCATGGACGAGCGGGAACTACAGAAGAAAGGTACGCTTGACCGGCTTCCGTTCGACTACGGCGTATGGATGGACGAGGGGCGCGTCGATCGTTTCCGGCCTTCCATGCTTGTTATTCTGTACGCGGGAGAAGAAACGGGGCCGCAATTACTGGCGCTGCCGCAGCCGGACGGGCTGGCGGCAGGCTTAATATCCGAATAGCGAGGTGTATGTGGGATGGTTTATCAAGCGAGTTCCGAACGTTACAAGACGATGAAGTACAATCGGGTCGGAAGATTCGGTCTGAAAATTCCCGCCGTTTCCTTAGGGTTGTGGCATAATTTCGGCGGCATCGACGCTTTCGAGAACGGGCGGGCGCTGGTCCGGCACGCATTCGATCTCGGCATTACTCACTTCGACTTGGCGAACAACTACGGCCCGCCCCCGGGCTCCGCGGAGGAAATGTTCGGCCGCTTGCTGGCGACCGACTTGAAGCCGTACCGCGATGAACTGGTCATCTCCACCAAAGCCGGTTATTACATGTGGGAAGGGCCTTACGGAGAGTGGGGCTCGCGCAAATATTTGATCTCCAGTCTCGATCAAAGCTTGAAACGGATGGGCCTCGATTACGTGGATATTTTTTACCATCATCGCCCGGATCCTGACACGCCGCTTGAAGAAACGATGGCAGCGCTCGATTATGCCGTCCGTTCGGGCAAAGCGCTGTACGTCGGTATTTCGAACTACCGTGCGCCGCAAGCGAAGGAAGCGATCCGCATTCTGAAGGAGCTCGGCACGCCGCTTCTTATTCACCAACCGCGCTACAGCATGTTCGACCGTTGGATCGAAGACGGCTTGCAAGACGTGCTCGAGGAAGGCGGTGTCGGCTCCATTGTGTTCTCTCCGTTGGAACAAGGACTGCTAACGAACAAATATCTGGGCGGCATTCCGCAAGATTCGCGTGCTGCGGGTGCATCGGTGTTCCTGAACGAAGGCAGCATTACGCCGGAGAAAATCGCTAAAGTGGGCAAGTTGAACGAGCTCGCGATATCGCGAGGCCAGTCGCTGGCGCAGATGGCGCTCGCCTGGACGCTGCGCGGCGAACGCGTCACGAGCGTTCTTGTCGGCGCGAGCAAGACAAGTCAGCTTGACGACAATGTCGACATGCTGAAACGGCTTGAATTCTCTGCAGACGAACTGTCTGCAATCGAAGCGATTTTACGAGGTTAATTGGGGAGACGACGGCCGATGTCTGGTAACGCCATTACAAGAAGAATCGCAGAGCTGGAAAGCTTGTTTCCGCCGGTGACTTCCCCCGTGGACTTGGATGCGTACTGGGATGCGGAGTTGAAAAAGTTCGCGGAGAAGCCGCTTAACGGCCGAAGAACGCCAGAGGCGACGCCATACGCGCACATGAAAGCTTATCGGGTCGAATTAGAGGGTTTCGACGAGACACCGATTCGTGGCTGGTATTTGCTGCCGCGCTTCAGATCCGATAACACGAAACTGCCTTGCATTGTTTCGTTTCCCGGGTATACCGGAAGCAGCGGCAACCCTGAAGATTACGCAGCGTATTTGTTGATGGGGGTAGCGGTATTCGCTGTTGACGTCAGAGGGCAGGGCGGCGATACGGGCAACTTGATGCCGCAGCATTACGGCATGATGACGGGTTGGGTTACGCAGGGCATTCTTGACAAGGACACGTGTTATTACAAAGCGATTACGATCGATGCGATTAAAGCGTTGGATTGGGCGAGCGAGCAGCCGGAAGTCGACGCGTCGCGCGTGTGCGTCTCCGGAGCCAGTCAAGGCGGCGGGCTTGCGATGATCGCGGCGGCTTTGTCGGACAAGCCGGCAATTGCGGTCGCGCACATCCCGAACATGTGCCAGATCGATTTCGGGGTGCTGAATTCAAGCAGCTCATTGTCTGAAGCGGCCAAATATATCGAGCGTTTCCCGGATCGAATGGACAAAGTGTTTGAGACGTTAAGCTATTTCGACAACGTTAATTTGGCGCACCGGATTCGCATTCCGCTTTTTGTTACCGTTGGGTTAAAAGACCCGACGACGATGCCGGAGACAATCTATGCGGCTTACAATCGGGTCGGCTCCGATAAGACGATCGTTCCGTACCCATTCACGGGTCATGCGTTGACATGGCATCAGAACCGTCAGGCCATCGCATTTATCGCCGAGAGATTCGGACTGAACTAATTCACGACGATAACAAAACAGCCTGCGAACGAACCGTTCAAATCCGGTTCTCTTCGCAGGCTGTTTTCATTTCTTGCGACCTGATTACACCATATCCTTGTATAACTCTCGCATTACGTGGCCGAGTTCGGGAAGAATGAGCCGCGTCATCGCAAGCTTGACCGCCCCGGTCGACCCGGGCATCGAGAAGACGGCTGTCGCATTCCCGATTGTTCCGGCAATTGCACGTGACAGAATGGCTGCAGACCCGATATCCTCCGCGTAGCTCAGGTAGCGGAAGAGTTCGCCGAAACCTGGCATTTCCTTGCACAGTCGATCGCGTACCGCTTCATAAGTCGTATCGCGTGCGGCAATGCCGGTACCGCCGTTCAGCAGGACGACTTCCGCGTGCGGATTATCAGCGGCTTGAGCCAATATCTCCGACAACAATTCGTACTCGTCCTTCACGATCTCGTAGTGCGCAACCTTGTGTCCGTGCGCTTCCAGCAGCTCCATAATGAGTCGTCCGCTCTTGTCCGTCTCCGGGGTACGCGTATCCGACACGGTGATGACTGCGCACGAGACGCTTCGCGGCGCCTCGCGCCGATGTTCTTCCACGGACGTTATCGTCACAGGAATTCGCTCCCCTATCAATCAGCTATTCCGATGGCGCTTCGGCGTTACGATCTTGCTCACCTTGGTCGGCAGATTGCTCAACCGGCAATTCCGCTTTTTCAGCGGGCTGCGCCGTTGCAGGCTCTTTGACCAGTCGATCGACGGCCGCAGGAACGACAAGCGTTAGCGCGTAAGCCAGTGTAACCCATACGGAGTAGCCGTGATGCTGCCCTTCCGTAAATGAAGGGAACACCGAGTTGCGATACCATTCAGCGAACGTGTTCAACAGCAAGCCGACGACTGTCGCGATGAAGCCGAAGCGAGTCGCCGCTCCGCGTTCCGGGATCAAGCGCAATCTGACGAAGAGCGCAAGGCCGATAAGCAGAAGGAACGACAGCATTTCGAGCAGGAACAGCGAAGTTCCGAAGTACGGCTCACCTACCTCAAGCATGACCCATTTGCCGAACAGAAGGAAAAACAATGTCGGAACCGCCCACACGGCGACCCCTAAACCTACGTAAGTCAATCCTTGCCGCACGCCGATTCACCCTTTCCGTTATCCGATGTCTGGCTGGTTACTCACGTACATGATTCGACGGAAAAGGCGCGAATCCTGCCGAATCAAGGAACGAGGCTTCGCAGTACGGTCATCGAGCCATCCAGCGTATAACTGCCGAGCGTGGCAGGAAGCAGGAAGCAATCGCCTGCTTTAGCATCAACAAGCCCGCTTGCCCAGCCGATGCTGCCGGATCCTTCGCACACGATAACGATGACGAAGCTGTCCGGGGAAGTCGACAGCGACCAAGGGCCGTTCACGACGCCTTTGTCCGTCTTGAAATACGGGGATTCAGCGAGCTTCAGCCATTCGCCGGGTTTCGCTCCGCTTGTGTCCATGCGAGCCGCTCCGGCGTTCTCGTATGCCGTTACGTTTAAGGAATCTTCGATATGGAGCGCGCGAGGTTTGCCGTCTAGTCCCGGACGATCATAGTCGTAAAGACGATAGGTCGTGTCCGAGTTCTGCTGAATTTCCGCGACGACGACACCCGCGCATAGCGCATGAACCGTTCCGGCCGGAATGTAGAACGTATCGCCTGCTTTGACCGGCACTTCCTGCAACGTATCCATAATCCGGCCTTGCTCGATCGCTGCGGCCATAGCAGTGCGGTCGACGCCCGGCTTCAGGCCGTAGATGATTTTGGCGTCCGGCTTGGCTTCAAGCACGTACCACATTTCCGTCTTGCCGAGTTCCCCCTTCGGAAGCCGATCGTAATGATCGTTTGGATGAACTTGGACAGATAAGTCGTCATTGCAATCGAGCAATTTAACGAGAAGAGGGAATCGTCCGTTGCCGGAAATTTTGCCTTTCGCGCCAAACCATTCCTCGCCGACGAGCTTGCGAATGTCGTCCAGCCCTTTGCCTGCGAATGCGCCGTTCGTCACATGAGAGACGCCGTTCGGGTGATCAGCGATCATCCAGCCTTCCCCGATCGCGCCCGCCGGCACGTCGTAGCCGAATTTCTCCAGCGCGCGCCCTCCCCACACTCTCTCTTGGAAATCAGGCTTGAAATGAAGCGGATACGGTTGAATCGCGTTGTTCGTGCTCATTTTATTTGTTGCCTCCTCTTGTTGTTTGGAAAAATTCGATCGCTTCGCCGTCCGGCCCCTGGAAGAAGAAGTAGCGGCTTCCATTCGGGAGCATCGTGATCCCTTCGTCGAGCCCGATGAGCGAAAGCTCTTTCGCCCGGGCGAATTCCTCTTCAATGTCGTCGACTGTGAATGCCAGGTGATGAACGCGCCCTTCGCGCTTCACGTCGCCGGTATACCCTTCGATCAGCTCGACTTCCGTCTCGGATGACGAGTCGAATGCCATGAACGCCAGGCGGATGACGCCGTTCGTATGGACGAGCGTCTCCAGATGTTTCAATCCGATAACGTTCTCGTAAAAAGGAATCGATATCTCCAAAGACTGAACGATAACGCCTACATGCTCGAGTTTGCGTACTGCCATTCGGATATAACCTCCTATTTCTTAATAAGAGCGATCAAATAAGGAGAAGCGTCTTTCTGCGGAAAACGGTACAGAGCCGCTTGCGCGACAGTTTGCGGAACTGCGGCAGCCCATGAGAGCACCGCGTCTGATTCTTCACGACCGCCTTCGTGGCCGGGGTAGACGACAACGGTCGCAATGCCATTTGGGCGAAGCAGGTCAAGCGCCGTATTTAGCGCCGCGAGCGTGCTGTCCGGTTGCGTAATAATCGGAGACTCCGCGCCCGGCAAATAACCGAGATTAAACATCACCGCGGCAAGATTGCCGCGAAGAGGCTGCGGTATCAATTCAGCCATTCGCTCATGGCCCGCGTGCATGAGATGAACTTCAGGCAGCTTCCCGCCTGTTTTCGGATCGGACGCTTCCAGCCTTGCGCGGGTGCTTGCCAGTGCCTGCTCCTGCACGTCAAAAGCGTACACGATGCCGCCAGAGCCGACCGTACGCGCAAGGAACAACGTGTCCGAGCCGTTGCCGGCGGTCGCGTCAACGACTGCATCACCCGAACGAACGCGCTCGGCGATCCAGCGCTGCGCTTGCGTCAGGACGGATAGAAAACCCATTTTATACGCCCCTCCAGGCTTTTCCTTGCCAACTGTTTCTACGGACGAGCTCCGCATCGATGGCGTTCAGCACTTCCCACTTACGCAAGCTCCACATCGGCCCGATGAGCAAGTCGCGCGGGGCATCGCCGGTAAGCCGATGAACGATCATGTCCGGAGGCAGTAGCTCCAAGGAATCGACGACGAGGGACACGTATTCGTCCTGATCGAGAAACCGTAGCAAGCCTTCCCGCCACTGGCGCACCATCGGCGTCTTGCGCATGAGATGGAGCAGGTGAATTTTGATGCCTTGTACATCCATACCCGCGACTGCTTGCACCGTATCGAGCATCATTTCCCGTGTTTCTCCGGGGAGACCATGGATAATATGGGCGCAGACGCGAATGCCGCGTGCGCGGAGCCTAGTGACTGCGTCGACGAAACAAGCAGTGTCATGCGCGCGGTTGATGAGCTCGGACGTCGATTCGTGAATCGTCTGCAATCCCATCTCGATCCATAAATAGGTTCGCTCGTTCAACTCGGCCAAATAGTCGACAACGTCGTCCGGCAGACAGTCCGGGCGAGTGGCGATCGAGAGGCCGACGACGCCAGGTTGCTCGAGAATCGTTTCATAGTATTCGCGAAGCGTTTCCACCGGGGCGTAAGTATTCGTATAAGCCTGGAAGTATCCGATATATTTCGCTTCGGGCCATTTGAGATGTTGCCTGTCGCGAATATGGTTGAACTGAGAGACGAGATCGTCGCGTCTGCTGCCGGCGAAGTCGCCTGAGCCTCTTGTGCTGCAGAACGTACAGCCCCCGGCCGCGATCGAACCGTCCCGGTTCGGGCATGTGAAGCCGGCGTCGAGCATCACTTTGAACACTTTATTTCCGAACTTCTCCCGCATTTCATAATTCCAGGTGTGAAATCTTTTGTCCGCCCAAAATGCAGGAGATTGATCATTTGCAGCTATTGTTTCCATTGATGCATCCGTCCTTTAACGAAGTCGGTATAATTGTAGCGAAAATCGATCGAAATTGCGAGAAGATGCCGATTTTATCATTGAGGCAGATCGATCGGAGCCTGACCGATACGAAACAAACATCGAAAATCGGGCGAAGGGGAAAGCGTTTCCTCTTGAAAAACCTAACATGAAGTGTTATATTAAAAGTGCGTCAAACCAACAAACAAACCTTACATCGACCCAAATAGACAGGCAAGCCAACCGCCAACTATTAATGGATTGGAGAGGTGAATGTGATGATGAACACGAACGTCCGCATTCCTCAAGGAGACGAGACGATTAAGCTGGAACTGACGCTGAAGGAAGCGATGGCGTTAGCGGGAATCAAGTTCCACAACAACCATGACATCGAAATATCCGCCAAGAAGAAATTGAATCATTTGATCGAAGATCAGTATATCGAAGAACATAGAACAATGAATTGACGTTCGTCGGACACACGATGATACAGGCCGGTTCCTTCAGGGAGCCGGCTTTTATGTGTTTAAAACGGGCTTGACGAGGAGGATGATTGGTTGTATAGTTAATTACATGAGTAACTAACCGAATAACATGGTGGTGAGACGATGAGTTTTACGATGGACGACAGCCGCCCCATTTTCCAACAAATCGCGGAACGGATCGAGAACGATATTCTCGAAGGCGTGTTGCCCGAGGAATCGCAAGTGCCCTCTACGAATCAGTTTGCCGCCTTTTACCAGATCAATCCCGCAACGGTGTTGAAGGGCGTCAATCTTCTCGTTGATCAACAAATTCTTTACAAGAAAAGAGGAATCGGCATGTTCGTGGCTTCCGGCGTCCGGGAGAAGATCGTGGAAAACCGCAAGGAGCGGTTCTATGAGCAGTACGTCGTCGCAATGGTGCGAGAGGCGGAGAAACTCGGAATTACGGCGGATCAATTAACGGATATGATCAGAAGGAAGGAGACGGGCCAATGAACACGATCGTAGAACTTACAGGATTAACGAAAACATACGGCAAGACGAAAGCGGTGGATGCCGTCAACTTAAAGCTGGAAGAGGGGAAAATATACGGGCTGCTCGGACGCAACGGCGCCGGAAAGACGACGATCATGCATATGATTACAGCCCAAATGTTTCCTACGGAAGGCAAAATTCGCGTGTTCGGCGAGGAACCATACGAGAACGCCGGGGTGCTTAATCGGATTTGCTTCATTAAAGAGAGTCAGAAGTATCCGGATACATTCCGCGTTGCCGACGTGTTAAACGTGGCGAAGTTGTTTTACCCGAATTGGGATGCGGCATTCGCGAACCAACTCGTCGAAGAATTTCGACTGCCGCTTAAGCGCAAAATGAAGAAATTGTCTCGCGGCATGTTATCTTCGGTCGGTATTATCGTTGGACTCGCCAGCCGCGCTCCGCTTACGTTTTTCGATGAGCCGTACTTAGGTTTGGATGCCGTTGCCCGCAGTCTGTTCTACAATCGCTTGCTTGAAGATTACGCGGAGCACCCGCGAACAATCGTACTGTCGACTCACCTGATTGACGAAGTAAGCCAAATGCTCGAACATGTCATCGTCGTCGATAAGGGCCGTGTTTTGCTTGATGAAGAGGCAGATGCGCTCAGAGGAAGGGCGTCGACAATCGTCGGCAGCTTGCAGAAACTGGAATTGTTGTTGGAAGGTAAAGAAGTGATTCATCGCGAACCGTTAGGCAGCCTCGGAACTGCGACGGTTTTGGGAGAACTCAGCGAACGAGACCGCCGGAGGGCGGCTGAGTTCGGTTTGGAAATTACGCCGGTATCGCTGCAGCAGATGATTGTCTATATGACGAATGCCAAAGTAGGCCAAGAGAAAGGAGTATCGAAATGAGCAAATCGTTCGGAATCGTAAAGACTCATTTTGCGGACATCTGGTCGTGGATCGCGTTGCCTTGGGTCATCCTGTTCAGCAGCTTTGTTGTCAACTTGCTGCTCGCCGGGGCATCAGGGGAAGGTTTTACGACTGGAGGTCTTGCCTCGATCTTTGTTTACGTATTCGTTCTCGGGATTGCCAGCGTGAGTCAGACTTATTCGTTCATTATCGGGTTCGGCGCAAGACGCAAAGATTTCTTCATTGGAACGGCAACGGCCATTGCCATCATTGCGGCAAGTTCCTCCGTTATTCTGACATTACTCGCCTGGATTGAGCGGCAAACGGATGGCTGGGGCGTAGGGCTTCATTTCTTCAGCTTGCCGAGTATCAGTGACGGTGCTTTGCCGGTGACAGTTCTATTCTTCTTTTGCTCGATGACGAATATCTTTTTCTCCGGTTTCTTGATCTCAAGCATCTTTCGCAGATTCGGCCGTAACGTCATGCTGCTCTTCTTCGCTGTGATTACGCTCGCCATGACTGTTGCTGCATATTTGATCACCTATTATGAGAAGTGGACGGCGCTGTTCGATTGGCTTGGCGGAGCAACGCTGATGCAAGTGACGGGGACGCTGCTCGGACTAACGCTCGTATACGTAGCCGTGACTTATGCGCTTCTTCGCAAAGCCACTATATAAACGATTACAGCATAGATGAAGCGATACGAAAAGGACGTGAACGCGGACGGCGCTCGCGTTCTTTTTGTCATGTAAACATTTCGCATTTTCACGATTATTCCACGATGATTTTGCCAACTCTATGGTCATGACTTGAGCCGCACAGACCGAGTAACGACACAGAGGAGTTGAAGATTTTGAACAAAAGAACGGCTATAACCGGAGCGACGTTGTCTGCGCTTCTTGCGCTAACCGCTTGTTCGACCAACAAGAACAACAATGCTTCTCCATCACCATCCGCTACAACGCCCGCAGCCTCTCCATCGGCGTCAGCGCCGTCTTCGCCGTCCGCGACAACGTTTGAGAACTTCCCGACGTACGGGTACGATCTCGGCAATACGCGTCACGTTCCGTTTAAGGAAGTAACGGCCGATAATGTCGGCGATCTCGGCCTCGTATGGACGGCTGATCTGAAGACGCTAGATGCCGACGTGAAGAACGGTAACCAATCGTATCCGGTCGTCGTCGACGGCGTCATCTTCGTGACGACTGCCGGCAATCAGGTGTTCGCGTTTGACGGTGTAACAGGCAAATTGAAATGGCACTGGAAACCGGACGCGGCATTGGCGAAAGACTTCAGCAAAGCTGGCATCATCGCCAACCGGGGCGTAGCGGTCGGCGAAGGCAAAGTGTTTATGCTGACGGTTAACAACCACATCATCGCGCTGGATCAGAATACGGGCGCGCTTGTGAAGGACGTTAATCTTGCCGATTCCATCGAAGGCGTAACGGTCGAGAACGGATATTACGAAACGACGGCGCCGATCTATTACAAAGGCAATATTTATATTGGAAGCAGCGGCGGCGACAACGGCGTGCGCGGCTTCGTGGCAGCCTATAAAGCGAGCGATCTGACGCCTGCCTGGGATGCGCCATTTTGGACGGTCCCTCCGAAGGGCCAAGATTGGCTCGCCAAGAGTAAATACCAAGGCGGCGGCGCCGTCTGGAACCCGGTCGCGATCGACGAAGAGACGGGCATCATGTACTTCGCGGTCGGCAACCCGTCACCGGATTTCTATGGGGAAGGCCGTCCGGGCGCGAACCCGCACACGGACTCGGTCGTAGCGGTTGATAGCGCGACAGGTAAGCTCGTCTGGTCGAAGCAAGAAATCAGCCATGACCTGTGGGACTATGATGCGGCTGCGTCGCCGATGATTCTCAAAGCGAACGTCAACGGCAAACAGCAAAAGGTCGTCGTGGAAGGCGGCAAGTCCGGACAATGGTGGGCATGGGACGCAGCGACGGGCAAAGTGGTATGGGACGGCGTTCCGTTCGCGAAAATTTCTCATCCGAAGCCGACGCCGGAAGGTGTTCTCGTCTACCCGGGCGTGCTTGGCGGAGAGAACTATGCGCCTGAGACGTATGATCCGGCATCGAACTACGTGCTCATTCCGGGCATTGAGTATCCGTCCGTGCTGAAAAGCGCGAAAAATCAGGACGAAGCGTTTAACAAGCAGTTTAACGGCGCATGGGCGTTCGGTACGGCGCTCGGTGAAACGCCGACGGACGTCGTTCCTTTCGGCACGATTACGGCGATTGACGTGAACACCGGCAAACAAGTGTATCAGAATAAAACGAAAGACATGATGCGGGGCGGCTTGTCGAGCACCGATGCCGGTCTTGCGTTCTTCGGCGAACTGGACGGCAAAATCAATGCCATGGAAATTAAAACCGGCAAAGTGCTTTGGACGTTTCAGACGGCCGGCGACAATATCCAGGCTGCCCCATCGTTCTTTACGGCGAACGGCAAACAATATTTGACATTTACTTCCGGCGGCACGAAGCCGAAAGTCCATGTATTCGCTCTGGGCGGAGATAAAACACAAGGCAGCGCGGGTCAGGCGAACAATGGCAACGTTCATGCAGCCAAGTAATTCAAGAGTTGAATTCAGGGGGCTGTCTCACTCCCTGCAAGCAGTTGCTCGACAAAGTCGAACATCTCACCCTCGGTAGAGGCTAGCGGCAGGTAGTTGCTCGAAAAAGTCGAACATCTCACTCTCGGGAGAGCCATGCTGTAGTCCGTTGCTCACAAAAAGGGAATGTCCCTTAGTCTTTCACAGCCTATGGGACATCCCCTTATAACGAACTCCCGATTGCATAAGCTCTGAGAACAAACGAAGAGCCCGCCAGTGCCGGCGGGCTTTTGTCTTGATATAAGCTGCTTATTCGACGATAATGTTGCCCGTCATATTGTCGTGGCCTTGACCGCATTGAATGTTGCAGTGGTATTCGAATGTGCCTGCTTTGTCGACGGTGAACGATTTCGTTTCGCCGTTTTTGATCTTTACGCCGAAATCAGTGATTTCGATGCCGTGCACGCCTTGCTTATTCGTAAGCGTCAAGTTGATCGTATCGCCTTTTTTGACTTTGATCTCGGGCTGATCGAATTCCCAGTTGGCTGCGGTAATCGTAATGTTCTTTGTAGCCCCGCCTCCTGCGGCGCCGGACGAGCTTGCGACCGGGGAAGGTGAGGTGTTGTTATTGTTTTTATTGCTGCCGCAAGCACTCAGCATTACGACCGAAGCGCATGTAACGAGCGCGATATACAAAGCTGGTTTTATTTTCATCTGAAGACCCCTCCTGTCTCGTAGCGATTTGCTTGTTCCCTATTTTGTCCGGTTAGCGGAACGTATATCCATCGAACTTCAGACGGGCGTGCGGCTTCTCTTTACAATGGACGAGACTTTCGGCACAATAGAAGTCATTGACGACAAGCGACAAGCGTTGTGGGAGGACTGGAGCATGCGGCTTCGCGGTAAAAAGAACATCAGGGAGAGTTTGGAAAAACAGGCCGATCTCGTTGTTTTAGACCCTCAGGAGATGCGGGGAAGGTGGCACGAGTTTTTTGGCAACGAAAATCCGATTCATATCGAGTGCGGTATGGGAAAAGGCCAGTTCATCAGCAGACATAGCGTGAACAATCCGCATATCAACTATATCGGCATGGATATGTATGACGAATTGTTAAAGCGTGGGAGCGAGAAAGCCCGTAAACTCTGGTTGGAGGAGAAAGGCTCAGACGAAGTGCCGAATTTGGCGCTGGTGAGGGGTAACGTGGAGTTTCTGGACAAAATGTTCGAGCCGGGCGAGCTCGAGCGCATCTACTTGAACTTCAGCGATCCTTGGCCTAAGGCGAAGCACGCCAAGCGCCGACTGACCCATCCGAAGTTTCTGCTGAAGTATAAGGAAGTGTTAAGCGAGAGGGGCGAGATCCACTTCAAAACGGATTCGCTCAGTTTGTTCGAATTTTCTTTGAACAGCTTCTCGGACACGGAATTCCAGATGCGAAACATTTCCCTCGACTTACACCGTGAGGGACTGAGGGACGATCTGGTGCTCACTGAGTACGAAGCGAAGTTTGTCGGCCGGGGGATGCCGATCTATCGGTTGGAGTCAGTCGTCGGCAAGGTCGTTCAAGCGGAACATCGCCGCGAAGTCGCAGGTTCGCTCGAAGAGCAGGCGCGCAGAGGGCCTATGAGAAATTATGAGGCGGATCGGGTTTCGAAAGAATAAACGCATAGGCTTGCATAGAAACAGGGGCTATCCTGTAGGTCATCGTTGATGACTTATGGGACAGCCCTTATTTAATGGGACTAGCACCTGGCCGAAATAGCGTCGTCACGCGCCGTTAATCGCTCAACTTTTCGCATTTGGCCGCATGTTACATCCACATCGATAAAGCAATCGCTGTCGTGCTTCCGAGCAACGCGCCTGCGACAGTGTCGCTAGGGAAATGGAGCCCGAAGTATACGCGGGAAAGCGCGACGCCGATCCCGACGGGAAGCAGAATCGGAATGAGCATCGGCTGAACGAGCATCCATGGCGTTAGCATCGCGAAGGCAGCCGTCGTATGGCCGGACGGGAACGAAGGATCCTTCAACGGTTTACGGTTCGTGTTCGTATGCGGGAACACTTGATAAGGGCGAAGACGGGGGGCGCTGCGCTTGGCGATCGCGACCGGGATATGGCTGACGGCGACGGCGGCAAGCGCTACCCAGCCGGCATGGCTCCAGCGGTCGGGTGCGAACAGCCCGGCTACCAAAGAGAAGCTCAGGCTGAACGTCGCGCCTGCGATGAGAGACAATATATGGAAGACCCAATTCAATGCAGAACGGTTCCAACGAATATTCACATACATGAACAGCGGGCGTTCAACTTCTTGGAGCATACGGTAAATTCGGCTCATGAACCCACTTCCTTTCGGCTGTTTAACTCTTATCTCATCTTATAAGGTCAATGTCAGCGGAGTATTAACGACGAGATGATCTTCCGTTAACGTCAGTTCCTTATAATGGTGGCAAACGAATAGGAGGGTGACCATGGAGAAATTGCGGTTGGCGCTTTTCACCGATACGTATGCCCCCGAGATCAACGGAGTCGCGAAGACGTTGGAAAGGTGGGTGACATACTTGCGCGCGCAAGGTCACGAATGTCTCGTCTTCGCTCCTTCGAGGCCGCGGCGCGAGAAGACGATGTCGGAGGCGACGGAAAGATTGATGAGCATGCCGTTTTTTCTGTACCCCGAATGTCGGCTCGCCGTTCCCCTTTCTGCGGATGCCGAACGCAAGCTGCTCAAGTTCAGGCCGACCGCAATCCATGTCGCGACACCGTTCGGCACAGGGGTCGTCGGACGCCATCTCGCGGTCAAACACGGCATTCCGCTCGTTGCGTCGCATCATACGCATTTCGCGCGATATTTGCCGTATTACAATCTCCAGTGGTTGGGTAAACTTCTATGGAGATATTTGCACTGGTTCCATCGACCATGCCAAAAGATCTATGTGCCGTCGAATTCAGTGCTCGAAGAATGTCGTAGGGCTGGCTGGAATCGTCTCGAAATTTGGGGAAGAGGCGTCGATACGAAGCGTTTTCGCCCGCACGATAACCGAGCGGTTCTGCGAAGGGAACTCGGGATCTCAACAGAGACATTCGTCGCTCTGTACGCCGGGAGAATTGCGCCGGAGAAAGATCCCGAGGTTGCGGTAGAGGCGGTCGCCTTGCTCGCGGGCAGAGGTGCCGACATTACGTTTGTCGCCGCCGGAGACGGGCCGTCTGCTGCGGAGTTAAAGGAACTGGCGACTGCAAAGGGCATTCAAGCCCGATTTCTGGGTCCGATTGCCCAAGAAAATTTGCGGTTGTGGATGGCGGCTTCCGATACGTTGCTGTTCCCTTCCGCAACGGAGACGTTCGGTAACGTCGTGCTCGAAGCGATGGCGTGCGGGCTGCCAGTCATCGGCGCCGCAGGCGGAGCGGTTCCTGATACGATTCGGCACGGCGTGAACGGACTGCTCTGTCCGCCAGGTGACGCAGCGGCTTTTGCGGAAGCGCTGGAGCGACTGAGCAGCGGTCGCGCGATGAGAGAACTGCTGTCCGAAGCTGGCCTCAGATATGCGAGAGGACGTTCTTGGGACGAAATTTTTCGAGGGCTGAAGATGAGTCTGGAGGAAGAAGTCGGCGTGCGAAGCGCGGCATTGTGAGAAACCTTAAAGACAGATAAAAGTTTCCTTAAATGCCGTAAAATCGAAGCAAAATGGAGTAAAGACGCAGCAATAGCCACGTTCTGGCGCAATGTCAGCCGAATATCCGCCCATGCCGACCGCCAAGCGCGATTATGGGAGAATAGACCTTTGACAAAAGCGGCCAAAAAACTGAAAATCAAGAAAGTCGTTTTCATAACACTTTTCTGAACAAAGAAACAAAAAAGAGACAGAGAAAAAGAAAAAGGGATCTAGGGGGTACAACTGAATATGTTTAATGAGTTTCTATTGGTCGTGCAGGTGGTGTTTTTTATCATCGGGGCATACCAGGTTGTTTTGTCTTTTTTCGGTTGGTACCGCAAACGGGAGCGGATTACGCACAAGCCGACCAAATCGTTCGCGCTGCTTGTCGCCGCGCACAACGAGGAAGCAGTCGTTGGCGCACTCGTCGACAATTTGCTGAAAATGGATTATCCTCGCGAGCTGTATGACGTATTTGTCATCTGCGACAATTGCACGGATGGCACCGCCGATGTCGTGCGTCAGTATCCGGGCGTGCACGCCTGCGAGCGGACGAATCCGAACGAGCGGGGCAAAGGTTACGCGATTGAGTGGATGCTGGCCAAGCTGTGGAAGCATCCTCGTCAATACGACGCGATTGTCATGTTCGATGCCGACAATCTGGTTGCGACGAACTTCCTGCAATACATGAATGAAGATCTGTGCAACGGCTACCGGGTTATCCAAGGTTATCTGGATACGAAAAATCCGCACGATTCCTGGGTCAGCGCGGCGAACGGCATCAACTACTGGTTCTGCAACCGTCTGTGGCAAATGCCGCGTTATAATTTGGGTTTATCCAACTTCCTCGGCGGCACGGGCATGTGCTTCGAGACGAAGTTGCTTAAAGAAATGGGATGGGGTGCGACCAGCCTCGTCGAGGATCTCGAGTTTACGATCCGCTGCATTCAGCGCGATATTTATCCGAAATTTAACTATGATGCCCGTGTGTACGACGAGAAGCCAATCACGTTCAGAGCTTCCTCCCGCCAGCGGCTTCGCTGGATGCAAGGTCATTTTGACGTAACCCGCCGTTACATGCTGCCGCTTCTCTGGCAAGGCATCAAAGAACGCAGTCTGGTGAAGATCGACGCAGCGATGTACGTGTTTAATGCGTACAACTTCCTGATCGGATTTTTGATTACGGCGACGCTCTGGTTCGATCTCATGCTTCCTGGCGAGCCGCATTTCGATTCGATTTATTCGATCGCGCCGGCTTGGCTGGCTATTCCGATTTCCATCTACATCTACTTGCAAGTACCGCTTTCTATGTTGCTGGAAAAGGTGAATTGGAAAGTGTACTTCAGGCTCATCACGTTCCCGATTTTCTTTTTCACCTGGTGGCCGATAACGTTCTATGCGTTCTTCACGCAGAACAACAAGACGTGGAGCCATACGCAGCATACGCGCGTTCTGCGGCTTGAAGAAGTGCAAGGCAAACAAATGTAATGTCATTCATTGACTTCGTCATTGCGGCATGCTATAGTGGTCGTTGTGACTGATAAAGCGATTTTCAGCACGCGCAAGCAGAAGCACCCGCTTCTCACCTCATCGGCTTCGGCTGACGGGTTAGCGTAGCCGACGATACGAGCGCGGATGCTCCGGTAATCCGTATGCCGATAACGTTAGGACTAGGATGCGGGTCTCTGAGACCCGCATTTTTTTATTGCCTTGCGCAGCGTAACATGCAGTTTATTACGGAGGTGGAACATTATTAGCAAGGACCATCAAATCAACGATGAAATTCGGGCGAAAGAAGTGCGTTTGGTCGGCCCCGAAGGCGAACAGATCGGCATCAAACCTTTCCGTGAAGCGATGCAGATGGCGATTGACGCGAACCTTGACTTGGTCAACGTAGCGCCGCAGGCGAAACCGCCGGTGTGCCGCATTATGGACTACGGCAAGTTCCGTTATGAGCAGCAGAAGAAGGAAAAGGAAGCTCGGAAGAATCAGAAAATCGTCGATCTGAAAGAAGTTTGGTTTCGTGCGAACATTGAGGAAAACGATTATCAAACGAAATTCCGCAACGTCGTGAAATTTCTGAAAGATGGCGACAAGGTGAAATGCTCCGTGCGGTTCCGCGGTCGTGAAATTACGCATGCCAAGCTCGGACAGAAAATATTGGAGCGTGTCGCGAACGAAGTGACCGATATCTGTATTATTGAACGTATGCCTAAGCTCGAAGGCCGCAGCATGATTATGATTTTGGCTCCGAAACCCCACTGACAGGAGGATATATTCCATGCCTAAGATGAAAACGCACAGCAGCTTGAAAGATCGTTTCAAAATTACGGGAACAGGTAAAGTCAAACGCTTCAAAGCGTACAAAAACCACTTGCTCTCCCACAAATCCGGCCGCGCGAAACGCGTATTGTCCGGTCAGCCATTGATGGCTCAAGGCGACGTTCGTCGTCTGCAACAACAACTCGCAAACCTGAAATAACATTCGTTATTACGTATACGAACACTTCCGGGAGGTAATGAATCATGGCAAGAGTCAAAGGCGGATTCGTCACGCGCCGTCGTCGCAATAGAATGTTGAAGTTGGCAAAAGGTTACTGGGGCGCGAAACATCGCCTGTTTAAGAAAGCTAAAGAACAAGTAATGAAATCCTTGATGTACGCATACCGCGACCGTCGTCAGACGAAGCGGAACTTCCGCAAATTGTGGATCGTGCGTATTAACGCTGCTGCTCGCCAGAACGGCCTGAGCTACAGCAAACTGATGCATGGCTTGAAACTGGCTGGCATCGAAGTGAACCGCAAAATGCTCGCTGACCTCGCAGTTAACGACATCGGTGCGTTCAACTCGCTTGCTGGCGCAGCTAAAGAAAAAATCAACGCGTAAGAGGCCGATTAAGGCTTCTACATGCAGAAAAGCCACGGGCAACCGGGGCTTTTTGCTATCTGCGCAGGCGGCTCAAACGCCCCCAGCGACCACCCCGGCACGCTCGATAAAGTACTCAAAGATGCTAATGCCCCCCCATCGACCGTCAAGTGTCCCTGATAAAGCACTCAAAGACGCTAATGCATCCAATTGATCGCTTCGCAGGCCCGATAACGTACTCAAAGACGCAAACCGTCCTAACGACCGCCCCGGCACGCTCGATAAAGTACTCAAAGACGCTAACGTGACCCATTGACCGCTTCACAGACCCGATAACGTACTCAAAGACGCTAACGCTCCCCCCCCTGGACCACCACATGCCCCTGATAAAGTATTAAAAAAGCTAATGCCCCACATTACCGAATCCCTAACTTCCGACTAGCTAATCACTTGGCCGGAGCGAGGATGTATTTGCGGATTCTTTTCACACCTGGCCTGGCTGAAAGAAGCAACCCTGCCAATGCCAAGCGATTCATATGCCTTGCAATCGTAACTGGTTTCCATCCGAGCGCTTTAGCGGCTTGCGCTGGAGAGAATGGGGTGCTAGTACGTGAGGCGAAGTCCATTATTGCTCGGTCGACCGGATCTGGAATGTTGGCAGCCGCATCGCTCAAGCGATAGCCCAGGCCCCATTTCCCTAGCACATGCAGAAAAAGTTGTTGGCATTTCCTCGGATGCTCGATGATATCGTCGTAAGATAATCGGATGACTTTCCAGTCATCAAGGATGAGATGATTTTGGCGGAACAGGTGATCGGCGAATTTCCAGCGGTCGATGTTGCGCCAGTGCGGGCCGTAGCCGTCGATTTCGATTGCAATCATCGCTCCGGGCAGTGTCCATACAAAGTCGATGTAACGAAAACCATCCTTAAAATCTTTGACCTCACACTCAGGCGATAAGCCGTTGAAGTGACTGAAGGCAGGCCACCACACAGAAGTGAGGAATGCTTTCGAAGCGTGCTTGAGCCCGGAAGCAAGTATCCTTCTCCGTTCTCCGCTGCAGCCGCGCAATTGCCGCTTCAACCATTCCTCGTACAAAGTTTCAAATGCCCCAGTTGAAGCTTTCTTCATAACCAAATCGGTCGCCTCCCGGAAAAATAAATAAGCGCCGCCCGCCCCACTGGGACGAACGACGCGTGCTTCGCGATCGTTTTTCTTGTATTCGGTTATTAGCCCATCGTATCTTCAATTCACTCATCGCTTTCACTAGCATCTTACACGCCAGTACCTTTACCCGCAAGCCCCATTTTCCACGTCCGAAGGACAGGCGTACAAGCGCGACAAGCTCTTAAGTCATACGCTATTGGACAACGGGAAGACAATTGTTGGTGTTCTAAATGGTTGCTTCGCCGTTCGCATTCCGTTGGAAATTGCAAGCACCGAGGAAGGAGTGTTGTAAGATGGCGAAAATTACGCGTTCCCAAGTCAACCAACTCGTGGGAAAAGAAATCAAAGCAATGCGCAAAGATGGTTCCATCGTTTCGGGCAAGCTTGTCCGGATTCAAGGCAACCGGCTCATCGTTGAGCCTGCAAAAGGCAAGAAAGTGCAAACGAAAGCGATTATTCCACTCGTTTTGTTCGATCTGCTCGCGGTTGGCACGATAGACGATGGATTTGGCTGGGGCGGAGGATATGACGGTTACGGCTATGGCGGCGGCTACGGCGGTTGGTGGTGATGACGAAGCGCAGATGGAAATAATTGGGCATTCGCGCGATTGGACAAGTCTAGGGTACTGAGAGTAGGTGCGCTCAAGCGAAAAAACAGAGGCGGCTGTCACCCATGGAGGCGGCGGCCGCCGTTTGTCGCTGTACGAGCGATCAAAGCATTTTTGCAAGTTCGATCACTTTCAGCGACTGGATCCAGCGAACTCCACCATAACCGAGTCTCTGATAGAACCGCAGCGCACGTCCATTGTCTTCGTCGACGAATACGCGTGATATGCGGCATCCTTTTTTGCGACCGTATTGTTCGGCGCTTTGCATAAGTTCGCTGCCCCAGTGTCTGTTCTGATGGGAAGAATCGACGGCGAGCAGGTCGATGAACAGCGTGTCGGAGCGAAATTCCATATGAAGAAAACCGAATGGCGTACTTCTGCGGGACTCGGAGGCAACCAAGGTGGCGCCTTTGCGAATGCGCCGCGTAATCTCGGAATAAAGCCGACTGTCTCTCGGATGCTGCCAGGGTGAAATCGGCACGAGCTGCGTGCGGACAAGCTCGACGATACCGCGATCGTCCCGAGGGTGTCTCCATCGAATCAAGAGAAGTTCCTCCCCGTACGAATAACCTTGGCGCCTGTAACAACAAATGCGAATGTTCCGGGCGCTGATCGTACAGCGTATGAACAAGCGATCGGAACGGGAACGGCGAAAGAAACGAACGGTGAACGATGAGCGACAAATGTGCGAAGATGCGTACGAAGAAGGTGTACGAAGATGTGTATGTCAAACTTCTGAGAAAATGTCACCCTAACTCGTCCGAGAAAATGTCACTTTTTTAAGTGGTGCCGAAGCCTCTCACCAGAGCGCTTCGGCATAGCTG